>CALLLW010000039.1 GCA_938007995.1 uncultured Granulosicoccaceae bacterium | reverse complement strand
TATGTCTGACATACCCGTCTACTCACTTGAAAAAAAACTGTTTGTTAAAGAATGACGACGAGGAGCTTGATTTATGCGCTGTATTTACAGCGTTAGGTGTAACTTTTTGCTTGACACAAGTGGGGCGTCCATATATGTCCTGCGCTTGTGTGCCTGTTTGTGTGCCTGTCCCGCCGCGTGTAGTGCCTGTCTGCGTTTGCGATCCGGTAGAGCCTGAAGCTCCTGCCCTGGTTGGACGGTGGAACATACCGTAGCGGGCATGCGTTGCCTGTCCTGCTTAAGTTCCATCGCCCCTACTCTGGTTGCTGGCCAGTGGGGAAAACGCTGGTCGGACAAGTCCGTTCTGCTAAAAAACCTGTCCTGCTAGAAAACCAATCACACAAGCCCTGGCAGAAACGGTACAAAGTGCACGGGGGCGATCTGGCGGGTTTGGAGTTGGCCATCAAGGCGCAGTCGTACCACAGAGAGTGACTGTCCTGACTCGTGCGCGCCGATGGGGCCGATCAAAACTCCGCCAGGGCGTAATTGTTGTACCAGTTCCTCTGGCACTTCTTCCATGGCGGCTGTGACCAAAATGGCATCAAAAGGGGCCTCTGCCGCCCAGCCGTTGTAGCCATCGATGTAGCGCGAGCTGACATTACGAATGCCCATGCGTGCAAACTTGCTGCTGCAACGGTGAGCCAGAGATCGAATCCGCTCAACGGTGTAAACCTTATCAACCAGCGTTGATAACACGGCTGCCTGATAACCGGAGCCTGTGCCTATCTCTAACACTTTTGAAATTTTCTTATCAGTTCGAGCTGAGCTTTCTGTTACGCCATGACTGACTGGTGGGCTGACTGACTGGCTCTCAAGTAGCAACTGCGTCATTAACGCCACCACATAAGGCTGCGAAATAGTCTGGCCTGCACCGATTGGTAAAGAGCAGTCTTCGTAAGCTCGCGATTCCATTGCCTGATCAACAAACATATGACGCGGCATTTCAATAAGCGCATTCAGCACCGCTTCGTTGTGGATGCCCTGCTCCCGCAACCTTGCAACAAGACGCTTACGAGTTCTGACCGAAGTCATACCAATACCCTGAATGCGCGCTTCCATATTCATACGGCATCTCCGAATAAAGTGTGCGACAAGGGTGCGAGTAGATTGTGAGCAGTCATGTCATAAGACAACGGGGTAATTGAAACCTCACCATTGTTGATGGCATGAAAATCAGTTCCCTCGACGTTATCCTGCGGCGTACCCACCGCACCAATCCAGTAAATTTTTTCACCACGCGGATCGGCAGTTTCAATATCACTACTGCTGCGACCGCGACGGCCAAGCCGGGTTACTCGCACTGCAACATTTTGTGCGGATGCAAGTCTCGGGATATTTACGTTCATCACACCCGGCACGCTTTCAGTGTTCAAAGCCAGCCGCTTGATGAGGTCAGCGGCAATATCAGCCGCAACAGCGTAACCTGCGCCTGGGTCTGTCAGCGAGAAAGCATAACCCGGTATTCCATGAAAGAAGCCTTCCAGTGCCGCTGCAACAGTACCGGAATAAACCACATCATCACCCAGGTTTGGCCCGGCGTTGATGCCACTAACCACAATATCCGGCACCCATTCAATCAAGCCGTTAAAAGCCAGAATAACGCAGTCAGCCGGTGTACCATCTACGCTGTACCAGTCAGGCCTTTGTTGCACGGCTCTGATTGGATTCATCAACGTTAAAGAACTGCTTGCTGCACTTCTGTTTCTATCAGGTGCAACAACTTTGATGTCTGCAAAAGATTGCAGGGCTTCAGCCAGTGCGATAATGCCGGGCGCTGCCCAGCCATCATCGTTTGAGATCAGAATTTTCATTATTGTTATTTTTATCTGTTCAACCGGTACTCTACCAAGAGCGCAACTTTGATTCTTGTGGTTTCATGATCTATTCAAGTAAATTTCGTCCAGCATGGTGGCTTCGTAATCCCCATGCACAAACGCTTTGGGCTGCAAAAATGCTGCGCCCACCATCGCCACATATCACCGTAGAAAGACTGACAACTCCAGACGACGACTTTCTTGATCTGGCCTGGACCAAAAACACAAAAGGCCCGATTGTGATTATCTTTCACGGCCTTAATGGTTCCGTAAAATCTCAGTACGCCCGCTTTCTGATGCACCGCTTACAACAAAAAGGGCTACGTACAGTGCTTATGCATTTTCGTGGTTGCAGCGGCGAGCCGAACAAACAACGCCAGTCCTACCACAGCGGCCATACACGAGACATTGCGTTTGTTATAAACACCATAAAACAAAGACACCCGAACACACCCATAGCCGCTGCCGGCTTTTCACTGGGAGGCAACGCGCTATTGAAGTATCTGGGCACAACACCGGATAACCCGTTGCAGTTTGCCGTATCAGTCTGCCCACCGCTTGTACTTAACGAGGGTGCCAGGCGTATAAACCAGGGGTTCTCAAGAATCTATCAGCACGTATTAGTCAAACAATGCAAAGAGGCAGTACTTAACAAACACCGCAAGTACCCGGCACTTGGCATGGATCAGTATGAGCTCGCCAACATTTCAAATTTCTTTGAGTTTGATCATCAGGTAACCGCACCAATACACGGTTATGACAGTGGCGCACACTACTACGAGAGCGCCAGCACATTAAAAGATCTGATCAATATAAAAACCGCCACCCATATCCTGTGGGCACGGGATGATCCATTCTTCAGTGAGAAGTGCATTCCTGCAGTTGATCAGTTATCAGCTGCAGTAGACTTTGAATTGAGCACACGCGGAGGGCACGTGGCATTCGTTAGTGGCAACATCCCGTTACTGGGTAAGAGCTGGCTTTGCGAGAGAGTTAGCAACTTGCTGCTAGCGCAACTTGGCTAGCACGCCTTAAACATTGGCCAGTAAACATTGGCCAGTGCGCCAATACAGAAAAGCCTGTCAAAAACCGGTTAATTAACCAGCTTCACTGATCCACCAAAAGACTGCCGCGCTACTTGCTTAACGTGCTCGAGCATCAGTGCCTTGTTTTCATCACTCAGCTTTATAAAAGCCATACCGGCAAAAAATCGATTGTTTTTACCGGGCTGATCTTCCTCACCCGAGTTAACCACTTTTGCCAGCGTATCGATCCGCTCCCCGCTTGGAAACAAACGGATACTCAGCGCCATAATATCGCCATCATTGAACATCTTATCGTGATAGCACTTCAGTCCATTGGGGTTTAAACTGACCACATGAGTCGGATGTTGTGGCAGATCGTCAACGTAAAGCTCAGCTTCACTGGCTGTCGCGTCGTGCTGCTGTACGTGCAGCGCAATTGCATCAGAGATACGACGGTATTTTCTGCGTTCGTTACTTTTTGGTAGTGCCGACATAACAATTTCCGGTTGTGTCAGCACGCTGAGAAACAGGCCGACAAAAATTTCAGACCACAAGTCTATCGGCAACCTTGAAAAAAATTTAAATGCGACGCTTTTGAAGCGTGATCTTTGGGAAAATTTGTAGTTCGGCCAAAGCCACCTTACACTTCCACCCTGTGATGCGCCCCTAGCTCAGCTGGATAGAGCGGCCCCCTCCTAAGGGGCAGGTCGGGGGTTCGAATCCCTCGGGGCGCGCCATTATTCCGCTTGCTGTACTTTGCAGTTATCCGCCACAGCCAGCAACAGATCACCTAATTCACAGGAAAACCCAATGGAATCAAGAGCCGCGATTGCAGTTAAAGCCGGTGCGCCGCTTGAAGTCGGCACCATCGACGTAGACGGCCCGAAAGCCGGTGAGTGTCTGGTTGAAATCAAAGCCACCGGCATCTGCCACACTGATGAGTTCACATTGTCAGGTGCAGATCCTGAGGGAATCTTTCCGGCCGTTTTAGGCCATGAGGGCGCCGGCGTTGTGGTAGAGGTTGGTGCAGGCGTCACCAGTCTGAAAAAAGGCGATCATGTTATCCCGCTTTACACACCGGAATGCCGCGTGTGTGATTACTGCACCTCGGGTAAAACCAATCTGTGCCAACAGATAAGAGAAACCCAGGGCCAGGGCCTTATGCCCGACAACAGCAGCCGCTTCTCACGCGGTAAAGACAAGCTGTTCCATTACATGGGCACCTCAACTTTTTCAAACTATACCGTGGTGCCTGAAATCGCTTTAGCCAAAGTGCGGGAAGATGCACCCTTCGATAAGATCTGCTACATCGGCTGCGGTGTTACCACCGGTATTGGTGCGGTCATCAATACCGCCAAAGTGAAACCCGGTGATAACGTGGTTGTATTCGGTCTGGGTGGCATTGGCTTAAACGTCATTCAAGGTGCAAGGCTTGCCGGTGCCGATAAGATTGTGGGCGTTGATCTGAATCCTGCCAGAAAAGAAATGGCTGAACGCTTTGGCATGACGCACTTTGTTAACCCGAAAGAAGTAGAAGGCGATCTGGTGCCTTACCTGGTTGATCTAACCAACGGTGGTGCAGATTATTCATTTGAATGTATTGGCAACGTTGAAGTGATGCGGCAGGCGCTTGAGTGCTGCCATAAAGGCTGGGGCACTTCTATTATTATTGGTGTTGCACCGGCAGGCGCTGAAATCAGTACCCGCCCTTTTCAACTGGTTACCGGCCGTAACTGGCGCGGTACTGCTTTTGGTGGTGCAAAAGGCAGAACCGATGTACCAAAAATTGTTGACTGGTACATGGATGGCAAAATCGAGATTGATCCGCTGATCACGCATACCATGCCACTTGATGACATCAACAGTGCGTTTGATTTAATGCATAAAGGTGAATCCATTCGGTCGGTGGTGATCTTTTAGTACATCACAGCTGAGGGTGAGTTATTCACTCTCAGATCATGTGGTATTGCGCATCAACAATACGCTAGGCGGAAACCGTTTTTGTATCATAAAGTTTAAAACCGCGTGCCTTGTAATTTGCTAAAGCATTAGGATGATCAAGCGTGCAGGTATTAACAATTACTCGCGCAGGCCCACCCCACTGCCATGCCTCATGCAACGCCGCAGACAACAACGCTCCGCCATACCCTTTTCCGATAAACTTCGCTGCCAGACCAAAGTAGGCAAGCTCGTTAGTTTCTGCATCTACCTGCTTTAACTCAAAGAATCCGGCGATACTGCCCTTGTGATAGGCAAGCCAGGTTCTGAGATCATCTGATTCGGCATAGTGGCGCCACTGATCCGCAGTCCAGCCGGATTTATCATTCCAGTCGTAGTCCTCCCCCACCAATTGATACAACATGCGATTTACCTGATACTGTTTTATACAGGCCTCTGTAACCGTTAAATCTGCTGGCAGCGGCTTTACTGTATGCGCATCAGCGCGACGCATTTCCAGATAATAAATCACAACCTCAGACACAATCATTCGCCTTTTACTATTGCTGTATTGCCGCGATCAAACCATGTTATGTATAGCCAACTGCGGAAACGCTATACTCCATTTATTCTCATTCGCTACCTGAACACAAGATTGCACCAGAGTTCTTTCAATCGCATGGTAATCAGATGCCACCTCGGTAGATAAGGCAATAAACATCAAATAATCCAGTGACGAATCTCCCGCTGATGAAAGCTCTACCAGCTTAACTTTGATATGTTTTTCTTAACCCGCTTCCACCAGCGCTTTGTGAAAACCCTCTCTCAACGCCTGCGGCACTGCGGTCATACTGACTTCCTGCAGGCCATAGTCAAGACCGGAATTTGTTGATACACCAAACGTCTTGTCACTGCTTAAGTTCAGCACTTTCAAACAAAAGAATTCTACAGTCGGGTAAGTCAGCGTCACCTCACCTTTAACTGATAATGCAACCATATCAGGTGTTTGATTTTTTATTCTGCCAAAAATACCGTCTGGCAGAAATACATAGTCGCCTTCTTTGCCAGGAAACCACCGATTATTTTTTATTGGTCGCGACGATTAAGTCTACCAGCGCACCAAGTGGCAGCGAACACAAGCAATACAAGTGCGGTTGCAACAGGCAACAGTCTTTTGATTTTTATCATGTCTACATCGATTTCTACACACATCGTTGGTCTTCTTCACAACGCATAGACTGCGCATAGCGACTGCCTGGCAGGCATTGTCATTCACAAACACTCTGTTCACAACAGTCGCGGGGTTTCTCCGTGAACAGCTTTGAGTGTAGCGACCGGGCGTATTCCAACCATGCAAAAACCGGCACTCAATACTTGATTGCCCACAACTCTTGAATTACCCCAGAATTGGATGCATACTGAAAATATGAACAACACAGAATCAGCCACATCCCGGCTGGATGTATCAGAGGCTCTCAAGTCCGCAGGTCTGCAGGTCACCGCACAGCGCCTGGCGGTGTATCGGGCGGTGCTGGCCTCACCGCACGCAATAGCAGACGAGATCTTCCAATCCGTGCATACCGACCTTGGGGTTGTTTCGCGCCAGGCAGTTTATGACGCACTGAACTCAATGGCTGAGCACGGCTTGATTCGGCGTATTCAGCCGGCCGGTTCCGCAGCGCGCTATGAACACCGTGTTGATAACCACCACCACCTTGCCTGTCGCGAATGCGGCAACGTGGTGGATGTGGATTGTGCGATAGGCAAAGCACCGTGTCTCACCGCTGAGTCAGACCACGGCTATATCATTGATGAAGCCGAAGTAACTTATTGGGGCCTTTGCCCTGATTGTCAGCAACAATAATAAGCAAGTTAACATTTCTTACTTGCCAACAGATAAACACAGCACCAGAGGAGTCATAAAAACAGAAACAAGTTGTACCAATTAAAAAATCGAAGTCTTTTTACCATCAACCATAAGTAAAACACTCAGGAGAATATTATGGACGGTACAGTCGGGGGCGGCTGCCCTTTCGCCCACGGTGGAAACACCACGCTTGATAAGCCAGTCACCAAGTGGTGGCCGAATGCGTTAAATCTGGACATCCTGCATCAGCATGGTGCACGTACAAACCCGATGGATCCGGATTACGATCATCGCGCGGCAGTCAAAGCACTTGACCATGAAGCAGTAAAAGCAGACGTCAAAGCACTAATGACAGACAGCCAGGACTGGTGGCCTGCAGACTGGGGTCACTATGGCGGCTTAATGATTCGCCTGGCATGGCACTCTGCAGGTTCTTACCGCATGGGTGATGGTCGTGGTGGTGCGGGCAGTGGCAACATCCGCTTTGCACCGCTTAACTCCTGGCCGGACAACGCCAGTCTTGATAAAGCCCGTCGACTGTTATGGCCGGTAAAAAAGAAGCACGGCAATGCACTCTCATGGGCAGATCTAATCATTCTGGCTGGCAACATGGCGTATGAATCCATGGGTTTAAAAACCTTCGGCTTTGGTTTTGGCCGTGCTGATATCTGGGGTCCTGAAACCGACATCAACTGGGGATTTGAAGACGAATGGCTGGCTGACAGCGCTAACCGTTACGAAGATCTGGATCAGCCATCAACCATGTACAACCCGCTGGCATCGGTTCATATGGGCCTGATTTACGTCAATCCGGAAGGCGTTAACGGTAACCCCGACCCCGCGCGTACTGCGTTGCACGTTAGAGAAACCTTTGCCCGCATGGCAATGAACGATGAAGAAACCGCCGCACTCACCTGTGGTGGTCACACAGTGGGCAAGGCACACGGTCGCGGTGCTACCGACAAGATCGGTGTTGCGCCAGAAGCAGCCGGTCTTGAAACACAGGGCTTCGGTTGGGACAACCCGGGTCACAACAGCAAAGCGACCAATGCGTTTACTTCAGGTATTGAAGGCGCCTGGACACAAAACCCCACCAAGTGGGATATGGGCTACTTTGACTATCTGTTTAACTACGAATGGCAACTCACTAAATCTCCAGCCGGTGCAAACCAGTGGGAGCCAGTTGACATGCCTGATGATGTTAAGCCAGTTGATGCAACAGATCCGTCTATTCGTCATAACCCGATGATGACTGATGCTGACATGGCAATGAAGGTCGACCCGATCTATAACGAAATCTGTCAGAAGTTTATGGCAGACCCTGACTACTTTGCCGATACCTTTGCACGCGCATGGTTCAAACTGACGCATCGCGATATGGGTCCAAGAGCAAACTACCTCGGTCCTGATGTACCGGCAGAAGATCTGATCTGGCAGGACCCTGTGCCTGCAGGCTCAACCTCTTATGACGTCAACGCAGTGAAGAAAGTAATCGCAGACAGCGGCTTATCTGCAGCTGAAATGATTGCCACTGCATGGGACAGCGCACGTACGTTCCGCGGCTCAGACAAGCGCGGCGGTGCCAACGGTGCACGCATTCGCCTGGCACCACAGAAAGACTGGGCTGCCAATGAGCCAGATCGTCTCGCCAAAGTACTCGCCGTACTTGAACCTATCGCAGCTGACACAGGTGCATCGGTTGCTGATGTAATTGTATTGGCAGGCAATGTCGGGCTTGAAAGTGCGATCAAAGCCACTGGCCATAGTGTCGATGTGCCATTTGCTCCAGGCCGTGGTGATGCAACAGAAGCCATGACCGATGCAGAAAGCTTCTCGGTACTGGAACCTCTGGCAGACGGCTTCCGTAACTTTGAAAAAGAAAAGTCTGCGGTAGGCCCTGAGGAGCTATTGCTTGATCGCGCTCAGCTAATGGGAATCACTGCAGCAGAAATGACGGTACTGCTTGGCGGCATGCGCGCAATGGATGTGAACCATGGCGGTTCGAAGCATGGTGTGTTCACTGACCGACCCGGGCAACTGACGAATGACTTTTTCGTTAACCTGACCGACATGAACAATAGCTGGGAGCCAGTGTCAGACGGTACATTCGAGATTAAGGATCGCAAGACCGGCTCTGTAAAGTGGACCGCCACTAATGCGGACCTTGTTTTTGGTTCTAACTCAATCCTTCGTGCCTACGCGGAAGTTTATGCACAGGATGACAACGGCGAGAAGTTTGTACACGACTTCGTTGCGGCATGGACCAAGGTCATGAACGCTGATCGGTTTGATCTTCAAGCGTAATTGTCAGGCGTAATTCTCAGGCCCGGCCAGGGCCACAAAAAGGGCTCGACTGGCATCGCCAGAAGGGCTTGCGGTACCACTAAAAAGGCCGCTCCATTGCGGGGCGGCCTTTTGTTATTGAATTGTGAGAACTGTTGACGGAACGTTATAGAATGGTTACCGCGCGGTTCAGAACCGAACGATCCCCGGTCATATCATACGTTGTAACTTACTGATAAGGATCGTAACGATGACCGATAAACAGAAAGACCTTGCCATGGTGCGGAAAGTTCAAGCTGGAGACAACCGGGCTTTTGATCTGCTGGTAATGAAGTACCAGCACAAGGTAGCAAGCATCGTCTCGCGCCTTGTGTACGATCACCATGAAGTGCAGGACGTCTGTCAGGAAACCTTTATCAAAGCCTACCGCGGACTGAAAAACTTTCGCGGCGACAGCGCCTTCTACACCTGGCTTTATCGTATTGCAGTTAATACCGCCAAAAACCACCTGATTTCAAAATCCAGAAGACCTACTGCCAGCAGTATTGACAGCACCGAGGCGGAATACTTTGAAAGTGCCCCCGGATTGCGAGACATTGCAGACCCACAGAGCGAACTGATCACAGATGAGCTTAAACATTCTGTTAAAACTGCCATAAGTAATCTACCTACGGAACTACAGCTTGCGATCACACTCAGAGAGCAAAGCGGTTTGTCCTACGAGCAGATAGCCGAAATTATGGAGTGCCCTCTCGGCACAGTACGCTCCAGAATATTTCGCGCCAGAGAAGCGATTGAACAACACATTCAACCGTACACCTCAACTTTGCGGACTGCCGAAATGTAAACAGCGGCAAACTGGAACTCAGCATGAGCAACAATGAAGCGAACCACTTAAGAGAAGCACTGTCCGCACTGGCCGATGGCGAGCTCGGCAACAGTGAAGACATTATCTCTGCCAATGTTACCGCTGAAAATCTGCTCAAGCACATGTGTGAAGACCCGCAACTTGCCTCCGAGTGGCAGTGCATGCACTTAGTACGGGATGTCATGCAAGATGACTATCACCCCGCACTTTCGCCTGATTTCGTTGCTCAAGTCAGTAAATCAATAAACACTGCTGCAGCGAAGGTGGTTCCGATCACAAGCGCCGCTAAGCCAAAAGCTTCTGCCCCGCGCAACCAATCTCCTGCGGCTTCCGTTCAAACGGTAGTGCCGCTCCCGCGCAAAAGTGCAACGCAAGCGTTCGAACAACCAACAAACGATCAACCCGACGTGGTAGATATCCCACGCCGCAGGGTTAATCGAAAGTCGATCGCAGGCTTTGGCCTTGCAGCCAGTTTTACTGGCGCAGCACTACTTGCCACACAACTTTGGCTATCACCCGAGATCGAGCACACAAATAACCTCGCGAGCAATGAGAACCAGCCAGTCGAACCATCCGTATCAACTAACATCACCGATTCGCAAATTATCGCCGAAGCGAAAACGCAGCCTGCACTGGAAGCACTGACTCTGCAGGCAGCCATGCAGACAGCCAGCAGCGGCACACACTGGCGCATGAGCGAACAACAAGAGTCACCGCGCAACATAGATGTGGAAGAACGATTAAATATTCTACTAACCAACCATCTTGAAGAAGCCAGCATGGGCAGCGTCCAGGGCTTTGTGTCGCACTCCCGACTGGTTGGATACGATACTCAGTCGCACGCCCCTGCCCGTCTTCAGATTACAGGCAAATGAGCACACGTCTTTTCGTAAGTGCCAGTATGCGTAACACTTTAACCCTGTTTTGCCTTCTGTTCGCATCAGCTGTTGCCGCAGACCCTCAAGGGCGCGAGCTGATCATGAAGATGTCTACCGCGAAAACAGATCTGAACTACTCAGGGTCTTTTATATACCTGCAACGCGGTGAGCTGGAATCTATGCAACTGACGCACAGCAGCAGCAACGGCACATCACGAGAACGATTGATATCGTTAAACGGCGAAGCACGTGAAATTTTTCGTAATGACAGTGGGACCGTCTGCATCTGGCCCGGGAGCCGCACCGTCGGCATCAACAAAGCTGCACATCAAACCCCTTTCCCGGTGTTAGAACCCGCCCAGTTGAACCTGCTTGAAAACTACTATGAATTCGAACATATCGGCACCGACCGGGTCGCTGACAGAGACGTTGAGATTGTCGATCTGATGCCACTGGATAACCACCGTTACGGTTACCAGCTAGCGATTGATGCAGAAACATATCTAATGCTTCGCTCTATCATGCGGGACAACGAAGGCACAGTCATTGAGGAAGTCATGTATACCGACATCAACTACCTTGATGAAATCCCTGAAGAGCAACTGCAACCAGGCATTCCAACCAACGGTGCCGACTGGACCATTGATGAAAACCCGATCGCATCGCAGTCAAACATCAGCGCCAACATCCCAGCCATTGCAGAAGTCACACTTCCCAAAGGCTTTAACGTGCTCACAGACACAGTAGTAAACTTGCCAGGTCACTCAGAAGCCCGTCGCGTCATGTACACAGACGGCCTTGCGACAGTATCGATATACATTACAGCATCTGCCAACAACGCACAAAACGAATTACTGGGTGCATCCAGCATAGGAGCCGTACACGCCTACGGCGCAATGCTCGGTAAATGGCATGCCACCGTGGTAGGTGAAGTGCCGAAACCCACGGTTGTTCTAATGGCAGATTCGATGAAGTTGGAAAAGTAGCATTTTTTAGATAAAAAAACTGACGACGCTGCTTGCTCTGCTTGCTTATATTTCTTTGCGGACTTTGCGCTGCGCAGCGTTATAAAGACAGCCTAAGCCTAAGATGTAGCGGCCTGATTTTAGACTAAAGCAACACCGAATCAGCCTGCCTGTGATGCAACTCTTCTAAGGCAATACGGGCGACTTCGATAAGATCACCAGCGCATTTTCCATGAAACTTCCATAAACCCTAGTAGGAATTTTCCTACAAATTCAGGACGAAGTTGTGGTGCAGTTTTTATTTACCAGCGATTGGCTATAAAAATTAATGCATCACAAGTTGATGGCGGTAATTTTACCACCAGAGCTGGCAGTACGGCTGTAGATGTATTTCTAAAGTCGCATGTAGAACCAGGCAGTGCTGCTGGCTCTATCCTTTCTTTACGCTTTACTCTAATGCCGATAAGCTATACCCATAACGTGGCTAGATCGAATGGCATAGTTTCGAATGGCGTAAGCCTCACGACCGTATTGTCTGATACCACTTCCAGTAGCACCCACCTGTCATTCTGTAGTTCAAATACTTCGATCATTTTTTCAAGCGGATCGACGAGCCAATAATAACCAACACCTTCACGGGCATAGACCTCCTGCTTTACGCCGCGATCATATTTCGCTGTTGCAGGTGACAACACCTCACATACCCAATCTGGCCTTAACGGAAACCACGCGCTTTCCGGAAGCTCTGGCATAGTGGTTTTACGCCACCCAGCAATGTCTGGAACAACGATATCCTCAGCAAGATGACATTCCGGTTCATCCAGAATCCACCAGTCGCCATACTCTCCACCAAGCCTGGTATCAAATTCACCTAATAGTTTAGCCCCAATGACTGATGCTGCTCTGGCGTGTTTGGGCGCAGGCCTTGGGTGCGTGACAAGCTCCCCCGCCAGTATTTCACCAACCACATTATCCGGGATGGTAAACAAGTCTTTATAGGTTGCGACTTTATTGGCTGGCTTAGTCATCGAGCTCTCCGCTTATCGTCGTTTACAGTTTAACACCACTTGCAGAGCTAGCGTCGAAAGGCACTCTATGAATCAACACCAAGGAAAAATTTGCATGTGATCATCTTTATCACTGATCATCAGACCTCTGCGAACACTCCTACCACCGTGCAGTTGCGAAAACAAACAGCTTATCACAGTAGAAAATGACAGCTGAATTGAACCCACTTTTTTCTCACCAGCTGTGCATTTTTCACAGCACTTCCATCGACCTTGTAGGAATTTTCCTACAAATCCAGGACGAAGTTGTGATGCAGTTTTTATTTGCCAGCAATTGGCTATAAAAATTATTGCATCACAGATCGATGGTGGTACTTTTATCACCAGAGCCAGCAGTACGGCTGTAGATGTGTTTCTAGAGTTGTATGTAGATCCAGGCAGTGCTGCTGGCTCTATCCTTTCTTCGCTATACCGCAGCTGTTTAAGCCTTATTTTTAAAACAATATGTCATGCCTTACTACTTCACTCCTACATGGGCTATTAATCTACAAGCAATTGGAAGCCGCTATCTAATTGTTGCAAGACGATAAAAATTAACAACCAAACACCGGTCGATGCGCCTCCAGCTTATCGCCCCTACAAAAACATAAAACCAAAAACCCAAAAGAAACCCGAACCCACACCGTAGGGTGTATAAGCGGAAAGCGCATCCACCACAAACTTCAAAAATACGCAAACACCAACAGATTTCTACAACACAAACACCGGTCGATGCGCCTCTAGCTTATCGCCCCTACGAAAACATAAAACCACAAACCCAAAAGAAACCCGAACTCACACCGTAGGGTGTATAAGCGGAAAGCGCATCCACCACAAACTTCAAAAAAACGTAAACACCAACAGACTTCACAACCCAAACACCGGTCGATGCGCCTCTGGCTTATCGCCCCTACGAACACAATCAAATATTATTCAAAATCACAACCACGCAGACTTACCGGCTCTGCCTCACCCCAATCCAGACTATAGACACCACGCCTTACCCACTTGTGAAATGATGAATGATTCCAGTACTTCGCAGCAGTAACGTAACCATGTTTTACAGGGTTATAGTGAATGTAATCCATATGAGTACGCCAATCTTTGTCATCCCTTATTTGATGTTCCCAGAAACGTCTTTGCCACAAGCCATCATCACCACGAAGATAACGCGCATGTGTCAGTTCTCGTGTAGTGAATTTCTTTATCTCTCGCCAACGGTTTGAAAAATCAGAATCGTGTTCTGGCAATTGCCAAAGACAATGCAGATGATCAGGAAGCACCACTATCGCTTCAAGATCAAAGGGCCGCCTTACAAGCTCGCGCCTAAAGGCTTCTCTTAGAGTGGCAATGGTTTTTTCGTTGTTGAATACCGCTTTTCTTTTTTTGGTAACAACGGTGAAGAAGAAAACCCCACCTGGCTGTACTGCTCTTCGGTAATTACTCATGGTGAACTACTTGTTTTACTGCTCGCGTGGATTGTGCGATTATTGAACTGCTTCAGTTACTTTTAATTTACAGGTTGTTGGACGCGGTTGTCCAGTTTGTTGGCAGATGATAAAGGCAAACAACCAAACACCGGTCGATGCGCCTCCGGCTTATCGCCCCTACGAAAACATAAAAAACACGAACCCAAAAGAAACCCGAACCCACACCGTAGGGTGTATAAGCGGAAAGCGCATCCACCACAAGCTTCAAAAAAGCGTAAACACCAACAGGTTTCTACAACCCAAACACCGGTCGGTGCGCCTCCGGCTTATCGCCCCTACGAAAACATATAAGACCACAAGGACCCGATGTAGCCCCGAAGCTACAACGTGGGGGTGTATGCGCTCAAAGCGCATCCACTTTTATACAACCCCACACACCAGAACACGCCTACTGAGTCATCTGCAAATACTGCAAACCATATCTCTCGCCCAGAGTTCTTAACGCTTCTGCATCAAAGTGTGTTCCCAACTGCGGTGGTGAGGCAAGCAAGTCCATCTCGCGAGTCGTTAAATCACTACCCTCTACACAAGCAGTTGTATCATCACCATCGGAATTCAAAGCCATCAGCCTGTCATTCACGGGTGCCTGACGTGTTTCACCACAGATAAACTCGCCATTCACATCAAACCAGCCACTGCTGCGGAAGCGTGCAATTAAGTCATTGAGCTTTTCCGGATAATACTCGGCATAGGCTCTTTCAGCATCACTTGCATCAGGGTCTGATGTGCCGTCGAACTGCCAGTCCGTCTCGCCCTGGTGCCACAAGATGGCATCAACCTGCGCCTTAACTCCTTGCGCATTCAAAGCATCCAGCACTTTTGCATCAACCACCTGATAGAACTCACTGCCTGCATCCCAGTGCGCTATACCTTCTCCGGGAGCACTGGCGATTATCAAGCCAACAACCCGGCTGGGATCAATTTCCACAACCGTCTTGGCAAAGTGAAAGGCAAAGTTGTTATACGGAATCCGTGGTTCGCACTCCGGATTAGCCAGACAATAAGGCTCTAGCGACCCATTACCCGGATGCCAACCATCAACATCCCAGGCCTGATGCAGATCTGCAGTTTCCCAGTCGTTCTCACTGGTAAAAGCAAATATACGCGAGTCTGTAGCATCAAGAGAAGGATCAAAGCCTGTTTGTGAGCCTCTCACATTAGACTGGCCGGTAACCAGAATCAGATCTGTGATGTCTGCCGCTGTGATGTTATCCGCACCACTGGCAGAACGTTGAGCGACCCAGTTTTCGCCCATTTCACCGTCATTTTCTTCAGCTGGCTCTTCAGCTGATTCAGCCACTACAACGGTGACCGCTGCTTCATTTGATATCTCGCCATCCAGATCTTTCACCGTGTAGGTAAAGGTTACCGGTTCAGTTGTACTCGCACCCTCTGCTGGCTTGTATATCACTGTACCATCAGCCTGTGGTGCTGCCTCTTCAATAGAGGTAACAATACCAGACGCATCAAGCTCATCGTTGTCATCAACGTCGTTGGCTAACACATTAATGACAATAGATTCACCAATAACCACAGTGAGCGGATCACCATTTGCGTCGAGCAGATCATCTTCTGCTACGGGCGCTGCATTAGCCACTTCAGTAATTTTTATTGTTGTTGTATCGGTGCTTGTTCCACCTGCTGCATCTTCCACCGTGAGTTCGGCTGTGTACTCACCCACCAGGAATTCATCAAGCATTGTGATCGTGACATTAGCGATAGCGGTATCAAATGAAAGTGTGCCGATAGTCCATATATACGCAGCACCTTCGGCATCGACGGTACTGCCAGTACCGTCGAGCGTAAATTCAACACCCACCTCAACAGTTTGATTCTCACCAGCCTCAGCGATTAGCGGCAGATTTTCAGCATTCACAAAAATGGTCACTGTGTCTGTGCCAGTCGCCCCTTCTTCATCAGTCACAGTGAGAGTAGCGACGTACTCACCAGCCACTGACAAGCTCACCGGAACCATGGCCCCCATGTACTCAACACCGTCGAACAACCATTCATACGTTGCGATTTTATCTTCCGGGTCTGAACTACCACTGCCATCCAGTGTGAACTCAGTATCCACCTCAACAGTTTGATTCTCACCAGCTTCAGCAATTGGCGGCAGGTTTGCGGCACTCA
>CALLLW010000038.1 GCA_938007995.1 uncultured Granulosicoccaceae bacterium | reverse complement strand
GCATAGCGCGCAGAGCATTGGTTTCACAGGGTATTTTCTTCTCGCGTCGAATACTTACTGATATTTGCAAGAGAAAAAATTCGCTGTGGAATCAAGGATCAAGCGGGATGCCGTCATTTTCACGAATAACCCGGGCTAGTGCGGGCCACAGGTTTAACATAGCCTACAGGCTGGCGCTACTTTACTTACAGTGGCACTGGGATAACAGCGGTTCTGGCCAATGACCAATGACCAATGACTAGACTAGTAGCTAGCTGCCATTGGCGAACGGCTAGTGGGAAATGACTGTGATTCCGGTGCAACCCAATACAGGCAACAATCTTTCTGTGGCATTTACTCCGCAATTTCAACTATCAGCCGGATATTCTCATGCACTCGGTGCAAACTGGGATGGTGCGGGTGTCAATTTCGCGCTGTTTTCTGCTCATGCAGAACGCGTGGAGCTATGCATCTACGATCCATCAGGCAGGCGTGAACGTGAACGCATAACCCTGCCGGAATGCACCGATCAGGTGTGGCACGGTTATGTTGCCGGATTGTTACCAGGCGATTGTTATGGTTACCGGGTGCACGGGCCTTACGACCCTGCGCATGGTCATCGGTTTAATCCTAACAAGCTGTTGGTTGATCCTTATGCAAAACTGTTAAGAGGTGACATCAAATGGTCAGATGTGCACCTTGCCTATCGCAGCAACAGTCCGCGAGAGGACTTGTCTTTTGATCGTCGTGACAACGCCCGTGCCATGCCAAAGGCAGTGGTGGTGGATCATGCCTATACCTGGGGTGATGATAAATCTCCGCAAATTCATCCATCGGATTCAGTGATCTATGAAGCTCATGTACGGGGCATGACCATCCAGCATCAGGCAATTGATTCTTCAATCCGTGGTACATTTGCAGCACTTGGCGATATCGCGATAATCCAATACCTGAAAGCGCTAGGGGTGACTTCGATTGAACTGTTGCCAGTCCACCACTTTGTTGATGATCGTTTTCTGGTGGATAAAGATCTGAGAAATTACTGGGGCTACAGCACACTCAATTATTTTGCCCCTGAGCAGCGCTATTTATCCGGTACGTCGGGAAATGATCTGGCGGAAGTTAAGCAGGTGATTCGCAAGTTTCACGATGCCGGTATCGAAGTGATTCTTGATGTTGTTTATAACCATACTTGTGAGGGTGACCATCGAGGGCCAACGCTATCATTCAAAGGCATTGATAATCTTTCTTACTATCGTTTAATGCCGGATGACAAACGCTACTATATAAACGATACCGGTTGTGGTAACACGCTTAATGTGAATCATCCGCGTGTACTGCAAATGGTCATGGATAGTTTGCGCTATTGGGTCACTGATATGCATGTTGACGGTTTTCGTTTTGATCTGGCCAGTACACTGGCGCGTGATGCAGACGGCTTTAACCGTAATTCGGCGTTTTTGAGCGCAGTCGGGCAGGATCCAACCTTAAGCCGGGTAAAAATGATTGCCGAGCCGTGGGACATTGGTCCCGGTGGCTACCAACTCGGTGGTTTTCCGGCTGGCTGGAGTGAGTGGAACGATAAGTACCGCGATACCATCCGCAAGTTCTGGCGTGGTGATGAAGGATTACTGCCTGAATTCGCCGGTCGGGTTTTCGGTTCCAGTGAGCAGTTCAATCACAGTGGTCGCGGTTTGTGGTCGAGCGTTAACTTTGTAACCACACACGATGGCTATACGCTGACGGACACTGTGTCGTACAAGGATCGGCATAACCTGGCTAACGGCGAGGATAATCGCGATGGGCACTCTGCCAACTACAGTGACAATTACGGTATAGAGGGCCCCACAGACAGCGTCGAGATCAATGCTTTTCGCGATTTACAGCGACGCAACATGCTGGCCACCGTGTTGTTGTCTCAAGGCGTGCCAATGATTCTTGCAGGCGATGAGTTCGGCCGCACCCAACAGGGTAACAATAATGCTTACTGTCAGGATAACGAGCTCAACTGGCTCGATTGGTCACAGCTTGAAACGAACGCTGAATTTCACGCATTTGTACAAGCGGCAATTACACTGCGACGCACCGAGCCACTGCTACGCCTGCGAAACTTTATCAGCGATGGTGACAGTGCGGTGACTGCCACCTGGTGTGATCCGGCCGGACAACCCATGCAGGAGCAGCAATGGCAGGAGTCATTCGCACGGTGTGTGATTTTGTTGCTTTCGGATAACCGTCCGGCAGCTGCTGCTTCACAACACGCGGTTTCAGCTGCTGACACAGGCAGCCGCGAGGCTTCCCGGCATCTGGTACTGGCCTTCAATGCAAGTAAAGAAATGCTGAATGTAACTTTTCCCCGCAACGATTCCGTTCACGCATGGCATTGCAGACTCGATACTTCACAATCCGGCGCTGTAACTCAGGCCAAAGTTGCCGACAACTTCGAAATGGCGGCGCATTCTGTCAGCGTCTATTCAGCTGAACGAACACATTAATCGACGTCTAACAGCAAACGGGCTATGGTTTTTCCCGGCTCGAAATCCATCTACGCTAAAGTGTTAACCAGTAGCTCATTGACAACCGGATTTTAATTATGAAGAGTTTCCAGCCACTTTCTCCTCTGGAAATGGACGCTGCGGCAATAGATCATGATTTCAGGCGGCATCTTGGACGCACCCTGGGCTGTGTTGAGTCTGATGCAAAGGTGCGTGAGTTATACGAAGCACTTGCTCTATCTGTTCGTGACCGCTTGATGGAGCGCTGGAAAGCTACCCGTGTTGCGCAGGAGACCGGTGCTGGCAAGCGGGCGTATTACCTGTCGCTGGAATTCCTCATGGGCAGAGCGCTCAGCAATGCCATGTTGAATCTTGATCTGGAAGAATCGGTTAAATCAGCACTGTATGAATACGGTCTGCAGCTTGAAGATATCTCTGATGCAGAACATGATGCAGGTCTGGGTAATGGCGGGCTAGGCAGGCTGGCAGCCTGTTTTCTTGATAGTTGCGCAACACTGAATTTACCGGTTGTTGGCTATGGCATCCGTTATGAGTACGGCATGTTCCGCCAGGAGATTCAGGATGGCGCGCAGGTTGAAGAGCCAGACCACTGGTTGCGAGATGGTTACGTTTGGGAGGCGTCACGCCCGCAGGACACTCGCAAGGTCCGCTTTGGTGGTCGCAGTGAATTTTACGTGGATGGCAAAGGTGCATCCAGAGTGCGATGGGTAGATACAGAAAATGTGCTCGCGGTACCGCACGATACGCCAATACCGGGCTTCAACAATAACACGGTTAACACCTTGCGTTTGTGGAAGGCTGCAGCGTCTGATGCATTCGAGCTGGGTGAGTTTAATGCTGGTCGTTATCCGGAATCGGTGGCGAATAAAAACGAAGCCGAGCACATTTCTATGGTGCTGTATCCGAATGACAGCAGTGAAAACGGTAAAGAGTTAAGGCTAAGGCAGCAATACTTTCTGGCATCTGCAAGTTTACAGGATGTGCTTGCACACTGGGTAAAGCACAACGACACGAACTTCGATCAGTTTGCCGAGAAAAACTGCTTTCAATTAAACGATACTCATCCAAGCGTTGCAGTGGCTGAACTCATGCGAATTCTAATGGATGACTACGAGCTGAGCTGGGACCGCGCATGGGATATCACCACGCAAACAATGGCGTACACCAACCACACGTTGTTGCCGGAAGCGTTGGAGCGTTGGTCGGTCAGCTTGTTTAGAAAACTACTTCCGCGAGTGGTTGATATCATCTTTGAAATCAATGCCAGATTCCTGCAACAGGTTTCAAATCGCTGGCCGGGTGACACCGCAAAACAGCGCCGTATGTCCATCATAGAAGAGGGCAACGAACCACAGGTACGAATGGCGTATCTGGCTATTGTTGGAAGCTTTTCGGTTAACGGTGTTGCAGCGTTGCACACAGACTTGCTTAAAGAAGGCTTGTTCAGTGAGTTCTACGAGCTTTGGCCGGAAAAGTTCAATAACAAAACGAATGGTGTAACACCTCGCCGCTGGCTGGCATCGTGCAACCCTGAGCTGCGTAGTCTGCTTGACACAACCATTGGTAAAGACTGGATCACCAACCTGGGTCAGCTGAGCAAGCTCGAAAATCACGTCAACGATGAGCAGCTGCGATCACAGTGGCGACAGGTCAAGTTCAACAACAAGCGTAAGCTTGCTCAAATGGTGCAACAGGATTGTGGTGTAGAGTTTGATGTTGAGAGCATGTTTGATGTACAGGTAAAGCGAATTCACGAATATAAACGTCAGTTGCTTAACCTGCTGCATGTGGTGCATTTATACAACCGCATTAAAAAGGGTCACACCGAAAACTGGACTCCACGCTGTGTATTAATTGGTGGTAAAGCCGCCCCCGGCTACTACATGGCCAAGCAAATTATTAAGCTGAGTAACAATATCGCACGCGTCGTCAATAATGATGCGGAGGTTGGTAACAAACTGCGTCTGGCCTTTATACCGAATTATCGTGTCACTGCCATGGAAGTTATTTGTGCAGGTACTGATCTCTCTGAGCAAGTGTCTACCGCCGGCAAAGAGGCATCAGGCACTGGCAACATGAAGTTCATGATGAACGGTGCAGTGACAATCGGCACGCTCGATGGTGCTAACATTGAAATTCGTGAAGAAGTCGGTGACGACAACTTTTTTCTGTTCGGTTTAACCGCAGCCGAAGTGGAAAAGCGGCGGCCTGATTATGATCCTTTGTCCATTATTGAAAGCGATGAAGCCCTCAGTGATGTAATGACTTTGCTCGAGAGTGGTCATTTCAATCAGTTTGAGCCCGGAATTTTCGATCCGATTATAGACAGCATCCGCAATCCGCAGGATCAATGGATGACTGCTGCTGACTTCAGAACGTATATCGATGCACAAGAGCGCGCCGCTGAGGCTTATCGGGACACCGAGTGCTGGACAACAATGAGTATTTTGAATACTGCAAAAAGTGGAAAGTTCTCTTCTGATCGAACCATAGCCGAGTATAATAACGATATCTGGCAATTGAAGCGTTGAGTGGCTAGTGGGCTGTGCGGAAAGTTCGGTAACAAACTTTTCACAGCCACAGTCGGCTGAGCAAGGCGAAAAAACGCAGGCATAGCAGGGCCTACGTCGAGCAATTTTTTATCAACTATGGTCACGCAGCTATGGCGACTGTGGCGAAGAAAAGTGTTACCGAACTTTCCAAACAGCCCACTAGGCGTGCTGTAGCTGTGCTTCGCACAATGGTCGGGTGGGTATGGCAGTGAATTTTCACTGTCAATTACGGGTTAATGTGCCGCA
This sequence comes from uncultured Granulosicoccaceae bacterium, assembly GCA_938007995.1. Taxonomy (GTDB): domain Bacteria; phylum Pseudomonadota; class Gammaproteobacteria; order Granulosicoccales; family Granulosicoccaceae. Next base: position 73,666 of record CALLLW010000038.1, on the reverse strand, counting down.
CACGGGAGCATTGCATGCGTGATCTGGTTAATTCGCCTCAGTGGCAAGCACTGGAATCTCATTACCAAAAAATAAATAACACGCACATGCGTGATTTATTTGCGCAAGACCCTGATCGCTTTAATACCTTCTCAGTTGATGCGTGCGGTATTCTGCTCGATTACTCGAAGAACCGCATTACCACCGAAACCATCGATCTGCTCATCGCACTTGCTGAAAGTTGTGACATCAAAGCAGAAACCCAAAAGATGTATTCCGGTGAGAGAATCAACAGCACCGAAGACAGATCGGTACTTCACACCGCTTTACGATTGCCTGCAACCGATTCACTACAGGTAGACGGCGAAGACGTGGTCGCTCAGATACATGCTGTGTCTGAGCATGCTGCTGCTTTTGTTAATAAAGTTCGCAATAAAGAGTGGACTGGCTACACCGGTAAACCAATAACCGATATCGTAAATATTGGTATCGGTGGTTCCGATCTCGGGCCATTGATGGTATGTGAAGCATTAAAGCCATGGCAGCAGCCTGATTTGACTTTTCACTTTGTCAGCAATGTTGATGGCAGTCATATTACTGAAGTGATCAAAAAAGTAGATATGCAATCCACCTTGTTCATCATTGCATCAAAGACCTTCACTACGCAGGAAACACTGGCTAATGCAGGTACAGCGCGCGCGGCGTTTTTATCCGGTGGAGCAACGGAACAGGACATCGCCAGACATTTTGTCGCTGTATCCACCAATGCTGAGGCAGTGACAGAGTTTGGTATTGATACAGATAACATGTTTCGCTTCTGGGACTGGGTGGGTGGACGATACTCGTTGTGGTCAAGTATCGGTCTGTCAATCCGACTGTCAGTGGGTAATGAAAACTATGACGCAATGCTGCATGGCGCTCATCAGATGGATCGCCACTTTGCAGAAGCGGATTTGCGGCATAACATTCCAGTGTTACTTGCGCTACTGGGTGTTTGGTATGGCAATTTCTTCAATGCCAGATCCCATGCAATAGAGCCGTATGACCAATACCTGCATCGCTTTCCCGCCTACCTGCAACAGCTTGATATGGAAAGCAATGGCAAGCGCGTTCAGATTGATGGCAGCAGCATCAATTATAAAACCGGCCCTGTGATTTGGGGGGAGCCTGGTACCAACGGACAACATGCTTTTTTTCAATTGATACATCAAGGCACGGATCTGATTCCGGCTGACTTCATCGCACCGGTAAAAACCCGCAACCCGGTAGGTGAACATCACAAAATGCTGATGGCAAACTTTTTTGCCCAGACTGAAGCGCTGATGACAGGCAAGACGCTTCAGCAGGCAGAAGCGGAGTTGCATGATGCAGGGTTTGATGACCAGCAGATTGCAGCTCTTGCACCGCACAAAGTGTTTGAAGGTAATCGTCCTACCAACACCATTCTGGTTAACGAACTTACACCACAAGCTCTGGGTGCATTGATAGCAATGTATGAACACAAGGTTTTCGTGCAGGGTAAAATCTGGGATATCAATTCATTTGATCAGTGGGGCGTTGAGCTTGGCAAACAACTCGCCAGTACCATTCTGCAAGAGTTACGCTCGGGGGAAATCGGTACTCACGATAGCTCGACCAGCGGATTGATGGCTTTTTGTATGAAGGATCAAGGCTAAATAAGTCACGGTTTTCCGGTTTGCCACCGGTGTGCAGGCGGTTTCTCGTTGTACCGCGTTGCCGCTGGCAGAAAAATTCTCCAGAGCGATTGAAACTTATCGCATTTCGACGTCTGACGGCGCGGTGTAGCAATCGGTTGCGCTTTTGCAGCAAGGTTGGTCGTCCCTGATCAGTCGCCTGGCACCTGTCTCGGTCACTATTTTCCGTCAATACTGTTGGCAGATGAAATGCGATGAAAACAGAAACCCGTGCGTTGGTGATTGGTGGTGGGCTGGTTGGTTGCAGCATCCTGTACCACCTGACAAAGCTTGGCTGGAAAGACGTCATGCTGCTTGAGCGTGATGAGCTCACCTCTGGTTCAACGTGGCATGCAGCGGCAGGTATCCACGGACTGCACGATAACAACAACATTTCCAAGCTTCAGTACTACACAATTAAAATTTATAAAGAGCTAGAGGCGGAAACGGGGCAGGGTTGCGGTATCTATCAGCCCGGATCTATCTATCTTGCTCAAACTAAAGATCGCGAGCATCAGCTGCGCCTGCAAGCGGCCAAAGCGAGATACTTTGATGTGGAGTTTCACGAACTGTCGCTATCTGAAGCGCGTGACCTGCATCCTCTATTGAATACTGACGGTATTCGGTGTGCGATGTTTGAGCCTGACGGCGGTAACGTCGATCCATCCGGTGTTACTCACGCGTATGCGAAAGGTGCGAGAAATAACGGCGCCGAGATTCATCGATTCACACCGGTGGTGGAAACCAATCAAAGGCCGGATGGCACCTGGGATGTCATCACCCCCAACGGTAACATCCATACAGAGATCCTGATCAACGCAGCGGGTCTTTGGGGTAGAGAAGTCGGTCGTATGGCAGGTCTTGAGCTGCCGTTGATACCGATGGAGCATCAATACTTTGTCACCGATGATATGCCAGAAGTGGTTGCTGCGGGTCGCAGGCTGCCATCGATAGCCGATCGTGACGCCGAGTTTTATTTAAGAACCGAAGGTAACGGCTTGCTGGTTGGTGCCTATGAAAAAGATGGCAGATTCTGGGCTGAAGAAGGCACACCAATGGATTTTGGCCATGAGCTGCTACCTGATGACCTGGAGCGTATTTCAGACAATCTTGAATTGGCGTTCAAGAGAGTGCCGGCGCTGGAATCTGCCGGGGTCAAACGCGTGATAAACGGCCCGATGATATGGTCGCCTGATAGTGCGGCCCTGTTTGGCCCTGTGCCGGATCTTAAAAACTACTTTTGCTGTAACGGCATTATTCCGGGCTTTAGTCAGTCAGGTGGTTTGGGGCTGTTACTGGCGCAATGGATTGTTGAAGGCGAGCCTGAACTTGATTTGTTCCCGTGGGATCTTGCACGCTTCGGTAAGTGGCCGGATAAAAAATATACCAAGGCACGGGCACTCGACTGTTATGCCAATCGTTTCAAGATTCACTTCCCTTATGAAGAGCGAGAAGCAGGGCGGCCTTTAAAAACTCGCCCGGTGTATGAAAAACAGAAAGCAGCCGGTGCGGTTTTCGGTTTGAACTATGGTTGGGAGCATCCGTTGTGGTTTGCAACTGGTGGTGTCAAACCCGAGGAAGACTATGGTTTTGAACGGCAGGCATGGTTCGATCATGTAAAAGATGAATGTGAAGCAATGCGAGAGTCGGTTGGTATGCTCGATGTTTCAAACTATGCAAAGTATGAAATAAAAGGCCCTGGATGTGCAGACTGGTTAAACAAAATTATCGCCAACAACATACCCACAGAAGTGGGGCGTTCCTGCCTGACACCTATGTTAGGTGTGCGCGGCGGCATTGCTGGTGATTTCACGGTAACCAAACTTGCCGATGATCATTTCTGGATGTTTGGTTCGGGTATGGCAGAAGAATATCATCGGCGCTTCTGGGAGATGGTTCCGGCACCCGCAGGGGTGACGCTTGAGTCGCGCACGGAAGATCATTGCGGCTTCAGTATTGCCGGACCCAAGTCGCGTGAGATGCTGCAGCGTATGACCAATGCTGACTTGAGCAATGATGCTTTCAAGTTCATGCGTTCTCAACGTATTGGTATTGCAGGTATTGAAGCGCTGGCAATGAGAGTCTCTTTTACTGGTGATCTCGGTTGGGAGATCTATGTGCCAACTGAACATCAGGAAGCCTTGTTTGATGCACTAATGCAGGAAGGTGAGGCCTATGGCTTGCGACTGGTTGGTGGTCGTTCGTTGTTAAGTCTTCGGGTAGAGAAGGGCTACGGCTCGTGGGGTCGCGAATACTCTCCTGAGTACTGGCCACATGAAGTCGGACTCGAGCGATTAATTAAAATGGACAAGCCTGAGTTTCTCGGTAAAGACGTCTGGGCCGAGCTGCAGCAGAAAGAGCCGCGTGAAAAACTGGTGTTACTGTCGATTGATGTCACTAACGCAGATGCATCTGGCGGTGAGTCCATTTTTGCAAAGGATGGCACACCGGTTGGTCGTGTCAGTTCCGGCGCTTATGGTCATACTGTTAAGCAATCCCTCGCACTTTGCTTCATCAAATCGGAGTTTGTCACAAGTGGGGCTGAGTTCGATGTTGCCGTATTGGGCTTGCCGCATCATGCAAGACTGCTTGACGAACCTCCGTTTGATCCTAAAGGTGAGAAGCTTAGAAATTAGTGTTTTCTTCGACAATGGACGTGTTGCGTGGTGCCTCTGCGCCAAAGTTTGAAGACTGGTGCCAATTGGCATTGAAGCTTGCTCTCGGGGTATGCCATGAGTCGTAGCAGCCTGTTGTACCGGGTTTATTTAGCGTTGGCGGTTGCAGGCTTATTCCTCAGCTGGTGGTACTTCATTCAATATTTTTTAAATGCTGAAAGTTACAAGCCGGGGCTGTTCTTTTCTTCAGTAATGGTCAATGCGGCAAGCAGTGGTGTTGCGATGGACGCCATGCTTGCAGGCGTGGTCTTCTCGGTAATGGTGCTGGCACGGAGTCGACGTGATGGTGTCCGATGGCCCTGGCTGTATGTGGCGATGACTTTCTTGATAGGTCTTTGTGTGGCCATGCCGCTGTATCTGGCTTTCTGTGAGCGGGCCCGCGCACGCGGCTCCGAAACTGGTCATCGCAGCTGAGTTACTTTGCCTTTGCCACTCGCCTTTATCTTCGCCCTTCTATTTGTCTGAAGACAGATTAAATTTTGTGAATTCCTGTGGCTTATAGTTAGTGTTGATGTAAACCTTTCTAGCTCGTCAGCAGCAGGCTTGCATTCTCTCCGAGGGCACTGGATGATTGGGTAATCCTGCTCAGGAGCTGAAGTTTGGCTAACCATATAGACTACTTTTACACCTGCACTTCTCCATTCACCTGGTTTGGGCATAAACCGTTTACTGAGGTGGCGGCAAAGCACGGTAAAACGATCCGTTACAAGCCTGTGAATCTGATGGAGGTATGGAAAGTGTCCGGTGGTGTTGCACCACCACAACGTCCACCAATGCGTCAGAGATATCGCCTGCTTGAACTGAAGCGTGCCGGTCATTTTCATGGTCTTGACGTGATAGCAGAGCCGAATAGCTTCCCTGCCAATCCTGAACGTGCAGACTGCTGCTGTATTCTTTTGTCGCAGCAGGGAAAGGACCCCGGGCCATTTCTTTTCAGCGTTGGCGAGGCCCTATGGGGGCAGGATCGCCAGATAGCAGATGAAAATGTTCTGGCAGAACTGCTCGATAAGGCCGGCTTTGACGGTCAAACTATTGTGCAGGATTCGAAAGACCCTTCAATAGCAGAGGTGCGTAGATCAAACTCCCGCGAGGCGATTGATCTTGATGTGGTGGGTGCGCCGGCTTATGTGTACAAAAACGAAGTATTCTGGGGTCAGGACAGAGTCGCTTACCTTGATCACATGATTGAAACCAATCGTGACCCGGTAGAATGAGCTAACTACTCGCCACAAAAATGCAGTAATGAAAATTCGGCAATAAGAATTGTAGCCATGGCAGCTGTTAAAGATTCAAGTCTTGCAAATGTAGAAGTGCTGGCCTTCGATGTATTCGGCACGGTAGTCGACTGGCATGGATCGATTGTCAAGGAAATTCAACGATTGGATTTTTCTATAGATGCTGCAGAATTTGCAAGAGCATGGCGATCGGGTTATCAGCCGGCCATGCAGCAGGTTCGTTCAGGCAAAACAGGCTTCACAAAGATCGATGTATTGCACAGGCAGATACTCGATAAAGTACTTCACGCGTACAGTCTATCTTTAGAAGAATCGCAAAAGCATGCATTGAACAAAATCTGGCACTATCTTGATCCGTGGCCGGATAGTGTTGAAGGATTGCAGCGGTTAAAAAAATCGTTCTCGCTGTGTACCCTATCAAACGGAAATCTCAGTCTGTTGTCTGATATGGCAAAACATGGTGCATTGCCGTGGGACTTAATCTTATCGGCAGAGGTGTTCAAAGCGTATAAGCCTGACAGTAAAACCTATCTTGGAGTGGCTGATATATTCGACTTGCCACCGGAGAAGGTAATGATGGTTGCGGCGCATCGAAGCGATCTAAACCAAGCGCGCCACTATGGTTTAAGAACTGCCTATATTGCAAGGCCAGCTGAATACGGTGAAGATCAGCTTAAGGATGTCAGTGATAACGGTGCACATGACATCCACGCCTCAGATATCCTTGATCTTGCAAGGCAACTGACTGAATGACGGTGAGTCGGCATATGCCGCTGTAATTGTCAGAGGTACCTGGTAACAGTGATATAGTCCTTTCAGCTTTTATTTGCAGTATGTGTTTCTCTTGGCGATAGCTATTTACTGATGCACTTTAACGGCTTGAGCTCCGTACACCATTCTCACAGCCATCGCTTTGACGCTGCAGTTGCCGTAAGTACAAACTGCAGATAATAATCATGCACTGGCTGATCCGGATCAGCATGACTTTAAACATGCGAATCGTCAGCCAGAACACTGCACCGTATCCAAGTGCGGTTCTTTCATGGTCTATCAGTCGATTTTTTCGTCCGCACCGGTGAGTGCAATAAGACGTCGTGCATACTGAGTTCTAACAAAGGTCAGGCCATGGATAACAAACAGCAATAAAAGAAATGCTGTGTGTGCTGGCTGCATTGTACCACCGCCTGCGGCTCCGGTGCCGGGAGTGGTTTGCGCGGGACTGTTGCTGTTTCGGGTGTCATTTTGCGTTAATGGACTGGAGCCTGTCAGACCAACGTAGCTGCTCAGGTTGCCGAATATATCGGTTTGAAAACCGTTGTTTTGTTGGTTGACATCAATAAAGCTAACGCTTTCAACGGTTGCTGTCAGTTGTGTAGAGTCTGCCAGTGGGCTTTGAAAGTTAATGCCAACAAGCGTTGAATTCAGTGGTGTGATAGTGCCAATATGGCATTCCAGCTGATCTGCGCTAAGCCGGCTGCAATTAGCCGGTGCAGAGGCGTTGCCCACGCCCGGGCCTGTTATGGTCACCAGTGCATCCGGAATTGCTCGTTGAGAATCCTGATTGCTCACATCAAGCGTCAGTGAGTTTGCGTTAACATCTGAAAGGCTTAGCGCAATATCAAACGCATCAACATGACAAAAGTTGGCTGCCATGACTTCTGCAATTTCTGATTTACTGCAGGAGGAAAAGGTTCTGCCACTGGTGCTTGATAAGAAAGGCCACATGATATGCCCGTTTTGCGATGCACAGCTGGTATCAGAGTCATGTGGAGCGCCCATGGTGTGACCAATCTCATGAGTGGATAACAAAGACGGATACTTATAAGGTGTTACCACAGAAACATCAAAGCCGTCTGTGCGGCAGGCTGATCCAATCCATGCAAGACCCAGTGCTGAGTCGCTGTTTTTATTGCCACTGAACAACGTGGCAAGTCCGATATCGCTGCCGAGGTCGGCGCTTTCCAGTCGGTAGTCACGGAAATTGCGCATCATGGTTTCCATTGTAACGCTACCGAGATTCATAGGGTCGTCGTTGCTGTCATCTATAACGACCAATGTATCTACCATCAATGCGATGCCAAGTTGTTTGCGAAATATGCCGTCAGTTGTATTGAGAATAGACAAGGCTTCTTCAGCACCGCGGCCAGAGTAGTAGTCATTATATTTACTGTCGATAACAACACCGATCATGGCAACCTGATTAACAGCGCCTTCTGTCAGCTGTGTATCAGCCTGTTTGATAGTGCGAAGAAAGTTATAGACGTTGTCTTCAGATTTTGGTGGTATCAGCGCATGATCCGGTGTCTCTGAAGTATTGCCGTCGATATCGCCCAGAAGCAATGTGTGAAAATCACTCAGTGATCCACCGCTTGTAACCGGAAGCAACTCGTGGTTTTCACCTTGAGTAGAGATCATGCCGCGCACGTTTTGATTATCGATGGTGACTCTGGCCCACGAATCAGGATCACCCGCAACTATTCCTGCAAAGGCGTTGACTGTGCTGTTAATCTGGCCTGATTGATTGCCTTTGAGTACAGCGTTGCTGATGACATCGTTCTGGTTTACCAGCAGTGTCACGTACTGTTGATTGACCAATAGTTCGAGCTGCCATTGATATTCTTCTCTATCGTAAGGCGTCATGCTCAGGATGCGGGTAGCAAGGTCTGCCCGTTCCTGCAGATATTCTATGCGTTTGCTACTGCGCTCGAACCAAAGTCTTGAGGCATATTGGTCTTTGGCAATACTGAAACCCGCCAGTGACAGGCCAGTATGTCTGTCGCGCAGTGTTGTCATTGTTGCCAGTGCGGTATCGCTGTTACCCAGTTGTTCGTGCGAGATTGCTTCAGCAAACAACGCAGTGTCGATATACCGGCTTTCAGGGTAATTAACCTGCAGATATTGCAATCGCTCGACCGCAGTCTGATAGTCGTAATTGTCCATCAGAGAGATATAGGCTTTGAGGTACCAGGAATCATCGGCAAGCGCGCTGCCAGCGTAGCTCTCTATCAGTTCAGTAAGTAGCGAATCGGCACGCTGGGGGTTAGCGTCAGCGCGAGCGTCCATGGCTTGCAGGTAGAGTTTAACTTCAGGGCCTGCACCGTACTTTGTTGCTTCCTCAAGTACTGGAAGTTTGAGTCTCGCATGGCGTTGCGCCGCACTTTGAGGTTGTTGTGTTAGCAGGTATTCGCGGTAGATCCCGGCGGCAGACGCATAGTCTGCAGATTGTTCGTAGCTGCGCGCCTGCTCAAGCAGGTGGTTGAAAGCTTCCTGCGCTGTTGCTGTCGTACTGCTCAGTAGCAACGCACAAATGGCAACTGTGCGACACGTTGTTGTTTTTATTACATGTAGAGGTCTTTGCGTACGAATTTTCACAATGCTTGGTTGTCCATGGCTGGATCTTGACGCTCTAACGGAGTCCGGAATCTGTCTGTCTGCGATTGCATGTGTCTATAATACATAGCCCCACGGGTCAGCTGAGTGGCTGACCGGTGTGGTGCTGACCTTTCCATGTAATCGTTTTCTATCTAGTGCTTGTCGGTCTGACTGACTTTTTCTTGACTCTTGACCAATTGCCCAATCAAATCAATCAGCCCGATCAACCAATCTGTTTAATGAATCCAACTGAACTCAAGAATTTCGCCTGTTGGCTGTTGCTGGTTCTGACAGGGGCCGGGCCTGCGGCTCTGATGGCGCAGGAACCTGACACGCAGGTGTTGATTTCCAACGTGATTGTTAATCGAAGCAATATTTTTCCTTCGAGTACATTCAACGATGATGATCGATCGCCGCAGTCTGTGCGTTTGCTGGCGGCGGGCGTGAACCAGTTTCACAGAATAACGCGTGAGTCAGTCATACTGCGTGAGGCAGGGATCAGGCCCGGCGATACAATCACGCTGTCAGAGGTGGAAGAGGTAGAGCGAAGGCTTCGTCGCCTCGGTATCTTCGCCGCTGTATCAGCGGATCTGGTGACCGGAGATTCCGGTATAGAGCTGCACATTAGCACGCAGGATAATTTCTCAATCATTGCAGGCTTTACCGGTTCTTTTCTCGGTGGTATCGGCAATATCGGATTTACGCTTGGCGAGAGAAATATTCTCGGTACTGCCAATAACCTGCGTTTTGGTCTGGCCAGAAGTACGGATGACGACTTTCGCGGGTCGCTACAGTTTACCGACAGGCATTTTTTTGCAACGTCGTGGCAGGCGAACTATTCGATAGAGCGCACCGAAGAAGGAAATGCTTTTGGTGTGCAGTTACAAGACCCTTTCAGGTCACTCAGTGATACTCGACGATGGTCGTTGGTGCTGGACTATGATGAATTCTTTAACAGTTACTTTGTTGATGGCAACACAGTACTGCAGATACCTGAAGATCGATCCAGGTTAATCGCAAGGCACATCTGGAGAAGCGGTAACAGTGATCGATTCTTCAGAAAAGGTGCGGTCGCAAGTTTGCAGCAATCAGTTTACTCAGCGCCCAATGGCATGCTTGCCGGTGTATTCCGCCCTGACGATACCAGGATCGCTTATATAGGAGGGTTGCTCGCCAGTGACAGGCTTCGCGGGTTTCGCGAAGTGCAGGGACTGGACACGCTCAACTTTGTACAGGATGTTCGCTTTGGCTCAACAGTACAGCTCGAGCTGGGTGTTAATCTGGTAGATGATTTTGATGTTGACGATGGCTCTCGCATTGATCCACGGGTTGCAGTCTTGTTGGATAATGCAATGGCCGCCGGATCAGATTCACTGGTGAGAACAACACTGAGTGGCAACGCTGTTTTTGAGGAAACCGGTGAGCGACCGTGGAACGCGGTGCTGCGCTTAGCCGCCTACAACACCGCGCTCAGCAACACGACTCTGGCGTTCAATGCAGACTTCACCACAGGTGAAGACGGAAGTGATTTGCCGGTGCAATTGACACTGGGTGAGAACAATGGGCTCAGAGGTTATGACACTCGTCAGTTTCAAGGACGCCAGCGCCTGCGACTTAATCTTGAAGCTCGTTACCATGCCGGCTGGAGAATCGGTATTCTCGATATCGGGATCATTGGTTTTGCCGATGCCGGGTGGGCCGGTGAAAGAGGTGCAAGCACACCGGATTTTAATCGCTCGGTCGGCGCAGGCTTGCGCCTTGCTTCCAATTCAATACTTGGCCAGCAGGTCATCAGAATCGATCTGGCCATGCCCCTTGATGTGCCACAGGGCGATAACTCGGGCCCTCGGTTGTCTGCGGCAGTGGGTCAGGTGTTTCGCTTTTAATAAACAGGGCACAAACCAATTGCCTGAGTACAAATCAATGCCTTGCTACAAATTGCTAAAATTAAAATCAGCTGCGCTACTACTTTTAAGCAGCACTTCGGTTACTGCTGCGGCCGGTGATCTGTTTCACGGATCGTGGGGAACCAGTGCGCAATGTGCTCGCGAGCTGATAGTGGCAAACGGTAGCAAACACTTTGCACCGTTTGAAATCAGCGCTTCGTGGCTTCAGCATGGCGATGCCTGGTGCAGGTTGAACTGGGTTAACGTTGTAGAGCAGGATGACTTTAGTTATGCAGTCACTGACGCCATTTGTGGTGAAGACGATAATCGTGATTATCGAATAAGACTGGTTCTGCAGGGCGAGGAATTGAAGCTTATCTGGAATGGAGAATTTGAAAATGCTGGCTTACGCCGTTGCTGACAAGTGATCTGGTTAAAACAAAAGGGAATCGGCCAGCGCAATGAACTATCTTTCCAGGTCGTTGTGAGGTGGGTGTCATTTCTGAGTTACAAACCCGCTTACCGTCAGCCGCCCTGGTCTATGTGCAACTTCTCTGCATCAGGTCTGTGTATTTAATTTTTTTTATTACCCTTATTTTTTTATTGCCCCCGAGGGGAGGGGCACTTGTCACCTTTGTGTTCTTATCAGGCCTTCCTGCGCAACCGAGGCAACCAACTCGCCTTGTCTGGTAAAGAGATCGCCTCTTGAATATCCCCTGCCGCTACTCGCGCTCGGGCTTTCAATGCTGTAGAGCAGCCAGTCGTCCAGTCTGAATGACCGGTGAAACCACATGGCATGATCAAGACTCGCCATAAAAACCTTTTTACGAGATGCCATTGCCCAATGTGGCAGCAATGCTGTCGCCAGCAGGTTGTAGTCTGATACATAGGTCAGTGCGACCTGATGGGTGCGATCATTATCGTTTAACGAACCGCAGGCTTTGATCCAGATATGTTGCCGTGGCTCTGGCTCCTGAGTTTCTTCAGCATTCATTGAATATTGCTCAAGACCGCGTGTCGGCCGACATTCAATCGGTCTTTCGGTGCGCGTTAGCCGGTACAGTTCAGGAGATGTTTCCTTGAGTTTCTCACCGATCTGTTTGTCATTGAGTAGCCCCTCCGGCGGGGGAACATCGGGCATTTGTATCGAATGGCTCAATCCTTCTTCATTGATCTGGAAGGAGGCCTCCATGGTAAAGATGGGGCGGCCTTTCTGTATCGCTTTGACTCGTCTTGTGGTGTAGCTGCCGCCATCTCGCAGATGTTCAACGTCGTAGACTATCGGAAGATCGATATCACCTGCGAGTAAAAAATAGGCATGCATTGAATGCAGCATTCGATCGTCCGGCACGGTCAGCTGTGCGGCGTGGATCGACTGTGCCAAAACCTGCCCGCCGAAAACACGGCCCCACGGTGTCCGATAGCTTAAGCCGCGATAAAGATTATCTTCAATGCGTTCAAGCTCCAGAACCGAGCGCAGCTCGTCAAAGTCTTTCAATCGAATGCTCCAGATGTTAACTCACGGTGGACAGTATAAGCCAAAGTCGTCAGAAGGTTTTTAGTCATCAGCGAGCTGCTGCATGATTTTGTGCCAGTATTTTTCAGCTTTGCTTCCCTGCTCATTGAACACGCTTTCCAGTTGCAGTAACTGAGTACCGGTTAATCTGGCTTCAAGGCGCCTGCCTGCAGCTGTCAGGCGTAACTCACGTACTCTGCCGTCTGTATGAGATTTATCGTTTTTTATCAGCCCCATGGTGATCAATTGGCGCAATGGCTGATTTAAAGCCTGTTTTGAGATTTGTAGTACGGCAAACAGGGTGTTGACTGAGAGGCCCGGGTCTCGTCCTACGAAGTACAAAATACGATGATGCACACGGTTGAGTCCGCGTTTTTCAAGAATGGCGTCGGGTCCGCTGGTGAAGGCGCGATACGAGAAAAAAATCAGCTCGATGGCGTGGCGGAGTTGTTGTTCGCGATCGGGATTAACCATGGCTTTAACTTAATACTCTGTCAAATCTCTGTCAATGCACAAAGGTCAATTATATTGACATATATTTCTGCTTGCTATAAAAGGTCATTAATGTTGACCTATTATTGGGCAAGGAGAATATAAAGTGTATGCAGGCAGAATAAATAATCTGGTTGAATCACCAGTGCGGGAAATATTGAAAGTGATTGACCAGCCGGGAATGATCTCCTTCGCTGGCGGGTTGCCGGCAAAAGAGTGTTTCCCGAAACTTGATTACACAGCACTCGACTCTTCCCACCTGCAATATGGTGCCTCTGAGGGGGATTGGAATCTACGCGAGCAAGTCGCAGATCTGTTGCGTGCTAGAGGCTTGAACGTCACCGCCGCTCAGGTGTTGATACTCTCCGGATCGCAGCAGGGTATTGATCTGGTTGCCAAACTATTTATCGAGCCCGGTGTAAAGGTTGCTGTTGAGGTGCCAACCTATCTTGCGGCCTTACAGGCGTTTGATCTGCTCGGTGCGCAGTATTGCGCCTACACCGGCAAGCGTTCAGATATGAGTGGCACACGTCTTACCTATGTTGTTCCCACCTTTCAAAACCCAACCGGCATTTGCTATTCACAAGCGCAACGCAAACAGCTGGCCTCTGATTGTGACGCGACAGGCTCTGTGCTTTTTGAAGACGATCCCTATCGTGATCTGATGTATAACGAGTGTGATCGTACTCCGGTATGTAGTTATATCAAACAGTCGGAGTGGGTGTATCAATCGTCTTTCTCCAAGTGCTGCGCACCAGGCCTGCGGCTGGGCTATCTGGTGTGTTCTGAAGCGCTGTTACCTTACCTGGTTCGCCTTAAGCAAGCGGCAGATCTGCATAGCTGCAGACTCAGTCAGCAACTGGTTTTCAATTGGCTGGATGCTAAACAGCAGTCTGCTCTGGCAGCATTTTATCGACAGCGCCGTGATCAATTTCAGCAAGTGCTTGTGCAGGAATTCAGTGATCTGGCAGACTGGCAGTTGCCTGATGGTGGATTATTCTTCTGGCTGCAACTTAAGCAACAATACTCAGTCGATACACGCTTGCTGCTCAATGAGGCGATAGCAAACGGCGTGGCTTTTATGCCCGGTGAGGCTTTTTATCCAACGGGTTTTACACCAGGATCGGCTATAAGGCTGAACTTCAGTCACGCCAGTGCGGCAAGTGCCAGACAAGGTTTGCGCACTCTCGCCGGTATATTCTCGCGTGCTGTTTAGCATAAGCCATTTAAAGCCGGCTATTCAAAGTTGGTCAGTTAAAGTCGGGTACAGAAAAGTAATTCGAAATAATTGGCGTAATGTGGCGTGATCAAGCAACAGGTAGCAGACATGAAAATAGGATTTATTGGCCTTGGTAACGTGGGTGGAAAACTTGCAGGCAGCCTGATACGCAACGGTCACGATGTAATGGTTCGTGATCTGGATAAAACCATTGCACAGCCTTTTCTTGATCAGGGTGCATCATGGGCTGATAGTCCTGAGCAAATGGCCAAAGCCTGTGAGGCAGTAATCACTTGCCTGCCTTCGCCTGCAGCTTCAGCGGCGGTAATGGAAGCAGAGGATGGTTTGTTGCGTGGGTTATCCAACGGCAAAATCTGGATGGAAATGTCCACGACTGATGAGGCAGAAGTAAAACGCCTTGGCGCTATGGTTGAATCACTCGGTGCGGCAGCGGTTGATTGTCCGGTATCCGGTGGTTGTCATCGTGCAGATACAGGTAATATTTCTATTTTCGCAGGCTGTGAAAGAGAAACCTTTGAGCGCATCGTACCGATACTAAAGTCTCTCGGTAGAAGGTTGTTACACACCGGGCCACTCGGGTCTGCATCAATTCTGAAGGTGATTACCAACTACCTGGCAACCGCTAACCTTCTATCTTGTTGCGAAGCGCTGGTCACTGCCAAGGCTGCCGGTATGGATTTGAATACAACTTATGAAGCGATAAAGATTTCATCTGGTACTTCTTTCGTACATGAAACCGAGAGCCAGGTCATCTTGAACGGATCGCGTGACATCTCTTTCACCATGGACCTCGTCAGTAAAGATATCGGCCTGTTTCAGGCCGTTGCAGATCGGGCCAATGTGCCGTTAGAGATAAGTCCGTTACTGATAGATATTTTTAAAGACGGTGAAAAACGATACGGGCCGCGTGAGTGGTCGCCAAACATTATACGCAGGCTTGAAGATGCAACCGGATTGAGTATTCTCGCTCCCGGCTTTCCTGCAGAGATGGTTGATGATGAACTGGAAGAGCCGGGTTATGAAGTTGTGCCTAATCGTGTTTAATCTATGCAAAGATCTGCATGATAGTTTGATGGTGTTTTAACTCTAAAGCTCCAGTAAAATTATTATCAGTCAAACACTGGCTTATGCCATCGATTAACCCGGTTGCTTCTGTTGTGATGTTTTGTATGCATAGAGTAACTTGGTACGGTTGCGGTGCTTCTGCCCGGGTTGTTTCCAGGTGGAATGCCAGTCGGGTTACCAGATGAATTGATTATCGCACTGTTTGTTAGCTCGCCTGTCGGGCCGCTCACATTTGTTTTGTTGGTGTGGCTGCCCACGGGAGCTGCGTTAGAGTGTGCGCTACTTGCATGGGATAAAAGCGGTGCGGAAAAACCTTCATCTTCCTCTGCAATAATTCTGACAACAACGATATACCTGCCAACTTTTCTGCGGCCCAGTATTGCACTGGCAGTTGCTGAATTTTCTGCGCATTGTTCCATTACCCGGGTCAGATGTTGCAGAGCCCGTTCGATAAATTCGGATTGTTGTTGGTTCAAAATCACCACCATGAATCAGTGGCTGCGCTGACGACGTAACGATAACAAATACTGTATATAAAAACAGTTACTAAATTTACTTACGATGGAATTCCTCAAGTTTTTGGTAGTCTCACCGTTACACGCGGCGGGAAGCTCGCAACACGGGCGATCCTCGCGATTAAGTAGCCGCATTTCCTTGCTATATTCGTTTTTGTAAGGCAAGGTGTCGGCGTCTCGGCAACACCCGACTCCGACGATTGATTAGTCTGGGCAAGGTGATGGTTGAAATGTGGGAGAGATCGCCAGCACGCTGGCGGCGCCGAAGGAGCAACGCCCAGGAAACTCTCAGGCACCCGGACCACATTTCATAGAGACATCTGGAGAGTAGCGCGCTTATGCGTGTTCACCGAAGGGGTAATGCAGCGTTCGCTGCACAAACTCTCAGGTTCCGTGACAGATGGGGTTAGTTACTGATTGCGATTCAAGATCGCAATCCTGTTTTTAACCACTTGTTTATTGGAGCTTGAAAATGAAAAAGATCGCTGTTATCGGTGCCGGTATCACCGGCGTTACCACCTGTTATGCACTGACTAATCGCGGTTATGACGTCACTGTTTTTGATCGTCACCGCTATCCCGCTATGGCTACTTCATTTGCCAACGGCGGGCAACTTTCTGCATCAAACGCGGAAGTATGGACCCAACTTTCTACTGTGCTGAAAGGCATCAAGTGGATGATGCGTAAAGATGCGCCTCTACTGGTGAACCCACGTCCCGACTGGCACAAATTGTCATGGATGGCAGAGTTTGTTGGCAACATTCCGAATTATCAAAGCAATACCATTGAAACTGCAAGGTTAGCCGTTGCCGCGCGTCAGCATTTGCAGGAATGGGCAGCTAAAGAGCAAATAGATTTCGACTATGAGCAGCGTGGCATTCTGCATATTTATGGGTCTAAAAAAGAATATGACCATGCAACACGCGTTAACGAGTTATTGAACAAGGGCGGACTTGATCGACGATCAGTAACCGACGCCGAAATGAAAGAGATCGAGCCTTCACTGGCAGGCGATTTTTACGGCGGATACTTTACTCCCAGCGATTCCACTGGAGATATTCACAAGTACAGTTGCGGCCTTGCTGATGCCTGTGTGCGAGCCGGTGCAACGTTTAATTGCGATACGGAAGTAAGGTCTGTTGAGCACCACAGCAAAGGTATATCGCTTAGTTATGCCGATATCACACCGGGTGCTGAAGACAGCCTGCAAACAGCAGAGTTTGACGGAGTCGTCGTGTGTGCAGGCATTGCCAGTCGCAATATTGCCTCATGGCTTGGTGACAGGGTGAACGTTTATCCGGTTAAAGGCTATTCGATTACAGTGCCATTGAAAGATGAAGTCAGTCAGCAGGCAGCCCCATGGGTCAGTATTCTTGATGATGAGGCAAAAATTGTTACCAGTCGTCTCGGTGCGGATCGTTTTCGTATCGCCGGTACCGCTGAGTTTAACGGCAATAACAAAGACATTCGTGATGATCGAATCAAACCATTGGTCGAGTGGTGCCGGCGCTACTTTCCTAAGGTAGATACTGAACACGTTATTTCGTGGGCCGGGTTGCGCCCAATGATGCCGAATATGATGCCGCGCATTGGCACCGGCAAGCAAAACGGTGTGTTCTACAACACAGGCCATGGTCATCTCGGGTGGACTTTATCACCTGTGACGGCTGAGATGATTGGTGACATCGTTAGCCAGGCGATGCCGCATAATCAGCAAATATCGGCAGCGCCACTTAAAAAAGCCAGTTAGTCTGCGCGGTAGAACTCTGCGAGCGAGAACGTGCCATGGCAAGGGCGTCTTTACGATTATTTGGGGCGCATAGCTATTTAAACAGTTCGAAAAGATCGATAAAAACTAACCGTCAGGGCGCATTAGCAGTAGCAGAGGTTCTGCCGCGCAATCTCCTGGCCATATTTCGCAGGCCATAATTCGCAGGCCATATTTGGCAGGCCATATTTGGCAGGCCATAATTCGCAGGTAAGGGATTACAGGCAAGGGTTGCAGTCAGGGTGCGGCACAGTAAGATGCAGCAGCCCGGGCGCTTTTGGCAAAAGGTACCCGGCCGCACTGTCTTAAAAAACGCCCGCTTCGGACTTGCGCACTGTCAAGTCCGCAACACTGATGCGGTAACTTTTAGTAGGTTGCGGGAAGGGGAGGTTGTGACGTTCACTGCTTGTTCACAGCGTTAGTACCGGGGATTCACTGGCAAAACTACACCATGGGCAATGTGCAAGCAGTGGCGGGTTGCAGGGAAGTGTAGTTGGCCACGCGCAGCGGGAAGTATCGTCGGCAAGGTGTGTGCAGTAGTCCTGTAACGGAGCAGTGGAGGGCCGGCCAAGCTCCTTGATTGCCAGACAAAACGCTGCAGAGCGTAACTTCCTGTCTTCCTCAATTGGATAATATGCCCCATGCCGTTGAATGAAATATATGTTCTGAGCACTCTGCTCGCACTGTGCGGCTGGGTAATACTTCTCGCATTTGCTTTCAATCCGGGAAAAGTGCCGGTGATCGCACTTCGCGGCCTGCCGCTGGTGTTATCGATCGTATACGCGACGCTAATGTTCCATCTACTGCCGTTTGAAGGTGGAAGCTTTAGCTCTATCGACGGCATTGCCAGCATGTTCTCCCGGCCCGAAATCGCTCTGGTTGGCTGGATTCACTATCTGGCGTTTGATCTTTTCATAGGCGGGTGGCAGCTCCAAACGGCCAGGCGTGAGTTTTTGCCTAAGGGCATGGTTGCCATATCATTATTGTTAACGATGGTTATGGGGCCGGCGGGTTTGCTGTTTTTTCTGCTGGTCAGGTTTGTTATCAACAGTCGCCAGGGCATTGCACGGGTGACAGAGTTTGAGGCTGGCAGCAACAGCAGAACCTGATCACAAATCTGCCTACCAGAGTCTGCTTACCTGAGTCTATTCATCCACTGCAGAGTGTCGGCGGTAGCGCCGGAAGGTTTGTATTCAGCACCGATTGGCAGCTTGTAGCCCAGTGATTTGATTGAATCAATCACATAGCGATAATTTAGCTCGCCTTCGTCAGGCTCTGCACGATCCGGTACCGAGGCAATTTGTATGTGGCCAACGATCGGCAGCAGCGTTGCAAGGCGGCGGCAGACATCCCCTTCAATAATCTGTATGTGATAACAATCGAACATCAGCTTGAGGTTATCTGCAGCGATGGTATCGATGATACCTTCAGCCTGTTGAGTACTATGTAAAAAGTAGCCGGGTGCATCGTACGGATTTAATGGCTCAATTAAAATATTGATACCGAACTCAGCCGCTTTTTCTGCTGCATAGCGAAGATTATCAATATAGCACTGATACGCAGCGTCCCCGGACGCAACGCCTGCCATAACATGAACGTTAGGTGTGTCGATCGCAGCGGCATATTCGAGTGCCTGATCAATGGATGCGATGGCCTGTTCCTTTCTGTCTGCAAGCGCGCACAGACCATTGTCACCTTGTGCCGCATTGCCTTTGACTGTGTTAAGGCCCAGCATCTTCAGGCCGGTTTTATCCAACGCTGCTTTGGTCTCAGCGGCCGGCATCGCATAGGGGAAGTGGCATTCCACAGCATCAAAGCCGTGCTTTGCCGAGGCCGTTATTGCATCCGTTAATGACAACTCAGTGAAAAGGAAACCGAGATTGGCTGAAAATTGAGTCATTGTTGCTGTTCCGGAGTTCTCAAGTGGCCAGCTGGTCATGGTACACAAAAAAGACCGGCGATTGCCGGTCTTTCGGGTAGTGCGTACAGCAAAGCGCTAGACATTATGCGGCACTTCTTGAAGCACGTTTGCGATCAGTTTCCTTGAGCATTTTCTTTCTGATGCGGATGCTTTCCGGTGTCACTTCTACCAGCTCATCGTCTTCAATGAACTCCAGTGCCTGCTCCAGTGAATGTACGATTGGTGGTGTGAGTGTCAGTGCTTCATCTGTTCCTGATGCTCGTACGTTGGTCAGCTGCTTGCCTTTAGTGGCATTAACAACCAGGTCATTCGAGCGCGAGTGAATGCCGAGTATCTGGCCTTCATAGATATCGACAGCATGACCGAGAAACAAACGCCCACGATCCTGCAGATTAAACAATGAGAACGCCGAAGTTTTACCGGTCACCATGGATACCAGCACACCGTTCTGGCGTGACACGACCCCTGCAGATTTCACCTCACCGTAGTGATCAAAGATACTAGTCAGAATGCCTGAGCCAGAAGTCATGGTTAAAAACATACCGCGAAAGCCAATCAGGCCACGTGATGGAATTATAAATTCCATTTTCAAACGACCTTTGCCATCCGGCTCCATGTTGGTCATTTCAGCCTTGCGCAAGCCGAGTTCTTCCATAACCGGACCCTGATGCTCATCTTCAATGTCAACCACAACCTGTTCGAACGGTTCCTGGATCACGCCATCTATTTCTTTTTGAATTACTTCAGGTCTTGAGACACCCAGCTCGTAGCCTTCGCGGCGCATGGTTTCTATAAGTACCGATAGATGCAATTCACCGCGTCCGGATACTTTGAATTTGTCTGCCGAATCGCCTGGTTCCACTCGTAGTGCAACGTTGTGTATCAGCTCCTGCTCAAGGCGTTCACGTATATTGCGTGATGTGACGTACTTACCTTCTTTGCCTGCGAAGGGTGAGTCATTAACGCGGAATGTCATGCTGACCGTAGGCTCATCAACCGACAACGGTGGCAGCGCTTCTACATTTTCCGGGTCGCAAAGAGTGTCCGAGATCGACAGTCCGTCAATACCGTTTATGCAAACAATATCACCGGCTGTTGCCTTGTCTGTGTCGACTCGCTCGAGCCCCATGTAACCTTTGACATTCAACACACGGCCTTTGCGTTGATCGCCACTGGCAGATTTAATCACTACCTGCTGGTTCGGGCTAAGCGCACCACGGGTGATGCGGCCGACTCCAATAACACCCACGTAGCTGTCGTAGTCGAGAGCAGATACCTGCATCTGGAAAGTGCCTGCAACGTCGACCGCAGGAGCCGGTACTTTTTCAGTGATCATTTCAAATAGCGGAGTCATGTCTTCCGCCATATCGTCGACTTCCATGCCTGCTATGCCGTTGATGGCCGAGGTATATATGATCGGGAAGTCGAGTTGTTCGTCGGTAGCGCCCAGTCGGTCGAATAGATCGAAAACCTGATCCATAACCCAGTCAGGCCGTGCACCCGGTCGGTCTACCTTGTTGATCACAACGATGGGTTTCAGCCCGCGTTCGAAGGCTTTGGAGGTGACAAAACGGGTCTGTGGCATGGGCCCATCGACTGCATCCACCAGCAACAAGACACTGTCTACCATCGACAGTACACGTTCGACCTCGCCACCGAAGTCGGCGTGGCCTGGTGTGTCGACGATATTAATACGGTAGTTCTGCCACTCAATTGCGGTATTTTTTGCAAGAATGGTGATGCCGCGTTCTTTTTCCTGATCGTTGGAATCCATGATGCGCTCGGCATCCAGATTTTTTCGATCCAGTGTCCCGGATTGATTCAGGAGCTTATCGACCAGAGTGGTTTTGCCATGGTCAACGTGGGCAATAATCGCGATATTGCGCAACTTGTCAGTATTCATAATGGTGTATTTGTTACTAATTAATGCGGCTGCGCCAATGCAGGGCTCTTCAGTCCAGACCTTTTAAGTGCAGGTCTGCTGTGTCAGACCGCTCATGACCGGATTTGTTACTGACCGGAGTGAACTGACCTGGCGGAATGTTGCCCGTTGAAGCGTGGCTTGCGGGCGAGCACGAATTATACAGGTCCAGGCCCCAATGCCCAGCTAAAGTGAATACTATAGTTGTGTTTTGTTCGACTTGCTGAACTTACAAGGTGGTGAATGACGATGGCACCCGTTCGGACGACCTTAAGTTCTCAGTCAAAAAGCTTTTTTGTAAACTACAAAAAGCACCTTTCTGGTCGAATTGCCGTGCGGACCTTATGCTGGGTCTCGCTAATGGCCTGTTTCAATACTCCCATGCGTGAGAACGCCGCACCCGGCCGACCTGTTTTGTAGTTATCACGCCGTGTGACCCACTTGACCCAGCCCGCGGTCCAGCTGCGCAAAACGCCGCTGGGATCGGTTTCAACCTTTTTTCCTACTCTTCGATCGTGGCAAGAGAACGTGAATTTTCCTGTTCAATCTCACTCATTATTGCTTTGAAGTTGTTGAGACTGGTTTCGATGATTTTTTCTGCAGTGTCGCTGTTTTGCTGCGATGCCTTCCAGAGGCGGTAGATCTCGTTATCAATTTGGTGCACATATTCGCCGAGACCGTGCGAGGCGTAAGGCGGAATAACAGCGTCGTCAATGGTGAGTATTTTGTGCACCTGCTTGCTGCATACATCAAGAGTATCTTCTGCAGCATGCGCAAAAGGTGACACAGAGCCTTTAAGTTGATTGAACCGTGCATTGATTTCAGGATCCGAAATCACATCAAGCATTAGAGACTGGCCCGCTTTCTCAAGTGGATCAGTGACCTTACCGAGAATAAATGCATCAATCACCAGCAACAAGCTTGGGTCAGCGCCCGCAGTAAGCGCACAACCGTATTCTTCGCCTGCAGTTTTGCCCAAAGTTTGAAACTCGCCTTTGGCCCAGTCACCCATAAACGTAGCACCAGCTTTGTTGTCAGCAACGGCCTTAACCTGTGTGTTCCAGTTGCCGTCACCAAATGATTTGCTAAAACTTCCAAGTTGATTGAATACCTCAAGCACTCGTCTGAACTCTGCGCTGTCGATGGTTGCGGTGGAGCCCTGGTTTGTCAGATAAAAGTCTTTATATACATCGCGTGAAATACCGAGGAATAAACTGGTGAACAAAATCCTGATCTGCCATTGCTGATCACCGACTGCAAGTAGCGGGATCTGTTTTTTGGCAAGTTCGCTCCCCAGCTCAAGGAACTGTTGCCAGTCTCCGGAAATTGATTTGGTGGAGTAGTCGAGCAGATCAGTGGAGTACCACATCCAGTTTTCACTGTGAATGTTCACCGGCATCGCCACAATGTTGCCTTCGTGGGTAATTGTGTCAAGAATGGTTTTAGGTAGGCTATCTGATAGCTTGGCTATCAGCTTCGGGTCAGTGATTGCATCGATTAAACCGTAGTCATAGAACTCTCGTACATCCCTGCCGGCATTCCATTGTGTCAGAGTGGAGGGATAGCCTTTGCCCATTCTTTCAATTGCTTCCTGACGATTGGCAATCTGACTGTCCTGTGTTGAATCGTAGTAGTGACCGCCGCGAGCCTTGAATGCATTGATGATTACATCGAGTGCCGCAGACTCACCAGGGCTTGACCACCAGTGCAGAATTTCAGCCTGTGGCTTTTCATTGGCGTCAGCAATACAACTGACAGCTATCGACGCCGCTATGATCAAATTCCGAAATTTTTTAGTGCCCACGCAAACTCCCGGTCGGATGCGCTTCTTTTCCGACCCTGCATTCTGGTGAAGTGAATTTCCTATACTGGTTGCAGTACTTGCAGACAGCGTGCCCTGTGACAAGAACAGGTTCAAACAATCAGCCTGTCATTTTCCAGTCGGTTTTATCATAAAGAGCAGCAGAGACTTCTTTTGCTGCTGCGGGCTTGTGAAAGTAAAAACCCTGAAGTTCGTCTGCACCTAAATCTGCCAGTTGGCGCCACTGCCATTGGGTTTCGACGCCCTCTACAACGCATACTTTGTTGAGCTTGTTACTGAGTGAAATCATCGCTGATATCACTTCGTTGCCTGTGCCTCCTTCGGTCATAGGCAAGACAAAGGATCGGTCGATTTTTAATACGTCTACCGGCATGTCCAGCAACGTCTGCAATGAGGCATAGCCCGTACCGAAGTCATCTATAGCGACATGTATTCCCATGTTGCGGATATGGCGAAGAATTGCTTCGGCTTGCCCCAACTGATCACCCAGAGCAATATTCTCGGTGATTTCCACTTCAATGCCCTTGCAATTCACAGGTAGCGACTCATTCATGATTTTCAGTCGATCCAGTAATTCATTGTGATACAGCACATCACCGGCAATGTTAATTGCCACTCGACCTATTGACAGGCCGGAAGAACACCATTGTTGAATGTCACTGAGTACCTGATCAAAAAGTGAATAGGTGAGCTTGATGATAAGACCCGAGCTTTCTGCTACCGGAATAAAAGCACCGGGGGGGACCATGTTGCCATCAGGTGTTATCCATCGGGCAAGTACTTCAATGGAACATGGCGTACCGGTTTTTGCACAGACTTTAATCTGGTAAAAGGGCACGAACTCGTTTGCGGCAATACCTTCACTGATTTTATTGATCAGGTTGTTTTGATCGGCCAGTTTGTTTTTCATGCTCTCCTGGTAAGCCGGTAGCCAGCAGCCGGGTGGCTGGAAATTTGCCGACGCCAGTCTTGCGTTAGACTGGTGTTCCCATAAACTGTGGGCACTGGCGTTTGCAGCAGAGTCCAGTTTTGACACAGCGAGGCTTACGTCCGGCTTGACTATCACTCCTTCAATCGTGAGTTTGCGTGTCAGTGAGTAGTGCAGCGCGTGAACCCATTCTTCTTCTGTCTGCAGTGTTGAATCTGCAACAAGGGTGCTGAATTCAGCCTCACCACTACGACACCATTTGAGTTGCTGATTGTTCCAGTTCTGAAGTCGTCGACTCACTGATTGCAACAGCTCGTCGACTTTATGGCTGCCGATCAAGTTATATATTTCATCGAGATTTCTGAATCTTACCAGTAGCAAATGCAGTTCATCCGGACGCGGATCCATTTGATCATAGTAGATTTGCAAGCCGCTTAGATTCGGCAGGCCGGTGTCGCGATCTGTGTAAGCAACCTCGTGCAATTCCTGATGCGCTCGTTCCAGACGGTTGTGTTCTTTTCTAAATCGTCGCCACAGGGGGGCAACAACAACGCAGGTAATCAATAATATTACGGCGATTGTCAGCCCGGTGAGCGTACGATGTATGCGTTCGACTCTATTGGAGTTTTCATCAAGCTTGGCCTCGAGTAACTCTGCCGCCTTTTGATAACCGTTGAAAAGTGCTCCGTCTCGAGCTCCAGCTGCTTCAACCGGAATTTGCGCGAGATTCTGTGGTGCTGTACCCGGAGTGCTTGACGCGATGATCTCCATTTGATTGAGGTAGTCGCCGAGCATTGCAGACAGCGAGTCTTCTTTCCGTTCCAGAAACCAGCGGGTTTCATGCCATACCGGCGTGGTGCGAAGATCAGTCTCAACGGTATTGATGTGAGTGACGTGCTGTTCAAGCTCTTTAAAATTCGCTATGGCACGACGGTTAATCAGTTGTAGTAAGCGGTCGTTGGGTCGTTTCTTTGTAGACTCTTCACGATAATCGTTGATGACACCGATGGAGTCAGTCATGGCGATCTGAATGTCGCGGACTAACGTGTTGGCCCTGATCAGCGTTCTTTGTGTCGAGATGGCATTCTCTATTACCGAATAACTGATGATTATAGCTGCCAGTAAGCACACCACTGAAATGCCATAAGCCATCACAAGGTGAGAGCTTTGCGTTCTACGCTTGCGCTGCCTGTCTGCTAACTTTGAGAAAAATGTACCGACTTTAGTCACGAAAATTACACTGCTTCAAAAGGCCTGTTCGAGCTAATACTGCGACACTAAACATGCCAGCGAAATGTGGATCAGTCGATGAGATCGAAAGCGAATCTTTGTAACCCTAGAGTGGGCTGTGCGGAAAGTTCGGTAACAAACTTTCACAGCCACAGTCGGCTGAGCTTGCGCGAAAAGACGCAGGCATAGCAGGGCCTGCGTCGAGCCATTATTTATCAACTATGGTAAACGCAGCTATGGCGGCTGTGGCGAAGAAAAGTGTTACCGAACTTTCCAAACAGCCCACACATAGTAGACTGGCAGCCTGGCGCTCATCATTCAGATAGGCAGCGCGGTCTCATGTTTCATCACTTCCATTGAAAGACTCGAGGTCACACTGTACAGATCGACCTGTGCGACGATTTTTTTATACAGCTCATCAAAATCCCGTGTTGAAGGCACTTGTACTTTGATCAGGTAGTCAATATCGCCGGCAAGCCGGTGTGCCTCGACTATCTGCGGGTATTTTTGTATCACCTCATTGAATTGCTGCAGCCAGCCCTGCTGGTGCTTGTTGGTCTTGATGGCGATAAAAAAGGTCTCGAACAAGCCGATATGAGCTGGCTCGATGACGCCTACCTGCCGCTTAATCACACCAGTTTCGTGCAGTCGTTGTACCCGGTTCCACGCAGCGGTTTTGGATACGCCGACATGTTTTGCCATGCGCTCCATTGACCAGGTCGCGTCCTGCTGTATCTGCATCAGAATCTTGCGGTCGATTTTGTCGAGCTTGACAGCTGTTCTGTCAGAATTTGAAGAATCTGTCATAAGTTCTGATTTTTTTGGTTAGTAGAAAACATAATACAAATATGTTCATGAAATATTGCTTATATCTGAATAATTTCCCATATTAGTCGTAGAGAAACACAATGCAAGGGTATTTTCATGTCAGCGAAGCAAAATCAGTCAGTCATCATTGCCAACGATCTGCGAACCGGCAGAAGCGTCTATTTCACTCATGACGCGCGCTGGACTGATTCCTTCGACAAGGCACAAGTGTTGACCGACGGTCAGTCAGAGGAGCGATTACAAGCGGCCTTGCTGAGCGAGCAGAACAATCTGGTGATCGACCCTTACCTGATCGAAGTGAGTCAGGCGAAGTCTGCTTTGCAGATTCGCGAGCGTATCAGAGTTGAGGGGCCATCGATCCTCAAACAGCACCCTTTACTGACGCAAGATATCGGGCAAGGTAGCAGGGCTGCGTAGTAGATGTATATTTACGATGACTTTGATCAATCTATTGTTGAACAACGCAGCGCGGAGTTTCGAGCGCAAGTTGAACGACGCCTTGCAGGCAAACTGAGCGAGGCTGAGTTCAAGCCGCTGCGCCTGATGAACGGCCTGTACCTGCAACTCCATGCCTACATGCTGCGGGTGGCCATACCTTATGGTGTGTTAAGTTCAAAACAGCTGATCAAGCTAGCGGACATCGCAGACAAATATGATCGTGGTTATGGTCACTTCACTACCCGGCAAAACATACAGTTTAACTGGCCAAAGCTGGTGGAAACACCGGATATTCTGGATGAACTGGCAAGCGTCCAAATGCATGCCATTCAAACCAGTGGTAACTGCATTCGCAACGTCACGTCCGATCCACTTGCAGGTGTTGCTGCAGATGAGGATATTGATCCCCGGCCTTTGTGCGAGCTTCTCAGACAGTGGTCTACCTTGCATCCGGAGTTTGCCTATCTGCCGCGTAAGTTCAAGTTTGCCGTTACAGGCAGTGCGGTAGATCGCGCAGCGATTAAGGTGCATGACATCGGTCTACGTGTAAAGCGCGGCTCGAACAATGAAATCGTCACCGATGTCTGGGTCGGTGGTGGTCAGGGCAGAACACCTAAAATTGCACAATTGTTTAAGGCGGATGTCAGCATAGAAGAATTGGTGCCTTACCTTGAAGCGATTATGCGCGTTTATAATCGCTATGGCAGAAGAGACAATAAGTACAAAGCGCGCATAAAGATACTGCTTGCCGAGACCGGGCTTGAAGCATTGCAACAGCAAGTTGACGAAGAGTACAAAAAGATTGATCGCGCTAATTTTAAGTTCGTGAAGCCCGAACTTGAGCGAATAAGCGCATATTTCAGCGGGCCGGATTACGATACACATGTAACAGACAACATAAGCAGTCTGCCAGGCGATGCTGCTGTTGACGCAAACTTTGCAGCGTGGAAAAAACAAAACGTTAAACCGCACAAGCAGACAGGGTACGCAATTGCCATGGTGTCGCTTAAGCCTGCGGGTGGGATTCCGGGAGACGCAACATCAAGTCAAATGCGCGCTGTTGCTGAAATAGCAAAACGGTACTCGCATGATGAACTGCGTGTGACTCATCGGCAGAATCTGGTCTTGCCTTATGTCCATGAGCGCGAGCTGTATAGTGTTTGGAAAGCACTGCAAGAAATGGATCTTGCTGAAAGTAACATTGATTTGCCCAGTGACATTATCGCTTGTCCGGGGCTTGACTACTGCGCACTGGCAACCGCCCGATCAATTCCAATTGCACAAACGGTAAGTGCTCGAATCCGCAAGCTTGAAAAGCGCACTGATCTGAGCGGGGTCTCGGTTAATATTTCCGGTTGCATTAATGCCTGTGCACATCACCATGTAGCAAGTATCGGAGTGTTAGGTTTGAACAAGGGCGGTGTTGAAAACTACCAGCTAACACTTGGTGGCCGCCACAATGAAAACGCATCGATTGGTGAGCGACTGGGTCCGGGTGTATCAGGTGACGAAGTGCCAGAGACCATAGAACGTATCGTTAATTTCTATGTTGATGTGCGTACTGATGGTGAAAGCCTCTCCGATACTTATGATCGCGTTGGCAAAGACGCTTTCAAGGAAGTGGCTTATGTCTGAAATAACACATCTGTTGCGCAACGACGGCACGGTCAGCCAACCTGACCAGCAGTCGCTTGAACTACTGACCCGCATAGACGGCGAGCTTGATCCTTCAGATTTGGGCACTGTCAGTCTTAGCGAAGACACAGTGATGGTTGTGTTTAACGGGGTAGCCGACGGCAGAGGCTTTTCACAGGCCAAGGCGTTGCGTGATATTGGTTACACCGGGAAGATCTATGCCGGTGGGTACATCAATCCTGATCAATTGTCCTCAGCATTTCAAGCAGGATTTGATGGAGTGTTGGTCACTGAGCAGCGCTGGCAGGATTATGGCGAAGACTCATGGCAGGCCGCGTTATCACCTGCTGTTGGTCTGAGTTATATCAAAACACATTCAAACCAGCTCGATTCGATCTGGCAGGCACGTCACAACCGGCTGTAGCAGTCCCTGGCAGACAGATCGCATCGCACGGGGTCACTTGTTGAACCAAGCATGGCGTCAATGGGGTATCCATTGACCAAATAATCCGTGTGTCACGGATACATAGGCAGATACAATCGCAGTCAGATAACAAGGACTGCGAGCATGAGCCTGACTCCCAACAAAAATGTTTTTATCACCTGTGCTGTGACCGGTTCCGGTGGCTCGCAGGATCGTTCTCCGCACGTACCACGCAGCCCCGGGCAAATTGCTGATAGCGCAATAGCTGCAGCGCGCGCCGGTGCTGCCGTGGTGCATTGCCATGTGCGTGATCCGGACGCAGGCACACCATCGCGCAAGCTTGAATACTATCGCGAAGTCACCGATCGCATCAGAAGCAGCGATGTTGATGTTGTACTGAACCTGACCGCCGGTATGGGCGGAGATCTGGTTTTAGGTGGTGGAGAAAATCCATTGCCGCCGGCTACTGGCACAGACCTGATTGGGCCGACTGAACGCGTAGCGCATATTGCAGAGTGTCTGCCGGAAATCTGTACCCTCGATTGCGGCACGATGAACTTTGCGGAAGCTGATTATGTAATGACCAACACCCCCGGTATGCTGCGCTCGATGGGGCAGATGATGACCGATCTTGGCGTACGCCCCGAGATTGAAGCGTTCGATACAGGCCACTTGTGGTTTGCAAAACAACTGGTCGAAGAAGGCATTCTTAACGATCCGGCGCTGGTGCAGTTGTGTATGGGTATCCCGTGGGGTGCACCGGATGATATGAATACCTTCATGGCAATGGTCAACAATGTACCGGATAAATGGGTGTTTTCGGCTTTTTCAATAAGCCGCAATCAAATGCCTTTTGTTGCAGCTGCAGTGCTTGCCGGAGGTAATGTGCGAGTCGGGCTTGAAGATAATCTATGGCTTGATAAAGGCGTGCTGGCAACCAACGCACAGCTGGTAGAACGTGCAGTGACAATCATCGAGAACATGGGCTCACGTGTCATTGGGCCACAGGAAGTGCGTGATATGTTAAAGCTGAAAAAGCAGTCTCCTGTAAGCAAAGCCTGAGGTCGACTTCGAATGCAAAAAAACACAGCAGCTGTTATTGGCGGTGGTGTTATCGGTGGTGGCTGGGCAGCCAGGTTTTTGTTAAACGGCTGGAATGTCCGCGTTTATGATCCGTCTGATGATGCTGAACGAAAACTCAATGCCGTGCTTGAGAATGCAAGAGTGTCACTGCCGCGTCTTGCCGATGTGGCAATGCCTGCTGAAGGTGCGCTGAATTTCGTTGCCGATATAAAAACCGCTGTTGTTGGCGCAGACTGGATACAGGAAAGCGTACCGGAACGCATAGATATCAAGCACAGCGTGTTTAAAGAAGTACAACAACACGCGGCACGGCATGCCGTGCTTGGTTCTTCCACTTCAGGTTATAAACCGAGCGTGTTGCAGGAAAATGCAATATACCCACAGCAGATCCTTGTTGCACATCCATTTAATCCGGTTTACCTGCTGCCATTGGTTGAAGTAGTTGCCGGTGCGCAAACAGAGGTAGCAATTGTTGATCAAGCCTGCGAGTTACTGACATCAGTGGGTATGAAGCCGTTAAAAGTTCGCAAAGAGATTGATGCACATATTGCAGATCGATTCCTTGAAGCTGTCTGGCGTGAAGGGCTCTGGATGATCAAAGATGGTATCGCCACCACTGAAGAAATTGATGATGCCATTCGCTACGGTTTTGGTTTGCGATGGGCGCAGATGGGATTGTTTGAAACTTATCGTGTAGCCGGTGGTGAAGACGGTATGGGGCATTTTATTGCGCAATTCGGTCCTTGTTTACAATGGCCGTGGACCAAACTGACGGACGTGCCCGAGCTTACTGATGAACTGGTCGATACCATTGCCACACAGTCAGATGAGCAGTCCGGCATGCACTCAATAAGAGAGCTTGAACGAATTCGTGATAACAATCTGGTTGCAATGATGCGCGGTTTAAAGCAAACAGACTGGGGTGCCGGTCACTTGTTAAACGAACATGACCAACGCTTGAAAGGCACAAAACAATAACAGGTGTTGCAATGAACTTTGCGCTTACAGAAGAACAGCAATTGATTGTTTCAACAGTCAGAGAGTTCTGTGAAAAAGAATTGTATCCACATGAAGAGCAGGTGGAACGTGCTGGTGTGGTGTCACCGGATCTGGCGCAGCAGATCAAACGCAAGTGTATCGATATCGGATTTTATGCTTCAAATATGCCTGAAGAAGTCGGTGGCGGCGGTTTAAGCCATGTTGATTTCTGTCTGGTAGAAAGAGAGCTTGGTCGCGCGTCGATGGCGCTGAGTCACTTTTTTGGCCGCCCTTCAAACATACTGATGGCATGTACCGGTGAACAGAGAGAAAAATATCTGCTGCCAGCGGTAAGCGGTGAAAAGATGGATGCTCTGGCAATGACCGAACCCGATGCAGGTTCCGATGTAAGAAGCATGAAGTGCACGGCTATAAAGCAGGGTGGTGACTGGGTGGTTAACGGTAGTAAACATTTTATATCGCATGCTGATGTTGCCGACTTTGTGATTGTCTTTATCGCCACCGGAGAAGAACAAACACCGCGTGGCATAAAAAAGAAAATCACCTGTTTTCTGGTGGATCGTGGTACACCGGGGTTTGAAATACTGCCGGGCTATGATTCAGTGTCGCACCGTGGTTATCAGAACTGCCGTCTGCAGTTTGATGATTGCCGCCTGCCTGATTCGCAAATACTGGGTGAATTACACGGTGGTTTTAATATCATGAACGAGTGGCTTTACGCCACACGGATCACCGTTGCTGCTATGTGTGTTGGTCGGGCGCGACGCGTTTTTGATCTGGCACTGGCGCAGGCGGCAGAGCGACAACAGTTCGGCCAGCCCATTGGTAAGTTTCAGGGAGTCGGGTTTAAGATCGCAGACATGATCACAGAGATCGATGCAGCAGATCTTTTAACCCTTTCCGGTGCATGGCGACTTGACCAACAACTACCAGCCAATCGTGAAATAGCCAGTGCTAAAGTCTATGCATCAGAGATGCTGGCTAAAGTCACCGATGAAGCAATACAGATCTTTGGCGGTATGGGTCTGATGAGTGACTTACCGCTTGCGCGGTTCTGGCGTGATGCCAGAGTTGAGCGCATCTGGGATGGCACTTCAGAGATACAGCGCCATATTATCAGTCGTGAGTTATTGCGCCCGCTCGGTGCCTAAGCCTTAAACAGAACATTAGACCGAGCCAGAACGCAAACCAGAACGCAAACCAGAACCCGAACCTGTTGGCCAATGACTGACGATACCAATAACCTCAACAGACTGCTGCGTCCGCAAAGCATTGCAGTAATCGGTGGTTCCTGGGGCAGGAATGTTGTTGAGCAATGCCTGCGTATGCAGTTTGATGGCAGGATCTGGCCGATACATCCAAAGCTTGATGACTTTCACGGTGTTCCTTGTTTTCGCACAGTGCAGGACCTGCCTGCACCTCCTGATGCCACTTTTATCGGAGTTAATCGTAAGCTAACAATCGACATTGTCAATGAACTGGCTGCCATGGGTGCAGGTGGTGCAGTCTGCTTTGCGTCAGGTTTTAGTGAAGCTGCAGCAGAAGATGAGTCTGGTCAGGTGCTGCAGGAAAAATTACTGATGGCAGCATCTGGCATGCCGATTATCGGTCCGAATTGCTATGGTTTGATCAACTACCTTGATGGAGCTTTGTTATGGCCGGATCAACACGGTGGTAAGCGTGTAAGCAGTGGTGTTGCAATAATCACTCAGTCATCGAATATCGCGATCAATATGACCATGCAGTGTCGCGGACTGCCTATAGCCTATGTAATGACTGCAGGTAATCAGGCTAAGGTGAGTCTGGCAAAGATAGCTTGTGCGCTACTTGATGATGAGCGTGTGACAGCAATCGGCTTGCATATAGAAGGCTTTGCCGATATCCCGGGTTTGCAGAAACTATCACGTAAGGCGCATGGCCAGGGTGTGGGTGTTGTTGTGATCAAGGCAGGTAGAACTGAACAGTCACAATCTGCGATGGTATCGCATACCAACTCTCTGTCAGGCAGTGATGCATCGGCCTCCGCTCTGATAGAACGGCTCGGCTTTGCACGAGTCAGCTCTATACCATCCTTCCTTGAGTCTCTGAAATTGCTGCACTGCTATGGTGCGCTGCAAAGTAGCACGATTGCATCAATGAGTTGTTCCGGTGGAGAGGCAGGATTAATGGCTGATGCCATCGGTGATCGATCTCTGGAATATCCGCCACTGGATGCTCAGCAAGTTCATAAGTTGCGTGAAGCACTCGGGCCGATGGTGGCACTGGCCAATCCGCTGGATTACCACACCTATATTTGGAATGATCCCGAGGCGATGACGAATACCTTTGCTGCCATGTTATCAACACCGGCCGCGATGACCTTCCTGGTCATTGATTTCCCACGCAGTGATCTGTGTGAAGATGACAGTTGGTGGGTAGCTATCGAAGCATTATTAAAAGCGCGCGATAGCAGTGAAGCTGCAGTCGCAGTATTGGCAACTTTGCCGGAAAATCTGCCAGAACCGGTATGTGATTATTTAATGCAACGCGGTGTGCCGGCTTTTGGCGGTGTGGAAGAAGCGCTTGATGCTGTCGCTGCCGCTTTTGCCATTGGCAGTTATCACAGCAGTGACAATGCGTTGCTTCAATCTGACCCTGTATCAGAGCAAACGCAGGTGCTGTCAGAATCAGAGGCGAAAGCGTTCTTAAAAAACTCTGGCCTGCCTGTCGAAAATTTCGTCACAGTCACGAGCACCGAGCAGGCAGTGGCCGCAGCGGATGTCACCGGCTATCCGTTAGTGCTTAAAGCGCTGGGAATAGCGCACAAGTCAGAGCAGGACGCGGTTGTGCTTGATATTCAATCTGAAAAAGATCTGCGTTTGCACTGCAGTCGACTGCTTGGTCTCTCTGGTGAGCTGCTGGTAGAGCCTTTTTGCTCTGGTGCGGTGGCAGAGTTGTTAGTAGGTGTTGTCCGTGAGGCAGATGGTTTGTTCAGACTGACGGTTGGCGCTGGTGGCATTTATACCGAGCTGTTGCATGATACCGTTTCAATGTTGCTGCCGCTATCCGAGGCAGAGCTTCGGTCTAAATTAGAGCAGCTTAAAATTTCTGCCATGCTGCATGGCTACCGTGGCCAGGCGGGTGCGGATAGGCATTCTATTTTGCAGTCGATTTTGCAGCTGGGTATGTGTGTAGAAAAACATCATCAGCAAATTGTTGAAGTCGAGATTAATCCGCTACTCTGCTTTACAGATAAAACTATCGTGGCGGATGCCCTGATTACAGCCACAGCATCTGTTGCAGATGACAAGGTAAATTGATATGACAGATTCACCAATCAGAACTCGACGTGAAGGCCAGATACTGGAAGTCACTATAGATCGTCCCAAGGCCAACTCCATTGATCTTGCCACCAGTCGCATGATGGGTGAGATCTTTATGCAGTTTCGTGATGATGACGAATTGCGTATAGCCATACTGCGTGCTGAGGGAGAGAAGTTTTTTTGTCCCGGTTGGGATCTTAAGGCGGCGGCAGACGGCGATGCGGTAGATGGTGATTACGGCATCGGCGGATTTGGTGGTTTGCAGGAGCT
The DNA here is from genome assembly GCA_938007995.1 of uncultured Granulosicoccaceae bacterium. Lineage (GTDB taxonomy): Bacteria > Pseudomonadota > Gammaproteobacteria > Granulosicoccales > Granulosicoccaceae. The sequence goes on along the minus strand of CALLLW010000038.1, from coordinate 39,428 downwards.
TGGCAATCTAAATAAGCCGGTGATTTGTGCAGTCAATGGTATCTGCTGTGGTGGTGGGCTGGAGCTCGCGTTGTCTTGTGATTTAATCATGGCATCAAACACAGCAACCTTCGCATTACCGGAAATTCGCTCCGGTACCGTGGCTGATGCAGCATCGATAAAACTGCCTAAGCGGATTCCGTATCATGTTGCAATGGATCTGCTGCTCACCGGTCGCTGGTTTGATGCAGAAGAAGCGCAACGCTGGGGACTGATCAAAGAAATATGTCAGTCGGATGAGTTGCTCGATAAAACCTGGGAGCTTGCACGCTTGCTGGTATCCGGGCCACCGCTGGTTTACGCCGCTATCAAAGAGGTAGTCAGGGAAGCGGAAGACATGAAGTTTCAGGATGCTTTAAATAAAGTCTCAAAACGACAACTCGCCACAGTAGACAAACTATACAGCTCGGAAGATCAGCTTGAGGGCGCGAGAGCCTTTGCAGAAAAGCGTGATCCGGTTTGGAAGGGCAGGTAGTGAAGGCATTGCTACCTGTTTTGTTTATCTTGTACCGCAGATAAATAGCAGCAATTCAGCAAGCGCAGACTGGCAATACTGCTCAATATAATCTTAAAGAGTTAATGGCTATGAGCAACGGGTCGGTGAAAATGCCTGTGGTGTTTATTTTTATCACAGTGGTGCTCGATTCCATGGGCATCGGCATCATCATGCCGGTGTTGCCGGATCTGATTAGCGAAGTCGGGGGTGTTGATCTAAGCCAGGCGGCACTGTGGGGTGGGTTGCTTACCGTTGTCTTTGCGATTAATCAGTTTTTATTTTCGCCAATACTCGGTGGATTATCAGATGCGGTTGGCAGGCGACCGGTGTTATTGGTCGCACTGTTGGTGATGGCGGTTGATTATCTGATCATGGGGCTTGCGCAGTCCATGTGGTTGCTGTTTGTTGGCCGGTTTATCGGTGGTATTACCGCAGCAACGCAGTCAACTGCAGCAGCTTATATGGCTGATATCTCAAGCAACGAAGATAAAGCCAAAAACTTCGGATTGCTTGGCGCCGCCTTTGGAGTGGGTTTTGTACTCGGGCCGATGATCGGCGGCTTGCTGGCTGAGTTCGGCTCCAGAGCGCCGTTTTTTGCAGCAGCCGTGATTGCATTTGCGAATATGCTGTTCGGCTACTTTGTGTTGCCAGAGTCATTAACCCGCAATACCAAGCGCCGCTTTCAGTGGCAACGTGCCAATCCGTTTGGTGCGTTTAAGCAAATGAAAAAACTGCCGGGCATGATGCCTATGTTGATTGTTTTTACGCTGCTAAGCATTGCCTTTTTTGTTTATCCGTCAGTCTGGGCATTTTTTGGCAGAGCGCAATTTGACTGGGATGCACGCATGGTGGGATTGTCTCTTGCGGCCTATGGCTTTGGCATAGTGATAATACAGGGAGTATTGATCCGGCCAATCCTTAGAAAATTTGGTGAGAAAATAACTGCTGTATTCGGTATGTGTATTCATCTGCTTTCGTTTTTGGCCTATCCGCTTATGACAGAGACCTGGCATGTATTTGCCTACATGCCGGTAAGCGTTTTTAGTGCAGTCGCGGTGCCGGCATTGCAGGGTTTAATGAGTAACAACGTAGCGGAAAATGCACAGGGTGAGCTGCAGGGAGTGATGAGCTCACTAACGGCACTGGCAACCATCATCAGCCCGTTTCTAATGACCAGGGCATTCAGCTTTTTCACTCGCGACGAAACACCGATCTATCTGCCGGGTGCACCGTTTTTGTTGTCTGCAGTAGCGGTTGCTACTGCGTTATGGTTTTTTGCTCGCTGGAAGCCTGCGGTATAGCACAGAAGATTGCGGCAGAGTGTACCGGTGGTGGCGTACGATGCTGGTGCAATCAAACAGTCAAATTAACTTGAGCACGTCAGCATGGTACAGCCAGGTTTACTGGTAGCCCAGTCCGGGCGACGTGTGGCGAAGTCTTCATGCTCCGGATGCTCGTCATAAGGGGTTTGCAATACCTGCATCATAGACTCCATTAATTTGAAATCACCGTTTTCTGCAGACTCAATTGCATTGAGTGCCAGATAATTACGCAACACAAACCTGGGATTGGTTTTCTGTATGGTAGCAATCCGCGCCGCCGGATCTTCCTTTTCTACCCGGCTTTGTCAGAGTTGAATCCATTGCATTAAGTCAGCGGTACTTTCAGCGTTTGGATTCTCCGATTCATACAGTGCAGGTTCAAGCTGTGCCTTCGCTTCAAGCTCTGTCATATCAGGAGTGATGCTGCCAAGTTGCCTGAAGAAAAGTGTAAAGTCGACCGGGACTGTCTGCAGTGCAAGCCATAAAGATTCGTATAGCGTATTATCTGTTGAATCATAGGTTTGCAGACCTATTTTATTTGCCTGTATCTTGTTCCAGGTTTGATCGTAAGTGCTGCGGTACTCCTGTAGCACTTCCTGTAATGGTTCGGTTGTATCAAACAAAGGCAGTATGGCATTCGCAAGTCGGTATAAATTCCACAGCGCGATCTCCGGCTGGTTGCCGTAGCAGTATCGACGCATACTGTGATCGATATAATTCGGGGTCCAGCGCGGATCATATTCTTCCAGCCATCCGTACGGGCCATAGTCTATCGTCTGACCAACAATAGACATGTTGTCAGTGTTCATGACCGCATGCACAAAGCCGACGCGTTGCCAGTTGGCTATTAGCCCGGCAGTGCGATTGAGAACTTCTCTAAACCATTGCTGGTAAACAGCCTGGCATGGTTTACCCAGGTGGGGGTAGTCCCGGCTAATCACAAAGTCAGCCAGTTGTTTGAGTAAATCGGTTTCTTCAAATGCGGCGTGAATTTCGAAGTTACCGAAACGTACAAACGAGTGTGCAACGCGGCAGACAATAGCGCCTTGTTCCATCGTGATATTGCCATTGTAGAAAACATCTCTCGCTATCGTTTCGCCTGTGGTGCAGAGCGTCAGTGAGCGTGTGGTAGGAATGCCCAGATGATGCATTGCCTCGGCACACATATATTCTCTTATAGACGATCGCAGAACGGCATAGCCATCACCCTCTCTGGAATAGGGAGTGGGTCCGGCGCCTTTCAGTTGCAAGGTCCAGTGCTGCGCTTGCTTATCTGTTATCTCTCCAAGCGAGATTGCCCTGCCATCGCCAAGTTGCCCGGCCCAGTTGCCAAATTGATGGCCACCGTAGCGCATCGAGTAGGGTGTGCTGTTTTTGTCTATAGAAGCGCCGGTAAAGAAACCGGCGCACTGCGGATCCGAAACATCTACACCAAGCAGTGAGGTGAGCTCGGGGATATGACTGACCAACACCGGCGAGCCGGCCGTTGTGGGATAAGTTTTTGACCAGACAGAATCATGCACCTGGCGAGGGTGGTTGCCGCTTTCCGGGTCACCGGGCAGAGCAGAGGTAAAGGCCGCTTCCAGTTGTAAAGAGTCCACAGAAATAGACCGGTCAGGAGATTATTGGCGCGCAGTATACGTCAGCAGCATTAGCGCCCTCGTGTGCCTTTTGTGTTAACAAGGAGGTCAACGCCAGTCAGGCGTCTACGGTCATCTGATCGTTCTAAAAAAGCAAATATTTGTTACAAAAAGCAAGCATCAAATGATCAAAATATTGTTAATTTAAGTTATTGAATAATATGAGATTATATATTTTTCTCGCGATAGGGGCAGTTGTCACTGTACAAAATGCGCAACATTTAGTTTACTACACTTACTCCTTTGTAACTACTCGCAGCGTTCACGCTTACACTCACTTCGGAAACATCTGGTTGGAACACGAGACACGCAATTTTCTACAGCGCTTCAACAAGCTGATGTCGAACCTTGTCCCTTTTGTATTGCTGGGCCTGGTTGTGTTGGCTTCTTTCAGGTTGGTGCACAGCAACGACTCATCGCGCAGTGCTGCCCGATCTGAAAACGATTCTGTGATCGCCTCCGCTGAGCGGTCTGGTGAAACTGCAGTCATGCCCGCACCGATTGTGATGCCGCAGGGCCTGGTCAGCGAAGAAAAATCGGCCTCTGCATCTAAGGCGGATGAGGTGCCAAATGACGAAGCCAGGCAGCTTGTCGGAGCGGCCAAACAGACGGTGTTCGGCGAGGATGAATCCATTGGGGATGGATTTGACAGGAACGGGTCTGGCAGTAAGGCATCCGGTAGCGCCGATTCCAGTGAGAAGGTGTGGCGCGAAATCAACGATGCGATTACCGGTTTAAATGACCTGGTAGGCGCCGAGATGTTCATTGACATTCGGCGCAAGCAGAAAGGCCAAATGGAAATCAGGCTCGACAACAGTCTATGGAAAAGAGTGCGCTACCAGACACGTGTGGATATAAAAACCGATATCAGCAATTTGTGGAATCTGTACGTCAAAGAGTACGGCTATGCGGGCAGCTCAGTTGTCTATTTTATGGATGACAGCAACGGTCGAGTGATTGATATTTTCAGTAAGGCGAATTGACTACCTACTGGTATCGGTTGAATATCTGTTATGAGGTTTCGCTTTCCGTTGTGATAGCGGGAGTGAAATAAACTTCAATAAATGTAGCGCTGATTATCAGCGATCCTGCGAACCATTCAGTGATTGAAATAACCTCGCCTGCCAGCAGTGGTGCGCTGAGTCCGGCAACCAGAACCTCTGACATCATTAGCAGGCAGGTTCTTCCAGGCGACAGAATTTGTGCGATGCGAGTACAGATGATTATCGTTGGCAACGTGAGCAGTACATAGAATCCGATCACGACTGGCATGGCATCGATCCATTTTTCTAATGCCGGAACTTGAATGTCTTGCGTGAAGGATGTGCCAAACAATACAAGCATGGCAACAATTGTTGCCCAGAAGTATTGGCCCGGTACAAGATCAATTGCAGGCATTTCCTTTGATTGTTTAATAACCACTGTGCCGTAGCCCCATAGCAGACCTGACGCCAGTGCAAACAGATCGCCGCGATTGATTCCGCCACTGACTGTGCCATCAGATTTGCCAGACAGTATCAGCAACAGACCTGCGAATGCGGTGGCAATGGCAATCCAGCGACCCGGGTTTATTTTTTCACGTAACAAAAACATTGCCAGAAAGGTCGCCCAGATTGGGCTCATATAAAACAGCAAGGTAGTGCGCAGGATGCTGGTATATAAAAACGCGATGGCGTAAAACGCCATCCCGCCGCCCATTGCAAAACCAATGATCGCTTTGGTCTTCAGATCTGCAAAAAATATTCTTCGGCGATAGTAAACCAGCGGCAGTAAAAACAGCAGTGGAACGATATTGATGGCAGCCACGGACCAGATGCCTGTGATGCCCGCCGCTTCTATGTGTCGCAGAGGAAGCCAGAAGATACCCCATAGTGCTACAGTAAAAAAAAGTATGACACTGGGGGCGAGCTGAGAGTTTTTATTCAATGAGCTTGTATCATGCTGTGATTGTTGTCAGTGAAAATTTTATTGTGCATGTTGCTGTTTGTTATGGTTGTTGTTGGCAAATACAGTTGAACGGCAGTGCTATAGCAGGCTGATATTGTCTTTATGTTAGTTAATCGGTCGCCAGGTAGTATCAACAATATCCTGCATGAAAAATCTTGCCGGAATATCGGCTATGGGTACCTGCATGGCAGGTTCTAAATTTTCCGGATTTTCTCGTCATCAGTGCGATGATATCCCAATATCATCCTGAATAACCTTCTTATCTTATGCCAGATATCGGTTAGTCCGGCAATGGCGGCTGTGCACAATAATGAGATCGGCAGCCGTAAAAACGCAGAGTAAAAATGCCGGGCAATAAAAAGCAGCCCGGCATTGCAGTGCCGATCGGTGAAATACTATAGAGCAATTTTGGCAATGCGCCTTCTTTGTAACCAGACAACCAGGCCAAGCAACAACAAAGCGGGTGGATAGAAAACTTCCTTTGGCATTCGTGATGTCGGTTTTTTGATCTCTGATATTTTTACCGGGTCATCGGCGTAGAAGTCGAACAGGTTGCCGATTTTTTCAAAGAATGGTGTGCCGACCAGCGGCTCATCAATTATAGCAAGACCGTCTTCAAGGCGAACATCCAGTCCTGCATTGCGCAGCCGGTCAGCGGCTTCGGCAGGGTCACCCAAAGGCACAAGCAGTGTGGTTGAATCTTCCTCACCGGTATTGAAGTTTGGTCCGCTAACTACAAATGTTGCAGTGCCATTGGGTGTAATGTCACCGACCACTTCATACACTTTGTTGCCGACTTCACTTGTGAAAGGTGCTTGTACACGATCCAGCCAGTAGCCGGGTCTGAACAAGGTAAATGCCACCAGCAGCAGTGCTGCTGATTCCCAAATTCGGTTTTTGGTTAAAAACCATCCCTGGGTGGCAGATGCAAACAGCATCATCGCTATCACTGCCACAATAAAAATAAAGATCGCTTTGTACCAGGTGACATCAATCAATAGTAACTCGGTATTAAAGATAAACAGAAACGGCAACAGTGCTGTGCGGATGTCGTAGGCAAAACCCTGTACGCCTGTTTTGATTGGATCACCTTTAGAGATAGCGGCTGCTGCAGTTGCTGCCAATCCTACTGGCGGGGTGTCATCTGCCAGAATGCCAAAATAAAATACAAACAGATGTACCGCGATTAATGGCACTATCAAACCGCTCTTGGCCCCGAGTGCAATAATGACCGGTGCCATCAAGCTTGACACAACAATGTAGTTGGCTGTGGTGGGAAGCCCCATGCCTAGTATCAGGCTCATCACGGCCACCAGAATTAGCATCACCATCAGATTGCCGCCCGCCAGTACTTCAACAAACTCGCCGATCACCTGATGTGCACCGGTTAAGGATATCGTGCCGACAATCACGCCTGCCGCCGCAGTTGCCACTGCAATACCTATCATGTTGCGAGAACCGGAAATCATGCCGTCAAACCATTCGCCAATACCGCGCTTGATTCCAGGGAAGATCAAAGCACCCTGACCACGCATGATCGCCTTTAACGGATGCTGGGTAATTGTTACTACGATCATTGCAATGGTGGCCCAGAAGGCTGACAGGGCAGGTGAGAGCCTCTCAACAATGATGCACCAGATCAGGATGACGATTGGCAGAATATAATAGAGGCCGGTAATCGCAGTTGCACCTGCAGGCGGTAATTCGGTAATGGGTGCATCGGGTGCATCGACCTCAAGGTCCGGGTGTCTGGATGCTAAAAATAACAGTATCAGGTAACCGACAGAGCACAGTGCGATGACTGCGGCGAATGCGTTTTCAGGCATGGCTGTTTTGATCCATCCAAGTCCGTAGTACACGGCAATGCCGAGCAGTGCGATACCCAAAAAGCCGCTTAAAAACCCGATGGCTTTATTTGCCAGAGTTCGTGTGCTTGAAGGTTTCGGCAGGCCTTCAAGGTTCATTTTGCAGGCTTCAAGGTGAACGATATATACCAGCGCTATATAGGAAACCAGGGCTGGTACCAGCGCATGTTTGATAATGTCGGTGTAGCTAATGCCGGTAAATTCTGCGATTAAAAAAGCCGCAGCACCCATCACCGGTGGAGTTAACTGACCGTTAGTGGATGATGCCACTTCAACGGCTCCGGCTTTCTCTGCCGAGAACCCGGTGCGTTTCATCAGCGGTATGGTAAAAGTACCGGTGGTTACCGTATTCGCAATAGAAGAACCGGAATACAAACCGCTCATCGCAGAGGCAACAACCGCAGCCTTGGCAGGCCCGCCCTTAAGATGACCGAGTAAAGCAAAAGCAATTTTTATAAAAAAGTTACCGGCACCAGCTTTCTCAAGTATCGAGCCGAACAGTACAAATAAAAATATTAAAGAGGCAGATACGCTGAGTGCCACACCGAATACACCCTGGCCCTGCATCCAGTAATGCCACATGGCTTTGCCGTACGATGCGCCTTTCCATTGAACGGTTTCGGGTAGTGAGGGTGAATCACCAAAGAAAACGTACAGAACAAAAATACCGGCGACAATAAGCAACGGTAATCCGAGGGTGCGGAAAACGGCTATAGCCAGTACTGTCATGCCTATGCTTGCGATGACTAAATCTTCGGTGGTCGGTAGTCCGGCGCGAGCAGAGAGGTCTTCACGAAAAACCATCATGTACATACAGCTTATGGCACCCAGTATGGCGAGGAGCCAGTCGTACCAGGGTATTCGATCACGTGGGCTGGATTTAAACAGCGGGAATGCGAGCGCTGCGAGGATAAAACCGAAAGACAGGTGGATAAGGCGGGCAGTAGAGTTGTTGACTGTGAGCTTTAAACCGGTGACATCTGAAAGCCAGAAAGGCACGGTAGACGCGAAATATAGTTGAAAAACAGCCCATAAAAAAGCGATAGCGATAATCAGTTTGCCAGCCAGTCCGGTAGGGTTTCTACCACCGGAATCGATCTCGGCGACGAAGTTGTCGAGCTCTTCCTGAGTCAGATTTTTTTTAGCCACTGCGTTCCCCCAATCCTGTTGCACAATGAAAATAGCCCGGAGATCCGGGCTATTTTTTTATTACTTTATTACCGCGAAATTACATCCAGCCGCGTTCCTTGTAGTACTTCGCCGCACCGTCATGTAATGGTGCTGAAAGTGAATCAGAAATCATTTCTTCTTCTTTCAGGTTGCCGAAAGCGGGATGCAGCTTTTTGAAAGCATCAAAATTTTCAAAGATCGCTTTCACTACTACATATACCACTTCTTCAGGCACATCTGCGCTGCTGACGAAGGTAGCACCCACGCCGAACGTATCAACATCTTCTGCGTTGTTGTACATGCCGGCAGGCACGACAGCTTTACGATAAAAAGAATTGTCTTCAACCAGTTTGTCGATGGCATCACCAGAGACTGCAACCAGTTGTGCATCACAAGTTGCGACTGCTTCCTGTACCGCTGCAGAAGGGTGGCCTACCACGCCAAAGTAGCCGTCTATTTTGCCATCGCAAAGGGCGGAACTTGTTTCTGCAAATTTCATTTCGGCAGCGAGCTTTAGATCATCGCGGCCCCAACCGAGTGCGTCTTCCATCACTGACCAGGTGCCCTCAATACCGGAGCCTGGCTCACCAATGTTGAAGCGTTTGCCTTTCACTGCGTCAATACTATCGATGCCCGAATCCGGGTGTGCGATAACAGTGACAGGCTCCGGGTGTACCGAGAATACAGCACGCAGATTTTCAAATTTACCCTGGTCTTCAAATTTTGAAGTACCGTTGTAAGCGTGGTATTGCCAGTCAGACTGTGCAACACCAAACTCCAGCTCGCCAGCGCGAATAGTGTTGATGTTGTAAATAGAACCACCGGTTGACTCAGCTGAACAGCGAATACCGTGTTCTTTTCTGTCTTTATTCACCAGGCGGCATATTGCGCCACCGGTTGGATAGTAAACACCTGTGACACCGCCGGTGCCGATCGAGATGAACTGTTGTTGTGCCTGAGCAATACCAACGCTTAGCGTGCCAGCGAGCGCCGTTGCCAGATAAAGAGCGGTTTTTTGCATTTGGGTTTTCCTCGTTGTTGAACCTGCGTTCAGATACCATGCGGAGTTGCGCAGAAGCGTCGTCCCGACAGGAGCACCGTAACAGAATTTTCGCTACAGTTCTCTTTCACGTTATCGTGGCTACATTGGAGCTCACCAGGGTGGCTCCAGAAGACCTCCAGCAAGGTACACCCGCCGATTCGCTTTGTGGTATCCGAGACTTTACTGGAAAATCTGCCGATTAACATTTACCCGAAGAATGCAGACATTGTCTGAGTCTATGCACGAGCTTATGTTTGCCTTTGGTCTGTGTAGCAATGCGCAAGTGTGTATTTCAGTCGAACGGGCACTGTGGTGCGATGGGCGAGTAAATCGGTAGGAAAATGTCGAGCTTCAGAATTGGATTAATCAGTGCCGTGATAGCGCAGATATTGTGGGGTTTGTTTCCTGTGTATTGGAAATGGCTTGCACATGTCAGCTCGCTTGAAGTTTTATCTCACAGAAACCTGTGGTGCGCGGTTTTTCTTATGTGTGTGGTGTTGTTTTCAATTGAGCGCAGGAAAGTCGCTGTTGCAGTGTTATCAAACCTGTCCGAGGTGCTGCGGCATCTGTTGTCGGCCACGCTGATTGCGTCAAACTGGATGGTGTACATTTGGGCGGTAGTGAATGATCACGTCGTTGATGCCAGTCTCGGTTATTTTTTATCGCCGTTGGTGAGCGTGGCGCTTGGCAGAACTGTATTTAAGGAACATATTGACGTACGCCAGTGGTTTGCGATTGGTCTGGCAATTGTTGGGGTGCTGGTGATGGTAATCGCGAGCGGATCTGTACCGTGGATCGGTATCTCACTCGCGACTACCTTCGGATTGTATGGAATGATAAGGAAAAAAGCGCCCACCGGTCCGATAAACGGATTGTTTATCGAAACATTATTGTTAGTGCCTGCAACATTAATGCTCATGCTCTGGTTAAAACATTCAAGCGGCTTGTATTACAGTAACCCGTTAGGGCAATCCGAGATATTGATGGTGCTTGGTGGAATTGTCACAGCAATACCTTTGATACTCTATGCCCAGGGTGCGCGAAATCTGCCGCTGAGTTTAAGTGGTGTGTTGGTCTTTCTTACACCGAGTATTCAGTTTTTGATTGGCTGGTTGTACTATCGTGAGCCGGTTGGACTTTCTTCATGGGCGGGTTTTACGTGTATCTGGACTGCTTTGTTTATCTACAGCTTTAGCGTCAGGCAGCAGCATAAAAATTCTGCACATATAAGAGCTTCGTAAAAATCACATACAAAAGCACATTTAATCCTTCTACAGTGGTGAATGACTATGCTCACAGAAGTTGACCGTAAGTTCCTGCAGCTCGCTTATGATGAAGCCAAAGCAGGTTTCGATGAAGGAGGTTGCCCGATTGGTTCAGTGCTTGCGCGGGGAGAATCACTGGTATCATCCGGTCGCAATCAGCGTGTGCAAAAAGGTGATCCTATTGCTCATGGTGAGATGGACGCACTGCGCAAAGCCGGTCGTCAAAAAACCTATCGGGATACTACTCTGTACACCAGCTTGAGCCCGTGCATGATGTGTACAGGTACCATAGTGCAATTTGGTATACCGCGTGTAGTGATTGGTGAAAATCAAACCTTCGGTGGCAATGAAGATTTTTTAAAGAGCCGCGGAGTGGAAGTAATTATTGCCGATCACAAAGAATGCATTGCACTGATGCAGCGATTTATAAAAGAGAAGCCGGAGCTATGGGCTGAGGATATAGCTGAGGAGTAGGTGGGTGGGGTTCTTTTTTGTGGCGGCTAGCAGGCTTTACCTTCAGGCGGAGTCACTTTTCAAAACACGAAAAGTAACCGAAAGTCTCTTTTCGACCACTCAGCCCTGCGGGTGCCTGCGGCATTTTGAGAGTGATTATTCTGGCGAGCCGCGCTAATAGCCATCCCTGGCTAACAGCGCTCTTTGCGCCATCCATGGCGCAACGACCCACCTCTCAACAGCACCAGTTTTCTGAGGGGGGATAAGCTTGCGCATCCACCGAATGTGCGTTCGTTATGTCGATGATTCAAAAAAGAAATGACGTGAGCGGCTTTGGTGGATGCCCTTGAAGTCAGTGCAGGTAGATACAACGTAGGTAGTGACAAACGGTCCCGGCCTGATGATGCAGCAGAGTAGCTTATCCCCCCACTGTTTGATCGCGGGTACGTCAAAAGCAACAGCCGGATGCAAATGCTTTTCGGTACTATCCGGCTCCGAGCACAGCATCAGAAACAAATGCATTGTGTTGTCGCTCGGTCAGTATGCTGGATGCAGGTCCGTGCCCGGGGATAAAGGCGATGTCTTTACCGGCCTGTTTTTGCAATGGCCATAGCTTTTTGGTGATCGAGTGAATCAGATCAGCGTGATCGCTGCGCGGTAAATCTGTGCGACCTATCGAGCCTGCGAACAACACGTCGCCCATAAACGCAAATGATAAGTCCGCCTGGTAAAGCACAACTGATCCCGGTGAGTGTCCGGGGCAATGGATGATCTGGAACTGCAGTCCGGCAAGCTCAAGCGTGTCGCCTTCTTTAAGGTAACGATCAGGCGTGAAGCTTTCTGCCTCTGCAATTCCGTACATACCAGAGGTTAATTCATCAAGCAGAAACTGATCATCTTTGTGTGGCCCGATGATGTCGCACTTCAGACGTCGTCTGGATTCTGCAGCACCTCCGGTATGGTCCATATGGCCATGTGTTAGCCAGATCGCCTGTATTGACACGCCCAGCTCTTCGACTTTGCCGAGCAGCTCATCAACGCTGCCACCTGGGTCGATCAACACACCCTGCATGGTTTTAGTAGACCAGAAAATACTGGCATTCTGCTGAAAATCCGTGACCGGAATTATCTGCAGACTATAGCCATATTCTTCAAACGGGTTGTTCGCCATTGTGGTGCCGTACTTATTGGTCAGGCTGCATATTACCCGTCCACACCGTAAATGTAACCGGTCAAAAAGGTAGCTGGACTTGTAGCGCAGGTGTTCCTCCCGGTTGAACTTTGCGACGCAGGCAGATCGGGCTGACTTTTACTCTGTAAAATCGTGAGTTGTATCAGTGAGGCACAAGTGGTGGCGAGGTCTGCATGGCAAGCGGATTGCGGTTTCGATTAGTGTTTGGTTGTTTTGACAACCGGAACTTGAGTATCAGTCTAAAAAAAGTTGACCCAAAACTTGCAGAAATAAACATATAAAGATATCTTTATATGAAAAGAATATTTCTGGAATTATCTTGGATCAACTACTTTCAGGCTTACGCGCTGTTGGCGAGCCAACCCGGCTCAGGTTGGTGGCCCTGTGCGCGCATGGTGAGCTGAGTGTCAGCGAGCTTACCCAGATTCTAGGGCAGAGCCAGCCACGCGTCTCTCGCCATTTGAAACTGTTGGTTGAGGCAGGTCTGTTGGATCGGTTCCGGGAAGGTGCAGCAGTTTATTATCGACTCGCCGACCGCACCGATCAGGCGTATCTGGCGCGAACTATCGTGGATCTGCTGCCCCCGGATGACTCAGAACTCAATCGTGATCTGCAGAGACTTGATCAGGTTAAGCAAAAACGGGCGGATCTGGCGCGCGCGTACTTCAGCGAAAACGCAGCTCGCTGGGATCGGATCCGCGCACTGCATGTGCCTGAGGCACTGCTTGAAAAAGAGTTTGTGAAAATACTAGGGGCCCGGCCTGTGGCTGACTTCCTTGATATCGGCACAGGTACCGGCCGTATTCTTGAGCTAATGGCAGAGCGGGTAGAGCGTGGGATGGGTATCGATGTATCAGCTGAAATGCTGACTGTCGCCAGGGCCAATCTTGAGGCTGCCAATCTGCGCAATGTGCATGTCAGGCAGGGTGATATGTACAACATGCCGGTTGATGATCAATCAGTGGATCTGGCAACGCTGCATCTGGTACTTCATTACAGCGACGACCCCGCGCAGGTGATCGAGGAAGCGGCCAGGGTGTTACGGCCCGACGGTCGCCTGGTGATTGTGGATTTTCTTACCCATAACGAAGAACAACTCAGGGTTGAGCATCGACACCATCGCCTTGGTTTTGACGATCTGGAAATCGAAGGCTGGTGCAAACAGTGTGGCCTGCAGATAGAAACGCCGGTTGGTTTGCAGGGCGATCCGCTCACTGTGAAAATCTGGCCGGCAGTCCGGCAGCTGACCCACTAATACATGGAAATAATGAATAGCAATTATTCAAGGATGCAAAATGAGGGCTAACCCGATGACTGACCCGGTTTTCTCGTATGAGTTTTTTCCACCACGTACACAGCTGGGTGAAAGAAGATTCTGGCGCACAGTGGGCAGGCTTGAAGCACAGGACGCGGCGTTCTTTTCAATTACCTATGGTGCACTTGGCAGCGCACAGCCGCAAAGTGTTGAAACCGTAGAGTATGCAGCCAAAGAATGTGAAACACCTATCGCTGCACACCTGACCTTTGAAGGCTCGACGATTGAAGAAATTAACGCGGTTGCGATGCAGTACCGGGATGCAGGAGTTGATCGTATTGTGGCTCTGCGTGGTGATGCAAGGGCGGAATCCGAGGCTGCGAAAAAGCGCGGAGCCTGTTATCAGAGTGTGCCAGAGTTTATCGATGGACTATTGCAGATTCACCCGTTCGATATAAGCGTGGCTTGCTACCCGCATGTTCACCCGAAAGCAAAAGATCTGCAGACTGATTTACGAGTGCTAAAAGAAAAATTCGATGCCGGAGCAAACCGTGCTATCAGCCAGTTCTTTTTTGATCCGGATGACTATCAGCGTTTTAGAGATCATGCTGCAACAGCCGGTATCAGTGCACCGATTGTCGCAGGTGTTTTGCCCATCAGGGATTTTGCCAGCATGGTATCGTTTGCTGAAAAGTGCGGCACTCGTGTACCGAAGAGCCTGGTGGAGCAGTTTGAGCCGATTGCCAATGACAGTGATGCGCTGGCAAAAGCATCTCAACAGCAACTCGATACATTCATCGATAAACTGATAGACAATGACTGCAGACATTTCCATATCTATACCCTGAATCAGATGGTAAATATCAGGCGCTGCAATCTGAAACAATCGGTAGATGACAGCCTGCCGGTCAGTCTCTCAGCCTGAGCAACCCCGGCCATCGCACATTTGCTGACAACCGGCAATACTCTCGTGTGGTAAGCGCTGTATAGCGGTGTTAGAGGTCAGCATCAGTTGTCGCACTGATCTATTGACCTTATTTGATAGATCAGTGCTAATACGATTTCAATATCGTATCAACAAGCTGCACTTTCAATGAATAAAACCGCCTCTGGCCTATGTGATTTAAGTGCAGTGGAAGCGCTTTTTTATCTGAACTCCCGGGAAATAACTGCTGTTGAACTTTTTGACAGCTGTATCAACCGGATCGAGGCGGTAAACCCCTCTGTCAACGCGATTGTTGCGATAGATGTCGATGCCGGCCGTCTGCAGGCGCAACAGGCGGATGAACAAATAGCCAAAGGAACACAGCGTTTGCTGTGTGGGCTGCCGGTAGCAATCAAGGACCTTGAAGCGACAAAAGATCTAACCACCACCTACGGATCACTGGAGTTTAAAGATCATGTGCCGGAGGTCAGTGATCCGATTGTTGATCACCTGGCGAGTATGAGTGCGAATATATTTTGTAAGTCGAATGTGCCGGAATTCGGTGCAGGTGCCAACACAGTAAATAAAGTATACGGTGCCACGGGTAATCCGTTTAACCTGCGTAAGACGGTAGGTGGCTCATCAGGCGGCGCTGCTGCTGCTCTGGCAACCGGTATGGTGCCACTGGCAACAGGCTCGGATTACGGTGGCAGTTTACGCACACCCGCCGGCTATTGCGGCGTGGTGGGGTTCAGGCCTTCACCCGGCGTAGTGCCCTATGCTCACAATGGTGTGGCCGTAAATCCGTTTGTTGTGCTCGGGCCAATGGGTCGTACAGTTGCAGATACGCATCTGTTGCTGCATGCACTAATGCATGGCGATAAACGCGACCCCTACAGCAATCAATGTTCCCCAACACCTTACAAAGCGCTGTCGTTAGCGGATCTATCGAGTATCAAAGCCGCGTGGTCCACTGATCTTGGTTGTAGTGAAGTGGATAGTGAGATTGCAAAATGCTTTGAACAACGCGTCTCTGCTCTCGCTCATGCTTTTAAAGCCTGTGAAAACCAACACCCTGACTTTGCGAATGTGCACAATGCGTTCGAAGTTCTGCGAGGCGTTTTCTTTGTTGCAAGTCATCAGGAAAGACTCCAGCAGCACCGCGCGATTCTTGGTCAGAACGTGATCGATAACACTGAGTTGGGGCTCGGGCTTACAGCTGCCCAGATCGGACAGGCCTTTATTCAACAGAGTAATTTGTACCGGCAGGTACTGGAGTTTTTTGAACGAACTGAAACCGATGTATTAATTTGTCCCGCAGTATCTGTTACTGCTTTTGATCATGCAGAACGAACGGTAACAAAAATAAATGATGCAGAGATGTCAACCTACATGACCTGGTTATCGCTAGTGTACGCCCCCACCATGGCGCTGTGCTGCTCGTGCGTTATACCATGTGGTGTGGACCATAACGGCATGCCATTCGGTATTCAGGTGGTCGGACCGAAAGGTTCGGATTTGCGCACTTTAAGTGTGGCAGCGGCGCTGGAGCAATGGTTTGCCGGTAACCAGCAAACCATGAGACCTGCGCCGGATCTTTCTAATCTTACAGAGAGTGCGGGGTGAGAAGATTGTGCTGACAACCTGTAACGTTGTTGTTAAACACCTGAAATTTCAGATGCGAATGACTTGATAGGCTTACTGATAGTAAATAACATCCTGCTGACTGGCTCATATTGAAAAAGATGCATTGGATCAGACTACAGCTGACAGTACCTTTGATAATACTGTTGTCGAGTTGCTCTCCACAGCCGGCGCTGTTGCCAGAGGTCAGCTCCGTGCCATCGAGTCTGGTTTGTCGCCACGAATTCAGCGATGCTCAGCGTGATTTACAACCGGTATACACAGAGCGTGAAAGCAACTCTATCGTTGAAGGCGACACGCTACAGGCATTGATGCAGTCGCTGTGGAGCACGGCAGAATATCAGGGTCGGGGTAACACGAAGTGGACGGTAAGCTGGTCATTCGACACAACCCCTGTTGCCGGTGGATGCGTTACAGAAAACGTGCAGGCAGATGTTGCAGTGAATTACCACCTGCCGCTCTGGCCGGATCAAATCACTACTGTCAATCGAACACTTTCCGATCAGTGGACCCAATACAGCGATGCGCTGCGAGCTCACCATTGCAAGCATGGCAAAGCCGGGATCGATGCGTCGCTTGACGTAAAATCAAGCTTGCAGCAGTTGTCCGGGTCTGGCAGCTGCGCGCTACTGACGCAACAGGCGGATGCGCTGGCAAGAACAATAATTGATGATTATAAAGCCGCTGAAGCCGGGTTCACCCTACCCAGAATGAGTGACTATCTGCAACGCTAGCGGGCTGTGCGAGCTATTCGGTAACAAATTTTTCACAGCCACAGTCTTCAGAGCAAGGCTAAAAAATTCAGGCAGGGCCTGCGTCGAGTTTTTTCAACTCCGCTATGGCGGCAGTGGCGAAACCGAACTTTCCAAACAACGAATTAGTCTCAAAAAACGCCTTGTCTTGAATATCAAAGATGGTCGCTAAATTAAAGCATCAAGTGGCCGCTAATTGACAATTACAGAGTTCAATTGACAAGGTGCTTTACCATGCGTGTGTTAGGTTTTCAGGGGCTGATGTTGTTGTGTGCCACAGTGATAGTTGGTGGTTGCACGGAAGCAGATAGCAATCTCTTCAGGAATACCGTTGTATCCTTCGATTCAGAGAATTTCGCAAGAACGCCGTTTAGCTGCAGCAATCATAGCCTAAACTGGCAGGATGTAGATGACTGGTACTATCAGTTACAGAACATGGACTTTGCTCAGCTCGCACAAACGCAGTACGACTTGATCGTCATGGATTCTGAGCCGCGTGTGCCTTTGAATAGTAACGTTATTGATCGAATCCGCTGTGACGGTAACGGTGAGAAACTCGTACTTGCCTATCTGCCGATTGGCAAAGCTGAAGATTTTCGAAACTACTGGCAGGAAGGTTGGGGTCTTGGTAATCCTGCCTGGTTAGCGAAACCCAACCTTGGCTGGGAAGGTGAGTACCTGGTTCGCTACTGGGACACCGAGTGGCAGAATATTATTTATGGTTCTGAAGACAGCCGTCTGGATGTCATTATTGAAGCAGGTTTTGATGGTGTAGTACTGGACGCCGCTGATGTATACAACGACTTCCTTGATGAAAATCCGAACGCTGTTGTTGATATGCATAGTTTGATCACAGACATTCGTGACTATGCAATAGCGCAAACCGGCAACAGTAACTTTGGTGTGTTTGTGCAAAATACCGAGGAGCAAATCAACAATACTTCAATAGACTGGTTGTCGAGTGTGACTGGTATTATCAAACAGTCGCACTGGTTTGAGTCAGTTGATCGCGCCGTAGCGCCTGAGTTAAGTGTGCAGTACGAACAGGATCTGAGTCAGTGGATTTCAGCAGGTAAGCCTGTGCTTACTGTGGACTATTCGGTTAACAGCGATAACATCCGGCAGGTCTATGAGTTTGGAGATGACCGTGGCTATGTACCGTTGGTCGTGCCTTCAATCCGGCTTGACAGCGTATCTATCCCTGAAGGTTACGAGCCAGATTAGCAAGTGTGACATCCTGCCAGGTAAGTCGCTTATGAAACTATGCGTTCAGTGCCGACTGAACGCACAAATTTTTAATGCTTACTCATCACCGGGCACGCCATAGCTGGGTGCCCGGGTTGGATCAAGCGCCCGCTGCGTGTAATCCGCCAGTTTTGGTTTATAAACCTCCCATGCAGTCGAGATATTTTTAATCGGGCAATCACTGGCGGACCAGTCGCAACGCAGTTCTGCAACCGGCCAGCTGACGTCATCTACCAGCAGCAATCCTGCCGAGTGAACCGGGCCTGCCTCGCCGCCTGCTGCCAGTGCTGCAGATAGCGCTGTTATAAGCCGATCACCCAGATGTCCACTTGCTGAGTGGAATGCATCTATCATTGCTTCTGGTATTGATGTGCTGGCCAGTAGATTGCCGGCCGATGCAGCATTCTCGGTGGCTAGCTCGGCCACCGTACCCAGCGCGTTACTACCGGAATAGATGCTTGTAGTGCCGTGCTTATCTATTGCCAGTAACTGGCGATATTCAATGTGTTTTGTTGTTGATAGTTGATCAAGCGCATCACTGGCGGTTGCCCCCTGTTCCATTAACTGTAGCGCAGCGGGGCCGAGTGATGGATCGGTGATGTTTTGTGATGCAACAGCGCCAACTGCTGCTTTTGCCCAGGAGCACCGTGCCGCGACTGCCGGTGATGACGAAGAGATGGCAATGCCGAACATGCCAGTGTCCATACAGCGAGCTACCAATGAAAAAGTCATCTGATTATCCCGTGGTCTGATTGATCACAGGCTATCAGTTCATTGCTTCTCTTAAAAGTAATTTGCCGCTATTACAGGGTTTTGAACGACAACTGTTGCGGTGCGCTTTTTGTTGAATGTGGCAATCTTTACTGTAATAGTGAAGGAGTGGTATCGGCGAGTTGCTGGTATAACCACCTGCCACCATAGACAGAAAGATGATCAGTATCGGAATATAGAATTCGATCACCATCGTATAGCTGACTGGTGTCTTCAATACCTGCGTAAGGATCAAAAAACTCTGCACCCAGTGAACTTGCCCGCTGCGCGATCACGTCGTTATAGCTTGGATAGAGCTCGCTTACAGTTTCAGCAGGTTTGGGGCAGGTTATACCGAGCCGGTCACAGTTTGCCACCTTCGATGGACTGAAGGTCAATAAGGGTGGTTGCGCTAATACAATGACTCTATCTGATCTGGACTGTGCAAGTGAGATCACATCGTCAAGCTCTGTCAGGAACTCAGTGTCTTCGAAGTCACTGTCCCATCTAAATGCAATGATAGATATATCAGTGCCTTGCTGTAACTCTTCTGTGTAGGCTGCTCTGACTGAATCACATTTGGCCGATTCGCGCTTTAAGCCGCAACCACCGGCGCCGTACATTTTTAAATGCATGCCCGCGTCTTTTGCCAGTGATGATACCAGCTCGTAGTAGTGTTCCGAATGGCTGTTGCCGTACATCAGAACTTCTTTGCTACCGCTGGTGTCACCGCCTTCACAACCAAGATTAACCAGTGAAGGGCAGGCGCTTTTATCGATATGACTGTACTGAAAGGCGGTATTGATTGAGTCGGTACTTAGTCTGTCTGGCAGGCCTTTTTTCAGCACCACACCTGCGGCCAGCAGCGCCAGTGCTGCACTGGGTATCACAAAGTACCAAATCAGTGCTTTGATGCCGACCAGGCTGGATCTGCGAAGTGGTCTTTCAACCGCATAGTAAGACAATATGCTTAGTGCAAAAATCAATGCAAGGCAAATGACCTGAGCCATGATAGACAGGTGCAGATAGCCCTCTGTGGTATTGAGTATATAGCGCGCGAACGCCAGAACCGGCCAGTGAAACAGATAGAGCGAGTATGACAATAACCCGATCCATACCACCACGCTGTTCTGCAGCGCTTTGTTTGCCCAGGTGTTTTCGCTATGAATAATAACTGCTATCGGCACACAGGCAAGTAGTGCAGAAAAGCCCGGAAAAACAAATTGCTTGTCAAAGAACAGCAGTGTTGCGACAAGTACCGCCACAGCCACTGAAACAATAATATTAGACTGGCTTTTCTCGAATGTTCCTTTGGCATGAATAACTGCGAGTACCGAGCCGATCAAAAGCTCGCCCATGCGGGTTAACAGAAAATAGTAGCTAAGGCCTGCCAGGTTACTTTGGCCCGACATATACTGCGCCAGTGCAAAGCTTGCCACTGCGACAATACAAAGAATAATAGTGAGATTAATCTTTTTTAGAAAACGAATACAGATGATCAGTGCAATGGGAAGCACAAAGTAGTACTGCTCTTCTACCGATAGCGACCAGGTATGCAGCATTGGCCATTCAGAAGAATCCGATGAAAAATAGTCGCCGGTGCGAAGTGCAAACTGCATATTAGAGACAAACATCACTGCTGCCAGTATAGAGATGCCTGTCTTGAAAAAATCGTACGGCAGTAAAATGATATAGCCAGCGATCAACGTCAGCACGGCCATAAAATACAGCGGTGGCAAAATCCGTTTTGATCGCCTTACATAAAAGTTGGTGAACGTATATTTCTTGTTCATGACTTCTGTGTACACGATTCGTGTAATCAGATAGCCGGATATAACAAAGAAAATATCCACACCGAGGTAGCCGGCACTGAGATAAACCGGATCAAGATGGAACAGAAGTACAGCAAGTACCGCCACGGCACGTAAGCCATCTATATCTTTTCGGTATTTCAAAGTGTTCATGCGATAGTCTTTGTAAAGCTGATCAGGAAAGTTGAACCCGATAGTTGGCCCGGTGTCGTTTATGCTTTACCGTCATGCCGTAAGGTGACGGTTATTGCTGTCAATGCGCGATTCAGGCGATAGCGCTGGCCATGCAGGAATGCTCCGGAAGAAGAATTGCAAAACGAACGCAACGTGAATCAACAGCATTTTTGACGCCAGCAATTGACCGGATATACGACCGGAATTTGACCAGACCATGGCAAGAGCCTGTCCCGGTAGATCAGCAGTTGGAGGGCGGCAAGCAGTGTGTTTGTTGAATTGAGGCTGAATGTAGCAAGGGCAGCATGTCAACACGGTGACTGATTGGCAACCGGCAGAATCGCCGGGCTGCACCCCTGCTGATAAAAACTGCTTTAGCTGATGGTGAGCAGTATTCTGTGCCAACACGGTTTAACATCAAAATACAGCTATTAGTCAGTCAGTTATGTAATATTAGCGTAGTCATTTGTGCTTCAGCATTAAGGGGATTCCGCGCATGAAAAAAGTATCAATTTTTACCGGTCTGGTATTGGGTATGGCAATCGGCACAGCCTGTTCGACCAATCCGGTCACCGGTAAGAAAGAACTCAGCCTGGTCGGTGAAGAGTGGGAGCTGCAGGTCGGACAGCAGCAATACAGTCCATCGCGGCAATCCCAGGGGGGTGATTATCTGGCTGATCCGGTGGTTCAGCGATACGTCAATAAAGTCGGTCAGCGCGTGGCAGCGGTCAGTGATCGCGATTTACCGTACGAATTTAAAGTGATTAACTCCGGGGTGCCGAATGCCTGGGCTTTGCCAGGCGGCAAGATAGCCATCAATCGTGGGCTACTGACAGAACTTGAAAGCGAGGCGGAGCTTGCGGCGGTGCTCGGGCATGAAGTTGTACACGCGGCAGCGCGGCATGGGGCCAAAGGTTTCACCCGTGGTACTTTGCTGCAGGGTGGGCTGGCGGTGGCAACAATCGCCACCTCTGGTAAAGAGTACTCCAATCTGGCGCAAGTCGGTGCGAGTGTCGGTGCACAGTTAATCAACACCCGTTATGGGCGTGATGCCGAGCGTGAGTCGGATCTGTTTGGCATCGAATATATGGTTGAGGCTGGTTACGACCCGCAAGGCGCAGTCGATCTGCAGGCGACCTTCTTAAAACTGTCCGAGGGTCGCCGTCAGGATTTTCTCAGTGGTTTGTTTGCCAGTCATCCACCGTCTGCCGAGCGTCTGGCGCTGAATAAAGAAACGGCGGCACGGTTTGGCCCCGGTGGCGAAACGGGTCGCGAAGCCTATCAGAGAACCATGAGCCGGATGCTTGAAGCCCAACCCGCTTATGAAGCCTACGAAGATGCAAAAAAGGCCTTTGCTGACAATGATGCCAATGGCGCGCGTGCGCTATTGCGAAGGGCAATTAGTATTGAGCCAAACGAAGGGCACTTTCATTCCATGCTGGGCGATATAGAGTTAGAGGCGAACAATCCGCGTGGCGCATTGCGTCACTTTGATACGGCTATCAGCAAGAATGACAACTTCTTTTACTATCACTTGCGCAAAGGTTTAATCAGTGAATCATTGCGTGATTTTCGTACTGCCAATCGATCTCTGAGCCGCAGTGCTGAATTATTGCCAACTGCAGAGGCATCGAATGCGCTGGGTAATATTGCTCGTATCAACGGCAATAGTCAGCAAGCGGTAGCTCACTACAGTAGTGCGGCTCGTCACAACAGCCCGGCTGGCAAAAGTGCATTTGCCGCACTGGTTGATCTGGATTTGCCAAACAATCCCGGTAAGTATGTTGCTGCACAGCCACGGGTTAACAAAGATGGTGCAGTAAGTGTGCTGGTAAGAAATACAACTCCAAAAAATATCACCGGTGTGCAACTGAGGGTGGTTTATCCGGTGAACGGAAGGCTTGCCGAGAAAACTCAACGTGTCAACGGCACATTGGCTGCGGGTAAAACCGAGAACGTCAATCTTCGCTTAACCATTGATCCCAAGCTTGCCAGAAATATCAAGGTCAATGTTGTAAGAGCCTCGGTGTCGCGACGATAGTTTTCCTGATAGATAGATTCCCGATTTTGTGAGAAACAAATGCAAATTGCCAATAACACAGTGGTGTCGTTTCACTACAAGCTCGAAGAGGTCGGCGGTGATTACCGGGAGGATTCGAGTGACGGCGATCCGGTATTGTACCTGCATGGGCATCGCGGTGTGCTTCCCGGACTTGAAGATGCCATGAAAGGTAAAGTTGCAGGCGATACTTTCACTGTACAGGTGTCACCGGAAGAGGCGTATGGTCTGCGCAACGAAGAGGCCATGCAACGTGTGCCGATCAAACATCTGGTTGGCGGAAAAAAGCCGGCTGTCGGTGAGCTTGTGATGGTTAATACCGAGACTCGTAAGATCAACGCAACGGTAGTAAAAGTTGGCAGGCACACCGTCGATGTTGATACCAATCACCCACTGGCAGGCAAGGGGCTGAAGTTTGATATTGAGGTGGTTGATGTGCGGGAGGCCACGATGGAAGAGGTGGCGCATCGGCATGCGCACGGGCCGGGTGGCCATCAGCATTAGGTTTTTTGTTTTTGTTGGTTGCTTGAGCGGCATCGCTGCCGCGGGCCTTCATTTTTGAAAAGACCAAAAACGAAGCAAAAAGTCTTTCGCGACAGTTCCGCCCTTCGGGTGCCTGCGGCATTTTGAAACTCATTGCTCCGACAGGCCGCTCAGAAGGCACATCCCTGTGCCCACTTCGCTAACGCGGCGTCCTGCCGCCCATCTTTTGGATAGATAAGGCCTGTCTACGCAAAGAGTTTCAAAACGGAGCAAACGCTGCCGAAAAGCCAAAAGCTCGTGCTTCGCACATTGCTCGTTTTGCGTAGCGTGTTGACATGAGCGGCATCGCTGCCGCGGGCCTTCATTTTTGAAAAGACCAAAAACGAAGCAAAAAGTCTTTACGCGGCAGTTCCGCCCGTTGGGTGCCTGCGGCATTTTGAAACTCATTACTCCAACAGGCCGCTCAGAAGGCACATCCCTGTGCCCACTTCGCTAACGCGGCGTCCTGCCGCCCATCTTTTGGATAGATAAAATAAGGCCTGTCTCCACAATGAGTTTCAAAACGGAGCAAACGCTGCCGAAAAGCTAAAAGCTCGTGCTTTGCACATTGCTTGTTTTTTCTGAGCGACAACGTATCTGACGCTGTTGAAAAGCCTAAGGGCTCGTGCTTTGTAAATTGCTTATTGTTTGGACTTTTGGTAAATGAGGTTGGTCTTGAAATTCAGGACGCTGCGCTTTCAATAGTATTGTTGGTGTGTGTAAATTTCTCCCATCCAGACATATGTATTTCCTACTGTATCTATCGGTACTTCAAATGCTGCGTTCTCCAGTGAAACGATCATTGAATCAGCATCCAGGAACTCATAGCTACTGGAACGCAGTAGTCTTGAAACAGACCAGTCAAGTATTCCTCTGCCAAAATTTATAGGGAAGCGTGCTGTGACCGGGCCATCTTCACCTATGCCTGCATCCCCTAAACTTTCGGATAAGTACCTTGATCCGTCAAAATACTCGAACCACTCAGCCTGATCTGAAGTATTAACTGCATCCGCGGTTGCCGGTGCAAATGATATCGCTGTATTGTTTGGGTCACTACTGCATCCGGATGCTGCGACCACAATCGAAACTATAATTAAAAATCTATTTATTTCTCACGCTATATTCAGGGTTGGCTGTCTTACCATCTGCTCGCCGTTGTGCAGTAATCAATTTCTAAGTCAGATTCATAAACCTGATTAACAATATGCAGATCCAGTTGTTCTCTGCTTTATTGCGTTATTACTTAGCAGAGTTCCAAAGCGTAAACCTTTAACTCTTTAAGGCTTTTTTTGTAAGACCTCAAGAACAGTGGAGTGCTGTTCGACCCAATTTCTAGTTTCTCTGCCGTGCCATGAGATTGCTTCTAGTGCCTCATTAAGCTTCAATTCCAATAGGTAGTTAAAGATCGGTTCATGATGCGCAATTCGATTGCGTAACTCCTTAATATTGATATATCTGTTTTGGATGTTCTTTCTATTTCTTATTTTTCTCGGGAAAGCTCTGCTTATAACAGGGGTCCACAGGCTAGTGTGGTATGGCCCTCGAAGTAATCCCACCCAGAACCCAAAAGATAGGTTAGCAACAAGGCGACTGGTCGTAACCGTCTTGCTGCCCCTTTGAATTTTCGAACGTGCGGCGGCAAAGCTGTCCACTTCCCTCTGGTCAAACGGAACTCTAGGTGACGACGGCCAATCAACGCCAAATTTTGCTTCAAGTTGGCAATGGAGTGAATTTCTAAGCGCAATTTCCGCCATTTGTAGCGGAAAATGAAATGAGGATGAAATTTCGGTATTCCAGAGGTACAGTTTGAGAGCTAATTCTCTGTCTCCCCCTTGAATTTCCTGAGTGTAGGTCGATAACCTAGCAACTGATATCGATTTCTCTAAACTGTTGATTTTGCTAGGTTCGTAAATGTAAGACATTGAATTTGGCATATTTGGTGTTACACTATCGTAGTACGCCTCGGAACCGTCCCTCTGCGTCATGAGCGCATGAAACGACCGAGGTATTGTATTTAAAAAAAAGGCCGCTGATTCAGCGGCCTTTTTGCTTCTCTTCTTATTCTGTTTCCATCGCCCGCAATTCCGCCTCAGTAGCTTGCCAGCCTTTCTCAGTTCGTACCTGGGTGCAACTGATTAGCTGAACTTCCGCCAGTGTCTTGAATCCTTCGGCCTGGACAGACCTGTAGTGAACGAATACATCTTCGCCTTCTGGGTTGACCGCAAAGCCGTAGCCTTTCGCGTTGTCGAACCATTTAACGGCCCCTCGGATTTACTGCTCATACTTCTCACCTCTAGTATTTACACCCGATATGTCACGGGCGCAAACAGATTATCACAGGAGTGAAGCCAGTCAATTATTGGTCTGCTGGAAGCATTTGACCAAATAGTGGGGAATCTGAGGTTTAAAAATGGCATGAGCGCTTTGCAAATGTCTCGCGATCTGGATGTTCAGTACAAGACTGCTTTCGTCCTGATGCACAAACTGCGCGAATCACTGGTTGAAGTACACACTGAAAAACTATCCGGCACCGTTGAAATGGATGCGGCTTACGTGAACAAGTATGTACGTCCTGCTAACGATATCACGCAGCGTGTTGACCGTCTTTAGGCTGAAAACCAGAACCCGAAGAAACGGGCAATCTTTGTGATTCGTCAGCGTAGCGCGACTGGTAAAAGTGCTGACAAGACTCGCGTATTCCTGACTAACTCAGAAGGTCAGAAAACTACTTTGAAGCTTGCGATGGAGAATATCGAAGTCGGCACACCTCTATCCACGCTGACGAGCAGTTTTTACCAGCGTCTGATCTGTTTTGAATCTTGTCGTGTAGACAGGCCTTATTTATCCAAAAGATGGGCGGCAGGACGCCGCGTTAGCGAAGTGGGCACATGGATGTGCCTTCTGAGCGGCCTGTTGTGGCGATAAGATTCAAAATGCCGCAGGTACCCGCAGGGCAGAGTAGTCGCGCAGAGACTTTTGCTTCGTTTTTAGTCTTTTTTAAAAATGAAGGCCCGCGGCAGCGATGCCGCTCAAGAGCTCAAAATAAAAAACCAACAAACAAGACAACAAAACACCAAAAAAAAGGGCAAGTGCATTGCACTCGCCCCTTAACTTACTTACAGCGCTGCAAATAGCAGCAAACCCTTACTCCAAGAATGAAGTATCTATAACATCGCTGTAGTCTTCACGTGCAGGGTTGTCGTCTGTAGCGAATGCGCCACCAACGATGCCGAACGCAGTTCCGGCAAGACCGCCTTCTGCGAAGTACTCACCTAGCTGATCAGCATTAGATGGGAATACCATGTCTGCCATTTGATTCAGCGTAGTTTCTGAATCCATGCCGGATTCTTTTTCGATGATGCCAATCTTTGATTGGTCAGCAGCGAAGGCTGCGTTTGCTTCGTCAGTGACTTCCATGAACGCTTTTACCAGATCAGGGTTCTCCTGGGCAAACTTCTCTGTTACCGAAACAACGTCAAAAGCTACGATGCCAGCTTCTGCCATCGCATCATAAGACATGATGTACTCACCATTTTCTTCGGCTTTCTTGATTGAATCACCACCGAAAATGCAAGCCATATCGACGCTGCCATCTGCCAATGACACAACTGCATCAGCAGGTACCTGGTCAACGATTGTCATGGTGCTCATGTCTACATCAAGAGCACGCATCTGCATGCGGAAGCTGTAATCAGCCATGGTCGCCAGTGGTACTGCAACGGTTTTGCCTTCAAGCTCAGACGCGTTGTCAGCAGTGATGCCGAGGTCGCCATTTACTACGCAAGGGTTTGAAGGATAAGTCACCGCGATACCAATCGTTTTGATTGGCGCATTAGCGTTTACCGCAGTGATGAATGGTGCAAGGCCCTGGCTGAATGAGATGTCGATGTCGCCGGAAAGCATGGCTTCGGTCATCTGTGTGCCAGCGTCAAAGTTAGTCCAGTTGACTGGAACGCCCATCGCATCTTCGTACAAGCCTTCGGCTTTGGCGATCATATTTGGTGTTGCCCACTCAAGGAAGAACGCCACGTTGACTTCGTCAGCAGCTTGAGCAGGTGCGGTGATTCCGGCTGCAACAGCGGCGGCCGTGATGGTTTTAAGTATGGTTTTTACAGATTTCATGTATTGACTCCAGTTGGAAAACCGCCGTTATCAGCGGGGACGGTTGCGTGTGATTTCTAGTGGATGAAACTCACAGTGGGTAGAGTATCGCAGAGATGCGATTTCAAATACAAACACCGGTTAACCAGTGTGCAAAATTGCGCGCTTCGGAGTGTATTTTTGTCGCATCTGGTACTTTATCTGTGTAGAAATGCCCGTGTAGCCTATCCAAAATGCCGGGACAGTGGCTGAACAGAACGCACTGAACCTGCAACTGCGGCAGCTGGCAAGCGCCAAATGTGTGGACTGGCTATGTTTCCACCGAATATTTGATAAGGATCTTGGTTTGGCAAAGCATGATAATCCGGATTCTCTCTGGGCCGCGAAACTGGGTTCGGTTGCGCCCAATCCGCCAGTTGCAGGGAGCATAAGCTGCGACGTCGTCGTGGTTGGTGCCGGCTTTACCGGTTTGCGTGCGGCCCACAAATTGGCCGAGGCGGGCACCGACGTGGTGGTGCTGGATGCTGGCGATGTCGGCTTTGGTGCTTCTGGTCGTAACGGGGGGCAGGTAAATCCGATTCTGCCGTTCAATAGTCCGCAACAGGTGCGTGAGCATGTAGGGTCGGGTTATTTTGAACGCCTGACTGAGGTGTCGCTTGGGTCTGCGGACAGTTTGTTCGCCTACATCGATCAACATCAGATAGATTGTGATGCGCGCCAAAATGGGTGGTTGCGTGTGGATCATTGCGAGAAAGCGAAGACGACTTCTCGCAAGAATGCGCAAGCCTGGAATGATCACGGTGCCGATATAGAGTTTGTTGAAGGTGAAGCGTTACAGAAACTGACGGGTTCCGGTGTGTATCAATCTGGCATCTTTGCACCGACGGGTGGAGCGATACAGCCACTTGCGCTTGCTCACGGTATAGCGAGCGTTGCTAAACGCGCAGGTGCGCGGATTTATGGTAGTACGCACGCGCGCCGTTTGGTTCAGCTGTCTGATGGCTGGAAGATTGAAACGCTGGATGGTTCGGTGACGACTAAATACGTCATTCTTGCGAGCAATGGTTATTCAGATGGTCTGTGGCAGGGTCTTAAGTCTGCGTTGATACCATTTGTTTCGGTGCAAATTGCAACCACGAGGTTGCCTGCTGAAGTGATCGATTCAATTTTACCGGGTGGACAAACCTTATCTGACACTCGTCGAGTCATCATATACACGCGTCGCGAACCCGATGATCGCATTGTTATTGGCAGTCATGGCAACTTGAAGAGAGATGGTTCACTAACAGGCTTTGACTGGCTTAAGAAAGATGCGATAAGAATTTTTCCAACGCTCAAAGATGTTGAGTGGCAGTTTGAGTGGGGTGGAAAACTCGCCATCACCGATAACCGCCTGCCGCACTTTTTTGAACCTGCCAAAGGCCTGATTGCAGGCATGGGCTATAACGGTCGTGGTGTGGCGATGTCTAATGTGATGGGGACGGTATTGGCAGATCGCGCGCTTGGCGCAGCACAAGACAGCCTCCCGTTTCCGGTCTCACCAATCAAAAAAATTCCATTCAGAAATGTGCAGATGCTAGGCAAAAGTACCGCAGTCTGGTGGATGCAGATGCTCGATCAAAGAGAAATTTCATCTAATCGATAACTCGATTCTTCTATTATAAAAACCATACTAAACCCTGGAAATTTTTATGACTAAGCCCGCTTTTATATTGTTCGGTAGCCCGGAAGTTGAAAAAGTTATAAATAGCAATGCACATGTTCTGGCTGGCAACCCGGAAATGGGTGCACAGGTTTACGCCAACGATGAGCAAACCGGTTCTCGATGCGGTATATGGGAATGTACCGCCGGTGATCATCGCGCCAAGATGGATGGATTTATGGAGTTCTGCCACATTCTTGAAGGTGAAGCAGTGATTACAGTGCTTGCGGATGGTTCAAAGCGTACAGTACGTGCAGGGGACAGTTTTGTGATGGAGGATGGATTGGAAATGGACTGGCATGTGCCGACGTATGTTCGTAAGTGTTTTGTGATTTCTGATGTGAAAGCGAAGTAGTTCGGCGCAAAATAATGCAACCATAGAAACGAGTTGCCGAGGAACAGTCAGTGAAAAATTTCTACAATGATAAGGAACACATCGTCTCGGATGCTATCGATGGTTTGATTGCCGCGTCGGGTGGACGGGTGCGGCGCTTTAACCCTGACAGCTATGCGCGTGTTGTTGTTAGATCTGACTGGGACAAAAGCAATGTGGCTATTATCTCCGGAGGGGGTTCGGGTCATGAGCCGGCCCATGCCGGGCTGGTGGGCCACGGCCTGTTAACCGCTGCAGTCTGCGGTGGCGTTTATGCATCACCCAGTGTTGATGCAGTGTTGTCAGCAATTCTCGAAGTTACCGGACCTGCCGGTTGTCTGCTGATCATCAAAAATTACACAGGTGATCGTTTAAACTTTGGTCTTGCGGCAGAAAAAGCCAAATCCATGGGGCACAAAGTTGAAATGGTGATTGTTGCGGATGACATTGCCATTGATGGTGCACCACAGCCTCGTGGTATTGCGGGAACGGTATTTGTACACAAGGTTGCAGGGTTTTTATCCCAGAGCGGTGCATCGTTGGTTGATGTTCTTGCAGCTGCATCTGCGGTCAATGACAACTTGCGATCACTCGGTGTGGCACGAGACACCTGCACTGTGCCCGGTACCGAAAAACAAAGTCGCATGGGTGATTGTGACGTCGAAATCGGCCTTGGAATTCACGGTGAACCCGGGGTTGATGTTGAAAGCTTCGGTAGTTGTTCCGCGCTGATGCAGGATTGTTCAAAACGTTTGCTGCAAAAGATCGATACATCAAAGCGTCACATTGCCCTGTTTAATAACCTGGGTGGTTTAAATGGTTTGGAGTGTGCGGTTCTTTTTAAAGAGTTTATGTCGACAGAAATTGCATCGACACTCGACTTCACGATTGGGCCAGTAGCAATCATGACAGCGCTTGATATGCCTGGTTTTTCAATTACGATGCTACCGCTCGAAGACAGCTACCGCGCTGCGCTGCTGGCATCTATTGAGTGTTCTGTATGGCCGCAGCATGAAGCAGTCACAGCAGTTGAGAGCATCGATCCCCCCGACTTGCACACGCTAAACCACGAAGCGTCTGAAGATATCACTGTACGCTCTGTTTTAACTGCAGCAATAGGTGCCTGTACTGCGATGGAAGACGATCTCAATAAACTCGATAGTAAGGTTGGTGATGGCGATACGGGAACAACCTTTGCGGCTGCCGCCAGAACAGTACAATCAGGGCTTGATCGTCTTCCGCTCGCCAACGGTGCTGATCTGTTGGCGGTACTTGGCGATCTGAAAGGGAAATCGATGGGCGGGTCGAGTGGGGTGCTGTTTGCCATCATGTTTGAAAACGCCTCTGAGGCTTATCGAAATAATCCTCACTGGGGCACAGCGTTGTCTGCCGGATTGGATGCAATGCAAAAATATGGTGGTGCTAAAGTTGGCGACCGCACCCTTATTGACGCGCTTAAACCCGCGCTTGATGTACTTGTCGCTGACAAGAGCTTAACTGAAGCAGCGCGACAAGCGAGAGCAGGGGCAGATGGTACGGCGGCTATGCTGGCGGCAGGGGCCGGGCGATCATCTTATCTGGAGGCTCGGTCGCTTGAAGGGGTTGCTGATCCGGGAGCCGAGGGGGTGGCACGCATTATTGAGGCTATTGCCAAAAGCCAGTCTGCCTAAGCGTGAACTAAGATTTTTGACTAGCTGTACAGCTAACAGGCATCTATGAACAATCGCGTACTGACGCACAGAGAGAGTAACTTTGAAGCCTGTAAATGGCGTTGACTCAAGTCCTGCTCCGGCGTGTCAAC
Source organism: uncultured Granulosicoccaceae bacterium (assembly GCA_938007995.1). GTDB lineage: Bacteria > Pseudomonadota > Gammaproteobacteria > Granulosicoccales > Granulosicoccaceae. Next base: position 7,883 of record CALLLW010000038.1, on the reverse strand, counting down.
CAACGGTAAAAAAGAAGGCTGATTGGAATTATCATCCGCCGCTACCGATTGCACTGTCGCCGGTGTTTGATTTTTCGCCCAGCCCGGGGGCGGCGTTATCGTGGGTTGCCAATGCCTGGCTTAAGCTAACGCCACCCGTTTATCATTTGCTCAACGCGATTATTGTCTATTTATTTTTGTGGCCATCGATTACAACCATGCAGGTATTTGAATGGCGCTGGGCACTGACAATATTATTCATCAACTATGCGGTTGTTTTTATTCTGGCAGTACCGCTGCATCTCCATTTTTATGTTTTCGCGGGCCAGAAGATGAAACAAAAATTTGATGTGCGAGCGATGGAAAAAAGTACTCGCTTTACTTTTAATCATCAAACGATAGATAACGTCTTCTGGTCATTAATATCAGGTGTGCCTGTTTGGTCGGCATGGATGATTGTCTATTTTTATGGTGCCGCAAACGGTTATGCGCCGGTATTAAACTGCTTTGCAGATGGGCCAATTTGGTTTGTGCTGTTTTTTCTGGTGTTACGCTTTTGGCAGTCTTTTCATTTTTATTGGATACACCGGTTGCTGCACGTGCCGTGGTTGTTTAAAAAAGTGCACCACCTGCACCATAGAAACGTTAACGTCGGCCCGTGGTCGGGCTTATCGATGCATCCCGTGGAGCATGTGCTGTACTACTCATCAATAGTTATACACTTTGTACTGCCATCACACCCACTCCATGTGATTTTTCACCTGTTTGCATTGAATCTTGGAGCCGTGTTTTCACATTCGGGTTTTCACAAGTTACTAGTTAAAGACAAACCGGTAATTAAAGCGGGGTCGTTTCACCATCAGCTTCATCATCGATATTTTGAGTGTAACTACGGTTCAGAAGAAATTCCGCTGGATCGATGGTTCCATAGCTTCCACGATGGAACAAGCCGTGCGACACAGCTCATTCGGGCTCGCAAGAAATCGATCTTTGCGCGCAAGTAAAAATGCAATCAATACATAGCTCCAGGGTGTTGTCCGGCGTTCCCGATCACCGCGATACTTTTTTCAATACCCGACAAAGGCAGGCAAATAAGAAGAGGTGCATCTGCGTATCGCGAGCAGTAGATGCCAGTCTGGTGCTGGACCTTTGAGGTTGATGATCTGCTACAGATTCGGCCTGGTGGCCGTGCCTGGGAATGGCCGAACCACCGGCGCTAATCGGGCGTCAGCTCCCGGTACGGCACGCTTGGTGGCGGGATTGAGCAATGATGCGTCGGCAATTCCTGTATTATCGACAGCTCAATTTGTACCGCACAATGGCAAGGCATTTTGGTCCATTTTTGCATGCCTCTGCTGTGTCGGAACAAATCAGAATTGCAATTATCAAGCTACACTAAGTAGATCCGTTTAATTCCAACTGCAGGGTTTTGCGATGAGTGATCTCGTTGCCGCCGGGCTCGATATGACCTTTCCGATGCCGGATGGGGATAGCGTCCACGCACTTAAAGATGTGAGCTTTACACTAAAACAAGGTGAGCTCCTGTCTGTGCTTGGTCCCTCCGGGTGCGGTAAAACCACCTTACTCAATTTAATCGCCGGATTTTTATTGCCAACCGGTGGCTCGCTGTCGCTTGGCGGCGAGGAGATTAATGGCCCCGGTGTCAATCGCGGCATGGTGTTTCAACAGGGCGCACTGTTCGAGTGGCTGACGGTTGCCGAAAATGTAGATTTCGGTCTGCGCATGAAGGGCATGAAAAAAAGGCAAACCAGAGGCAAAGTCGAAGAGTGGCTTGAAATTGTTGGCTTGCAGGGTTTTGGTGACACGCCAACGTATCAGCTGTCAGGGGGGATGCAACAAAGAGTAGCGCTTGCACGTTGTCTGATTAACGATCCTGATCTTATCCTGATGGACGAGCCACTCGGTGCGCTCGATGCACTTACCCGGGAAAAAATGCAGTCGCTGGTGCTCAAGATCTGGAAAGAGACTGGCAAGACCATCATGATTATCACTCATTCGGTGGAAGAGGCATTGCTACTTGGTGAAAGACTATTTGTGATGGCGCCCAGGCCGGGTCGTCTACATAAGGAATATCATCTGCCGTTCGCGGAGTGGGGTTTGCAAAAGGATTTACGCGATGTAAAAGCAGAGCCTGAGTTCAGCGCGAATCGAGACGAGATTCTCTCCATGATCTGGAACATGGAAGAAGAAATTATGGGAGGCAATGCATAATGTCACCTGAAACCGTACGTTTGATAGTTGGTGTTCTGTTCGTACTGTTGGTCCTATCGTTTGTTGGATCAATTGTTTATGGCCGCAAAGTTGTTCGTACTGAAGTCACTGATGCGGTATTCGGCAATCCTGTACGTGCGCTCGGCGGTTGGTATTGGGTCATCACAGGTGTCTGCAGTATTCTGTTATTGTGGTTCTATTTTTCATGGGATGCCGCGCGCGCTTATTTTCCGAACAGCGCCAATGAAATGTGTCAGGTCGCCAGAGTAGACTCAGAGCTAAACGCATTGCGATCCTCCTTCCCGATGCAGTCACGCTTATTAAGGAGTACCTCGTTTCTGGATCGCGAAGGTACACAGATAGAGAACGCCAGACGTCAGATAAGCAAGAGTGATATTGATCCCGCATTGCGAGATCAATACCTGGCTGCCGCTGACACAGTGCAAGCCATGTTGTTGACACGGGCGTCTGCCGAATCACTTTCTGCTGAAAACAAAACAGCGATTGACGAGTTAGCCCGAAAAATTGATGAAGCGACAGCAAGGCTTGCCGATCCAGCTTTCCCGGGGCCTGCAACAGAAGCCGAGATAAAAGCAGCGGCCGAGCAGCCAGCCTGGGGTGAGGGTGTAAAGAAAGAGATTCCCGACATCCCGAACACAGATCGAGGCCGCAAGTTTCTCAAGATAAGCGAAGAGATGTCTGCAATTACAGCAGACTTTACGAAAATACGTAATCTTGATGATGATTTCATCGCAGAAGTGAAGTCGCTGAGTGATGAACTGAAAGGCCTGCAGACTTCAGGTGATGATGCAGAAGAAACCAAAACGCTCACCAAGTCGCTTGATAAAATACTCAAACGCATTGATGACGGAAACATCTTTCCACCAGCAGCACTTGATCCGATAGAAAACGCCATGAAGCGGTTCAATGCGGAGCAGAGTGAGCAGAAAGGCAGCCTCAAGATACTTGACGCGTTAGCGTTTCCCGGAGGTGAGATACGTGCGGGATCCACAGCGTGTACAGAGCAGGGCTCGGGGCGCTGGTTGCCGAAACCTTCTGATACATTGACATCCCTGATTGAGATTTCCGACCCGACTGTTGGTTTTAAGACCGTGCCGTTGCTGTGGTACGAGTGGAAGCCAGCCAGTGAGATGCTGGCCTTCTTCATACCAGACTGGGTTGCAGATCTTGTCCCGGGTGAGTATCCCCGGCACACCGCAAGCGGTGTTATAGATGCAAACCTGAAGACAAAGGTGCTGAATTTCGCGACCGGTAACTATCCATCGTTTTCTATACCAGTGCCAGCCGGGCACCTCTGGGATTCGATCATGCGTGTGTTGGCGGGTCTGTTTCTCGGCATAGTGCTTGGTGTGCCGCTCGGGCTCTTTATGGGGCTTTCGCGATTTGCCAAGGGCTTCTTTGATCCACTGATTGAACTGTATCGACCAGTCCCGCCATTGGCGTGGGCGCCGCTGATTCTGACAATCTTTGGTATCAATGACGACGGTAAGATCTTTTTGTTGTTCATGGTGGCATTTGCCATCATGGTGATATCAGCGCGTACTGGTGCCACTGGCACGCAGTTGTCAAAAATTCATGCGGCGCACTCGCTGGGTGCGTCAAACCGGCAGATTATCCGCAAGGTGATACTGCCAAACTCGCTACCTGAGATCCTGACCGGCATACGAATAGCGATTGGTGTGTGTTGGGGTACTCTGGTGGCTGCAGAAATGCTGGCAGGTACAACGGGTATCGGGTTTATTGAAAACGTAGCGCGCAAGCAGTCTAACTACGAGATCATATGGGTAACCATTATTCTGCTTGGTTTGCTTGGTCTGTTGTTTGACCTGATCATGCGTTGGATAATCAACAGAACTATACCGTGGCGCGGTAAAGGTTAGGCTGTGACGATGTAAGAACATGAAAAAGCCCGCTTTTAAGCTAGCGGGCTTTTTTATTGCTTTTTTTACAACAGTACTGTTTTAAATACTCGGCCCCATTTTGCTTTCCAGTTGCTTGACGCTTTTAGACGCGCCAACGTTCTTGGGAGAGATATCCAGCACGCGTTCGAATGCGTGCAGTGCTTTGTCGGTTTCACCGAGCTTTAACATGATCATACCGATGCCGGAAATCGCACCGAAGTGGCGTGGCTCAAGAGTCAGGGTTTTTTCAATATCTGCCAGAGCCTGCTTGTAGTTGCCGAGCAGAAAATGCACGGTTGCACGGCGGTTCCATGCTTCGGCAAAGTCGGATTCACTGGTCACCAGTTCATCAAGCAAAGCCAGCGCAACTGTATAGCGTCCGGATCCCATGGCGGCGATTGCGTTCGTCATGGACTTACCGCCTTCTTCATCTTCACGCTCGTACCATTTTTTCCAGATCTCGGTTTCCAGAACCACTGCCTGTTGTGGGCTTTCAGCTTCCTGTAGTTTGCCGAAAAGCTCCGTGAGTTCGGTGGAATTCTGATCGGCAATTGCCGGCTGGAACACACCCAACGCTGCAAGTAAAACAAGGCGCTTAATCATTTGCTGTCTCTCCCCGATATTGCCGCTACTGTGCTTCAGTGCTGGCGATCCTGAGTTCCGGTTAACCACTAACACCTCAGGATTCTGGTTTTTTGTGCGGATGTAACAACTCCGCTGGAGGCTGATATAAAGCCTGCATTAAAAACATGGCGGCTGATTTGCCATGGAATTTATGAAGCAGTTAACACTTTTGACCGGATAAAAACAATTTAATTAATACGCTGTAAGCCAGTTGGCTTCCTGATTGAGTAATCGATCAGATGTTAGCGCTCATCAATCCCGCTGCAATGACTCCCGCTGCAGTGACTCCCAGTGCAGTGCTAACAATTTTTGTGCAGCTTTGACTGGTGTCAGTCTGGAGTTCATCACGTCCTGGCGTATTGATTTGTGTGAGTTCTGCACTGCAGGATTATTATGAAACTCATTCATCAATTGTTGTTCAACAGTACTCTCTAGCCAATCGACCAGCTGCGACTGGCGTTTGCTATCAAACTGGCCGTTATCAGTTTGTAGCTGATGGTGCTCAAGTATCTTTTGCCAGACCTCCTGCAGACCTTTGTTCAACATCGCACTGCAGGTAAGGACTGGTGGTTGCCAGCTGGCAGATTCAGGCGTTAACAGTCTTAATGCATGCGTGTAGTCATTGCGTGCGGCGTATGCCTGTGTCTCGTTGTTGCCGTCCGCTTTGTTGATGACCAGTAAATCGGCAACTTCCATAACACCGCGCTTAATACCCTGTAGGTCATCACCGGCTCCGGGCAGCATTAATACAAGAAAAAAATCTACCATTGATGAAACAACGGTTTCTGATTGCCCGACACCGACTGTCTCGACCAGTATCGTATCGAAGCCTGCCGCTTCACAAACAAGGATTGATTCTCTGGTTAAGCGGTTAACACCGCCAAGTACACCAGAGGTTGGGGAAGGCCGTATAAAAGCAGACGGATTCACACTGAGGTTATGCATACGTGTTTTGTCGCCAAGTATGCTGCCACCGGTGCGCTCACTGGTCGGGTCAACCGCAAGCACTGCGACGGTTCTGCCGTCTTCGATCAGATTAAGTCCGAAACTTTCTATGAAAGTACTCTTACCCGCACCGGGCACACCGGAGATACCTACTCTGATCGAACCACCGCTGTGTGGTAACAGCAACTCAAGCAGTTGCTGTGCTTTCTCGTGGTGATCGGCTCGGCTTGACTCGAGCAACGTAATAGCACGACCTAAGGCGGCACGATCGCATGTTAAAACCTGATCAGCGAGTTGAACAGGATCAATTGTTTTGGTTTTGCTGGAGATGAGTCAGTTCTCTAATTCTATGTTGGTGCCGCATTAACGGCAATGTGTTGTGTAGCACAGCGCATTCGTAGGGGGGATAAGCTTGCGCATCCACCATGTGGTACGGGTGATTGGTGGATGCGCAGGCTTATCCCCCCTACGGGAAGTTCAGAGTATTTTTTCAGGTAGGTGTTTTTGTGTATTGTTTTTATGAGCGTGCTTCGTGACTCACAAGCGGTAACAGTGTTGTGTTGTGAAACGCAGCGCATTCGTAGGGGGGATAAGCTTGCGCATCCACCGTGTGGTACGGGTGATTGGTGGATGCGCAGGCTTATCCCCCCTCATATGTATGTGACCTGTCAAGTGACTGTTTACGTTAAATTTCCATTGTTTTTATCAAGCTCTCTAAGTAGCACTGGAATAACTCATTCGATTGTTGAACATTCTCATATACGTGGGTTGGTTACCGACAGTTCATCGCTTCGTCGCGGAGTTACCCTTTCTCTACGGCCGAGGGTCACTGGTTGTGCCTCTATAGGGGGGTCTGGGATTTTCCTCAGCTTTACCCCAGCACTACTCAGAGAGCTCGATACTTTTTTCAATTACCTTTAAGCTGCTTCTTTCGTTACCTTATTCTTTTAACAAGTATTTTTAAACTCGCGCTGCCATCTGCTCGCTACGTGCCTGCTCGGCCACTGCCCATATAAAACCACAAAGCTCTCGAGCTACAGCTGTAACGACCTTACAGCTACTCATTCCGCGCTCACTGAGTGCCCGGTAGCGAGCGTTGAGCCGCTTCTGTGCCTTCCATGCAATTGCCTGTACCTGCTTACTTGTTCTTTGCGCCCGCTTTTCTATCTCCCGTGACTTGCGAGCGCTGAAACGATAGCACCAGGCCGACTCGATCAGTAATCGCCTCACATGGCCGTTTCCAGTTTTGGTGATTCCTCCCTGTCTTCGGCTATCACCACTACTATGCTCACTTGGTACTAGACCGAGAAATGCCATTAACTGTGTGGGTTTGCTAAAGCGGCTGAGATCTCCTAACTCAGCGACTATACCCATGGCGCTCACCAGGTTAATACCACGCATTGCCATCAAGGCATCCACAATAGGTTCCAATGCCCATCCGGCTTTGGCTTTGTTCATTTGTGTCTCGATTGCTTGAAGCTGATCTCCACTGCGCCGAACAGCATCAATATATTCATTGAGCACGAATTGTTGATGAACACTTGGCATCCGTAGCGCCTCTACCCATGTCCAAAATCCCTTTGTCCAATTATGTTTACCACCTGTCCACCGTAGTGAATGCCGAAGCAAAAAGGACAACAGTTGTTGTCGGGACTGCTTTCTTGCATTTCTAAAATCATCACGAGTCCGCACGAGATCCCTGATCGCTTCCTGCTCAGCATCGGGAACCCAAACGGGTGTCAGTTCACCAGCGCGTAGTAACTCGGCTAAACGTAAGCTATCTCTGCGATCGGTTTTTACTCGATCTCCAGCACGTTTAGGGATCAACGAGGGGGCGACCACGTGACACTTGTGCCCACTGGCGATGATCTGGTGGTAAAGCCCATAACCACACGGACCAGCCTCGTAGCAAAGCTCCATTACCTCTCCATCCGGACTGAGCTTCTTGAGCATCGAGCTAACCCCTGCTTGCGTATGGTTAACTGCACCATAGTGACGCGCTTTTGCACGTCCCGCATCGGCTACACTCACCTCAATACTGACTGCATGTACATCTAGACCTACATATTTGTTAGACTCTTTCATGACCTGTCCTCTTCAATTTGGCTCTGTTGTGGTGGTTCCATCTTCTACGATAACCCAAGGCGTTGAAGATGGGCAGGTCACTACATAATGTCTACT
>CALLLW010000037.1 GCA_938007995.1 uncultured Granulosicoccaceae bacterium | reverse complement strand
TGGACGTCTGAGACGACGGAAGACTGGAGTTATTAGAATTCTTGCGAGTGTTCTTCTCTAAGAAAACACTGACAAGAAGCTTCAGCATCATCAGCAGTGTGTTTATCAACACACGACTTTCGTCACTCACTTTGCCAGCAGATACCAAAACGTCAAGCTGCTCTTCGGCGCTCGCAAGTTCTTCTCGAATCGATGTGGTGTTGACGCTGGGCACAACTCATGTTGCAGTTGTACAACTGTTACTGATAACAGCTTGTTTACTCAATTGACATGTGGCAAGGGGGTGAGCAGTTACATACTTTCTTACGGGGCAGCTGTAAGCCCAAAGCCGACTAATAGTATTCAAATGATTTTTCTATGGTTTACTAAGCGCGAGACAGTACACCGGACATTCGATCATAGTATCCAACGCTATAATAAATCGATCTGTGCGAAATCGACCGTTCTTTATGGTTGGCCTGGGAACGAAGGCTTGGGAATCCACCTAAATGTGTTTTAACGCGAAGCAATACTGACAAGCTTTAGAGGCCATCTATTGTAAATATTGGTATTTGAGGCTGAATACTCAGCGCACATCTTTATCAAAAAATAGTTGATATGGACGATTGTCCTACAGGCATAAAAAAAATTATATGCCTCCTGGGATTCTTTCCAAGAAGGCGTCGAGGTGGGGTCAGTCTTTGTCCAGGAATTTAGATATGAAACAATCTTGTCGGACTTTATGGAACTTTTCCCATATGGATGCCAGCAATGGTGTTCTTGTCTATAGTTCACCGCATTTCTGAATTGGGAAAGAAAATTTCCTTTACCTAGCTTGCCGTTTTTATTGAGAATGGATATTAGATCGGTTACTTCCACTGAAAGTTGTTGCTTATGGTTTGTTAAACCAGCTACACCTAATAAATCCATTGACATTTTTTCCAAACAACTTACAAATGTCCCCCATGTGTCTTCATGAGTATTTTTCATTCTCTTTAGCAGTAATATTCTCGAGGTTTTATCGTAAACACCAGAAAAATAGCCTGCTTCCGCTCTGATAGATTCAGACAGTCCTACAATTTGTCCAAAATCATTGATCTGCCTTACATGCCCCCTTTCAAGCTGACTACATGTGTAGCCGAAACAACGCATAATTGAGTGGGCAGATAAAAAGGCAGCGTAATATGCCTTTATCGCAATCCATGAGTAAGACTTCGATAGAGACGGCGTCGAATGGATGGCGTACATCGTCTCAAAAGCAGCAGATGCCATCCGACAACTATCATGAGCAATCATTTCGTGAAAACGAAACTCGTTGTTCGCTTCAATATGCACCTGCAATGGAGTAGGAATGTCTCTTACGAGATAATTACCAGCTGCAATCCACTTTTTAAAATCAATCGAAGCACTATGAGCATCCACATCAAACAGGTTCTGTAAAACCAAAGGCCTGACAAGATCAAAATACTTCACTAGAGTGTAAATTCAGACTTTATGTTGTTTTCCAAATATTCGGCGATGGATTTATATGAAGTACCAGGGTTTTTAAACCTATTAGGCTTTACCCTAGAAAACATTCCTTCCATGGTGGAGTAGAAATTGTCGATTGTATATTCTGAACCGTTTTTGTCTTTCAATTTCGAAGCAGCAATTGGGAAAAAGCTAGACACGCCTCGAAAAACGATTGCAGTTGTCAGTGATTCTTCACAACCTATTTCTTTTAGCCCGATATTGAAAGACGTATAAAACGCGTTCAATATTGAGTAGATCTCATCTGAGTCTTTCCCAGAGAACAGCTTTAAAAGAGGCTTAACCGAATTATTAAATGTCACCCTTGTGATTTTTTTGCGAGCTTGTGATGCCGCTGAAAATCTATTAAAAAAAGCGCTTTCACTATCGTCTTTAAATAGATCAAATACTTCTCTTAACGTATTTTCTTCGTTAGACTCATACTCAGCTAGTTTTTTTTATATCCAGAAGTAATTCGTTTGGCACACTCCTTTGTTTCGAATTGATATCCATAAATAGACGCGACCCATCACGCCTACTTAAACCGTTGTATATTACCACTGGCACTCTTAACGTAGATTCAGCAAACGAAAAACCGTAAATACGATGCTGCCCATCCAAAATAAGGAATGCTTTGGGATCCGCATTAAATTGAAGGGTTTTCCCACTACCTACAATCTTCAATTCAGCTTCAGCCTGAGCTGATAATATAATAGCGCTTGGTATCGTCCCTAAGCCAGAATCAATATATTTCGCAATCTCTAATGCCCTTTTCTTGTCCAAAGTTCGTTGAAAACCCTGCTTAGGATCTTCATCTCTCGTAGACACAAAACAACACACTGCCAGCACATCACTTGGTACAGTGCACGTGTAAAATTTATGTCTTCCTTGAGTTACCTGGCTGACCGAATATCTATGCTTTTTAGTAGACATTTTTTCTCAAAAATACATGATGCAACAATTTGCAGTTATTCTTGTATATGCGATGTTTCTGGTGGATTAAGCCTACCGTATGCATAATTCTTAGGCATTATACTCTGTAGCAAAAACAACCCCAGAGACTGACCGCTTTGTATTTTACAATATTGATAAATTTAAAGCTAAGAATGGCCGGTTTTGGCCGAAAGCTGAAGTAGATAATCTGACATATAATGTCACCCCAGATACCGACCAACAAACAGCACACACCCCCTCAAGCCTCTAAAACCTGATTTTCTCTCCACCCTACGCTTCTGTTTTGCCGCTCGATCCCTGTGCTTCAAGCTCAGCAATTGCAGAGACAATCTTCTCCGGGCTGATTTCAATACTTTGATGAAAATTCAGTGTTTTATTGCGGTACAGGTTTCTACAGTAGAAGTGTCGTTTTTTACCGCTTGTTGTGCGGGCAATTTCCCGAGCTCGGCTAAACAGTAAGCGCTTGACGGGATGGCCTTCCTGCGGAAAACGCGCCAGTAGGTTTGTTACTTCGCTGTCACTTAAGGTGTCGTGACGCTCAACCAATACAACAATATCGCTATCAGGATCATGAATGTCAGTTTCAAACACTGCTATATGTTCATGTGATGTGCCTAGTAAATCAGCAATCTTTTGCTCGACCGCGCTGACCAGATAATTCTCACCACTGCGTATGATGATGTTTTTGATGCGCTCTATGATATACAGCTCACCTTCAAGCAACACGCCCATGTCACCGGTGTGCATGCGCCCATGCTCAAAAGGATTGACTAACTGATCTTTATCGCCAACGTATCCGATTGCGACCGAGGGACCAGTCAGCACAATCTCTCCGGCAACACCCTCGCCTGCTACGCTGTTACCGTTCTCATCAACAAGATCAACCTGCATGCCTTCGATTGGCGCACCTGCTGTACTTACGACTATTCCAGCTTGTGGCTCTGCTGTGCGAAGAGCCTCAGCGTCATAAGCTATTTGACCAGACTCCACCACTGGTTCTCCCAAACCCATCGCTTCGGCATTAAAACAAATAAACTTTGCAGGCTTTGCTGGCAAAGATATAGAGGTAATGATCGTTGATTCTGCCAAACCGTAAGCTGGACGCATTTTACTTTCACTAATCCCTGCATCGCGAAACTTTTCTACAAAGCTTTGAATGGTCGAAACCCGTATCGGCTCAGCACCGATAAAAAGGTGTTTGACGCAGTGCAGGTCGAGTGCTGCAGCATCTTTATCTGATACCAGGCGCGCGCAGTAGTCGTATCCAAAGTTTGGCGCAGTGGCAATGGTGCATCGATGTTCGCTCATGCCCTTGAGCCAGAGAGCAGGTCGTTTGACGAATTGCACCGGTGTCATTAAAAAAAGCGGGTAACGATTACAAAAGCTGAACAACACCGCACCAACCAGACCCATATCATGGAACAATGGCAACCAGCTTATCATGCGCTCATTATCAGACATGGTAACGGCTGTTTTTATACCGGTGACGTTGGAAATTACATTGCCATGGGATATTGCAACGGCTTTGTGATCACCGGTCGATGAGCTGGTGGTTTGAAAGAATGCAAAATCATCAGCCAGTGGTGTATTGTTTGTGGCAGGGGTATCAATCAGGCTCCAGCTTGATTCATCCATGGTGCCTGGCACTCGAAGTACCTCAACAGACTCAGGGACATCGCCATGGAACTTCTCGTCAAGCCCTTCTTCAAGCACCAGTGCTGTTGGCAGTTGAAATCTGGTACTCCAGTGCTGTATGCGTTGAGTCAATGCATCATGACTACCCAGCGCTTTCGGCATTGGAAAGATCATTGGTATGAGACCGGCTGATATCGCACCGTAAAATGCCACCAGTGTGGAATGTGGTGAATGACAGGCAATCATACAAACAGATTGAGATTGCAGCCCATGGTCGATAAGACGCTGACCAAAACCGTACGCCTGGCGTACCAGTTTTGCATAACTTACCGCTACAAAGCTTCTTGTGGTGGTATCCCAACAAGCGAGATTCAGATCTGCAGCGGGCCTGTCTGCATGGTCCTGCATGACTTCCAACAGTGAGGCAGGGGGTATTGTCGGGTTGCCAGTCGTGTTCACGTAGGATGATGCTCCGGGATCGTTAAACAGGTGAGCAGGTTTAGTAGTTAGGGACACATCGAGCTGCGGTAAGCTGCCTGAAAGCCACAATGGGTCATTCGGCATTGTTCATTAGTACGTATCAGCAGCAGGTATCTTTGCAACACACCCACTGGCTCTAGCCTGCTGTTTTTGCCTTTATCTGACTGATCAGGTCGGCTACGGTTGTAATACTAGCGGCCTCGCTATCGGTGAGCTCAAAGCCAAAGTGATCTTCAATTTCCATGACTAGATTAATGCGAGCGAGAGAATCGAGCCCACTGGTCTCGAGATTAAGCGATGGCTCCAGTTTGTCGAGCTTTAGCTTGGTTTTCTCGTTCACGATTGTCTGTAACTGATCTAGAACTGCCTGGTCATCCACCACAATCGTTCTGCCTTGTGCAAACGCAAAATAATAACAGTTTTTCCCGTGAGTCAACAGCACTCGACGCCCGGTGTCTGACACTGTAATCACGCCTGGATAATAAACAATCCTTTGATTAAGAGGGTCATTTAATATTGCAACCAATCAACAAAAGATAATCTCCCCTACCTGCTCACAAATTCCCGGGCACTTGGCAAGCCCGGTTCCTCAGACATCATGCGTCGCGTTCTTCCGGGTGGATGTCTTTATTGTAGAGCTGCGATTTGGGTAGTCCCGGCTGGGTTTTGAAGCGCCGGTGTATCCACATATATTGATCCGGCGCTACTGATAAAGCGGCCTCGATCATTTGATTCACTCGCGTTGCATCCTCAAGGTCATTTTCACCGGGAAAATCTGCCAGCGGCGGATAAAATTTCACACAATACCCGCTGTTGTCGCTTTTTCGATAGGTGCCCGTCATGATTACCGGCGCACCGGATATTTTTGCAAGCGTTGCCGTGGTGGTCAGAGTGGCTGCGGGATGACCGAAAAATGGAGCAAAAACGGTGTTTTTTACGCCATGGTCATGATCAGGTGCATACCAGACAATTTGTTTCGACCGAATGGTTTTGACTATTTGCCTGCTGTTTTTACTGCTGATACAACTTTCAACATGACGCGCACGGCCACGCAGCATCCATGCGTTAAAGAGTGCATTTTTCTGATCTTTATAAACAACGTGTAACGGTGTGCTCTGACCAATGTGCTTTTTTATCATCGCCGCACCCAGTTCAATGGTCGAAAAATGCGCCCCGATCAAAATAACACCTTTGCCCTGCGCGATCGCATTATCCAGGTGCCCAACACCTTCAAAACTCACATTGTCGAGAACGCCATCGTCCCTGCCCCACCAACTGATAGCAATTTCAACAAACGACATAAAGAAGTGCTCAAAATTACGCCGCACCATGGCGTTCCGATCAGCACTGGACATCTCTGGATAGCACAGTGAGAGATTCACATAAGCAATATGACGGCGGGACGGTTTGAATAGAAAAACAAAGCGGCCAAGTGCTCGGAATAGTTGCAACCTGAGACGGTAAGGCAATAGCCTGTGGATCAGCCAGAGAACACCCAGCAGGAAACCGGTGATCCAGTATTTCGGGGTAGCGTAAAGGCTAAACATATTTGATGTTCAATCGAGTAAGGGGGCAATGCCCCATACCAGCAAAAGTGCTTTTGGGATCAGCTAGTAAGAAGCGGAGATCTGGTCAGTTGTTGACCTTTGAACGAACAACAACCACTGTGGCCAAGTGACCAGGAAACATGCGCTTCGCTTGCGCACCAGTATAAACCACCGAGCGCGGTTTAATAAGGCAAGAGTGATTGCACCTGGAATGTTCAGGGATGAATGTGCCACTCTGAACAGCATGCGTTAGCATGGGTGTTGAAAAACTATTGCGCTCGGTCTGAGGGCATTAAATACTCTCTCGAAATGCTCAGCTATAGCCCATGCGCTTTATCGTTCGAATTCGCCTACCCAGGGCTTCATCACTCATAACGCTTTTCAACACCCTGTTAAGCCGGGTCCTCTCGCTTTACACCCGGTAAACGCAGCGGCAGCAGCAACGCCGGTGACTCCTGCAACCGGCATCGGTAAAAATGCCTCGCGGCCGAAGATTATCAAGATTGAATTCGCCACCAAAGCAAGTGCACCGGCCATGGCAGTCAGCCCGCCAATCGCTTTGGAGCCGGTTCTTGATTTTGTCATGCCGAAAACCGGTGAGGCGACGTCCAGAAGAATTTACGCAGCGTTTAAAACCAGAAAAAGAAAATGCAACCACCGCTTCGAACAATGGAGTCATGCTGTCTACCTGCTGCGCACCCTGCCATACGGTCCGAACAACTTAAGGCCAATGCCCACCTGTACAACATTAAATGCAGCTCTGGCAGCAATCGCAGACCACTCGATCGAGATGATCTCTATCAGCTTTGCGTCAACGACGCACCGGCGAATGCCGCGAGCAAGGTAACCAGGATTCCTTCCAGCACCCATATCAACGGACGAGGTCCGGCAATGTCAGCGGCATACAGCGTGATGTAGGTTGCCTGTGTGGTTACTGTCACAAGTAACAGGAATGCCACGAGCTGTGTAAGCGCTCGATGCACCACGTTATTGCAAAAACACATAGGCATCCGGAAAGTACTCGCTCCTATCCAAAGTGAGTAATCCGAATGCCACACAGACAAAGACGAAGCGCTGATCAATGGAAAGCGCTGATAGCTGAATAC
>CALLLW010000036.1 GCA_938007995.1 uncultured Granulosicoccaceae bacterium | reverse complement strand
TATCAGATCGAAGCCCGTATCAAGACGCTCAGTGCGGAAGAAAAACTCAAAGTACGTCAGGCCGAAGCCTTACCGCACTGGCAGTCATTCATTGAATGGGCCAAACAGACTCAGGCTCAGGGAGTACGACATCCGGGCACTCGCGATGCGCTATCGTATCTGATCAAACATGCAGAGCAACTACAGACCTACTGTTACGATGGCAGGCTGCCGATCTCAAACATCAAGTCAGAGCATGTGGCCAAAACGATAGCAATCGCGCGCAAGAATTTTATCTTTGCCGATACCCCGGCAGGCGCTGAAGCCAGTGGCCGGATATTCAGCCTGATAGAGACCGCCAGAGTGAATGGTCACAACCCGCAACAGTACTTAAGTGTGCTGCTCAGCGAGCTGCCGAACTGTTCGAGTGTTGAACAGATAGAGGCACTGCTGCCATGGAATCTCACCAAAGAAGAGGTAGCATCACGCTACGCAAGTTTCCCGTCACCCTAGAAACTCTGAAAGCAATTTATAGCGAGTTCTACGTCGAGTCGTAAGAACGAATCCGCGGTGAAACCTGGATCAAAGACGCTGGTTACATCTTTAGAGTCAAAGAAACATAACAACAGTTCCTACCGCAGACCCTGAAAAGAAAAATAGCGCTTCTCGCATGCTTCTGCCACCGCATTTTTACCGGATGCTGGCATTTGTTAATTCGGTCACAAACGTCTCAGTGATACTCCAACAAGTCCACGTGTCTTAGGATCTATGTTGTTATCAATACGCGCACGTCAAGTACGTGCTGCATGGTGCGCTTACGAAGAGGGCGCTTCGATGATGCGACAGCTCGAGTTTACCGGCTTATTGAGTGGTCTAGCCAGTGGCTACTGGAATATCACCAGGGCATTAAGACGGCGGATGTACCGGAGTCGTGTATTCCCCCAAATTTGAAGCACCTGCTTGTGGGTAAGTCTGAGCCCTACAAGTTGTCTTTAGTGCAGGGTTGGGAGTTGGCATCAAGTGTTTGTGATGAAGATACGCGTATGTTTTGGAAGCGCAATAGAGAGCGGATGATAAAACTAATTAGTACTCGCAATAATTCCGTTCTCGCGCATGGGTTTGCGCCGATTTCTGATTCAGAGTGGAAAGAAATGGAAAGCTTTGTGGAGGAAGTGCTACTAGAATTTATTTTAAATCAGTTTGTTGCAGTTAATTTTCGGGGAATGCCGAATCAGCTCCCCACCGCCTGGGGATTAAATAAATAGGTTTGGCTTTTACCGGGTAATGCATTTTCCTTATGGCCCGAAACTACCTGGGCATTGTACGGGTAAGGTCTAACTTGGTTTGGGGCATTTAAACTGTACCTTGGGTGCTTACCGCACCGCTGCTTTGTAATTTCTGTACTCAATATTTGCAGGAAATCTGTCAGAGATCGCTCGTATAGAAAATTGACGCGACGATAAAACGACACACAAGCTTTTTCTTACTTCATGGTGGTAAGTGAAGTGTTGTGATCGACTTCAAAAGAAACTCCATTCATATGCCTCGCAGTAATAGCAGGCAACAGGATTCCAGCGAGTAAGGCTAACTAAAGTATTGGTACAAGAGTTGTAACATCAGGCATAGCTGATCGTTGACGCCGGTTTATGCATATCGCGTGTGCAGGATCAGCCGGGACACTCTAACTAAGGTGTTGAAAATTTATTGCGCTCGGTCTGAGGAGATAAAGTTCTCACTCGATAATGCGGTTTTTTAAACTCTAAACCGCGCACTTTTGGCCGTGTTTGGCCGGAAAGTTTGTACCCTTAGCCCTCGCTAATGATCTTTTTCAATACCACGAGCCTATCACTGATCGGGACGATCGCACACTTTTTTTAGAGACATCGCCGTGCAGTTCCGGATTCTCAGGTACATCAAGACAAGCTTAAAAGGTGTGGTTGGTTTAGCCGTACTTATGCTGCTGCTTGCGTTTTCAAGAGTGGGAACTGCCGCCGTTCTAACTGATGATTTGGAAGTACATCTCATAGCCGGGGTCTCTACTGCCTGGCAGACAGTCTCGCTCGACAATACCTATTCCAACGCCATCCCCATATGTAACTACAACCTTGTCTCGTTTTCAGGCATCAGCCCGAATTATGACTATCCACCAGCTGCTGTTCGAATAAGAAACATCACTGCAAATTCTTTTGATGTTCGAATACAGGGCTGGGAAGACGCTGCAGCAGTTGCAGGTGATGTGCACTGTCTGGTTTCAGATGAAGGTGCTTTCACTCTGCCGAACGGTACAAGATACGAAGCGCGAACTGTTGTATCAGACAGAACCAGTGGTCAATTCTCTACCGATGGTGCCTGGAATCAGGCAATCCTTGAAAATGTAAGCGCTGCAATTACTCAGACCTATACCAATCATGTGGTGCTGGGGCAGGTCATCAGTCACAACGATAACCGTGCCAGTGTTTTTTATACAACTGATTGCGATGCACGGCAGAGTGAACCATACAATGCAGGTCACTCCGATGGGATCTGTGTAGGTAAACACATCGGCATGATACCGGGAAGTCGAAATGCTGAAACCATTGGCTTTCTGGTGGCGGAAGCCGGTAGCGGTACAGTGAACGGTGTCAGTTTTGAGCTTGATCGCGGGGCAGACTTCATAGCCGGCAATTCAGCAGGGAATGCAGGATACCCTTATACCCTGTCTGGTGATTACTCTATTGGAGTTACTTCCCAGGTAGCGGAAGACGGAGGTAACGGTTCCTGGTCTGTGCTTTATGGAGCAGATCCATTGCCGCCCAACCAAATCGTACTGGCCGTAGATGAAGAGATCTTTGCCGGTGATGCCACCCGTAATCACACCAGAGAAATTGTTGACTACTGGGTATTCGGACTAGCACAGCTTACGCTAATAAAGAAGGTAGTTAATGATAACGGTGGCACCGCTACCGAATCTGAATTCAAGCTTGGTGCATCAGGCCCGGAAACTATTTCCGGTATCAGTGGTGATGCATCAATCACTGATGTCGTCGTGACCCCCGGAGACTATGTACTCGATGAATCCGGCCCGGGCGGTTATACAGGTACATGGAGTTGCACACAAGGTGTGCTGGTTGGCTCTACGGTAACGGTAGCTGTTGGTGATGATGCGGTTTGTACTTTAACTAACGACGATATCTTTGTGCCGCCACCGGACTCTTTTCTGACACTGCAGAAAAAAGTAATTAATGACAACGGTGGTACGGCTGCAGACACTGATTTTAGTCTGACCTTTGATAACGGATCAGGCAATTCGGGCACTGGTGCACATGGAGATGCTGCGATAACAGGCGTTGTAGTGCCACCGGGTGATTACAAGCTCGGTGAGTCTCCGGTTCAGGGATATACGTTGATTGAAATCTCCTGTGATGGTCTGGATGCTGATGGAACCGACGGCTTAAGCATCTCTGTTGGTGAGAACGTGACCTGTGTCTTTGTCAATGATGACAAAGGCGTTGATCTTGAAGTACTGAAAACCGTTAGCGCCACATCGCCAAATGTTGGTGATGTTGTGACATTTTCTATTGAAGTAAAAAACAATGGCCCGGATACAGCAACTGACATCAACATCAATGATGTAGTCAAATCGGGTTTTAGCTATGTAGCCGGATCAATTGCCGGAGGAAGTACCAGAGTTGATAGCGCGCCTGCCGCCACCGGCCTTGCCTGGACTATTGCAAGCCTTGCTTCAGGTGCGACAGAAATACTGACTTTTCAGGCAATCGTATCACCACCCTAGATACCTGACGCCGCTTGCCCATGGAGCTTGGAGCTCCAGGTGGATATGAAAATGAATACTATAAAAAACAAGCTGTTTTTGCGGTTGAAATACCTGATATTCGAGAAGGAATTCAGTGCGCCCGGTTTGGGTGTATTGAGTTTGTTGTTGATACCTCTGGTAGCGTATCCGCTCACAATTGCTGACTATGAGAACACCGCCACTGTAACTGCCTCTTCTGATCAGTTTGAAGTTGATACCAGTAACAACAGCAGTACGGTGCAAGTCACACCAAACGTTGAACTGATTTTGGTGAAAGAAGTGATTAACGACGATGGAGGTCTGTTATCTCTCACTGATTTTACCATTGCCACCAGCGCCGGCCCACTGGCGTGGGATGCAGGTGTCACAGTAGGCACCACGACTACTTTTACTGCAGAAAAAATATTTGCAGCACCCGGTACATTCACGTTCGCAGAGGTTGATGTGGACGGTTATACCGAAGGCTTGTGGAGCTGTACAGATGGAGTGCTCAGTAAAAATGCATTTGACGATGGTGAAATCCTGCTGACCGCAGGGCAATCTGCTGTGTGTACCATTGCAAACAATGATATTGCCCCGCAACTGACACTGACCAAATCGCTGATCAATGATAATGGTGGCGATTCGGTAGTGGCAGATTTCGAGCTGTCAATTGATGGTACCGTTGTTACCAGTGGAACTGCCCAGCCGGTTTCTGCTAATACTGCACTTGCTTTAAGTGAAGAAGATCTGCCTGGCTACACGGAAGGTACCTGGGCTTGTGTTGATGCAAATGGTCTAACTTCGGGATTGCCAACAGCGGGCGCATTTGATTCCACCACCGTATCGCTGAGTCCGGGCGCTGATGTAACCTGCGAAATTACCAACGATGATATTGCCCCGACACTGACACTGGTTAAAAACCTGACCAATGACGATGGTGGTGCCCTGACTGTTGTAGATTTTAATTTATCCGTTGATGGCACAGTAGTCACAGACAGTGTAGCGCAGACTATTGACGCCAACACACCGATTACGATAAGTGAGCTGGCAATACCCGGTTATACAGCAGGCACCTGGTCCTGTGTTGACAGCCAGTCTTTAAGTACCGGATTGCCAACTGCCGGAGCTGCCACTGGTGCAACACTGACGTTAGCATCGGGTTCTGTAGTCACCTGTGAAATCAGCAATGACGACATCGCACCTACTTTAACGCTTGCCAAGACCTTAACCAATGATGATGGTGGAGCGCTCACTGTAGATGACTTCGATATTTCTATAGATGGCGCTGAAGTCGCCAACAACGTATCCAATGCCGTACAGGCAAATACCACAGTCATTATCAGTGAGCTTGCGGTAGATGGATACACAGCGGGCAGCTGGTCATGTGTTGACGCGAATGGTCTGGCAAGTGGATTGCCGACAGCAGGTGACGCAACCGGTACCAACCTGACACTGCTGCCGGGCTCTGAAGTCACTTGTTCTATCGTGAATGATGATGTCGCCCCAACACTAACGCTAAGTAAAATTGTTGTGAATGACGACGGTGGTACGCTGGCATCTGCCGATTTTGAACTGTCTATTGATGGCACTGTAGTGACCGATGGCGCACCGAATGTGCTATCCGCCGGTGTGACTTACAACATAAGTGAACTGCCAAATGGTGGCTATGCTGAGGGCACGTGGTCTTGTGTCGATGCTAATGGCCTGACGCAGGGCTTGCCAACTGCAGGTGCTGCCACAGGCACCGACCTGACTCTTGCAGAAGGCGCAGATGTCAGCTGTGAAATCACTAACAACGATATTGCGCCTACATTAACGCTGGCAAAAACTGTTACCAATGACAATGGCGGTCTGTTAGCTGTTGATGACTTTGATATTTCAATAGACGGTGCGGAAGTACCCAACGGGGTAGCTCAGCCAGTTGTGGCTAATACAGATATAACTATCAGTGAGCTTGATCTGGATGGTTATACCGCAGGAAGCTGGTCGTGCGTAGATACCGCTGGGCAAACAACGGGTCTGCCAACGGCAGGAACTGCTACCGGTACCACAGTCAATCTTGCAGCAGGCGCGGAAGTGGTCTGTGAGATAAGCAATGACGACATAGCGCCCGGTTTAACGCTGGTTAAAAACCTGATAAATGATCACGGTGGTGATCTGACAATTGCCGACTTTGAGCTCTCGATTGACGGTGCTGTTGTGCCGAACAACAGTCCGCAGGTTGTAGCTGCTAATACTGCAATCACGATCAGCGAACTGGATTTGGACGGCTATGCTGAAGGAACGTGGAGTTGTGTTGATGCGAATGGATTAACCACTACATTGCCAACGGCAGGAGCAGCAGCAGGCACTACACTGACGCTTGAGGCTGGTTCGTCAGTGACCTGTGAAATTACCAACGATGACATTCAACCGACACTTTCACTGGTGAAAGTGGTGGTAAATGATAATGGTGGTGATCTCGCTTCAACAGATTTTGATATATCTATCGATGGTACGGTGGTGCCGAGTGGACAGGTCACACAGGTCACAGCAAACACTGCAATCCTGATCAGTGAACTCGACGTGGACGGCTACACCGAAGGTAGCTGGTCATGTGTTGATGCGAACAGCCTGACAGCCGGTCTGCCAACAGCAGGCACTGCCACAGGAGAGTCAATCACACTGGCAGCGGGTGCAGAGGTGGAGTGTACGATTGTTAATAACGATATACCACCCACGCTTACCCTTGTAAAAGCACTGAATAACAATGCAGGTGGTACCCTGACGGTCGCTGATTTTGATATCTCGATCGATGGCGCTGAAGTCACCAGCGGTACAGCTACCCCGGTATTGGCCAATACCGCAATAGAAATATCAGAGCTTGATCTGCCGGGCTACACCGAAGGCACATGGGCTTGTGTTGATGCCAATACGTTAACCACCGGTTTGCCAACAGCGGGAGAGGCCACCGGCACCACATTGGAGCTCGCACCAGGTGCGGACGTAACCTGCTCGATTACCAATGTTGATATCGCACCGACCCTGACACTCACCAAAACACTGATCAACGATAACGGTGGTAGTAAAACTGTTGCAGATTTTGATATCTCTATAGACGGCACCGAGGTCACCAGTGGTGCGGCAAATATTGTTTCTGCCAATACAGATATCGTCATCAGCGAGCTCGTAGTGCAGGGTTATGCTGAAGGCACCTGGCAGTGTGAAGATGCGAAAGGGTTAACTACTTCTCTACCGACTGCCGGTGATGCAGGTAGCACGACGCTCAACCTGGAAGAAGGTTCAGAGGTAAGTTGTGTGATCTCCAATGATGATATTGAGCCCACGCTGACACTCGCTAAAACAGTAACTAATGACAATGGCGGGTCATTAACTATTGCTGATTTTGATATTTCGATTGACGGTACAGAAGTGCCGAATGGGGTAGCGCAATCGGTTACTGCAAACACCACGATTGAAATCAGTGAGTTGATAGTGCCCGGCTACTCGGAAGGTGTATGGGCTTGCGCTGATGCGAATGGAATTACCACAGCTCTGCCTGCTGCGGGTGATGCGGCATCTACTGATGTGACGCTGCTGCCGGGTTCTGATGTAACCTGTTCGATTACCAACGACGATATAGCACCAAGGCTGACATTAACCAATTTTGTCATCAATGACGATGGCGGCATATTAACACCGGTAGACTTTGCCTTAACCTACGCTGGCACCGCAACGGCAAGTGCTGCATCGAACATAGTTGCTGCCAATACTGCGATCAATATAGCCGAGCCGGATCTGCCTGGTTATACCGAAGGCACCTGGGTTTGTACCGATGCCAACAGTCTAACCAGCGGGCTACTGACAGCGGGTATTGCCACCGGTGACACAGTCACACTGGCACCAGGTGCAGATGTCACCTGTGTTATTACCAACAATGACATCGCACCAACGCTTACCCTGGTTAAAACCGTAGTCAATGATAACGGTGGTGATCTGGCTATTGATGATTTTGATATCTCGATAGACGGCACTGAAGTACCCAGTGGTGCTGTACAGACCGTCGTTGCCAATACTGCGATTACTATCTCTGAGCTGGAGTTGAATGGCTATACAGCAGGAACGTGGGAGTGTACAGATGCCACCGGCCTGACCAGCGGTTTGCCTACAGCGGGAGCTGCCGCAGGTGAGTCTGTGACGCTTGCGTCGGGTGCTGAGGTGACTTGCTCGATCACGAATAATGATCAGGCGCCTTCGTTAACATTGACGAAAATAGTAGTCAATGACAATGGTGGTGATAAAGAAATTGAAGACTTTGAAATTTCAATTGATGGCACGGTGGTTACCAGTGGCGCGCCGAATATAGTGGCTGCCAATACAGCACTGACTATTTCAGAACTTGACTTACCTGCTTACGCAGAAGGCGCATGGTCGTGTACAGACGCTAATAGTTTGACCACCGGATTGCCATCTGCAGGTACAGCTACCGGCACGACGCTCACCTTAAAGCAAGGCTCAGATGTTACCTGCGAAATCACCAACAATGATCTTGGTATTGACCTCAGTATCGCCAAGGTGGTCAGCGATGCCACACCAAATATCGGCGATACCATTACGTTTACATTGACAATAACCAATGCCGGTCCGGACGTTGCTACCAACGCAACAGTTAGTGATGTTGTGTTGCCTGGCTTCACGTATGTGCCCGGATCTATAGCTGGAGGCAGCTCCAGTGATGATTCTGATCCTGCAGGGTCGGGGTTGAGCTGGGTGCTTGCAAACGTGCCGGTTGCAACACCGGTATCGCTGTCCTTTGACGTAACGGTGAATGCTCCTTGATTTTCAAGCCTCCCCAATGGCGACACTCGCCACAACGGTTAATTGCCGTTGGGGTAGGGCTTTGTTGTGCCCTCTTGATGGGCTCTGCGCATTCTGCTGTAAACGGAATGACACCGGCTGAGTTTACTAATATTGCAGAAGTATCGCCGTCGCCAGGTCAGTTTGAAAATAATCAAAGCAACAATGTGTCGACGGTTGTTGTTTTGCCAAAAGGTCTGGAAATAAGCAAGACAGCGGATACCTCTGGTCTGTCTTCACCGATCGCCGCGGGTGATCAGATCATCTATACCGTCACAGCGAAAAACCTCGGCCTGCTGGGTCTGACAAACGTCATTGTCGACGACGCGATTATACCGGCGGCAAACATCACATTAATCAGTGGCGATGTGAACACTGATCAGATCCTCGGTGCCAATGAGATCTGGCAGTGGCAGGGGATTTACACGGTACAACAGTCAGATATCGATACCAATGGCGGAGGTGATGGTGATATCGACAATACCGTGAGCGTGAGTACCGATGAGTTACCTCCGCAGACTGATGCAGTCGAGGTGCCGGTAACTCAGGAACCCGCTTTTACAGTGACCAAAGTGGTTGACCAGGCTTCGATCGCCGCCCCGACCACTTTGAATTACGTTATACAAATTACCAACACCGGTAACCAGACGCTGAGCGGTGTTACACCATCAGATACATTGCCGGATGGCAGTGCTGCGACACTGACCGGGCCTGCTTCTGATACCGGTCAGTCAGGCTTGCTTGATCCGGGTGAAACCTGGGAGTACACCGCCAGCTATGTGGCTACTCAGGCGGTTATAGATGCAGGTAATTCATTAAGCAACACCATTAGTGTGGTCGCCAGTGAAACCGGTTCAGATCCGCAGCAGGCGACTGCCGTCACCGAAGTAGTGGCAGAACCCCGGTTTGTGGTCAGTAAAGTAGTGGATCAAGAGAGCTTGTCCGCACCGGGTACTCTGAACTATACAATCACTATTGAGAACACCGGCAACACTTCACTTACCGGAGTTACTCCGGTCGACACTCTGCCAGATGGCAGCAGCGGTACACTAACTGGCCCGGCAACTGATACAGGCACAAGCGGCGTATTGGACGTTGCTGAAACCTGGACTTACAACCTCGGTTATGCCGTCGATCAGTCAGTGATTGATGCTGGTGCAGCGCTCGTCAATACTGTTGAAGTGGTTACGAATGAAACTGGTTATGAGCCACAGACAGACACTGCCAATACTGAGATTGAAACCGAACCTTCTTTTACCGTTGCCAAAACCGTAGACAAAGCGTCGGTAGCAACACCAGAGTTGCTGAGCTATACGATGCTTGTTGAGAATACCGGCAACATAACGCTTACCGGTATCACTGCAACTGATCTGCTGTCGAACGGCACCGCACTTACACTGGTTGGCCCGCTGGGTGATTCCGCTACCAGTGGCGCACTTGATGTTGGCGAGAGCTGGGAGTACAGCGCAACTTATAGTGTCAGCCAGGCAGACATCGATTCGGGTACTGATTTGACCAATACATTCAGTATTGATACTGCGGAGCTCGATCTACAGTCCGCTACAGCAGTGACCACCATCAGTGGCGCACCTGATCTTGCGGTAACAAAAACTGTTGATCTTGCACAGATCAATGCGCCCGGACAACTTGCTTACGAAATCACCGTTACCAACACCGGTAACGTTACGCTTAATAATGTTGCACCGGTCGATACTCTGCCTGACGGTACCGTTGCAACACTGGTCGGACCGATTTCAGATACCGGTGTCACAGGTGCGCTGGATGTGGGTGAGTCATGGCAGTACACGACAAGTTACACAGTCAGTCAGACTGAAATAGATACAGGCCAGCCGCGCAACAATACGGTCACTGTAAGTGCTGATGAAACAGGTGATGATCTGTTTACCGCAGTTGCCACCACAACGATTACCACTGATCCTGCATTCACCGTGGAAAAGACGGTAGATCTTGCACAGATAACCGCACCGGGTCAGTTGAACTACAGCATTGTTATCAGCAATACAGGTAATGTCTCGCTTAACAATATCAGTCTTGATGATACGCTACCTGATGCTTCAACAGCGGTACTGACCGGACCGTTGGGTGATGTGGGTTTGGCAGGCACGCTCGATGTCGGTGAGGTCTGGACCTACAACACCACTTACGAGGTTACACAGGCAGATATAGACGCAGGTGAGTTGCTGGTTAACAGTGTCACAGTCACTACCGATGAAGCCGGTACGCTTGCAGATACTGCAACGACTGCGATCGAACAGCTGCCGGGTATAAGTATTGTTAAAGCCGCTGTTGAAAATGATTTCACCCGAGTGGATGATCTGATCAACTATGCATTCCTGATTCAAAACACCGGCAATCTTCAGTTAAGCGATGTTGTTATCAGTGATCCGATTGCTGATCCCGGTTCTATTCGCTGTCTGCCCCCGGGGGCGCCTACGTCAGCACAGTTATCGAGCGGGCCGTTTGTTCTTGCACCCGGTGAGCAGATGAACTGTACCGCGTTGCGTACTGTCGCGGTGGCGGATGTGCTGGCTACACGGATTGATAATCAGGCAAGTATCGCTGCATTGGATCCATCGGGTAATACGGTAGCTGCCGAAAGCGAGCTGATCAGTGTGCCGCTGGCAATTGTACCTCCGGTTGCCACTGACAATAGTTTTAACTCACCTGTGAGCGCAGTACCTGTGACGCTTGATGGCGGGGCAGATGACAGTGATATCAATGGTGACCGGGATATTTCAACAGTTTCTTTGACCAGCCTTGATGCACAGGATACTGATGCTGATGGTGACAATGACTTGCTAGTCGTGGCGGGTGAGGGTATGTGGGTCGTAGACAATGCCACAGGTAATGTCACCTTCACTCCCGAGGCAGGCTTCACCGCAGATCCGACTGCTGTGAACTATACCATCAGTGACTTTAGTGGCCAGGTGTCTAATGTGGCGGTGCTCAGTATTAATTATCCGCAGACAGCACCGGTGGCAGAGGATGATCTAAAGGTAAATCCATCGGTACCATCACCTGCAAATCCGACCATTGTGAATGTCTTGGCGGATAACGGCAGTGGTCAGGATTCTGATGCGGAAAACGATCTGGATATAAGCTCAATTACCTTTGTTGATGCAAATGCCACTGATACCGATGGCGATGGTGATGCTGATAATCTGCTGGTAGCAGGCGAAGGTAGCTGGCAGATCAATAACACAACAGGGGATGTGACATTCACACCGGAAGCTGGATTCTTTTCAGATCCAACACCGGTGAATTACACCATTGCAGACATTAACGGCCTGCTGTCAAACGAAGCAACCATAACCGTTGATTATCCGCAGACCGCACCGCTGGCCGTGGATGATGAAAAGCTTGATCAACCGCTGTCACGACCGGTAACAGTGTCTGTTGTTGCTAATGACAGTGATCCTGAAGACAACCTTGATCCAACAACGGTACTGTTGATAGATGCAGTCACCGGTGAGCCTGTACGTGTTCTGCCTGTTGCAGGCGAAGGTGTGTGGCGCGTTGATCAGGAAACCGGTGATGTTACTTTCACTCCTGATCCGGGTTTTATCACTAACCCGACACCGGTCGAGTATGTGGTTTCTGACAGCACCGGTATTGAGTCAAATCGCGCCACGATTACAATCACTTTTGAAGAACCGGCACGGCTTGCAGGAACAGTTTGGCTTGACAGTGACAGAGACGGGCAGGTTGGTGTTGATGAAGCGCGTAAGCCCGGTTGGATGTTGCAGCTGCTGGATGCAAACGGACAGGTTGTCGCGACCACGGTTACCGATGCAGACGGTAATTATCTTTTTGAAGGTCTGGTTCCGGGTGAGTACACCGTAGAGTTCTTTAACGAGAATGGTGTGTATATGGATAGCGCACAAACATTCGGGCCATTGCTATCCGGTCAAACCATATTGCTGCCACTGCCGGTAGATCCGAGCGGGGTTGTGTACGACAGTATCTCCCGTGTACCGGTCGAAGGCGTCAGACTTAATCTGGTTAATGCAGCTGGTGCGCCTGTGGACGCTGCCTGTCTGCGTGAAATGCAGCAGGGCCAGGTCACTCTTGCAGACGGGCTTTATGCATTCGATATATTGCCCGGCGCACACACGAGCTGTGGGCTCACTGAAATTTACCGGATCGAGATTGCCTCGGTGCCGGATGCGTTTCATCCAAACTTCTCTTCGATCATCAGGCAGGTAGGTGCAGCAAGCTGCGGCAGCGCGGAAATTGGCTGTGCTGTATCAGGGACGTTTGATTCTGATCCTCTGGAGTCCGGTTGTACCGTTGATTCGATCAGCAGCACCAGTGCCTGTGAAGTGCAAGAGCAACCTGATGCGCCTGTGGGCAACGAAGATACGCGTTACTTTGTTGAGTTCGAAATTGCCTCAGGTGATCAGAATGTGATCTTTAATCATATACCGATTGATGCGCGCGCCAATGATGCAGAGATTCTGCTAACCAAAGTTGTCGATCAAAGTGAGACATCTATCGGTTCACTGCTGCGATACACTCTGAGCGCTGAAAACCTGAAACAGGTACCTGCATTTGCAATTGAAATTATAGATACACCACCGGCGGGTTTTGTGGTGGAGCAAAGCAGTGTGCTGTTAATCCGTCGTGGACCTGACGGTGAGATGAACACTGCAGATGACATTACCATACCGCTGCCGTCCACTCTTGACAGAGACTTAACCTTTGACGCCGTAGATCTTGAGCCGGAAGAGACTGTACGGATCACCTATCTGATGAAAATCGGCCCTGGTGTTGTTGGTGGTAATTACATTAACCGCGCGGTGGCAAGTGGCCCGAATGGCGAGACCAGCAATACCGCAGTTGCCAGTGTTGAAGTGGTGGCTGATCCGGTACTGAACCAGTCAACTCTGATCGGAAAGGTATTTTTTGATCGCGACGGAGATGGAATACAGGACTCTGCAGATACCAGCAAAGTTGAGCTGAGCAGTGAATATTACGGCACGCTGCAATTGCCGGATATGCCGTCCAGAAGCAGTGTTGAAGATGATCCGCGACGCAATGCGATCACCATCAACATGCCGCGCACTGATGATAATCGAATAAAGATATCAACGCGTGAAGGATCAAGAATAGTTGTTGATAACAACGGCACTGTTACCGAGGCACATGTGGGTAATCGTGCGCGAGGTATCAATGCTCAGAATCTCAGAGTGTGCACTCGCTTTACCTCAGCACTGCCAACGCTGGCTGACGGTACAGTCGGCAAAGAGCCGGTTGAAGTTCTGCAGATTGAGTTAAGTAATCTCGGTATTGGCGAGCCTGGTATTCCGGGGGCTCGTATTGCTACGGTCAGCGGTCTGTTAATCGAAACAGATTCTTACGGTCGTTATCACATACCGGATGTTGATGCAGGTACTACTGATATAGGTCAGAACTATATTCTCAAAGTTGATCCTGCCTCACTGGGTGATGGCGCCAGCGTCACCACCGAAAACCCTTATGTGCTCAGGCTTGACAGCTTCGCACTCAACAAGATGAATTTTGGCGTGTTGTTGCCTGAATCGGAAGATCGTTTTAATACCGCGTGTGAACCGCAACTGGCTGCAGCTGCAGTAAATAAAGTCGTGGAAGTGGAGCTTGGATCAGTATTTTTTGATACTGATGATGCGTCCATCAGAGATGATCAGCGTGGTGTGGTACAGGATATTATTAAGGCGCTAACCAGGTACGGCGGTGGTGAAATACTGATCAGCGCTAATACTGACAACAGGAACTCGTACGAATACAACATTGCACTGGCTGAACGCCGGGCACGCACTATACGTGATGTGATCTCCGCTGCACTTGGCGAACAGTTAATGACCGAGGTAACTATCGAAGTTGATCCGGCGGCCTACCGGGAGTCTGATCAATGAAGATGAACCCGTTAAGCTGGTCGATTGCAATGGTGCTGTTAAGCGGTGGTGCGAGCGTGGTATTCCAGACCACAAGTGTTGCTGATGAAGCAGGTAAGCAGCTCGATTGTGGTCCAGGTGAGTGTGAGACACCGGCTCCATATACGCTTAAAATTATCAACCGTGGTGAAGGTAGACCACAAGCGACCAATAACTCACCCGAGGGTTGGCAGCAGAATCGCCGCGTAGATGTTTCTATTAAGTCTGAAGTGCAAGTTGAACCGGTAGCCACACCATCACAGCCTGTTGCGGTTATCTCCGGTGATGATCCTGGCCAGTCTGCCGGCGGTGGCACGTTCTGGATATCAAGAGACCCGACCTCACTGAACAAGGCGCTCGGTGTAAAAATACCTGAAAAGATCGTGCTAACAGAAGACGGTGGGCTTGAAAAGCCTGTAGGGATTTCTGTTGGTACAAACTATAGCGCCTTCCTTGAACGATGGCAGTTGCTTGTGTTGCCTGAGGGTAGTTCCATCGACGGCCAGCCGCTGTACCGCATAGAAGGTGAGTTAAATGGCATGGTCACCGACATTGAGTGGGATGGCACGCTGGACTCAGGTCAGAAAATATTGCCGGGTGATAAGTTTGATCTGGCACTCAGGGTCTATGACAGCAGTGGAAACTATGATCAGACTACCGCACGACGTGTCGAGTTTCAGTCTGTAGCGCAACAAACAGCCAGCTCTACGGTGCAATCAATTGAAGAAGTATCGGTAGCCAGTCTGACTGAGGAAACCGGTGATTACACCGAAGGCTTTGCGCGTCAGTCGGTTTCGGTAGCAGGTAGTACAGTGGTACTTCGTGGTACGGATTTATCAGATGTAAAAACGGTTGAAGTGAATGGTGAAGAAATTACCATTCTTGCAGATAATGCGTTAGCGGCAGAATACATTCTGCCACCCGGCGTACATGACTTTGCTATTAATGCCACACGCAAATCCGGTGATGTTATTAATCGAACACTGGATGTTGAAGTTAAGCCAGGTTACTTTTTTGTGGTCGGGCTGGCTGATCTGACCATCGGTGAAAACAGTGTCAGTGGCAGTGTAGAGCCGCTGGCAGTAGATGATGATCGGTTTGGTGGCGATATTTTTGTTGATGGCAGGCTCGCCTTTTACCTCAAGGGTAAGGTCAAGGGAAAGTATCTGATCACAGCACAGCTGGATACCGGCAACGAGGACGTTTCAGAGTTGTTTGATGATTTTCATCGCAAGGATGCCCGCAGCGTTTTCAGAAGAATAGATCCTGATCAGTACTATCTGGTCTACGGTGATGATTCAACCATTACTGATGATACTGACAGCCAGGGCAAACTTTACCTGCGAGTTGACTGGGATAACTCACGAGCACTGTGGGGTAATTTTAATACTGCCTTTAGCGGTACTGAGTTCGCCGCTTTTAATCGCAGTCTGTACGGTGCACAGTACCGGCACAGCAGTAACGAAACGACAGACCTTGGCGACAATAAAACCGAAATTTCTGCATTCGCCTCTGAAGCTCAAACCGTATTCAGGCATAACGAATTTAACGGTACCGGCGGCAGCCTTTACTATTTGCGCGATCAGGATATCGTTATTGGTTCTGAAAAAGTCTGGGTAGAGGTCAGACGGGATAACTCTGAACAGGTATTGCAGCGCGTCGTTCTTGAGCGCGGCAGAGACTATGAGATTGATGAGTTTCAGGGGCGGATAATACTGACCCGGCCATTGTTAAGTGTATCTACCCGATCCGGTCCGTCTATTATTCGCGATGAACCTGATATTACCGACAACACCTACCTGGTTGTAGACTATGAGTTTGTACCCACCAACTTTGTTAACGGTGAAGCTACCGCAGGATTAAGAGCGAAGCGCTGGGTAAACAACCATGTGGCTGTTGGCGGAACCTGGGCTCACGAAGACAGGGATAATAACGACTACAGCGTACAGGCATTTGATGTCACTGTGAAAAAGTCTGATCACACCTACCTAAGGCTTGAAGTAGCGCAGAGTGAATCGAATCAAACATCCGGTAGTTTCCAGTCTACTGATGGTGGCTTAAGCTTCTC
This sequence comes from uncultured Granulosicoccaceae bacterium, assembly GCA_938007995.1. GTDB lineage: Bacteria > Pseudomonadota > Gammaproteobacteria > Granulosicoccales > Granulosicoccaceae. Next base: position 125,868 of record CALLLW010000036.1, on the reverse strand, counting down.
CGAATTTGCAAACAACAGTGGTTCTGCATCTGGCGGTGCGGTGGGTGTTGAAGCACGTATTGCAGCGAGAGATGTGATTGATACCGATATGCCGGTTACCGCGGCTGGCTGGCTGAAGCGAAGAGATGCGGGTTTCAGTGCATCTACTTTTGATGATGGCGTTGATACTATCGACTCAGGGCTTGAAGTTGTCGCCCAGCTTAGTGACGTGCTTGGTGTCACCGGTCGGGTTAGCCGGCTTGAGAAAGAAGCAGAAACCACTGATTCTGTTGCCACAGTGCAGGCGGATTATAGTCTGTCTGATCGCACGGTAGTCAGTGGAGAGTTAAGGCACCTGCAAAATGAAGACCTGGTGAGCAATACCAGTGAGTCAGCTACGCTTGCAGCGGGCAAAGTGTCTCTGCAGGTGAACGATTATCTTGAAACTTACGGTATTGCACAGGGGGTGCTTGACCGCAGCGGCGGGTATCAGAGTAACTCGCTGTTGACTGCAGGTGCCAGAGCGCAGCTCAGTGATCGTTTAAGTGTTAATGGAGAGATCAGTGCCGGTGATCGTGGTACCAATGTAGTACTGGGCGCAGAGCATGCGTTCAGTGATACCTACAGCGTTTACAGTAATGTTGAACTGTTTAACGATCGAAGCAACTCTATTGAAAGACTGGTGACGCTCGGGCAGCGAAAAACGGTATCTGATAAGCTTAAAGTTTACACAGAGCATCAGTTTAGTTCTGATGATGCACGTGTGGGCCTAAGCAATACCTTTGGTTTGTCTAACACTTTTAATCGGTATGCTACCGGTACTTTATCTTTTCAGGTGTCTCGAATAGAAGATGAATTCGACGACATAACAGATCGCGATACTTTAACAGCCGGGTACAGCTTCAAGCGACAGAATAGTTACGCAACCACCAAGCTAGAATTAAGAAGGGACCGATCTGCTACCGTTGATACAGATCAATGGGTGTCCGTTTCAAGTCTTGAGTATCGACATTCTCAATCGTTGCGGATTCAGGGGCGATTTAATCGATCACTGACTGAAGACAACATCAGCGGTGATGATGCAAGATTTACCGAAGCAGGCATCGGATTTTCCTACCGGCCGGTTTCTCATGACCGGTTAAATATGCTGGGTCGTTATACGTACCTGTTTGATCTGCCGCCACTGTCTCAAGGTGAAGAAACTGATCGAAGAGCATCTATCTTTAGTTTTGAAAGTCTGTATGAAGTTGGCAGACGCTGGACTGTCGGCGGTAAGCTCGCCTACCGGGAAGGTGAGGTTCGCGTAGAGCGTCAGTCAGGCGACTGGATCAGTAACGATGCCACACTGGCCGCTGTCAGATTTCGCTACAAGGCGCCTTTTGGCGTTGATGGTATGGCGTCGTATCACTGGCTTGAGTCCGATGCAACAGACAGTGTCCGTCATGGTGCACTGCTATCACTGGGTCATACCGTTGGTCGTAATCTGCAGTTTTCAGTAGGGTATAACTTCACTGAGTTTGATGACAACCTTGCCAATGAAGATTATGACGTTCGAGGCTGGTTTTTGAATTTTGTCGGTAAATACTAGCACCACGACCTGACTTCGCGACCTGACTCTACGACCAGGCTTCATGGCGAGGCTTCACAACTGGTTAACCGGCGCGCTGTTGGATTGGCCGACTGGCGCGCCGGACTACTGCTTGAAATTTCATCACGACGCGGGGCCTGCGCAGATCCCGCTTTTTGTGCCCGGATCAACTGATGCCTCGAAAACCTTTTGACTTTTTATAAAATGGGAATATAATCCCAAATAAAATTAACTATAGTCAATCCTCACCACCTCAAAAAAATGGAGGCATCAATGAAGTCTTTTCAAGGAATTCTGGCAGCCCGGGCACTGGCAACCCCGGTATTGGCAACAATAGCGCTGGCAACCCTGGCGCTGCCCGGACAAGCGCTTGCCTGTGGCGGATTCTTCTGCCAGCTGCTGCCGATTAATCAGGCCGCCGAGCAGATCGTTTTCCGCCAGGATGGCAATCAAATTACCGCCATGGTGCAAATCCAGTTTGCTGGTAACGCTGAAGACTTCAGCTGGGTTGTGCCGGTTCCTACCGAGCCGGATTTTGAGATTGGCAGCAATACCTTGTTCACTGATCTTGAGCCTGCCACTCGACCGGATTTTAATCTGACCCGATCTGGAGAGGAGTGCGCTTTTGATGATGTATTTACTTCGACGGTAGCTGAAGGCACCGTGGCAGATGCTGATGCATCAGCAGACTCGGGTGTGGTGGTCGAAAGCGTACAGGACGTTGGCGGCTATGAAGTCACCGTGATCAGCGGAGACAATGTTGAATCCATCACCCAGTGGCTGGTCGATAACGGCTACGACCTGGGCGACAATGGCGAGCGCTTGTTGGCACCGTACGTAGAGGAACAAATGAAGTTTGTTGCAGCACGGCTGCAACAGAATCGTGGCCTCGGCAGTATTCAGCCACTGATCATGCGTTATGAAAGTGACAAGCCGGTTGTACCGATTCGCCTGACAGCGGTCGCAGCACTTGAAGACATGGGAGTATTAATCTGGTTGCTTGGTGATGCGCGCGCCGTACCAGAGAACTATCTACACGTTACACCAAACTACACTCGACTGAACTGGTTTGCCGGACCATTTAACGCCTACGCCAGTTATCAGTCTTTGATTACTGATGCAATGAACGAGGCAGGCGGTCAGGGTTTTGCCACTGACTATGCAGGTCGCTTTGACAATTTGTCTGACCAATTGACCACGCCTGCAGACGTGCAGGAGAATCTTGCCAGACTGGCAGGTTCTTCAGATGTTGAGTTCATTGCACTATCGCAGAGCTTCTTTAGCGACACGATCGTCACCGACACGTTGACCACAGCATTGCCACTTCGTGATGGCCAGTTTGCAGGTAACTACTTTGATCAGGATTTTCTCGCCAGTAACTACACTGAAGCGGAGCTGTCTGCCGCCAGGGCCGCGGTAGCGGCAACTGTTCAGACAGACATCATAGAGCCATTGCAAAGATCGCTTGCCGTGCTTGATGGCGACCGTTACATGACCCGTTTGTTTACCACAATCTCTGCAGACGAAATGACACTTGATCCGGCATTTGTATTTAATCCGGATATGCAGGATCAACCGCTTCAGCGCAACGCGAATCTACACTCTGAATGTATTGATGATCGCAATCACTGGACGCTGCAGCTGGGCGAGGGCACTGGCAGGAATGATGAAGTTGTGATTGATACGATCGGCCCGATTCCCTTTGCCGCCCCTGCGGTAGATCAGGAGGCTAGTTGGCTGATTGAGGAAACAGCCGAATCAGGACAGCCGACGCTGGTGAATCAAAGGCAGTTCCAGGTGGCTTCACTCGGGTCTCCCGGTACGGGTGTGACTGGCACCGAAACAGGTACGGGTACAGGTGATTCAGATGCGTCAGGCACCGACGGTACAACGGGTACAACCAGTGCTTCAAGTTCCGGGGGTGGCGCACTTGGCCTGACCATATTCTTATTGTTGCTCGGTAGATTGCGTCGAGTGTAAGCAGCGCTCAACTTTAAGCGTACAAAGCACATAACTGTGCAACAATGTAAGTTGAACATCAGCGGCCGCTTTGGCCGCTGTTTATTGGTCAGGGCTTGACCCAACTTGCGAGAAAACAGTGCTACGCATCGGAATATTATCTACCGCAGATATCGGAATAACACAGCTTATACCGGCTATACAAAACTCGTCTAACTGCATTGTTGCAGCAGTTGCCTCCAGAGATATTAAAAAGGCTAGAAAGCTCGCCAAAACCATTGATGCAAATTCCGCGTTTGGCTCTTATGAAGAGCTACTGGCGTCAGACGAGATTGATGCAGTTTATATCCCACTGCCCACTTCACAGCACGCCGAATGGACCATCAAAGCTGCAGATGCCGGCAAACATGTACTGTGTGAAAAACCGATAGCACTGAAAGCGGCTGAAATTAAATCGCTGATCAAGGCCCGTGACCGCAACAAGGTGATTGTATCCGAGGCTTTTATGGTGACCTATCATCCGCAGTGGTTCAAAGTACAGGAGCTGATTCGCAAAGGATCCATCGGTGAGTTGCGCCATGTGCAGGCGTCTTTTGCCTACCATAACCTTGATGGCAATAACATGCGTAACCGGGTTGAGCTGGGCGGCGGTGTCATACCGGATATTGGCGTGTATCCGGTGGTTGCAACCAGATTCGCAACCGGTGCTGAGCCTGAAAAGATTAATTCTACTGTAGTGTTTGATGAGAACTTCAAAACCGATTGCTACGCCACAATCAATGCAAAATTCAGCGGTTTTGATTTGAGCTTTTACATCTCAACGCAAATGGCATTGCGCCAGAGTATTGTGTTTCATGGTGATAAGGGTTTTATAGAGCTGACTGCACCGTTTAATTCAAATATTTATGCCGGTGATGAATTGCGCCTGCACAACCAGACGCACTCAGAATGCCGGGCCTTTAGCTACACCGGTATTAACCAGTATCAACTGCAAGTGGAAGCGTTTGCACGTGCATGTGCCGGTAAAAAGCAAGCATTATTTTCACTGGAAGATTCATATGCCAATCAACGTGTGATCGATGCAATATACAAGGCGGGTAAGAGCAAAGGCTGGGTCAGCGTATAACACGCTTTTTATAGATCAAGGCGGTGCCTTTGACAGGCACCGCAGCTTTGATGGTTAAAGGAAACTGAAAGTTATAGCAACTTGATAGTTACGCAACTACAGGCCTGGGTGATATTTAATCCCGGTACGAGCTATCTGTTTTATCAAGCATCTGCTTTAACTGATCAAAGTGTGCGAATGCCGAGTCGGAATATACCTCCCAGGTTTGCGCGGTTTTCTCTGCAAGGTCGTCTGGCATAATACTCAGCGGCTGCCCGCTGGCATAGGCAAGCATCATGGTTTTCGCGGCGCGCTCAAGGTAATAAAGATGTTCAAATGCTTCGGCGACAGTTTCTGCAACCACAGAAACACCGTGGTTACCCATCATCATGATTGAATGATTGCCGAGCACTGAAGCGATACGCTTACCTTCTTGTTCATCATCGGCAATACCGCCAAACTCAAGGTCAATCGCTAAGCGATTGAAGAATCGTGCGGTGTTTTGATCGATTGGCTTTATCGAAGGATCTTTCAGGCAGGACAAAGCAGTTGCATGCGGAGGGTGGCAGTGCAGCAGGATGCGTGCGTGTGGAATCGCAGCATGTATGGCGCCGTGAATACACCATGCAGAAGGCTCTGGTGCATCGGGTCTGTTCATGGCTTCAGTGTCCTCTGCATGTAGCTTTAGCAGCTCACTGGCTTTGATCGTTGAGAAATGCTTCCACTTCGGGTTGAGCAGAAAGGTTTTGCCATCGTCAGAAACTGCGGCGCTGAAATGATTGGCAATTGATTCATGCCAGTCAAAATGGACCGCCAGCCGAAAAGCTGCCGCCAGATCAACGCGTATCGCTTGCTCATCTATCGAGTGGCTGATGGGGGTAGGCTGCGACATGTCGAGCGCTCCGTTGTTGGGTTTGGTAGGTTAGTTTAGCGAAACAGGCCAGTGTTGGCATCCTGTTCGGCGCGCCCTGATTCTACGTCCCGATTCTACGTCCTGTGTCGGGAGACTGTTTTTCAGCAAATTGTGCGTATGCGCTGCCAACCTGCGCCACCTGTCGAGCGTGTTATCATCTATCAGGCCCGAGCGTTATTTAGATGGTTTAATAACAGTGGGTTATGCGGTTTTATCAGAGGAAAAGAGCTTATTCACGTGGCGGAAAAATAGTTGATTAAACATCTAAATGTACTAAATTAAGATGTATCCGCGGCTACACGCAAACTAAGGAGTTAACGGATGAACCCTGTTTATAGTATGCAAGAAACCCATCACTTTCCTTCGGAGAAAAAATTGAAAGTGCTGGTGATTGAGTCTCAAAGCCAGGTCGTAAATTCACTGACAGATGCGCTTCGCAGTGCGAAAGTGCTGGACGTTACAGCAGCATGTAGTGCGCTGGAGAGTCGAGCGAAGTATGGTGAAGGCGTTAAGCAGTCCGCTGACCTAAAGCGCGGACAGGCGCCTGGGCAGGACCAGGAACGCTTCGACATTGTGTTAATCAACACCGACGGACTCACTGTTGAGGTTGCACTGGAAAGTATTCAACTGCTTGCCGACGACTTCAAGGATAGTTACATCACCGTTATTGCCGACAAATACGAGCACAGGTTGGCGGAGCTGGTTAGCTCGAATAAGATCGCAGGTGTGGTGCCTGACGCATACAACACTGCTCAGGTTTTAAATTGTCTGTATTTGATTTTTTCCGGAGTGCAATTTGTTCCTATGGAGTACCGGAGCAGTGCTTTAGAAACGTTTTCTACAGAGCTGGGTGCAATATCCGCTAAACTTGAAGAAAAACTAACACCAAGGCAGCTCGAGGTGCTCGAGTATGTCTCTCTTGGAAAGTCAAACAAGTATATTGCTACAAAGTTGTCGCTTTGTGAAAGCACAGTTAAAGTGCATGTGCACGAGGTGATGAAAAGACTTGGTGCAAGTAGTCGTACGCATGCTACGTACCTGGTCAATACTCTCTATCGCAAGCCTGAGAGTTCAACCACTGAAACGGCATAGGGGTGTGACTTTCAATTAGTTTGCTTCGGGCAGTTGCAAGTTGGCTTTTTCTGCATAGATCTTTGCTACTGCAGAATCATCTTCGCCACCAAGGCCGGCGTTTGATGCTTCTTTAAATTGCGCATAAGCGGTTGAGGCCAATGACGCAGTGAAGGAAGCATCGCCGGCTATATCACAGACGATACCGAGATCTTTCACAAAGATGTCTACGGCTGAGTGAGGGGTGTAATCACCAGTGGCAATATGCGGTCCGCGATTTTCAAACATCCAGCTGGTTCCCGCACATTGAGAGATAACATCAACAGTGGTGTGCGCATCAATGCCCTGGCTGATACCAAAAGTGATCGCTTCAGCGGCGGCTGCTATATGCACACCTGCCAGCAGTTGATTAACCACTTTAAGTGCAGAACCAGGGCCTGCGGTGTTGCCAAGTTCAAAAACTTTTTCGGCCATTGCGTCGAGTGCGGGGCGAACGCCAGGTATCCCACGGCAGCGGGGTGCGCGGGAAGTGTTATTACTCTTTGCCTGCAGCTGATCTTGCCGTTGCACGGCAGAGTAAGCGTATCGGTCTGGTACGCAGAAAAAATAGTAACGAGAGCAGCACGATGCCTGGCAAGTCACTGGAGCCTGCCTGTACCTCTTCAAGCAGCCGAGAGACTGATTCTGCTTCAGCAGTTATGTCTTCGTCACTGCTAATCGCTGCTGCAATTTGAACGGCTGTGACAGGTGTGGTCAAAGGCTCTATGTTATCTTCAGTCAGTAGATAATCAGAGCTGAGCAAATCCATAGCAGCAAGAGCATTCAGCCGTCCTTCACCACATGCACCTGAACTGCATTGCGCGTCAGTGTCCATTGGTGTTGCTGAAGCTGACAGCAATTCTCTGATACCGGCCTGGTTCAACTCAGGGTTGTAAGATAAGAGATTAGCGACCGCTGAGCTGACATGTGCGGCGGCAATACTGCTGCCATAGTGATATCCGTAAGAGTCGCTAGTGGCCGGAATCTCTAGTCCATCATTTTGTGTGGTGATGATGCCATCGTTGGCGGTACCACCGGGGGCTGATATAAAAACTGCGCTACCCAATGCCGTATAAGGTGTGATACTGCCGCTTCTATCTGTTGCGGCAACAGTGAGCACGTTATTGCAACTTGCGGGAGAGTATGGTTCTTCATCCAGATTAACTGCGCTGTTGGTTGCTGCGGTTACCAGTATTGCACCGGTTTCCGAGGCATCGTTTATCGCCTGTTGCATAGCATTGGAACACTTACCGGGGAAGCCAACACTCAAGTTGATAACACGGGCAGGGTGCTGATTATCAGCAACCCCTGCGACCGGCAGCCCTGCGGCCCAGCGAATACCATCTATCAGATCACTGACATAGCCGCCACACTTACCTGTCACTCGCACTGGCAGCATTGAAATAGCCGATGAACCACCTGCAATACCAGTCGCATTATCTGTGGTAGCGCCGATGATTCCCGCAATCGCAGTACCGTGCCACTTGCTGGATGCAACAGGACAGCCTGCACTAACGGTTTGCTGGTTGATATCTTCTTGATTCACCCAGTCTCCCGGATCACCGGGATCATGATCGCGACCGTCACCGTCATTACCAACTGCCGGATTATGGATAAAGTCATAGCCTGGTAAGAAGTTAAGATCTTCGTGTTGCAGCACAACGCCTGAATCCACCACAGCAACAACGATGTTGTGACTGCCAGTCAGGTATTCCTGTGATTTGAACAGGCCGCTTGAGCCTTCGTGTTCCCGGCTTTCAAGCAAGTTCCATTGCTGCCGTGCGAAAGGGTCGTCAGGTAGTGCTGCGGAGCGAGCTGTAAATGGCGGGGTTAAGCTGCTGTCAAAAGCTTCCTGTGGCGCTTTGATCTGGCTCAAAACGGGCTTGGTTGCCTGGCCTGAAATGCCTGGAGTTGCAAGCTTTGCAGGTCCATGCCATTGCGTTGCGAGCTGCGGCAGTACCAACAACAGCATAACCGTTGTTAGTAAGACGGCAAGAGCCCTCTGCATCAGAGTAAAAAATTGCGACCGTGTGTGGAGGAATGCGGGAGACATTAGGTATAAAGAGCAAATTATGTGCCCTGTGCTCAACGTTGTGGTGACAGGCTGTTCTGTAGCCGATCCTGTGGTGTACCTTGTGACGTATCTGGTGGTTCATAAGGTACGGATCTGGAAATCAAACTAGCCAATGCTGCAGCAAATTTTTGCCGCATGTGTGGTGCGTATCAATGGTGTCAATGGGCACAGTCAGTGTGGAGCTCTTTCAAAATAACTGCTTTCGCCTACTATGCAGGGTAGGAAAAGTCTGAACGTACCAAGCGTATCCGGTGTCTTGAGCTGTATGGAGCTGGTCATCACGCGAGTACTCCTGCATTCCAACCGACAGACGTTTCGCGAAGCAGCATTTGATCTTGCTCACAGCGACTAACTGCTCATCGTGACAGTAGAGCGACTTCTCAGTCAGTTGGTACCAAGCTTGTAAGCATTGTGTTCTCGATGCTAAATGGCAATGTGTGGTGCGCCAGTCCCTCGCACTCGGCGTGTGAGGAGTCAGAGCCTGAGAAGTATAAAAATTCTATGAGAAGTATGAAAAGTATACGACTGCAGGTGATGCTGGCGTTTAGCATAATTTTTCTACTCTCCTGCGGTGACGAGAAAATTACTATGCATGGCAATGTTACTAGCTCTGATCGGCAAACACACGCCGACGCTATGCAGTTTTACGTTTCTGCATCTGGCAATGACACGAGTGGCGATGGCACCATTTCGCGGCCCTGGCGGACCATCAGTCATGCAGTCGGTCTGGTACCATCGGGTCAGAACGTTGTACTGAATCTGCGCGACGGCACGTATGTGTTGGATAATACTCTGTCGATAGAAAATCTACCTGCTGCCGGATCAGACAGTAAGCTGGTGATAACAGGGTATGGTGAAGAGGCTGCAATACTGGACGGCAGTCAAATCACCGAGTTTGCAGCAATGATCAGTATCAGAAATTCGAAAAATATAACGATTGAGAATTTGCAGCTGACCAACCTTGTTGGTAACAAATCGGGCGTACACGTCACGGGTGACAGTGCGAACATAACAATAAGCGGCAATAAAATTCATGATATGCACTGGACCACAGATACTAATGCAGCCAATACTCCGCAACCCACCGATAACCTGAATCCTGTGGTTATTGTGGGTGACAGTCACAGCCCGATGCGCAATGTTTCTGTACTGAACAACAAAGTTTATAATTTGACAACCGGCTACAGTGAGGCGATAAAAATCACTGGCAACATAGATGGTTTTCTAGTCGCTGGTAACGAGGTCTACGATATTTCCAACATTGGCATTGTGGCAGCTGGCAACTACGACTGGGTTGGTCTGAAAGATAAGCATCTAAACCATGCGAGAAACGGAGTTATTCGAAACAACGAAGTTTACCGTTGTGTCTCTCCAGTTGCCGCATCTGCAGGTATTTATGTCGATGGTGCCAGAGAGGTCAGTGTGAAAAACAACTTCTCTCACCATAATACTGTCGGATTCTCCGTCGGTGCCGAGCAGCCGGGTGAGGCCAGTGCAATAGTTTTGTCAGGCAATGTGTCGGCGGACAATACCCAGGCAGGTTTGGTTGTCGGAACCATTTCGCCGGACAGTATGGTAAGCGATGTTACGGTTAACGCAAACGAGCTGCGCGGCAACTATACCAATCCTGTGTGGGGCGGTGGTCCGATTATTATCAATAAATCAAAAAATGTGAGTATTGCAGATAACTCTGTAAGCTCAATCAGTGAATATATGGTCACAGTCAACGCTGCATCAGACAGCCTGCAGTTGGACAGCAATAGTTACGTCAGTGCCAGTGTCGATGCGGATCAGGCTGTTTTCTCCTGGCTTGGAGTGAACAATCAGAACTTCACTGGCTTTGATAACTACAGAGCAGGGACGGGGCAGGATTCACAGTCAACCTTTAACGATGATAACCAGAGCTTGTTCGGTTCATTGATCAAATCCGTAAAAAGTATATTTTCAGGATCTGGCAAAAGTGGCAAGTGAAGGTTTAAGCCGTCTTTAAGCGTTGAGCCCGGGTTATGAGGATAAGCAAGAATCATTTTTTTCTATCTTGTCGTAACTAGCTGCAACTCTGTTGCGGCCGAAGTCAGTAAATAGTGTGATATCTATCTCGTTTCGCTAAAGCTAAATGGAACACTCGCCGCCACTTGATAAGTGCGTAAAGCGATCGTCTATCTGAAGCGGAATTCTGATGAATAAGCATTTTTACAACACCGTCCTGTCACTGACACTACTTAACACTGGAGTAGCAGTTGCTGACACTGTTTTTGTTGAACAAAACGGCAGGCTCATTGTAGAAATAGAAAGTGTCGCTGCTGTTACAGACTGGCACGAAACCAATGAATTTCCGGGGTTTACGGGAAGTGCGGCGTACCTGTGGACTCGCCCGGGTACGACAGGCGGGCAAAGAGCTGAACCCGGTGCGATCACCTATCACTTTACGATCAATACGCCCGGTAACTATGAATTCAGGTGGCGCAGTCGTATTGGTGAAGGGACCAACGGTACCGAAGCCAATGATTCATGGGTGAGATTCCCAACAGGAAGTAACATTGACGGGGAGCACCCGCTAAGTGGCTGGACCAAAGGCTTTATGAACCAGATTAATGCATGGTCGTGGCGGACGGTAACCGTTGATCATGTTGGTGAAGTAATACGCCAGCACTTTACCGCTGGCGATCATACGTTACAAATAGCCGGGCGATCACACGGTCATGTGCTTGACCGGTTTGCACTTTTCAAATACGACCAGGTCAACTTTAACGATGGTGTGTTTACCAATGCACCTCAGTCACCTCACACGGGTGATGAGCCGAACGTTGTGAGTATTGCGCCACTATCTGCGCCGGAGCCAGAACCAGAACCAGAACCAAAGCAAAATGGTACGCCAGATACTACTGAGACAGAAATGGCAACTACCGATGTGCCTGCTGTTCAACCTGTGAACCCATGGCAGATTCCCGCTAATCTGGCTGAAGCAGGAGCGTGCAACAATGGTGTTATCTCGCTAAGTCCGTTGAGTGCTGTCAACGTTGATAATAATCAGATCGGAGCGAGCGGCGATCTACAGGTTAACGGCGCCGGTCAGTTAGCGCTGTTAAAATTCAACTTATCAGCCGTGCCGGCAACCGCTACTTCTGCCGCACTTACGATGAATGTCAGTGATGATGCTGGTGCAGGGGCAATGCTGATTTCGGCTGGAAGTCATAGTGAGTGGGACAATACAGATACAACGCTGCTACCGGATGTCAGTCATTCAATCCGTAGTTACGATGGCACCTGGAGTGAAGGCACACGTTACCGATTTCCGTTTGACCCGGCGTTGATCGGCGGTGAAGTCGAAACACTGTTTCTGTCTATGGAGCAGGGTGCCGATGGAATATCTGTTATTTCCAAAGGTGGTATTGACGAACCTCGCTTTCAGCTTACAGGGCCAGATACATTTTGTGCTGACTACGAATCTAATCAAGCTGTGCTGGCAACACGAAGCGCTGATCTTGAATCAGCGCAGGTGCCAGAAGCGGAGTCAGGCCGTGACGGAGGTGGTTCGCTTCACGTACTGGAGCTGCTGTTTATGACGTTGTCATTGGTTGCGCTCGGAAAATACTTCAGACGAGAAATGTAGAGTCTTCAGGTACAAAAGATCAGGTGGTTGATTGTTCTTGAATCAGGGAGAGCGTGTTCGGCTATGGTTATCTTTGTATTGCGATCTCGTTGCCAAAACACATTGAACCGATTTGTGTTTAATTGCCGCGAGTCTGTGTCAGTGGGTATGGCCTATCGGCCGAGTAAGCGCGATACGTGTCTCGGTAAGTCCACTATGCACCGGATGCACCGGATGCACCGGATGCACTAAAGGCAGTTGTCTGTGTCTCTTGCTCGGAGAATAAAGTGCACATCACGAGGGCGATGTTAACCTGGCTACGGTGTGACCCACCAGAAGTGACGGATCTCCGGGAGATCCGATACTGTTGGTAACCACGCACGATAGGGAACCTACCCTGGCTGTTAACAGACATTGCCGTAGTAAAATTATCCTGTTGCTTCAGCCTTGTCGCTGTCTTTTATATCAGGGAAATACAAGGTAGTCAGATCATCTACAATTTCGGTAATGACCTCTGGCAGCACGTGAACATTGTCTTCATAATAAGAACTCAGGCCGCCTGACGTGACAATTTCATAGCTTGGAAAATAATCCATTTGCTCGCCAAATTCATTAACCAACATATTCGCGACGGTTCTTAGTACCGCCTTCGAGTGACTATTTGCCACTACCGCATCCATTCCGGAGAAAGTTGTTTGCAGTGGTACAGGTGAAACGGTAACCAGTACATTTTTAACACCCGCAGCCAGCACTGCGCTGATGCTTTTGGCGAGCAACTCAAAGCTTTCTACTGCTTCCAGAATGTCAAACTGATATCGAGTAGGGTTAGCTCTTATTACATTTGGACCCGGGTTTCGGTTCAGATAGAGCTCAGTCTCCATGTCGTACCAGCATTCAATCAGGCCGAGTGTCAGTACTAAAGTATCGCAGGTGGTTAGTTCAGAATAGACTTTGTCAATTTCCCGTCGCCTCTCTCTCGCACGCGTTTTCGTTACTGACCGTCCGCCCGATAGATGCAGGTCTATGCACATATCTTCTGTACCTTGCAGTGTGTCTTCCAGCGTTGAGGTATCAAAGTTCTCTGATGCCCAGGTCAGTCTTTGCGCCATGCAAGCCGGATTGAACTCGTTTAACAAACCGTTTGCACGCCCTGGAAATTCTTCTTTGGGGCAGGAGAAATCCATAGTGGGATTTTAAAATAAGGTTGCAGCGCTGCTTCGATGTTGCGCGCAAAACACGAGCCTACAGTAAATATGGTACTACCAGGCTGTATGGTGAATCCTGGCGTTACGGACGGAAATAGTCTCCCGCTACGAACTCGTTTTTCATCCTCTTGCTCTGGAAAACGATTGACGCCTTTCGTACGAAACGCATTTTTTAAAGCTTCATCGCCGCTAATTTTCATAAATTCCCTATACCTGTATCACAATGCGGCAAAGTGCAAGGTCCGAGCACGAATCGCTCCAATGCCGGGCAACTGTGCTCCTGTCTGAGTTGCAATTTCCCCTGGCTTCTTCTCTGGTGCAGACCGAAGACTGGTTCTGAAAACACTGAATATGGAATCCTCGATGTAGCTACCAGCTTGTTTATGTGCTGTACGATAAAGCTCTATTGCCGGGTGGTTGTTTTAATTTTGTAAGGTTCTTTTTAATTTATCTAATGTCTGATTTGGGAATTCACAAATTATCAGGCGGTTACAGATTTTATCTCATCAGCGGATTTAGACTTATTGGCGTGTACACATCTGTTCAGGCTTGAGCGTTGTACCGGGCAAACATTTTTGCATTGAGCTATCTGATTCTTTAGTATTTCTGCGTTAACCCCTCTGAGACTGGCTAATGACTGTAAAGAAACTCGATTTGATCTGTCTCGGCAGGGCGGGTGTGGACTTTTATGCGCAGCAAGTGGGGAGTCGGCTGGAGGATGTCGCGAGCTTTGCCAAGTATATTGGTGGCTCGTCAACCAACATCGCTTGTTGCTCTTCGCGTATGGGATTACGCACTGCACTAATTACCCGTGTTGGTGATGAACAGATGGGGGAGTTTATTCGTGAACAGTTGCAGCGTGAGGGTGTTGATACCCGTTGTGTTGTTACTGATCCGGAACGGCTGACTGCACTGGTGGTGCTGGGCATAAAGGATCAGGATACTTTCCCCTTGATCTTTTATCGGGAGAACTGTGCTGACATGGCTATTAGTGTTGATGACATTGATGGCAGCTTTATCGAAAGCAGCAAAGCACTACTGATAACTGGAACCCACCTCTCTACAGATCATATTCTTAATACCTCTAAAAAGGCTTTAAGTCTGGCTCGTGCAGCGTCGGTTAAAACTGTGCTGGATATTGATTATCGGCCGGTGTTGTGGGGGCTGACAAGCAAAGGTGATGGTGAAACGCGTTTTATTGCCAGTGATTCGGTAACTGCTCATCTGCAAAGTATCCTGCCGGAATTTGATCTGGTGGTTGGCACCGAAGAAGAGGTGCATATTGCCGGGGGCAGTACGGACACTTTACAGGCCTTAAAAAATATAAGATCAGTAACTCACGCTGTGTTGGTTTTAAAGCGTGGTCCCTATGGGGCAAGTGTTTACGAAGGTGAGATTCCTGAAGATCTCGACAACGGGGTGACAGTTAAGGGTGTAACAGTAGATGTGTTGAATGTGCTGGGGGCGGGAGATGCATTTATATCCGGCTTTTTAAGAGGCTGGCTGAATGATGAAGGCTATGAGCAGGCACTGCGATACGCCAATGCTTGCGGTGCATTGGTGGTGTCTCGCCACGGTTGTACGCCTGCCATGCCGACTAAACCGGAACTGGATTACTACCTTGCTAGCAGCGATAGTATTGAGCGCCCTGATGAAGATACCGAGCTTACCTATCTTCACCGGGTGACCACATGGCCAAAGCAGTGGCACAAACTATTTATCCATGCGTTTGATCATCGTGTGCAACTGGAAGATTTGACGGAGGCTTGTGGTGCAGAATTGTCTCGCATTGATGAATTAAAGTCGCTACTGCTTACCGCGACCAACAACGTGATCGATCAGCGCAAGCTACATGATTGTGGAGGTATTTTATGTGATGATCGTTATGGTCAGGATGTTCTTAACGCAGCAACCGGCAGCGATACCTGGATTGGGCGGCCTGTTGAAGTGCCGGGTTCTCGACCGTTGCGGTTTGAGGGTGAAGCAAGTATTGGTTCAAGATTATTGTCATGGCCGCAGGAACAGGTGGTGAAGTGCCTGGTGTTTTACAGTGCTGCTGATGAAGAGGCGCTGCGACAGGACCAGGATGAAAAGATTCTTGAGTTGTACAAGAGTTGTTGTGTTAGTGGTCATCAGTTTCTGCTTGAGATTATTCCACCATCTGAGGAAACTATAGATATAGGTGAATCCCTGTATCGATCGATTGAGCATTTAATCAATACAGGAGTCAGGCCGGACTGGTGGAAGATTCCTTGCGTCAGTGCTGACCGCGCTACGCAAATCTGCGAGCACATAGAACAGCGTCTGCCGCATTGCTGCGGTATCGTGGTGCTGGGTCTTGATGCACCAGCGGCAGAGCTTGCGCAAGGATTTTCGGCGTTCCGGGGTAAGGAGTTGGTTAAGGGTTTTGCGGTTGGAAGGACCATCTTCAGCAAACCTGCTCAACATTGGCTTGCCGGAAAATCCACTGATGCCGAGCTGATCAAAGCTGTGGAGAAAAACTACAGTGAGATAATTGATGTGTGGCAGAACGCCACGGCGGCCAGTTAACCCACACCGGCACTCTCTCACTTACGCAACTGTGGTGCTGATTTTTTATTAGTCACCTGCGTAGCTCTATCGGTTTGTTTCATTAAGGTTCGGTCGTAGAAGCGTTCAATCAAGCTGATAGAATACTGCGATGAATAATAAAACCATCAAATATTTCTCAGCAGTTGTATTGTTGTTTACGGCCTGTGCAACGGTGCCTCAGGAGCCGGTGGGCAATATAACGGATTTATCTGAGCACGTGACTGAGAATGGGCAGCGGTTCTCGCTCGCCTACATGCCGAATGCCGGGCGTGTTTCTGTACATGTGATCTGGCCAAACGATTTTGCTCATACATCCGGCTTGCCTGCAGCCAGCACGCTCGGGGTGGAGCTGATGTCGTCCGGCGGGGCTGGTGATCGAACGGCGAAAAAAATTCAACAGGATATAACGGCGCTTGGCAGCAGCGCATCTCTTCGAGCTTCACCTGACCATATCTATGGTTCTTTTTCATCGGCTCCGGAAACGCTTGATCAGACTGTCGACATCATTAACGATGTACTGCGCGAGCCATTGCTTGATGATTTTCGCTTTGATGCGTTGCGAGATGCGAAACGAAAGCGGGTTGAGTCGCAGCTATCAGAACGTTCGTCGATTCTCTGGAGTGCTGCCAGAAGAACGTTGCTTGGTGAGTCTACCTTTACTGACTACTGGAACAATAACCCGGTGGAAAGCACCATCACATCAATTTCTATCGATAACATTAAACGCTGGCATAGAGAAACCTTCACCACACAAGAGGTGACCGTGGCTGTTGCCGGTGCGATTGATGCTGCCACGGCGGCTGAAGTTGTTGATCAACTGTTAGATGGATTACCGGTTTCAAAGTCTGCTGACAAGCCTGTTTTGCGGCGATTGAATACCGGGCAGACTATTCTGATTCATGACAAATCTGCACCTGCGACGTTGATTGCAGTTCTTGGATTATTACCAGCGAGTCGGGTAGGTGGTGAGATCGCTGATGTTGTTGCTGTTAGCGCCTACGGTAAGGGTAAAGACAGTCGTTTGTTACAAGCGACCGCAGATGAGCTGCCTGAGTCAGAAAAGCTCGATGCCAGTCTTGCCAATTTCAGTCGAACTGTAAGAGTGTTTGGCGTGAATGCAAATGTAAGTCATAAGTCTGCGCCCAAGGCTTATCGAATAATTGAAGATACTTACCGGAAATTTAAACCGGGTAACCTGGATGATCAGGAGGTTTTGCGCGCTGTGGTGCCGTTTGTTAACAGTTTGCAGAGTAGTCAAACCAATCCTGATCTGCTCGCTTATGGTCTGGGTCAATTGTTACTAGATGATCTGCCTCAGGAGTTGTTGTTGACAGTTTCGCAGGATTCGATTTCTTTAAAGGCAGAAGAGGTTAATCAGAGAATCACAGATATGTATCCGGACTGGGATGATATGGTCAAGGTCATCCTGACGCGTGATCCCAAGCTTATCGATGCAGACTGTGTAGTTAGAAGTCTAGAGGAGATTTCTGATTGTTAGTGGTTGCAATCTACTCGTGCGTGAATAAAGTTATTAGAAAGCAGCCTTGCGTTTAAACAGAATGAGTGACTTCTTCAACAATGATCTCTGTGATAGTTTGCATATCGTCTTTGTTGAAAGTCAGTGGCAATCTCATATCAAAAGTGCGGTCCAGTATATTCAGCGTATTGGGCAATACGGTTGAATTGCCCAGATAGCGCCAACTGTCATAGCGACTGGTAAAGCCGTGTGGTTCCTTATTGCCAAACCACTTGAGTTCTACACCACGTGCAGCACATTTTTCAATAAAATCCTGTGCGTTTTCCAATGCATCAACACGAAACTGGATGCTGCTGCCCACATAGGTTTCTGCAGCAGGTCTTTCTGAAAGAGTGATTGCATTGCTTTTTCTCAAGCCTGCTTCCGCTGCTGTGTATAGTTGATTCCAGCGTTTGCAGTTAACGCTGAGCTCTTTTAATTGTTCCCTGAGAATCACCGCACGCAGGTTGTCCATTCTGCCGCTGTAATTCGGCGTATCGAGTTTGATGTCGTCAAAAACGGATGGTTCTGGCACGGTGCCGTGTCTTTCATACAGCATGTAGGAACCGGAGTGGATAATGGCTTTTGCCATAACTTCATCATCATTGGTGGTAAGGAATCCCCCTTCGCCGCTGTTAATATGCTTGTAGGTTTGTGTGCTAAAGCAGGCGGCGCGTCCGAAACTGCCTGATGGTTTGCCGTTCCAGCTGGCGCCCATGGTATGTGCGCAGTCTTCAATGAGTGATACGTTGTATGTGTTGCACAGGTGTGTCACTGCATCCATGTCTGCCAGGTGGCCTCGCATGTGCGACATCAGAAAAAATTTACTGTCGGTTTGCCGCATGACCTGTTCGAGATGCTTTAGATCAACACAGTAGTTGTTGTCAATTTCCACCAACGCGGCTTTGCAGCCCGCATTGTCGATGGCTCCTGGCACTGGTGCTAAAGTGAATGCGTTGGTGATGACGGTTTCACCCGGTTTTGCGCCACAAGCCTTTAGAGCGATATGCATTGCATAACCGCCTGATGCACAGGCAAGGCAAAAATTCACACCGAGCGAATCGGCAAATTCTTTTTCCAGCCGTGCAACTTCAGACTCCTCTCCCGGTGCTGTGTTGTAACGATGGAGTTTGCCTGAGCGCATTACATCGACTGCTTTGGCTATTGCCGTTTCAGGAATAGGTTCTTGCTGGGTAAAAGATTTTTCGAACTGTATTGGCATGATCTGTATGACTGCGGTATGCGGATGTGCCCGGTAATGAGCAACGAGTATGGCACAGTTTATTACATTGCTTGCGTTGTAGGATGCTGTGCTTCAACATACATATTGGTATCGCTGGAATCAGCGTTTATTTCTATAACGAGGACAAAATATGAGTTTGGTCAGTACATTGGCAAAAGTTGCAGTAGGTGCGATGGTCGCCAAAGGCGTCAGTGGCGCGCTGAAAGGCGGTGGTGCTGGCGGTGGTCTGGGTGGTTTGTTAGGTGGCGCCCTCGGTAAGGCCGGTGGCGGTTCTGGTGGCTTGGGCGGAGCGCTTGGCGGTGGAGGTGCAGGTGGTGGTCTTGCAGGTGGTCTCGGCAGTTTGCTGAGCGGCCAGCAGGGTGGCCAGCAAGGCGGAGCGGCGGCCGGTGGTTTGGGCGGGCTGCTTGAGTCTCTGGGCGGTGGTGCGCAAGCCGGGCAGCAGCAGGCGCCACAGCAACCGCAGCAAGGTGGGTTTGGTGATCTGTTCAACAATGCACTGGCAGGGCAGGAGCCTGAGCCCGATCCGACTGCAGAGCAGCAGGCGGAACTTATGCTGCGCGCTATGTTAATGGCGGCTCGTGCTGATGGTCAGATTGATGAGGCCGAACAGCAAAAAATCACCGGTAATCTAGGTGAGATTGGCGAAGCGGAAGCGGCTTTTATTCGTAACGAAATGGCCAACCCGACTTCCGTCGAGCAGTTTATTCCCACGGTTCCAAAAGGCATGGAGCAACAGGTTTACCTGATGTCATTGCTTGCTATAGATCTGGATACCCAGGAAGAGGCGCAGTATCTGGACAAGCTGGCGAAAGGTCTGAATATTGACCACGCGACCAGCAATGCAATTCACGCGAAGCTGGGTGTGCCAGCCTTATATAGCTAACTCGCGTAGCTAATTTGCACTAACCGGCATCAAGCGCGGGCATCAATCTGAAGCTCGCGCTTTAAATTTTCTCGGTGTTATCACTCAGACTTTCTTGCTTGTTCAGCGCTTACGTAATGACCGCTGTTTTAAGCCCCATCGGCTACTCAGAAACCAGGCCCACTCTACGGCGAATGTCTGCATCTCTGAGTGAAATTTCCTGACCGGCATATTCCGACGCTCCTTCAGAACACAACCAGCAGATTGTTTTGGCCGGCCATTCGGCATCAATGTGATCTGAGTGATCCATTTGACTAACCGGATTTATGCCGGACGCCTTGATCAATACCTGCATCTCTGTGGCCACTGTGCCCGGACTCAGACTGACTACATGTACACCGGACGCGGCTGCTTCTTTGTGAGCGCAGAGGGTCAGCATGTGGGCTGCCGCTTTTGAGGAGCAGTAGTGACTCCAGCCTTCGAGAGCGCTATGAGCCGCACCTGAGCCAATCGTGACGATAGTGCCGTACTTCTGCGCCATCATGATTGGCAAAGCCGCTCGTATACCATGATAGACACCATCAAAATTGATCGACGTTGCCTGCTTCCAGGCAGCTGGATCAGAGGTGGCGATATGACCGATCGGATCGATCACGCCAGCATTATTGATAAGTGCGTCAAGCCGGCCGAAAGTGGATTCGCAGTGTGAAATTAAACCCTGTACGTCCTTGTATTTACTGACATCACAAATGACTGCTTCTGCCTGCCCACCGTGGTTTCTGATTTGTTGGGCGTTGTGTTTTATCTGGTTTTCCGTGCGAGCGGCGAGTATTACACTGGCGCCACATTGTGCGAGTTCCATCGCGGTTGCCGCACCGATTCCACGGCTTGCTCCGGTAACGATGACGGCTTTTCCGCTCAGGTCAGGCATAGTGTTCTCTCGCTTGAGTTGGTTCTGAAATTTAATTTGAAGTGAAAGTATACCTTCCGGGTACTGTTTTCGTCTAAAGTGCTGTCCGCCAGTATCTGGTGCTTTCTGCTTGTGCGGTGCTGTTATAATCCTTGCGTGGCCATGGTGCGCATTGCTCTGCCTGGAGTGTTGATTTTGCTTTGCCGCCGCTGGTCGCCAACACCGCCGGCCAGGTGCAAATTGAATAGCGACCACGCCCTGACGTCCCTACTTTGCGACCTGCGGACGTTATGTAAATTTAATTACGTGTACCGGTTTGGTTTACTGCGTAGGTTCGCGGGCGTTGCTGATAACAAGCGACATAACAGAGAAAACAGTTGCGCTCTGTGTCGGTACGGTGCAGGATGCGGCCCGCTTCGTGCGAAGTTGTTCAGATACTGTTAATTCATCAGGCTCCCGGAGAGAGTGAACCGTGAAATTAGATGCGATTCCGGTTGGAAAAAATCCCCCAGAAGACATCAACGTCATTATTGAAGTACCGATTGGTGGCGAGCCTATCAAGTATGAACTCGACAAGGATTCCGGGGCGTTATTCGTTGATCGTTTTTTATATACCCCAATGCGTTACCCGGGTAACTATGGCTTTGTACCGCATACCCTGTCGGATGACGGCGATCCGATTGATGTGCTGATCTGCAATACCCGACCGCTGATGCCGGGTGCAGTCATGAATTGTCGACCGGTTGGCGTTTTGGTCATGGAGGACGACGGCGGTCAGGATGAGAAAGTGGTTGCTGTTCCAGCCTGTAGTATTTCGCAGCGGTACATCAGTATTAAAAACTATACTGATTTGCCCGAAATCACCCGACAGCAAGTGCAACATTTTTTTGAGCACTACAAAGACCTGGAAGAGGGTAAGTGGGTGCGTATTGATGGTTGGCGTGACACTGCTACGTCGAAAAGAATGATCCTTGAAGCCGTGCAGCGCCTGGCAGATCAGCAATCAGGTTAAGTTATCACTGACCGGAACGCGGTGGCAAAACCGGCAATGGAATTCAGGTCGGCAAGTCAGGCAATTGAAATCTTCGGAGTGAAATCAGCCAAGTGAAATCTACCATGTGGATTGGGGCAGTTGAATTGATTCGCACTTTAAACACTTTAAGCTCAACCAGCTGTTTGCTGATCCCCTCAAAATAGAGACATCGCATTGCCGGGCAGAGTCTCTGCCCGGTAAGTGTCAATATAAACGCACTCTTGCCGTTCACTAAGTATTAAAACGACTTTTGTCGACTGAAAACTTAGTGGAACACCCATATGTACTCTCGACTATCCACAGAAAAGCGCTGTGGCTTCGCGGCATACTGTGCATTGATCATTGCGTCTCTGGCGGGCTGTTATGGCGACAGTGAACTTGGTCATGTAGATCCGACCTCTGGTACCGATACCCCTGCCGTAGATGGGTTGGCGGTAGATGGGTTGGGCGCAAACGATGCGGCATTCGGTGATGAAGTCTGGGCGGAGCTCGCACTCGACTTCGAAGAGTTTGTGCCTGAGCCGGGCATTGGTCAGTTTATCAGGCCTGAAGACTGGATTAGCACCGGTCGCTGGGGTGAGCTGATTGAATGGCCTGAGATAGCTGTAGGCGCGGCCAATATGACCGATGGTCGTATCGTAACCTGGGCTTCCTTTGTCGATGATTTCTTTGGTGAATCTACGGAAGTCACCACTGCCTCTGTTTTTGATCCGGCCACTGGTACATTCGAGGATGCCGGCTATACCGGCCATAACGCTTTCTGTGCCGGTGTATCCATGCTACCTGACGGACGGGTGTTCCTTGCCGGTGGTGGGACCCACGTGTCTACCGTTAGTGTTTTTGAAGACAACAAATTTCGTGAAATCGATTCGATGGCGATGGCACGATGGTATCCAACAAGTACTACTCTGGCTTCCGGTCAGGTGGTGACATCACTTGGTACAACGGCTTCCTCTAACTCTGAAATCTGGACACAAGGTTACGGTTGGCAATTACTGGATAATGTGGATCTGCAATCTGCCTTCGACTTTCCCTACAACTATAATGACTGGTATCCAGCATTGAATGTGTCACCGGATGGCAGCTTGTTTCACCCGGGACCAAACAACGAACTTTTTTCAATCAATCTGGATCAGGACGATGCCCACACAGCGCACGGCCCTCGAGAAGTTGATGGTGGTGACCGGCTGTACAACACAACAGTGATTTATGACGTCGGAAAAATGCTGGTTGCAGGCGGGGGACAGCTGAACGCGCAAAACACAGCACTGACTATTGATCTGAACGGGGCTTCACCAGTTGTGGAACCCACTGAGCCAATGGCCAATGCGCGGACAATGCAAAATACGGTAGTGCTGCCAAACGGTGAAGTCCTGGTGATCGGAGGTAATACCAGTGGTAAGCAATTCAGTGATGAAGGCACTGTTCTGACCCCGGAGATATGGAGCCCGGATACCGGTGAATGGCGTGAAGTAGCACCCCATCAGAAGCCACGAAATTATCATTCAACCGCATTGTTGTTGCAGGATGGTCGCGTTATCTCGATGGGTGGTGGATTATGCGGTCTGTGTAAAACCAACCATCAGGATGGAGAGATCTTTGAGCCGCCCTATCTTTTTGATGGTGTTGGTCAGAAAGCTGATCGACCTTCGATTAACAATGGTCCGGCTTCAGCTCAGGCTGGTGACGCGATTACACTGACCGGGTCAGATGATATTGTTAAATTCAATATGGTCAGACTGGTTGCTGTAACCCATCATCATTCGACTGACCAGCGCCTTGTGCCAGTGCCTTTCAATAAGGTCACCACCGGTAACTATGAGTTACAACTCAATGCGAATCCAAATGTTTTGATTCCAGGGTATTACTGGATTTTTGGATTGAATGATCAGGGTGTACCTACTGTTGGTCATCAGATAGAGGTAAAGATAACTACAGATCCTTTTGAGACACCTGCAACCACAGACACCAATGTGAATTTTGCTTACTACGAAGGGCTGTGGGATGAATTGCCGGATTTTTCTGCACTGACGCCGGTCGCTACAGGCACACAGGCGAATTTCTCGCTTAACAATAGACAGAGAAACTGGGCCTACGGATTTGTTTTTAACAGCACTATCACTGTGCCTTCTGACGATGTATATACATTTTATCTGTCTTCAGATGATGGGAGTCGTTTGAGCATCAATGGCAATGTGGTAGTCAATCATGACGGTATTCACCGGTTTGAAGCGGAAAAAACCGGATCCGTTTTTCTGGCTGCCGGCGAACATGATATTTCTGTTCAGTACTATGAAAACAACGCCAATGACGGGCTGCTAGTTTCGTGGTCTGGCAGTGATATGGTGAAACGTCCTGTAACCCGTTTTGATCTGGGTAGTGAGGTGGTTGCAATTTCAAATCCGGTGGCACCGGAAGAGCCTGCCGTTGCACCTGTGGTATCTCAGCCGGAGTTACTGGTTAACTACAGCTACTATGAAGGTAACTGGAATACGCTGCCGGCATTTGATGTGTTAACACCAGTTAAAAGCGGCGTGTTGAGCAACTATTCGCTCTCACCAAGAGAGAATAATGATTTCTATGCTTTTCGTTTTGATAGCAGAATCACCGTGAATGAGAGCGGTGCTTACACTTTTTACACGAGCTCGGATGATGGCAGCAGATTGTATGTTGATGGTCAGCTGGTGGTGGATAACGATGGTTTGCATGTAAACAAGGAAAGCAATGGTGTTGTTTCACTGACTGCTGGAGAGCATGACGTTCGCGTGGAGTTTTTTGAGAAAACCGGGCGGGATAATCTTGAAGTATTGTGGAGTGGTCCGGGATTCGAAAAACAACCTATCGCCGATACAGTGTTTGTAGAGATAGTTGAAGTAGCTGCCGTGTTCGATACACCCGTCAGTTATAGCTACTATGAAGGTAACTGGAATGTACTGCCGCAGTTTGATCAGTTGCAGGCGGTAAAAACCGGTGCACTAACTAATTTTTCTCTCCAGCCAAGAGAGAAGGACGACTTCTACGGATTCCGCTTTGACAGTGTCATCAGCGTTACAGATGATGGCGACTATACTTTTTATATTCAGTCTGATGACGGAAGTCGGTTGTACATCAATGACCAGATGATTGTAGATCATGACGGCCTGCATCCGATTCAACCGGTGCGAAGTGGCGTGGTGGCACTGGCACCCGGTGAGCACAAAATCCGCGTTGAATTCTTTGAAAAAAGTGGCAAAGACGACCTGATCGTGTCATGGAGTGGTCCGGGTTTTGGCAGGCAGGTGATTGCTGATACAGCACTCGCTGCTAACGCAGTGGATTCAACCTCTGGAGCGCCTGCCAATGGCACGACCACGAGTGAGTACTCTGTTGCGAGCGTGTGGGATTATGATTTGTATTTCGGTTTCTGGAATGCATTGCCAGATTTTGCTTCACTCACACCCGCAGTCACTTCCGTGACATCAGACCTTGACTTGAGTGTGTCGCCAGTGAACAGCAAATTTGCAATACGGTTTCGAGGTAGCATAGATATCGGCGAGGCAGGTGCCTATACCTTTTATACCGAGTCAGATGACGGTAGCCAGCTGTTGATTGATGGTCAGCTTGTGGTGGATAACAATGGTTTGCACGCACTGATTGAAAAACAGGGCGCCGTTACTCTGGCTGCCGGAGTGCACGATGTTGAAATAAGGTATCTCCAGGGTTTTGGCGGTAAGGGCTTTCTGACTTCATGGGCCGGGCCGGGCTTTGGCAAAACCGTATTGTTGCCAGGCGACACCACGACAGAACCTGACATCACGACCACCCCTGACAGTCAGATCAATCTGCTACCGCAGCTGAATTACGAATACTTTGAAGGAGCCTGGAACAACCTGCCAGACTTTGAATCATTGCAACCGGTGCAGACCGGTGTGGTTAATAACTTTAATCTTTCGGTTGCCGGTGCGGTTAATCAGTATGGCGTGAGGTATGCCGGTCTGATAAATGTTGAGCAGCCCGGGGACTACACTTTCTATGTGCGCTCCAACGATGGGTCAAGGCTGAGCATCGGCGGGCAGCTTGTGGTTGACAATGACGGCAGGCACGGTGCGCTGGAAAAGCAGGGAGACATCGCACTGCAGGCGGGTTTGCATGAAATTGAGCTTGGTTATTTTCAGAATCTGGGCGGCGAAACCCTTGAGGTGTTCTGGTCAGGGCCCGGATTTGGCAAACAGCTGGTGCCGGATGGTGTGCTGTTTCAATCGCAATAGATGTTTGTTTCAAAAATGATGCATGATGCTCGTTATTCTTAACGCGTAAATTGTCTTTATAAATATTTTCTGCCGGTAACTTCTGCAACCAGCTAAACTGGCCATAGGCAACGCACCACTGGCAGCACGGCAGAAAATATTTCTTGTTTAGACCTTCATTTTTACTCACCGTTTCATGGATTATCAGCCTCGCGGCACTCTTGCCTCTGGAGACCAGCGCTGCAGAGTATGCCGCTGATAAGCCGGTTATTTATCTGACGTTTGACGATGGTCCGTCGAGCGATAAAGTAACCGAACATATCCTTGATGTGCTTGCTGATCACAACGCAACGGCCACTTTTTTTGTAACCGGACTGCGCGCACAGGCCAGTCCTGAAAAAATTCAGCTCATTATTGATGCCGGTCATGTGCTTGGTAACCATGCATTGAGTCATAGCCCGTTAACCTCGCTGACTGATCAACGGATTGTTGAAGAATTCAGTATCACCAACAAGTACGTGAGCGATGCAGGTGGATCCAGCATGCATTGTTTCCGTGCGCCTTTTGGTGACACTGATCCACGAGTCAACGGCATTGCCAGAGAGATGGGCATGCGCCCCATCGGTTGGAACATCGATACCCGTGACTGGGACCCGCTGACGCATCAGAATGACATTACTGTGCAACTTGAAGACAGCTACGACAACTCCATAGTGCTTATGCATGACGGCCCGATGTCTCGCTGGCGCACGTTGGCGGTTTTCTCAAAGTGGATGGAGGAGGTTGGTGATCTATACGAGTTCAGAGCCATTCCTTCATGCCTGAAGCCCCATGGCCCGACGCCTCATGTCCCGACGCCTCATGCTGATGGTCAGCAGCCTCCTGCCGAGGTGTACACAGCCGTTGAAACGGAACCTCAGGTCACACTCGCCGAGGTCAAGATAACCAGGACTGAAAAGAAAACTATTCCTCAGTTGCTTGATAAACTGCGCACCTACGAGCTGGATCTTGAGCCAGAGGTTGTTGCCCAGACAGACAATCAGATCACCACGTATTGATTGGGTTGTTTTGCTGCAACTGGCATTGATACCCGGCTTTGAGCGGACACATCTGACCCGCTTTAACCGTTAATTATTTTCATCTGAGTTAGCGGGAGTATCGACCGTTGCAGGGTTGTCACTGCTATGGGTGGGCTCTTTATGCCCGGTAATTTCCAGCTGCTGAGCGATCAGTATTTTTTTTGCGGTGGTAAGGGGCTGATAACCTCGCAGGTAAGGCCACCCGTAGCCCCATCGGAATCGAGTTGGCAGGTAAGGAGTGCCTCCTACCCGAACACCGGCAAGCATAAGTCTGGCGATCTCGTCCTCGCCGGTTCGGGCGACACACTGCTGCAATTCCCTGTCTGCTGTGAGGCGTTGTTGATAGCTGCCACCTTGCCAGTAGGCAAGATCGTGCGCAGTGCAGCAGGCAAGCCACAGGTTTTTTGCCGCAAGCGTGCCATCAGGAAAAGAGCTGCAACCGTCGCTGGTGAATGGTGACAGTTCGTCAGCAAGGCCACAGGCACTGAGTGCCAGTGCAACGATCAAGGCAGATTTTCGCATCGGTACGCGGCGGATGCGTTTATTGAATATCATACTTTCACGGGCGAGTGTTGTTCGTTGATGTCAGAAATGACAGATGTTTCAGTGTCGCCAGGCCGGTCAGGGATACAAAAAACAGGCAAGCTGTAAACGCAGTCCAGCCAACTTTATTGTAGATCCATAAAGGCAGCACAGATCCCAGAGCACCGGCCGCATAGTAGATCGAAATATATAAACCGTTAATCAGGCTGGCGCCAGATGGCATCAGGCTGGTTAAGTAACTCGAGAGTGTCGAATGAATCATAAACATACACGATGCAGTGGCAAAGCTAAGCGCAATGAGCCAGGAATTTTTCTCCGGCAATAGCGACAGAATTGCGATCAGAAAAACGATCAGTGACAAGGTCATTGCTTTTACTCTGCCGCCGGCGAGTCGGCAAAGCTTTTGACTGTTGGTGGCAATGATCACTCCGAGTATGTAGCCGGAATAAGCCAGAGATATCCCGGCCGGACTAATCGATGGATCGATGTCAACCATTCTGAACGGTAGCGCATTTAATATGGCAGAAAACGCAAAGAAGGTGGTGAATATCAATAAGTAGCCCGATATGAACTTTCCGTCTCTGAGAATCCCGGTAATTAAAACACCGCTTTTTACTCTGGTTTCGGGCAATGCGTCGCGCGCAGAAAAATATAATAGCGTGGCACAACAAAACAACAATGCAGCATTCAAGATAAATATGACAGGCCAGCCGAGCCAGCTGGTGATGTAACCGCTGCTCAGTCTGCCGCTCAAGCCGCCAACAATTGTGCTGGCAACATACAAAGATATCCGGTGTTCTAATTTTTCGCTGGAGCCTGCTTTACTGCAGTAAGTGACAGCGGCTGTGAAAATTGCCGGATAAATAAATGCTTGTATCGTTCGTGAGATCATCAGCCACTGAAAGTTGCTCGCAAGCGCAAAAGCAACTTGTGTAACGGCAAGCATCAGACTGCAGCATATTAAAACCGGGCGCGCATTAATCCGCTGTAATACTGCACCATAGAGCACCGGTGAGAAGCACAGTAATACAAAAGGCACAGTTAACAGCAGCGCGGAGGTGGTTGGCGTAACTTCAAAGGTGTTGCTGATGAACGGCAGCAAGGGCTGTGGAGAATACATTGCATTGAAAGATGCAAACACAGTGAGCAACACAGCGATAAAACTGCTGCTGATCGACATCACCTGAGTAAACCGTTCTGTAGGTTGAAATGGTTCACTGATCAATCACGGATGGTGGCAGAGTGTTTCTATCGATAAACCTGCCGCGCAGCTTTTGCGCTGTCTGCACCTGACGTCGGCCCATTGTCCATTTGCTGTGCATGTACCATTTATTACGCACATTGACAGGAATCAAAAACTTATAAGCGACCTTTATCACATGAGTGACACCGGTTCTGTTCAGGGTAGTCAGTATTTTCTTTCTGGCCCATCTCAGTATTGGCTGTGGAATTATCAGTAGAGCGATGACCAGATAAGAGCTGCTTGCAGTGGCAATTAGTAATCCGAGCGCGATGGTTGTGCGCAGCCACAAGGGAGATTTCAAGTAGAGTTGTAGTACCTGCAGCGCCGTGCTTGAGGCTGTGGTTTTCAGCCATCGTATTCTGTGCCGCCAGGGCTTATGAGAAAGTACAACGAAACGGGTTGAAGCCTTTATGAGTATTTGCTTGATTTTCAGAAACACAGAGTTCTTGAAAAACAGCACAACAAACTTTGGTGTAAGCAGTTTTACCAGGCTTTTCAGCGTGGTTGACATGCCGATAAATAAAGGTATCAGCAGGCTTTGTTGATGCACAGAGATGGCAATTACAACCACTACAAATAAAATGCCGAGCAGTGTCAGTCGCAATTTGTTAGTGAGAGTTTGTTGTCTCAGAATAATTTCTCATTTTACATAGAGCGCTGTAATAAAAATTTAGTCCTGCTCAACTGCGTCGGCATTGGTGCTCTTTTCAGACAATTGACCAGGATATCGACCAGGTTATCGGTTCTTCCACACCGGCGAGCGCTTTTCAGCAAAAGCGGTAGCTCCTTCAATTCCGTCTTCACTGCTAAATACATAGTCTAGTTGAGTCTGCTGGTATGCCCAGAACTCATCTTCTGTGCGACCTTGCATCTCGCGCAGTATCTCTTTAGAGGCCATTAAACCAAGCGGGGCGTTTTTCGCAATTTTTTCAGCCAGCGTAATTGCGACGTCGAGTGCCTGTCCTTTTTCGGCAAGTTCAGCAACCAGGCCGAGCTCATAGGCTTCTTCAGCCAGTATTGGCTCACCGGTTAATGCCATTTTCATTGCTCGACCATAAGGTATCATTCTGGGAAGTCTGAGCAGTGCACCGGCTGAGGCAAACAGGCCCACGCTGACTTCCGGTATGCCAAATTTTGCACCTTTGGCAGCGACTATTAAGTCGGATGCGAGCGCGAGTTCCATCCCACCTGCCAGTGCAAATCCTTCAACAGCGCAGATCAATGGCTTTTTTGAGGCTCTTTCCACCATGCCGGCAAAGCCACGGTCGCCAACCATCGGCATGCCTTTTTGCTGAACAAATTCTTTTAGATCCATGCCTGCACAAAATGCCCGACCAGCACCGGTGAGTACACCAACTCTGACATCATCATTATTATCCAGTGCATCAAGGCTCTCTGAAAGTTGCTGGCCAAGTTGCAGGTTGACTGCATTCATTGCATCCGGACGATTCAGCGTGATGATCATTATCTGATCGCGTATTTTAGTGGTGACTTCGTTGGCCATTGGTTGTTTCTCTCGTTAATTTTGAAATGTTGTGAAGCTAACTAAAATTGCACGCCGTATCCCGCCATAGCGTCATAGTGTATCTGGCAGGCATCAGCAATTTTTTGTTGCTGCTTGTCGAGTGTTATCGTGCGCTGCGCAGAGGGTGCTGAAAATCCTGTGGAAGCTTCAACGTTACCGTACCAGTAGGGGGCCCAGGCACCATCAGATAGTCTTTTTCCCGCAGGCCATGAAAGCATGTTTTCATGAAACGCAATGCCGCAATGAGTGCATAAAATTTCCATTGCTTTGCGTGGTTGCTGCAGCAGGCTGGTTGAATCGATCACCAGCGGAGCTATATCAAACCGATCTTTAACAAAATTAAATAACTGCGCTTGCTGCTCGAAGCCGAGGTCTGACGCAGTCAGATCCGGTCGTGCTTTTGAATAGGACGCGACAACTGCAGCAGGTGATCGGATCAGGAAGATATTCGTCAGCTCTGCGAGCCATTCAAGTGATACCTGTGGCAATATGTGATGTGTCATGTGCTTTTGATAATGCACTGTACAGCCGTTGGCCTCCAGTGTTTGGCACTGAGTTACAACTTCTTGCCAGTCGGTCGACTGGCTGGCAAGGATGTCTTTTTGCCCGGGGTGTTCTATGTCAGTATTTGAAAGATAAAAGGCGTAGAACGGTTCATCAGTAACAAAAGTATCGGGCCGGTTTTCCCATGCACGCATTAAAGCCGTTGAGATATTACGTGGCCCTGACCACATGGCGACTCGAAGCATTTTTGTCATTTGTTATGCACCGAGGTGCTTGAATGACTCGTCTGCTGCATCTATTGTTTTTTGAATATCTGCATCGGTGTGTGCTGTCGATATAAAGCCTGCTTCAAATGCGGAAGGTGCAAGGTAAACACCGCGTTTAAGCATATGGTGAAAAAAGGTTTTAAATTTTTCCGCATCGCATGCTGTTACCTGTTCAAACCTGCTTACGTGTTGTTCTTCAGTGAAGAATATGCCAAACATCCCACCCACCAGATTATTAGATAGTGCTATGCCGTTGTTACTGGCAGCTTCTGTGATGCCGTCAACGAGCGCCCGGGCTTTTTGAGTCAGTGTTTCGTAGAAGCCGTCCTGACTGATTATGTTCATAGTTGCCAACCCCGCTGCCATTGCAACCGGATTGCCTGACAATGTACCTGCCTGATAGACAGGCCCCAGTGGTGCCAGGTGATGCATGATTTCTGATTTTCCGCCGAAGGCACCTACCGGCATACCACCACCGATGATTTTGCCAAGTGTGGTCATATCCGGTTTGACGTTATAGACCGATTGCGCCCCACCTTTGGCGACTCTGAACCCCGTCATCACTTCATCGAAAATCAGTACAGATGAGTGAGCGTCGCAATAAGATCTTAAACCCTCCAGAAACCCGGCGGTCGGCGGAATGCAATTCATATTGCCGGCCACCGGCTCAACAATGATGCAGGCTATTTCATCGGCGTATCGCTCGAACAGCGCTTCTACGCTTTGCAGATCATTGAAGCTTGCAGTCAGCGTGTGCTCTGCGAATGAGGCCGGTACGCCGGGGGAGCTTGGCACACCGAGTGTCAATGCACCTGAGCCAGCATTGACCAACAGGCAGTCGGAGTGGCCGTGATAACAACCTTCGAATTTTATGATTTTATCGCGGCCTGTGTAGCCGCGTGCCAGGCGAATTGCACTCATGGTGGCTTCTGTGCCAGAGCTGCACATTCGTACCATTTCCATTGACGGTACCAGCTGGCATATTTTTTCTGCCATCGTGGTTTCAATTTCAGTGGGTGCGCCGTAACTCAACCCGGACTGCACGGCTTGCATCACCGCGTCTATAACAAATGGATGCGAGTGACCTGCCACCATCGGACCCCATGAGCCGATGTAGTCAATGTATTGTTGATCGTCACTGTCGTATAGATAGGCGCCTTCTGCACGGCTGATAAAAAGCGGAGTGCCGCCAACGCTTTTAAAGGCGCGGACCGGTGAGTTGACTCCACCGGGTATGAATTTTTTTGCAGCGTTAAACAGCGTATCTGATGCAGGCAATGGCTGTGCTCCGGTTATGGTCGGGTGAAAGCTGAGTGAGAGTTTGATGGCTGATCTGGAAACCGACTCAGTCGCAGCACATAATACAGCGGGCTGGCAGTGAGTACACCGTGGGATTTTACCTGGAGATCTGATGAACTTTAAGAAATACATGTGTGTTGTATGTGGCTGGATTTACGACGAAGAGCTTGGCGCGCCGCGTGAAGACCTGGCGCCCGGCACGCGCTGGGCGGATGTGCCGCAGGACTGGGTGTGTCCCGATTGTGGTGCCGGGCGCGATGATTTTGAAATGATCGAGCTGGAATAAGTGATGACTCATCCTGGATCGTGGCCCACTGGCATGGTGGCTTTACGAGGTTGCTCTGCCATGGTGGCTTCAGGTGGTGATACTGCAAGGTGACTTTGAGTACTGGTTACCGGTCTGGTGGAATGTATTTTGTTGTTTCAATACGGTGGGCCCAGATCAGAGCTGGACAGCGCTGTTAAGTCTTTTATATCGCGTACTTTCCGGCCACAGCTTACAGCCATTGTTATCGATATCTATACGATGAAAGAAACGAAAAGCGACGGCACAGATCAAGGCTGACTATCAAGATAACTTCTGGTAAATGTGTTTTTTTTACATTTTCCAGCCTGAGTGGAACATTGGCTTTGTCCGCTTAAAAGTTATCTCCTGCTGCCTTTAGGAGTTGAAGTTTCAATGTCTCAGTACACTTCTTTTTATAAGTTCATATCAGAAGAACAACGCAAGCGGCCATTTGCCAGCGGTAAACTGACGGGTCTTTTGCTTGAGGTGCTTTCCGCCTGCAAAAAGATCGCTGTGTTGACGGGCCAGGGGCAGCTCGCCGGGCAGGCAGTCGGTGCAGCAGACAGTGAAAACATACAAGGTGAGCAACAGAAGAAGCTCGATATCCTTTCAAATGAATTGTTTATTGAATCGACACAGTGGTGTGGATATCTGGCCGGCATGGCTTCAGAGGAGATGGACCATTGTCTGCCGGTACCGGATATCTACCCGCGCGGTAATTACCTGATTACCTTTGATCCGCTTGATGGCAGCTCTAATATCGATATCAACGTATCAGTCGGTACTATATTTTCCATTCTCGAGTTACCCCGCGGCGTCGAGACACTAACAGATAAAGATTTTTTGCAGCAAGGGGTAAAGCAAGTGTGTGCCGGCTATTGTTTGTACGGCACCTCGACCATGTTGGTATTAACCACTGGCAACGGCGTAAATGGTTTTACGCTTGACCCTGGTACCGGTGACTTTTTTCTTACCATGCCGAATATCCGGTTGCCGGAAGAAACTAACGAATACTCTATAAACCAGTCGTACAGTCGCCATTGGGAGCCGCCGGTACAGCGGTATATAGATGAATGCCTGGCAGGTTCGACCGGACCACTCGGTAAGGATTACAACATGCGCTGGGTGGCATCAATGGTGGCTGATGTACATCGCCTATTGTGCCGTGGTGGAATATTCATGTACCCGATGGATGCCAGACTCGCTGCCAAAGGTGATGCCGGTAAGTTGCGATTGCTGTACGAAGCCAATCCCATGAGCTTTATCGTTGAGCAGGCCGGTGGTGTGGCAAGTACTGGCATTGAACGCATTATGGAGATCAGGCCGGATTCACTGCATCAGAGAGTGCCGGTTATAATGGGGTCCGCGCAGGAAGTAGAGCGCGTAGTCGCCTACCATCATGAAGAGCAGAAGCTTGCCGCAGGACACCAATGAGACAAACGCCAAATGACCGCTTTTGGGAAACCAAATCGCTCGATCAGATGACCACAGAAGAGTGGGAGTCACTGTGCGATGGATGCGGTCGTTGTTGTTTACATAAGTTAGAAACGGTTAATCATGCAAAGCCTGAAAATGATCAGGGAACTGAACATGAACATTTGGTTAGGTACACGGCTGTGGCGTGCCGGTTGCTTGACGTAACTACGTGCCGATGCACAAATTATTGGCGTAGAAAAGAGATTGTGCCTGAATGCATCTCGTTAAACGCTGATGACATCGAGGCATTTCACTGGCTGCCAGACAGCTGTGCTTATAAACGAATTGCAAACCAAAAAGGGCTGGCGGACTGGCATCCGCTTATCTCCGGTTCTCAGGAATCTGTTCATGAGGCAGGCATATCGGTAAGCGGTTTTGCGGTGAGCGAGGAGTATGTCCACCCCGACGATTTTCTGTCACTTATCATCGAGAATCTTGCCGATTAAAAATTCTCCGCTGCTATTCTAATTGCAGCATCACATGTACACTGTTGCGACAATAAAAATCATAAGCAACCTATTGCTTACACACGGCCGATTGGTCGGAAGCGAACATATTTAATGTACTGCATACTTAATTGTTTCTAATTGTGTATGAAAATTGTGTAAATGTTTGCACCGGCCAGTGAATCGGAATTACCAGTGAATTGGAATTACTAGACCCGTTGGAGTTATGCACATGACAGCAGCATCTCAGCCTCAGGAACGCAGACGCGATCTTGGTGAAACTATCCAGGCTTTGCGAGAGCAGAGACAAAACACACTTAGCACCTTCTGCAGCATGACGGGCGTATCGAACCCCGATCAAGCCTCGCGTGACCTCGCTGACATCCCTCCTGCTGCATTGCAGGAATTTCTGAACAACATGGTTGATTATCTGGCTATGGGGCATTTCACTATCTACCAACGGATAGTTGATGGTAAGGAACGCCGGAGTGTTGTTAAGGACGCGGCCCAGCGAGTGTATGCGAGCATTGGTGAAACAACTGATGTGATGGTTGAATTTAATGACAAGTATGAGCACTTCGATGGTGCTGAAAGCGATCAGCAGTCTCTTAAAGAAGATCTTTCAAGGCTGGGAGAGATGCTTGCTATTCGCGGTGATCTTGAAGATCAGTTACTCGAAGCGCTTCTTGGCTAGAGCCGCGCTTCCAGGGTAAAGCCATCTAAGCGCCCTGAAGCAACCATGCACTTAACGTTGGTTGAGTGCATGTTATATCAGTATCCTTGTGTTACCTTAAACATCAACGTATTGCTACTACAGGGTCATGAAAGACTCTATCAAAGCCGCCTCTGATTACCTGCTTGATCACAGTGTCTTGTGTCTGGCGACCTGTGATGACAACGTTCCATGGGTGTCTCCGGTTTTCTATACCGTCTTTAATAGTCAGCTGTTGTTTCTTTCTGCGCCGCATACCAGACACTGCAAGAGCATGGCGAGAAATTCCGCTGTTGCAGGGTCAATTCAGCAGGACTATAGCGACTGGACTGCAATCAAAGGTATCCAATTGCGTGGCCATGTATCAATGGTGGCTCAGTCAGGCAGGGCAGCAGCGATAAGTGCCTACTCAGAGAAATTTCCGATAACAGGAAACAGCGCGCCTCAAGAAATCGCCAACGCGCTCGATAAGATAGCGTGGTTCACACTGGCAATTGAAGAGTTGTTGTTCATCGACAATTCCAAAGGCCTTGGACACAGAGTGGCGCTTGACCCGCAAAGTGTGCTTTCGATCGGCTCCGGTTCTTGAACTTGGCGTTGTGGATTCTGTCCATTTGCTAGCAACTATCTTGAGGAGTCTGATGGTGATAAAACGATCTCTTTTGCTGGCAGTGCTTGCGGTTGTCTCGGCGGCCACTCCGGCATCGTTGAACCGGGTGGAAATTGGCAAGTTTTCCGAAGGAAATCTCGCCGGTTGGGTTAGCAAATCTTTCGTCGGAGAAACAACTTACGATATCCGCCAGAAAGACGGTAAAAAAGCACTGGTAGCTGAAAGTTACGGAAGTGCTTCCGGTTTGGGTCGGGAGATCACGGTTGACCTGACACAAACACCCTATGTGAATTGGAGCTGGCGTGTTGATCGAGGATTGCCAGTGCTTGACGAGACCGACAAAAGCGGCGACGACTACGCCGCCCGCTTGTATGTAGTCAAATCCGGCGGTGCGCTGGTTTGGAAAACCAAAGCGCTTAATTACGTCTGGTCTGGTAGCCAATCGCGGGAATCAAGCTGGCCGAACGCTTTCAAGCCAAAGAATTCAGTGATGCTCGCCGCCCGTGGTACTGAAGACTCTACTGGCGAGTGGCATCACGAAAAAAGAAATGTACGTGAGGACTTCAAGCGAATATTCGGTAAGGACATAACCTCCATTGATGCTATCGCGATCATGACGGATACCGATAACTCCGGATTGCGGGCAAACGCCACCTATGGAGATATTTACTTCACTGCGAATTAGCCGCTGATTCAACCACTGATACGGGCATTGAAACAGCCACTGAGGCTGTCAGGGAACTGTTTAGAAACTTAGAAAAACTGTTCAATTAGCTCGACAAATCAACATCTACACCCCAGCGCTTGAGCTCTGTGCATTCGATATCAAAAAGATCCAGAGCGCGCGTAGCAATCTGGGTGACTACGTCTTCTACTGACTCGGGCTTGGTATAAAACGCAGGTACCGGTGGCGATATGATTGCCCCCATGTTTGTGATCTCCAGTGCAGTTTTCAAATGACCGGCGTGCAGAGGGGATTCGCGTAGCATCAGCACCAGTTTACGTCGCTCTTTAAGTACCACATCTGCAGCCCGGCTCATCAGGTTGGAAGTCACACCGCTGCAGATTTCGCTCATGGTCTTTATTGAGCATGGGGCGATGATCATCCCTTTTGTTCTAAATGATCCGGAGGCGATAGAGGCACTGATGTCTTTCGCGGTATGAACCTGGTCGGCCAATGCTCTTATTGCGTCGATTGTGTAGTCTGTTTCACTTTGTATCGTCAGCGCTGCCGCTTTGGAGACTACAAGGTGTGTCTCGACTGACGTTGTGCTGAGCAGTTGTAGCACTCGAATGCCAAGAGCAGCGCCGGAGGCCCCGCTGATGCCAACGATCAGTCTTTCTGGTGAATCAGTTGTTTTGCTTGCCACTGTTAAGCGCCACTTTTGCACATTCCTTCACTTAGCTGCCTTCAATCAAGTGCGAGGGATTGCCTGTTGGGTAGTCTGCAGCGAGTCGAAAGCATCGAGTACTGCGGGTCGGTGTCAACAGTATAACAACTGATCTGGGTGGTGTTGCGGTAAGTTATTAGCAGTTGTTTGAAAGTCGTAAAGTGTTTACCCGCTGTTCGTGGAATGCACGCAGCGGGCATGAGGTCTGTGCATACGTGGATTGCGCCTAATCTGGTGCGAGCAATGTAATCGCGACGGCTGATTGATTCCTGCTTGACCTGTCAGAACCTGCAATCTACTCTGCATCAGACCAACAACGCCGCTTTTTACCCCTATGAATAGAGATAACACCAGATCGGTGCCTGAAGAAACTGTCGTCATTGATGAATTGCTAAGCAAAGGTGCTGCGGCGATGAAAGCAATCTCTGCAGCAAGTCAGCAAGACATCGATGAGATGGTGACTGCAATTGCCTGGTCGCTGTACAAGCCCGAGAACGCGCGTGCAATGGCAGAGCTGGCGGTTCAAGATACCGGAATAGGCAATGTTGATAGCAAGGTTATAAAGAATACCCGCAAAACGTTTGGTACCTTGCGTGATTTAATGCGAGTAAAAACAGTCGGTAAAATTGATGAAGCTGATGGTATGACTCGCTATGCCAAGCCGGTTGGAGTGGTTGCTGCGATTACACCATCAACCAATCCGGCAGCTACACCGGTCAACAAGAGTATGATGGCAATAAAAGGCGCTAATGCTATTGTTATCGCGCCATCACCAGCAGGCTGGTCGACCACGTCGAGCACAGTAAATTTAATGCGTGATGCGTTAACAAAAGTTGGTGCGCCAGCTGATCTTGTGCAGCTTCTGCCGGCTCCGGTAACACGTAGCATGACCTCACTGCTTATGGAACGTGCCGATTTGATCGTTGCTACCGGATCACAGAATAATGTTCGTAAAGCCTACAGTAGTGGCACACCGGCAATCGGTGTTGGTGCGGGTAATGTGGCGGTTATTATTGACAGCAGCGCTAATCTTGAAGACGCAGCAGCGAAGATCACTGCCTCAAAAACCTTCGACAATTCAACTTCCTGTTCATCAGAAAATTCACTGGTGATACTTGATGATATTTATGATGACGCAATCGCAGCTCTGCAGGGTGCAGGCGCGTATCGATGCAGTGAAGAAGAAGCGTCACACATTCAGTCGGAGCTATGGCAGCAGGGTAAACTGAATCGGAAGCTAATCGCCACAGACGCAGATGTGTTTGCAGGTCGCCTTGGTTTTTCAGAACAGGCGCAGGGTTGCAGGATATTTCTGGTAGAGCAGGAGCAGTTCGATCCTCAATCACCCTTTGCAGATGAAAAGCTCAGTCTGGTGCTGACTGTTTACCGGGCTACTGATTTTAAACATGCACAGCAATTGGTAAATAAAATTATGAATGTGCAAGGCAAAGGGCACTCGTGCGGTATTCATACCGGCAATGCAGATAATGCCCGCAAGCTTGCTGAAGATATGGATGTTGTGCGTGTTCTTGTTAATCAGGCGCATACGTTTGGTAACGGTGGCAGCTTTAACAATGCACTGAATTTCACTCTGAGCATGGGCTGCGGCACCTGGGGAGGTAACAGTATTTCAGAGAACCTCAACTATCGGCACTTTATAAATATCACTCATCTTGTGACTGAAGTGGAGGAAGACAAGCCGAGTGAAGAAGAGCTGTTTGGTGCCTATCTCGCAAAGTACGGCCGGTGACTACCATGCTGAGTACAATAAGAGCTTATGTTGACCATCGTGCCGAACAAACCCCTGAAAGTGTGTTTCTGATAACCCCGGCTGATGAGCACTCTGAGGGGGAGGAGTTAACCTTTGCAGGATTAAAGCAAAAGGTTGATCTTATTGGTGAACACTTGCGGGCTTTAGGGGTTGGGCCGCAAAAGAAGGTTGCGTTTCTGATAAACAATGGCCAGTGGGCCACCGGGCTTTTTCTGGGCGTAATGGCAAACCGTCGGGTAGTTGTGCCAATCAATGCGGTAGCTGGTGAAACACAAATGCAGCATGTGCTGGATCATTGTGATGCCGATGTTGTCTTTGTAGCACCCGAGTTCGAGGAGTTGCTGACGACTTTGGTGGAAAGATCAGACCGTGAAATTAAAGTGATTGTTGTTGATGATTTACTCGGACCCCAATGGCCTGATGCTGATGATTCAGGTGGGATTGGATCGGTCTTCACCGATGATGATGTGCCATCAGAAGATGATCAGGCTTTGCTTTTGTATACGTCAGGTTCCACCGGTTTGCCGAAAGGGGCAATATTGTCGCAGCAGGCTGTTATCAGCGGTGGCAGGAACGTGATGCAGGGTCATGCACTGACGAGCAGTGATCGCGCCTTGTGTGTTTTGCCGGTGTATCACATTAACGGTGCAATGGTTACTGTTGCAGCACCATTGGTGAGTGGTGGCTCTGTCGTAATGCCGCGCAAGTTCAGCGTTAAACTCTATTGGACCTGGGTGGCAGAGTATCAATGCACCTGGAGCAGCATTGTGCCCACCATTATAAAATATTTGCTTGATCAGTCAGATACTGAAGATTTCGATTTTGGAAATGAACCATCACTACAGCAGTTTCGCTTTGCGCGATCTGCTTCAGCGCCCTTGCCGGCGATTGTATTGATGCAATGGGAAGAAGCTTTTTATACACCAATGATTGAAACACTCGGCTTAACAGAAACTGCAGGCACGGTTGCAAGTAACCCGATGCCGCCCGATATCCGCAAACCAGGATCTGTTGGTATGCCGGTTGGCAACGAGATAGAAATAGCTGACGAAAACGGGAATCTTCTGCCAGCGGAGACTGTAGGTGAACTTTTGATTCGTGGTGAGAATGTCCTGACTGAATATTATAAAAATCCCACTGCAACAGACGATGCATTTGTGAATGGATGGTTCAGAACCGGTGATCTCGGTGTCAAGGATATAGATGGTTATCTTTTTATCACCGGCAGGTTGAAAGAACTGATAATTCGTGGAGGTGAAAATATCGCACCACGGGAAATTGATGACGTGCTTTACAAACACGATGCGGTGCTTGAAGCCGCCGCCTTTGGTCTTGACGATGAAAATTATGGTCAGGAGGTCTACGCTTGTGTCGCTCTTCGTGATGGCCACCACTGTTCTGAAGTAGAACTGATGCAATTTTGTGAGTCGGGAGTTGGAAAGGTAAAAGCACCCAAAAAAATTTACTTTTTTGATGAATTGCCAAAAGGACCGTCTGGTAAAATTCTTCGCTTAAAGCTGCCGGATCTGGTAAAGAGCATACAGTAGAACGATCACATGCATTCGGCTGCTGTTGGTGATTGTGGCCGCTATCTTGCGCTTGACTGGCCTGTATTTAGCTGGCCTGTACTTAGCTGAGTATAGTGAATAAAGCCGTCGATGGCTATATCGGCAACGGTTATTCGAACCCATTCATCCAGCTCTTCAATCACGTTTACTCTGGTGCCGTGGGCAATAGGGGTCTCGTTCGCGGTCGCGGAAAGATTCGAAAACAGTATCGCTCTATAAGCACTGACAAAGTAGTCTTCGTTATAGGTAGTACTTTCTGCTAACGCTGATGAGAACGCCGAGCTACCTTGCTCGTTTGCAGATAGGGCGGCGTTTGCATTCACCGAAATTGAATCAGGATTCTCTCTGTTGATTTTCAGAGTGACTGCCTGGCGGTCACTTG
Organism: uncultured Granulosicoccaceae bacterium; assembly: GCA_938007995.1. Taxonomy (GTDB): domain Bacteria; phylum Pseudomonadota; class Gammaproteobacteria; order Granulosicoccales; family Granulosicoccaceae. Next base: position 84,881 of record CALLLW010000036.1, on the reverse strand, counting down.
AGACAGGCTTTGTCGTAGTGTTGCTGGCTGAAGAGGGTATTTCCACCAAGGTCAGGTTTGATTGCAACTGAGGCTGATTAACCGTGCGTGTTGTTGTTTTATCGGTTGTAGTGCTCGTGTTTACTTCGCCCGGCCACGTAAGCTGATTATTGGTGTTGGCTGCACTTTGCTTAGCGGAGGCGTTGTCTATAACTGTATCGGCGGGTAAAATAAAACCGGTGTGTATGATGCCTGACCGGTGGTTTGCGCTTTCATTCGCCCACAAAGCAGCTATGGCGACTAACAGTATTGTGGCTGTACCTTTAAGCGCTATGTTCAAGCCGCCGGAATTGCTTCGGTCCGGTTCTGTGGCTGGCCAAACTCGCGCCCGTGGTTCTTGCAGCGGGGGTTGATTGTCAGGGTTTGTGATGCGCTCACGGTCATCAAGATAAATAACGCCGTGCGGATGTAACGTCAGTTTGCGTCTTTTTCGCGGTTGTCGGATCATAACGGTCTCGGAGATAGGTTAAGCGAACTACGCTGCTGTTCTCAGATGACTTCCGTTTGCAAGATCTTCCATAGGTTTTGGTTTGCCTAAGAAGTATCCTTGTGCATAGTCCACTTCGATGGAGGCCAATGCTGTAAGTATCTCTTCGCTTTCGACAAATTCTGCGATCGTTTTTATACCAAGCGCTTTGCCCACTGCATTCATTGAGCGCACCATTTCAAAGTCAACTTTATTCGATGTCATTTCGCGTACGAATTGTCCGTCAATTTTTAAGTAGTCAACCTCAAGGTTCTTCAGATACCCGAAAGAACTGGCACCGGCACCAAAGTCGTCCAGCGCGATTGTGCAACCCCTGTTTCTTACGAACGCGATCAGCTTTTGCGCTTGACTGAAATTGCTGATAACGGCTGTTTCGGTGAGTTCAAAGCAAATACATGCAGAGTCAATGTGGTGTTCTGTCAGCATAGACTCTATAAATTCAGGCATGGTCGGATCGACCGCACTTTGGCCGGACAAATTAATGCTAAACAGGGTTCCCTTTAGAGTTTCGTTTAGCTGTGAAATTTGCTTAAAAGCGTTCTCAATCACCCAGCGATCAATTTCTTTAATGAGATCATATCTTTCAGCAGCGACGATAAATTTGTAAGGCGTAACGACTTCACCTGTCGTATGGATAAGTCTGAGCAAGCACTCGTAGTGATGTATGCTCTGATTGTCGCTGGTGAGTGTGCTGGCGATTGGCTGCGTATAGAGCGTGAAACGATTGTCTTGCAGTGCTGTTTGCAGCATTGGAAGGTATAGCATCTCACCCTCTCTTTGCTGTGTTTCCAGATCCTCTGAATCATAGATAACATAACCGTTTCTTCCAGCATCCTTGGCGGTATAGCAGGCAATATCTACCTCACTCAATACTTCATTTACGGCGTTGTGGTTCGCTCTGATCTTCGTTAGTCCAATGCTGGCTCGAATCGAAAAGGTTTGTTCTTTCGTGGTGTAATAGTACGATTGAAAGAAATCGTGGAACAGCCTTGCTATGGCGTGAGCGTCTGTCTGATCTGAGTCAGTACTGATAAATCCGAATTCGTCACCACCGAGTCGTGCAATTTCGATATAATCTGGTATCAGTGAGGTCAGATCCGTTGCAATCTTCTTCAGCAGTGTATCGCCAGCTGCGTGCCCAACCGTATCATTGATCAGCTTGAATTGATCAAGATCTATATAGCCGACTATCTGGTTGTTCTTTTTTTGATTATTGTTTTCCAATGCAGCGTTGTTTTTAAGTATCGAATCTACGAGTGATTCGAATTTCCTTCTGTTTGGCAGTGATGTCAGTGCGTCGTGTGTTGCCTGGTGTGCCAGCTCTGTGGTTAAAGCGTATTCTTTGCTGACGTCTCTCATAGTCAGGACAGAGCCGATTTTGTTGCCATCCTGTGCAACAATATCGGAAGAATGGCAGTTGAAAATTATCTCCTGGCCTTCGCTGTCACTGAGTCGCCGGAGGCAACTGTCGGTGGCGGCATGAAGGTCATCTTCTGCGCTGTTAAGCAGATCACCTGCTTTCTGTTGCAGAACGACAAACTCAGATTCCAGTAGTTGTTCAAGTGGCAGGTCGATTAATTCTGCTCTTGTTCGGCCCAACACTTTAAGTATGGCCGGGTTTACGAAGTCTATTTTGTCTTCTTGATCTGTAGTGATCACGGCGTCCTGTAGTGAGTTGAGTGTTACCAGGGCGCGTTTTCGTTCTTTGGCCAGTGCTTTTTTGTTTGAGATTATCTGTCTGCGTGATGTCTTTATTGCGGTGTATATAGCCATAGCCAGCAAGTAGAAAAGTAATACACCAAGGCTCTTTGCAACTGCAGACATCTGCTGGGCTCGGGTGACACCAGCGGGTGTGCGATAAGTGATGGTTGTAGACTTTGCGCCTATGATCAGGTTGTGTTTAATTGGTGTGGAAGGGAATAGCGTGGAAGCGATTCTCTGTTTTGTTGTTTCGCTGCCTTGCATTGCAACGTAACCGGAGTCTTCGAAGGACAGCGGCGAAATCTCAATGCTGAGTGGGAAGTCCTCACCGGTGGCGGCAGAGATTACTTCATTCATATCGAGAGTAATGAAGTAGCCGCCATCACTTTGCAATCGGCGGTCTTCAAGTGTTACTGGCACAAAGTGACCGTAATAAGTCGAGCTAAAAACATTAAGTTGCCCGGGGATAATCCACTTTGGTGGCAGTTTTGCAGGTACAGGGCTGTTATAAGACAAGCTTTCCTCGATCGCAGTTCTGGTCGATTTTATTTCGCTGAAATCGAGGCCGATGAAATTTGCAGTCACCGGATCCTGAGGGAAGAATGCCGTAAGCATGGTGTACTGCGACTTCAAGGCAAGCGTTTCAATCGCACCTGCTTCATTTAATTTTTTTGGCTCAAAGTGGTAGAGGCCATGAAGCTGAAGGTCTGCCTGCAGATATTCGAGATCATCCTGAGGTACGATATCAAAACGCCCGACGGCGGAAATGGTTGCCTGGTTCGTTACCAGGTTACTTGCGAACATCTCGAACTTGTTTTGATCAAAGCCTGTTGGGGAGGCTTGATGTACTGCCGACATCGAATGTAACGTGCCAATCGCGTACGTTAAGTTCTCGTGAATTTGCTGTGTGGCGGCAATTGACTGCCGGGTGAGTTCGCTTTTCTCGGCAGAGTGTTCAAGCCACAGTGCGGTGACGCCTGCCAATGTAAAAATCGCCAGTGCACCTGAAACAGCCTTTAAAATAGTGCGAAGATACAATTGCTTACTCGACGGTTACTTGAGTTTCATTCTGTGGAGTAGTTTTGAAACAAACTATATTGTCCGGTGCTTTACCGGTAACTGTCTGCATCTGCACCTGGCTCATTCAGTATAAGTAGTTGGTCTCTCGTGGTCGAAACACTATTCTGCTCATAATTCATTGTCGACTGAGACTGTGGTTACTTTAGGCTGTTTATGCAGTTTGATTATTCAACAAAGTTATGTGTTGTCGGGCTGGAATCGTTTTGCTTTGCGCAATAAGTTTCTAGCCGGTTGAGCAGGCAGCCTGTCGAGTATTTCTTCGTTGACCCAGAACTCCCACTTCTTGTTTGATGCAATCGGAATTTCCTGAGGTGAGGTGCCATTGAGGATTTTTATTGCCACTGTAGCAGCCCATTCGCCTTGTTCGCTCGGTAACTTGGTGAATCCGAAGGTGCTGTAGGGCATCATCGAAATTTCCGTGGTGAAGGTGGGTTTCCTGCTAACGGCAAGTGCTTCTTTTCTGGCTTCAGCTGAGTTCCAGTCCTTGATTGCCGCATTGATACCAAGTACCGCGAAGTCGTAGTCATTGGCTTTTTGCAGCGCTTTTTTCCACTGAGAAAACGAGGCAAAGTACAACGGTTCGAGTTGAATGTTGTAGGTTTCCGCCATCAGTTGAAGGCGTTTAAAATTCCTTTTCTCCGTGGTGGTGTCCGCTCCCAGAAATACTGCTCTTCGGCCGTTTCCCGAGATGGTTGTGGCCTCTTTCAACAGAGTCTTTATCGGTGCAACTTCAACAATTCCTGTGACATTTTCATAGGGAAAACCGTATTCTTCGACTGACCAGTTCACGCCGGAAAAAACGAATGGCGTTTTATCATTACGGTAGTGCTGTGCGATCAGGTGTTTTGCGGCGCTGTCATCTGATGTAATAACAACATCAGGGCTCCATTGCTCAATCTTTGCAATGATCTGGTTGGTTATTTCAAAAATCGCATCGGGAGAAACGTTGCGTTTGGTGTCCATGTACATGCGATGTAACTGGCAGTGACCGTGAAGTCTGGCTCTGATACTGTTTTCAATAGCGCTCGACCAATTATCTGTTTCGTGAAAAGACGAGACATAAAGGCATTTCTTGCCCGCCTGGTCCGAGCTGCTGTCCTTTGAAAAAGCGGTGCCGTGACTCAACTGCAGAATCAGTGCAGCGATCAGCGGGATAAGAAAATTGCCTCTACGTAAAAAGAAGCTCGCATCCGTACTCATAGTCAGTTTGTCCAGTGATTACACTGGTATCGCCCGGAATGCTTGCTGGCTTAAGGTGCTATCAGCGCTTGCAATGTGCACGCGTGTAAAACATTGCGTGGTTCACGTATGCGGAAAATACTTGACGAGCTTTCGAGTAAAGCGAGGGTGAGTCTGTCGCAGAGGTTGTCTTTTGCCGTCTATTGTCACGCGCCCGACTGGCGGGTGGCAGGAAGGGTGGGTGTTTTGTGACCACAGGTCAGGTTATGCGAGCCGTGGCTTTTGTGCCATGTATCGGGGTTCTCAGCTGTTACGCCGAGTAGCAGGGCGATGACCGTCCGAACTCGCAAATCTTTCAGATTTGCACTGTCCGCAGAGCGATAGCGACTGGGAGCATTGCCGCAAGCTGCAGCTGCCAGAACTGTAGCCGCCAGAACTGCAGGTTGGTCGTGTTCATGACACCGCGAATATTTGGCGTCGGTCGAGCCTGCTACGAGTTAAAGAGCATAGCCCATGTTGATATCGCTAAGACTGCGAAGGTGCCGGCCGCGAGCAAAAAGTGGCCGTCGAATGGTCGCTCAGGTGGAGTTTTCAGGCGGATTTCTCAGGTAACGAGAGTTGGTTTTGCGACACTTTGTTTGCGTTCCTCTGCGACGATGCGGCGATATATTTCTTCACGATGCACAGCGACATCACGCGGAGCATTGATACCGATTCTTACCTGATTTCCCTTTACGCCGAGAACAGTGACGGTTACTTCATCACCGATGTTGAGCGTCTCGCCAGGCTTTCTCGATAGTATTAGCATGTGGGTTTCTCCTGTCCGTCCTTTGGTCTAGCAAAGATATACCCGTTTTGATTTGAGTGTAAGCCGGTATCCACTTACGTAACAAAACATAACAGTTCAGCTCATAGCCATGTTGTATTCGGGTGGTTTTTTTGGTAACGCTGGACAGTCGATTAAAAATGAACATCCAGTGTGCAGCTAAGGTCCGGTGTCGAATCGGTATACACTGCTACATTGGAAGAGTGCGCTTCGATTTCAGATAGACGCGTGTCTAAAGACTGGCGTCCGATTCCGACATCTGTTTCGCGACTGACTCATGCTGCTGGATTACTGCTTTGCATACACCAGAGAAATCTTTAAGCGTCGGCATAAGCAACAAGCGTTGAGTGTGCATTACATTCTGTGATGAATATGTCTGAAGTATTCTTATTTGAGAATGCTGACAAGGTGCAGGCTAAGCCGCTCGTCGCGTCAATCAGGCTTTCTGATTGAACTCAATACCATGACTGTTGTCCGCGAGTCATCGCAGAGCGAACAGCGCTTAATACTTGTTGTAAGTGGGGTTCAAAAAGTAGCCTGCACGTTCAACCGGCCAGGAAGTTTGTCTACCTGAACTGCACTGTCCGGACCACGGCGTTATTCGGCATGTATTCAATCAGTGGTGACTTTTCGTTGATAAAGAATGAGGGTAGGTCGCCTGTTCATTATGGTGCTACGGTTGATCTGTGCATAAAGCCGGTTACCGAGGGTTGCTCATCAACCTGTACTTCAATCCAGCGGCCGGATTCACCAATTTGCGTGACGGTTTTTCCAGCTGCCAGTGATGTCAGGATTTCGCTATTAATGTCTGCAGTTGCTCTGACATTGCTCCACTGCTGCAATACAGTTAACGCTGTGCCTGTGTTGTTGTAGAGAGCGCTCGTTGGCGCTTCGTTGTTAAATGAGCTGTCGGTGTTGAAAGTGCCTGTAGAACTCGCCTGTATTACAGAAAAGCTTGAACCATTGGAGGTGGCAGCATTATCGAAGCTTGTATTGTTCAGGCCTGCATTGCCTGTATTGCCAGGGCCTGCATCGCCAGGGCCTGCATCGCCAGGGTCGGTGTTGCCGGTGGTAGTGGTCGGGTTGGAATCCGGCCATGCGGCATTTGTGTCTTGCTTCGATGCTGTCAGATTTGCGGCACTCGAAGTGCCTGTCGATTCTTGTCCCGGTATGTCAGCTTTTTGCAGGCTTGCCGGGTTGAATAGTGTCTTAGGTGACTGTTCGCCGGCGTACCCGTCCATGGCGATAATATCCTGCGGGCTGAGATCCGGGGTGCTGGCTACAGTGAGCAAAGCCAATAACCCAAGTGTTGCAGCAAATCCGGCAACTCGTTTTAAAGCTTTACCTCGATCATGTGGTACGACGAGCTCAGCGTCCCGCAGGTCAGCATCGGTATAGCTGATCCTGGTGTACTTTTCACGCAGCCATACATCGTCACCGAAGCTCTCATGTGCCTGCTGTACCGGGCTTTGTCTGCGAGTATTCAAAGCAGATGAAGCAGGGTTGTGTTGGGCAGGATAACGTCCCTCATTTGTATCGTGCGCGTAATAGCTGGTGGCGTCATTGAAGTTGGTTGATCTGTCTCGATCAGATCGGCGGCGTTGCTCGTTGTGTTCCCGGTTGTCTTCCCGGTTTTCTGTGTAGAATTCCGGCTCGTGCGATTCGTCGTAATGGTGATCACTCGTTTCACATGGTCTGTGCGACGCTTGCCAGACGTACGGATGGCGTGAGTGGTCGTTCATTAGTGATAGATCCTGCGTTATGTTTTGATAGCTACTGGTGTATTCATAGCAGAGGTCTGACACAGAGACTGATGAAAAAAGCTGCTATACCTCGGGTTTTACAAAGGTTTGCCGAGCTGTTTGCGTTTATCAGAGGATTGCGTCAATGCTGCCTGGCAAAGTCGCCTGGCGGGTTCTGTGCAAAGCGCAACTGCAGTGTTAGTGCCAGCTACCAGCTAGCCGCAACTACCAGCTATTACAATGTTGTTGCAGTGCATTTGCTTAACAGCTAAATTGATTTAACTTGCCGGACAGTCTGTCACAAAAATGACAGTGTGCCAGCCGGGTGCACGGTTAAATGTCATCGGTGAGCCATCGATAAACTTGAACTTTGTTAAGGATCAGCGCAACCCAGATGAGCGATAAAAAACTAAATGCAAAAGTTGCGCTTGTAACCGGAGGCGCCGATGGAATAGGGCGTGCCATTGCCGAGCGGTATATACGTGAGGGTGCACGAGTTGCAATCGCTGATATTAACGCCACCGCTGTGCAAAAAACAGCGCAGGAAATCGGTGCTGTTGCTTGGACTGTTGATATCACCAACAGAGAGTCAGTGGCTAATATGCTTGATGCTGTTGAGGCGCAGCTCGGTACTGTCAGTGTGCTTGTGAACAATGCAGCGGTATTTAATTTGGCACCGTTGTCGGAAATCACTGATGAGCAATACCACAGCGTCTTCAATGTGAACGTTTACGGTGTGTTGTTTACCATGCAGGCAGTCGCCAATCGAATGATAGAGGCGGGTATCAAAGGTAAGATTATTAACATGGCAAGTCAGGCAGGTAGACGGGGTGAGCCTTTGGTGGCGGTCTATTGCGCTTCAAAAGCAGCGGTGATCAGTTTGACTCAGTCTGCCGGTCTGGCTTTGGTTAAACACGGTATTAATGTCAATGGTATTTCGCCGGGAGTTGTCGACACACCCATGTGGCAAACCGTTGATGCGCAATTTGCAAAGTATGAAAATCTTGAAATTGGCGAGAAGAAAAAAGCAGTCGGGCTGGCTGTGCCGTTCGGACGCATGGGGCAAGTCGAGGATCTGACCGGGGCTGCAGTATTTCTGGCTTCGGAAGACTCGGATTATGTTGTTGCGCAAACACTTAACGTGGATGGCGGCAACTGGATGAGCTGAGTTGTTTCCAACAGGGTCTGGCAAATGCCATGGCTGCCGGTAGGTTATTGCTGTTGATGTAAGCGCGCCGCGCTAATCGCGACGCACTTATCATCCATACTTATCGCCCACACTTATCGCCCACACGGGGGAGGGTCTGGAGGCTACTCGATGTCTCCGGAAATAACTCCGCGTTGCCGTAGTGCTCTGATGATCTGCTCGGCACACTGTTCTGCGGATAAGCTTGATGTATCCACCAGCATCTCGGGATTCTCCGGCTGCTCGTAAGGCGAATCGATACCGGTAAAGTTCTTTAAGTCACCACTGCGAGCTTTCTTGTATAAGCCTTTCGGGTCTCGTTGCTCGGCAACCGCCAGCGGTGTTTCAACAAACACTTCCAGAAATTCATCGTCTTCAAGCAGTGCACGAGCCATTTGCCGCTCGGCACGGAATGGTGAAATGAAAGCAGTCAGTACAATCAAGCCACTGTCTACCATCAGTCTTGCGACTTCACCGATGCGACGAATGTTCTCCACTCGATCTTCATCGGTGAAGCCCAGGTCTTTGTTAAGACCATGACGAACATTGTCGCCATCAAGCAGGTAGGTATGACGACCTTCTTCAGCAAGCTTTCTTTCAACAATGTTGGCTATCGTAGACTTGCCTGATCCGGAAAGACCGGTGAACCACAAGACGCATGACTTTTGCGCTTTAAGTCCCGAGCGTAGATTTTTATCTACATCGACTGCCTGCATGTGGATGTTTTGCGATCGTCGTAATGCAAAGTTCAGTGTGCCTGCGCCAACGGTTTCATTGGTGACTTTATCAACAAGAATAAAGCTGCCTGTCGCTCTGTTCTCGGTGTAGTCATCGAATGCTATCTGACGGTCGAGATTGATGTTGCAGTTACCGATGTTGTTTATCTCAAGCTTCTTTGCTGCAATCTGCTCTAGCGTATCTACATTAATCTCATGCTTGATATCAGTGATTGTTGCAGTTGAGGTGCTGGTGCCACACTTTAAAAGATACTGCCTGCCTGGCAGCATGGGTTCTTCGTTCATCCACACAATCGTACTCTCAAACTGGTTGGCAGAGCTAGCCGGTGTTTCTGTGGTTGATATAACGTCACCACGAGAGATATCAATTTCGTCTTTTAAAAGCAGCGTGATCGCCTGACCGGCTATTGCACGATCAAGGTCACCGTCTTTGGTTACGATTCTATCAACCGTGCTGGTTTTACCTGACGGCTGTACCCGAATCGGATCGCCAACGTTGATTGAGCCGCTGGCCACTGTGCCTGCGAATCCGCGGAAGTCCAGGTTGGGTCGGTTTACCCATTGCACCGGCAATCGAAATGGTTTTTTGAGTGCAATTTCCTGATCGACTTTGATGGTTTCCAGCAAAGAGAGCAGTGTACTGCCGTGATACCAGGGCATGTGGGTGCCGCGTTGGGTGATGTTGTCACCGTTAAGCGCAGATAGTGGTATCGCTGTGATGTTCTCGGTTTCAATTTGCTCCAGATCAGTGAACTGATTGAACTCATCAACAATGTTGTTGTAGATGTCTTCAGAGTAATTGACCAGATCCATCTTGTTGATAGCGAGTACAACATTGCGAATACCCATCAGTGAAGTAAGGTAAGCATGTCTGCGTGTTTGAGTTTGCATTCCCTTGCGCGCATCGACCAGAATAATGGCTGCTTCTGCGGTAGATGCACCTGTCACCATATTGCGTGTGTATTGCACGTGGCCCGGTGTGTCAGCAATAATAAACTTACGCTGATCTGTGTTGAAGTAGCGATAGGCTACATCGATGGTAATGCCTTGTTCGCGTTCTGCTGACAAGCCATCAACCAGAAGTGCGAAATCAAGTGCATCGCCCTGGGTGCCATGCTTTTTGGAGTCAGACTCGGCACTGTGTAGCTGGTCCTCAGTGAGCGCCTGTGACTCATACAGCAAGCGACCGATTAATGTGCTCTTGCCGTCGTCGACGCTGCCGCAGGTTATCAGCTTCAGCATGTCCTTGTTTTCATGGATAGCAAGATACTTTGCTATGTCGTTTTTTATTAGTTCTTGAGTGGCGGCCATTAGAAGTAGCCCTCCTGTTTTTTCTTTTCCATTGAGGCAGAGCTGTCGTGATCAATCATGCGACCCTGTCTTTCGGAGCTGTTGGAAAGCAGCATTTCTTTGATGACATCCTGCACGCTGGTTGCATCTGATTCGACGGCGCCGGTTAGCGGGTAACAACCGAGTGTGCGGAAACGCACTCGCTTCATGATAGGAGTTTCACCGTTGTTCATTGGCATGCGATCATCGTCTACCATGATCCAGGTGCCATCTCGAAGCACTACCGGCCGGTCTGCTGCAAAGTACAAAGGTACAACCGGGATATTCTCGAGGTGAATGTATTGCCAGATATCGAGCTCGGTCCAGTTCGAAAGCGGAAACGCACGAATACTTTCTCCGGGGGCGGTTTTGGTGTTGTAAAGGTTCCATAGCTCGGGGCGCTGGTTTTTAGGATCCCATCGGTGTTGTTCTGTTCTGAAAGATAGAATGCGTTCTTTTGCGCGAGACTTCTCTTCATCTCTTCTTGCGCCGCCGAAAGTAATATCGAACTTGTGCTTATCGAGCACTTGTCTAAGCGCCTCTGTTTTGAGAATGTCAGTGTGTATTGATGAGCCGTGCGTAAATGGGTTAACGCCTTTATCTATACCGGCAATGTTTTTATGAACGATTAACTGCATACCGGTTTCTTTGGCGATCTGATCGCGGAAGTCATACATTGCTTTAAACTTCCATCCGGTATCGACATGCACCAATGGGAATGGCGGCGGTGCAGGATAGAAAGCCTTTTGCGCCAGGTGTAGCATCACGCTGCTGTCCTTGCCTAGTGAGTAGAGCATGGCAGGCTTTTCTGCGGCAGCAACGACCTCTCGCATAATGTGAATGCTTTCAGCTTCGAGTCTCTGCAGGTGAGTAAGTGAAGCGGCATTTTTGAGTGGATCCCCGGCGGGCTCGGTGTTGATGCTGTCCGGGTCGTTAGCTGCACTAACAGCTGTGCTTGCAATTTTTTTTTCTTTGGTAGCCATCGTCGTTTTCGGAAGTTGATAAAAATGAATGTTGGTATTTCGTTTCAGCCACTCGCTGGTTGCAGCAGTCAGGTACGGATCGTGCCCGCCCCAGATGACTGTCAGTCTGTTCTTCAGGTTTGCCAGTCGCTCGAAGAAATCGATGAAGCGATCAGTATCAGTTTGGTGATTGCCTGCCAGCCAGTAGTACTGACCCTTGGTGGTGTGCGCATGGATGTACTTGATTACCTGGCCGTCGCCTGAAGTTCTGCAGCTGGCCATGCCGGCCCAGTAGATGGTGGAATCCAGCTTGCGTGAATCGCTGATAATGCTTTTGTAATCAGCCGCTAGCCAGTCGGACAGTGATCCATCATTTTTGCTGGCTCTGTGCAGGTTTTCTGCAACCAGTCCCCACTGTTCAACATGCTTGCCAAGGGTGCGGGCGCTGGTGCCTGCGCCAGTTGGCCCGGTTTCTTCCTGTAGCAGTGAGTAAGACCAGGGCACGTTGCTCTGCGGTCGACCGAAGGCTTTTTCACGCAGTGTTTCCAGCTGATCCTGAGGGGTGCTGCGCTCGCCGCTTGGGCGACCCCGTGGCTTGGTGTCCACCGCTGGCCAGCCGCCTTTGAGAAACTGCTTGTGCGCTGCGATAATTGTTGGTGAGGACAAGTCAACCAACTCGCAGATATCTTTAAGCTTGCGTCCCTCCAGCCGGAGTTTCACCGCGAGACGTCGTCTCTCGTTCAGTGCGCTGGCGCTTGTGGAGTCAGTAGGCATATCAATATGACGGCAAAAAATTAAACAATTAAATGGCAAAGTAATTAATTAAATATTTAATTGCAAGAAGTATGCGCGTTTAATGTTTAAAGCATCTCGAAAGAAATATGCGAGATGTGTTGCTTTTGAATCAGAGTGTATTGAAAAGTGAATGCGATAGTGAGACAGGCATATAACATTTGTTAATCAGTTTAATTTTTTGTTGGCCTGATGCACATAACCGACATAGTCTAGCCAAGGGTGCGCTGTTCTGCTGAGCGGAGACTGCGCGGGCAGGAGAGTGTCTGTTAATTTTGAAGGTTTGAATGTAATGAAAGTAAACTTTAAAGCGGCGAGCGTGATCTCGATGCCGGTTCTGGTGTTGGCCTTAGGCGCCGGTATTTTTCCGTTGCAATCTGTGGCACAGACTGAGGTCGATACCGATGGCGACAGGTTATCTGACAGGCGCGAGGCGAGATACCGGACTGACCCGCTAAACCCTGACACCGATGGCGACGGACTACTCGACGGGCCGGAAGTGGATTTTTACAAAACTGATCCGCTCAGCGCAGATTCTGACGATGATGGTTTGAGCGATGCTCGCGAAGTCAATGAGACACTCACCAATCCGCTGGCTGTCGATACCGACAAAGACGGCATTCCGGATAACGAAGAGGTTGACGACCTCGGCACCGACCCGAACAACCCCGACACCGACGGTGACGGACGAAATGACGGGCAGGAGCTGGTAGAGGGCACGCTGCCCGAGTCAGCCCCTGTTGATCCAACCCCTGCAGCCCCGACTCCTGCTGACGACGATCCGGATGGTGACGGATTGTCTAATGAACAGGAAGCGGTGCTCGGCACCGATCCTGATAACCCTGACACAGACAGTGACGGCCGATCAGACGGCGCAGAGATCACGACTGGTGGTGATCCGCTCAACCCGGATGTAGACGGCGACGGCATTCTTGACGGTGGTGAGGTAGTCAATGTCAACGACAGCGGAGAGATTCTTGACAGCGACGGCGACGGAATGCCGAATTTTTCCGATCTCGATAGCGACGGCGATGGTATTCCTGATGAGGTCGAAGGGTTTATTGATTCCGATGGCGACGGCGTAGGCAACGCTTTTGATCTTGATGCTGACAATGACGGCATCACTGATGTCATTGAAGCAGGCGGCCTGGATTTGAATGGTGACGGTCGTGTAGATGATCCCGGTATTCAGCTGACACCTGTCGACAGTGACGCTGATGGCGTGGTCGACAATCTTGATCTGGATTCAGATAACGACGGCATACCTGACCTGGTTGAAACCGGCGGTATCGATGCCAACGGCGATGGGCGAGTAGATAACTTCTCTGACGATAATACCGACGGACTGGCCGATTCCGTTGCTCCAGGCGGTGCGGCAGATATCGACTCAGATGCTGACAGCCTGCCGGATCGAATCGATACCGACTCAGATAATGACGGACTGTCAGATCTGGTAGAGTCTGGTGGCGTAGACGCTGATAGCGATCAGTTGGTTGATGACTTTACCGATGCCAATGCTGACGGCTTTGACGACGGCCTGAGTGGTACGTTGCTGGATATTCCCGACAGCGACGGCGACGGCGTTAATGACGTACTGGATAACGAAGGGACTGTCGTGGTGCCGACCAGCGACTCTTCCGGCGGCGGCCTGCTCACCGGCCTGAGAGGTAGCGCGATTGGCTGTTCAGTGTTTAATGGTTCATTGTTACACGCCTCAGGAAACCGGTTCGATCCTCTGATGCCATTGCTATTCCTGTTAAGCCTGCTGGCTTTGCTTCGCAATGGTGTAACGGGTCGCGTGCCTGGCCGAAGTAAATAGCATTTATGGTGCGCTGCAACTTAATGGCGGGCTGTGCGGAAAACTTTTTACTGATCTTTCCAGGTAGCCTGCCCAAATAGTCTCCCTGGGCAGTTTGCCAGATGCCTAACTGCTGGCCGCAGACTTGAAGAAATCGGCAATAGACTCCGCAATTACTGCGGAGTTGGTGGTTTGGTCAGATGCCACTGACTGTTGAGCCAGATCGAGTGCCGCCCGGGGCAGTCCTGCCTTGCGTGCCGCAAACAACTTTTTGAAAAATTCGCTGGTGAACTCCGGATGCGGTTGCAGCGAGTAGGCTTTGCCCTTGTAGCTCAGCGCCGCGTATTGGCAAAAGTCTGTAGAGCCAACGACGGATGCATCGTCCGGTAACTCAACAACCTGATCCTGATGCCACGCATAAAGTGGCACGGGCTGCTGATGGCCTTCCAGGTGATATTCAACTCTGCCCACTGACCAGCCACCGGAAAATTTTTCAACTTTGCCGCCAAGCGCTTTTGCGATGATCTGGTGCCCAAAGCAAATGCCAACCAGCGGTACTTCGTGGCTGTAAGCGGTACGAATAAATTCTTCAAGTGATGCAATCCATGCGTGTTCCTCGTAAGCTCCGAACTTCGAGCCGGTCACCAGCCAGCCGTCAGCTTCGTTAACTGACTCCGGAAACTCGCCTTCAAGGCATGCCCAGCTCTCGAAAGTAAATCCATGGCCCTGCAACAGTGCTTCAAATGCAGTGGCATAGGTGCCGAAGTCACTGACAGTTTCCGCTGGAGGATGACCGGTAATCAGGATGCCGATTTTCAAGAGTCTGACCTGGGTGTGGTTTTATCGGATTGTAGTGGCTGTTGAGTGTTGAAGGAGGAGTTTTTGGTCTGGCAGGTGGGGTAAAAAAACCACCCTTCGCAAGAAGGGTGGTAAGAGGTTGGCAAATTAACAAACTGCAGCTGCCGCAAGGCAACCGCATTGTCAGGCTGGTTTATGTCCTGACGCTTAAAATAGTGTCATGACAGAAGAGGTTTGTCAATCACCTCTGCGCGGAGTGGTCTGAGCGTTTATCAGGTAAATAATCTTGCAAAAAACAGTCGGATATTTCAGTAACGGTATGACTCGGCGATGAGGCCACAACAAACAGAAATGCTGCAGAAGCTGACTGAGCTTGAGGAGCGGTTCCAGTATCGAGGTGATACCTGCGGGAAGGACTGGTTTGAGACGACACAGGGTCGAATCCCTGTTTTGGTCTCGGCACCGCACGCCTGTGCGCACACTCGCGACGGCAGTTGCAAAATGCAGGAAGAGTACACCGGGGCACTGGCATTGTTGCTGGCAGAGCTTACTGACTGTTATACCATCACCACGCGCAGTGAAACCGATGAAGATCCGAACTGGTGTAATCAAAGCCACTATAGAGATGCGATACAGAAGCTGGTGCGGCAACATAATATCGGGTTTCTCATTGACTTGCATGGCATGAGAAACCGCTATCACATGGGTGTGGCTTTAGGCACGATTAATGGCAGGTCCTGCAGTGTCAGCGATGTGTTGCCGTACTTTACAAGGGCAGGCTTTAAGCAGACCAACGTGCAATCACTGACCGCGAATACCGAAGATGCCTGGCGCAGAGTGGTGGTTGATCATCCAAAGTTTACCGGTGGGGTGGTTAATCAAACCGTCACCAGGTTTGCTGCACTGGAGTTAGGCATATCATCCGTGCAAATTGAAATGTCTTCTGAAGTCCGTGTAGTGGAATCTGCAGCGACACCAGGCTGGCCCCGTGAATACCGCGGCAATCCCGTGGCCATAGTTTCTGTTGTCACTGCACTGATCCGGCTAATTGCCAGGCACGCATGAGTGCTACTGTCACCACTGAAGTATTGCTATTGGCTGTGGCTGTTTTTCTTTTGGCCGGAACGGTTAAAGGTGTGATCGGGCTTGGCCTGCCAACCATCAGTATTTCAATGTTGGCGCAGTTTGTTGATCCGCGAATCGCGATTGCTTTTTTGTTGCTGCCCGGCCTGGTGACCAACAGCTGGCAGGTCTATCGTGGCGGGCACGTCAAAGAGTCAGTTGAGAGGTTCTGGCCGTTTGTGTGCAGCATGTCGGTGGTGTTGTTTATTGCTTCGCTGTTCGCTGCCTATGCAAGCACCAGAGCCTTGGTGCTTGGTATCGGTGTGATGGTGGTGTTATGGACCATCACCAGCTTTGTACAGTCACCGCCTAAAATACCGCCGCAGGTAGACCGGTCGGTCCAGTTTGCGCTCGGAGCATTGTCTGGAGTGATGGGCGGGCTGACTGCTATCTGGTCGCCACCGATGGTGATCTACCTGTTGTCGATCAAGTGCAATAAAGAAGAATTTGTACGCTACTCCGGTTTTATTATTCTATGCGGCACGGTACCTTTGTTTGTCGGTTATCTGTTCAACGGGCTGCTTGATACAAAGCTCGCTTTTGCCTCTTTTTTAATGATTATTCCAACACTGATCGGGTTTTCTATTGGTGAGTATTTGCGTCGATTTCTTGGTGGTGAGCAGTTTCAAAAAGCAGTGTTAGCGGTCTTCTTTTTGATGGGCCTTAACCTGATTCGACGCTCTTTTTTATTGTGAGTTGTAGTCATTTTATAGGAGCCTTGGTCATTCTAAGGCGTGGCTGGTTAACGATAAGTGCCATCCCACGGTGTGGTATCGAGACTGGCGTTTTTTCCGTCGTCTGCAACCTGAGGGCGGTTCAGGCAAAACATATTCGATTCATTGGTAACAGCGTAATCCATATAGCCGAGCCTTGAGACAGGCTGCATGGTGGCTGTGTCGACGCGGCCATCACGCAAATATTTATCGTCAACATAGATGCTGACCACTTCAAGAATCACCGTCGTGAATCCGCCGCCTGTGTCTTTGTTGAGTGGCAAGGGAATGGATTGATACAACTGACATTCGAACGCTGCAGGACATCCGGCTACGCGCGATGGTTTGACACGGTTGGATTTTTCAATAGCAAGTTCTGCCAGTTCAAACTCATTGACACTGGCATCGACGGCGGCACTGCTCATGTTCATTTTATCCATCAATTCCAGGTGTACCACGCACACGGTGCATTCTTCAGTGGCCAGCAGATTGGTCACCGTATCGTTGCCGTTAGACAGGGAGGCAACCAGGAACGGCGGTTTATCTGATAAAGCGTTAAAAAAACTGAACGGTGCCAGGTTGGCCTGGCCGTCTGCAGACAGGGTGGATATCCAGCCGATTGGTCGCGGTACGACCAGCGCTTTGAAAGGATCAAAATGCAAACCATGATCTGGATTCGCGGGGTCGTATTGCATGTATGTTACTCCGGTAAACGATAACGCCAAGAATAGCATCATGGCCTTCGCGCAGGGTGAAGTGTCAGCGTATTCTTCATGCTTTAATTCGGCGGTTTTCTATAACTATGGTGGATAAAACACATGCATCCGACTGAACTAGTTCTGTCTCCAAGACTGCGTAAAACCGCTTATGAAGACCGGGTCTTTGATCTCGGTATTCAAAGTTTCACGATCTACAACCACATGACACTGCCTGTGTCATTCAGTAGTAACCCACAGGCATATCAACATCTGTGTGAGCACGTACAGATCTGGGATGTCGCGGCAGAGCGGCAGGTGGAAGTTGTGGGTCCGGATGCACTTAAACTGGTTGAATTGATCACCCCTCGCGATATTGCCAGCTGTGATATCGGCCAATGCGTCTATGCGCCTCTGGCAGATCAGGACGGGCTGATCATCAATGACCCGTTGATCCTGCGTCTGGGTGAAGATCGCTTCTGGATTTCGATCGCTGACTCTGATGTGTTGTTATGGGTAAAAGGCATCGCTTACGGATGTGGTTATGATGTTCAGGTGTTTGAGCCTGATGTCAGCCCGCTTGCGGTGCAGGGGCCGAAGGCGGATGATCTGATGGCTGATTTGCTTGACGACAGTATCCGTGACATTCGTTTTTTCCGTTTCATTGAAACAAAGATAAACGGTATACCAGTGGTGCTGGCGCGATCAGGCTGGAGCGGGCAGGGCGGCTTTGAGGTTTATCTGCAAAGCTCCGCGGATGGCATCGCACTGTGGGATGCCGTCTGGCAGGCAGGCCAGAAATACAACATCAAGGTGGGTGCGCCCAACCTGATCGAGCGTCTTGAAAGCGGCTTGAAATCCTACGGTAGTGACATGACACTGGACGACCATATTCTTGAGTGTGGCATGGAGCCGTTCCTCAATCTCGACAAATCCGCCGAGTACATGGCGCGTGAGTCAATAGAGCAGATGCAGCAAAGCGGTATCAAGCGTCGCTTGTGCCACGTGATGGCAAAAGGAGATCCATTGCCTGCCTTGCGCGAGCGCTGGCAGGTCAGCGCGGGTGCCACGGCAATAGGTCTGGCAAGCAGTTGCGCATGGTCACCAAAGTACGCGGCGAATCTGATGTTTGCGATGCTCGACATTCAATCCAGTCAGCCGGGTCAATCTGTCAGTGTGTTGGTTGACGGGGCTGAGGTCGACGCTGTCGTGTGCGATAATCGCTGGAATGTCTGAGTAATTTTTAAATCACAACCGTTAAAAGGGTGCAAAGTAAATCAATGGCTGCTGAGCTGACCATAACAAGGCCGGATGACTGGCATGTGCACTTTCGTGATGGCGCGATGATGCAATCGGTTTTGCCCGACACAGCAGCGCACTTTGGCAGAGCGCTGGTGATGCCGAATCTGGTGCCGCCGGTCGTGACAAAAAGCGATGCCGAAAGCTACCTTGAACGAATCAAGCTATGCATTCCGGAGGGTGCAGGTTTTACACCGCTGCTGACGTTATACCTGACTGAAGCAACCGACCCGGATGATGTAGCCAGTGCGCATGCAGCCGGCTTGATCACCGCAGTTAAGTTATACCCGGCAGGCGCGACAACCAACTCAGACTCTGGAGTCAGGGAGGTTAAAAAAGTTGCACCGGTGCTCGAGCGCATGGCAGAGATTGGCTTGCCGCTTTGCGTGCACGGTGAAGTGACTGACCCCGAGGTAGATATTTTTGACCGCGAAGCTGTGTTTATTGAAAAAGTGCTCGATCCGCTGCGGCAGAGAACACCCGGGCTGCGTGTGATTATGGAGCACGTCACCACCGAAGACGGTGTGCAATACGTGCAGAGTCACCAGCGCGATCTGGCCGCAACCATCACCACGCATCATCTAATGATAAACCGCAACCACATTTTTCAGGGTGGTATCAGGCCGCATTATTATTGTCTGCCGATTGCCAAGCGTGAAAAGCACCGGTTGGCATTGCGCCAGGCGGCAGTCTCTGGTGATAAAAGATTTTTTCTTGGTACTGACAGTGCACCGCATGTTGATGGTGCAAAAGAGAGCGCATGCGGTTGTGCGGGCGTTTACAATGCACCGAACACACTGGCCTGCGTTGCACATGTTTTTGAAGAAGAAAATGCGCTCGATAAACTTGAGGCATTTGTCTCTCTGAACGGTGCCGCTTTTTATGGAATACCTGCCAACGGTGGCACGGTCACGTTAAAAAAGCAGGTGGAGCCAGTGGCGGCAATGGATAAACTTCGCACCGCTGATGGCGAAGTTACCGTCTTTGATCCACTGTGTGACGTTCACTGGTATGTCGAATCAATAACCCAAGAGTAACTATGTTTCAGAATACATTTCCTGATAAAGAAACCATGGCAGAATTGACTGCCAGTATGTTGCTCGAGATTGGTGCGGTAAACTTTCGTGCAGACCAGCCCTATACACTGACTTCAGGACTCGCCAGTCCGGTTTATATTGATTGCAGAAAACTGATTTCCTACCCGCGTATCCGCGCGGCACTGATGGACTTTGCAGTCTCAACACTATTACGCGATGCAGGCTTTGAAGCATTTGATGCTGTGGCCGGAGGGGAGACGGCAGGTATCCCCTTCGCCGCATGGATATCAGAGCGTATGGGGCTGCCAATGCAGTATGTTCGTAAAAAACCCAAAGGCTTTGGGCGCGATGCACAGATAGAAGGGTATCTTGAAGAGGGTCAGCGAGTGTTACTGGTTGAAGACCTGACCACTGACGGTGGATCGAAGCTGGTATTCGCTGATGCGTTGCGTGATGCAGGTGCTGTTACTGAACACACACTGGTCATCTTCTACTACGATATTTTTCCCGATACAGAATCAAAACTCGCTAGCCGTGGCTTAACTCTGCATCATCTGGCGACCTGGTGGGATGTACTGGCTTGTTGTCGTGCAGAAGGGCACTTCGATTCCGCCACGCTTGATGAAGTGGAAAGCTTCCTTCACCAGCCATTGCAATGGTCGCAGGATCATGGCGGATCCTATCAGCCGAAAACCTGATTCGACACACAGGCTTGCTGCTTAAAAGCAGGCGAAGTGTCAGTCCGGCTCACCGGTACCTTGCATGCAACACGATAACTACGTCATTGATGACATGATCTCTGCCAAGGCAATTGCCGCCCGGGTAGAAGCCATGGCGGCTGAAATTACCCGTCGGTTTGCAGCGTCTGAAAAGCTCATCGTGATCGGTTTGTTGCGCGGTTCGTTTATGTTCATTGCAGATCTGGTCAGAGAGCTCGACTTACCGGTTGAAGTTGATTTTCTTGAAACCTCCTCATACGGTGACTCGATGGAGTCTTCCCGGGAAGTTCGCATCCTTAAAGATCTGCGTGGTGAGATCAAAGGCCGCGACATATTGGTGGTTGAAGATATTGTCGATACCGGCCACACGTTAAATCACGTGGTCAGCTTGCTGGAGTCACGCAAGCCCGCCCGCATGATGGTTTGTGCTCTGTTGGATAAACCTGAACGCAGAGAAGTGGACGTGAGGGCCGACCTGGTCGGCTTTGAAATCGAAGACAAATTTGTCGTCGGTTACGGTATTGATTACGCGCAGAGAAACAGAAATCTGCCCTACATTGGCTCGGTTAGATTCACGGACCAGTGAGTTTCGATAAACAGACCGGTGCTGCCGCGCTTATGCGCTTTGCACACGATAAGTTGCAGGCGTAGGCCCGTAGTCCGCCCGATACCGCCGCTCGTTAGTCTTTAACTCGAAAAAGGCATGGAAAGCGGTTAACATAGTGCGGCGTGATGGTGCCGGCTCGGCCCGGTTTTTACGCAAAAACTTCCCAACACAAACCCTGCGTACAACACAATGTTCTGCAGGCAAATCAGGTGAAACGATATAGATGGTTACCACCAGTTATGATGAGACCGTAACAGAGGCATTGGCTGAATCTCTCGGGCCAACCGAAGGCTCGGCTCTTCTTGTCAAGCAGGCAATCCTTGTTGCCGTAGGTATTGCTGTGCTGGCGATTGCTGCACAAATAAAAATTCCGGTACCGCCTTCTCCGGTGCCGATCAACCTGGGTACGCTGGCAGTATTAACGCTGGGCGTGGCCTATGGGCCGAAGCTGGGTCTGATCACCATACTCGGCTACATGGCTCTCGGTGCAATGGGGCTTGATATTTTCGCCAACTCCAGTGCTGACAAAAATGGTCTCGCTTACATGATGGGCACAACCGGTGGTTATCTGGTTGGCTATGTACTCGCTACTGTCTATCTTGGATGGGTCGCACGACGTGGGCTGGATCGCTCAATAGAGGGGCTGGGCGGCTCGATGTTGGTCGCTAACGTATTGATCTATGTGCCGGGCTTACTGTGGCTGGGGTACCTGATCAACACGGGTCTGTTTAACTCAGCACAGTACGAAACGGTTGCCGCTCAAACATTTGCCTGGGGCCTCACGCCCTACATCATTGGTGATCTAATCAAACTCGCGATTGCAGCCATTGCGGTGCCAGCAGTCTGGAAGCTGGTAGGTAAAGCACGCAGTTAACAGTTGTATTTGCTTTAATCTTTACTGTACGGCAAAGGCAGGTGATTGAATATCACCTGCCTTTTTTTATGTAAAAGTATGAGCGATTTTCTAAAGCCACTAAAGATTGCAATTATTTCGCTACGCTTTTCCCGAGCGTTTGCTTTCACAAAACTGTGGCTATCGTAGCTATGACGCCACTTCAGTCTGTCGTGTAGTGTGCCTTTGGCAGCTGTGCGCGTAATTCGAAAATCAATTGTAGCGACTCTTCCGGAGAAATATTCTTCGGGTTGAAATCCGGTCCGTTCATGAACTTCAGGTTCAGTGGAGTAAGTAACTCGGATTGTGGAATATATCCCATAGACCATTCCCCAAACTCGCGCTTTTCGAGCGGTGCTGTAATGACCAATCGAATCTTGTGGTGACGTTTATCCTGCGTGATGCGCTCATAGGTCTCATTAATAGCGGCTTTGTCACCTTCCAGATATTGCAGGAAATAACTGTTCGAAAAATACAGAATCCCGGTGATGCCATTGATGCTGTTTAGTCTTTGTGAAGTTTCCAGAATTCGATCTGCTTCAGCCAGATCGCAATAGGGTTTGGCTGCACTGGTATAAATTAGCTTGATTAGTTCCATTGCTGGTCTCAGGAGTTCCAGGGTTTTATATTGTTGCGCCTTACACACGCTGGACTGCGGCGCAGGGGGATTAGTTTCTTGTTAAAACGTTGTTTGTAAAATATACGCAGCGTTTTAGTTGTGACAATTATAGTGCAAGCCTAACAACTCTTTGATTGGACTGACTGTAACTAATTTTGTCAGTATGGCAAACGCCTGCGTAATCATCTTCGACATGTATCGTGTTAATCCAGGCGGTGTATTAACCCGTTACCTACAGCAGCCCAGTTAGACAGTGACTATCAAGGA
Organism: uncultured Granulosicoccaceae bacterium; assembly: GCA_938007995.1. Lineage (GTDB taxonomy): Bacteria > Pseudomonadota > Gammaproteobacteria > Granulosicoccales > Granulosicoccaceae. Next base: position 62,255 of record CALLLW010000036.1, on the reverse strand, counting down.
AATGTCCCAAAGCCAGTCTCTCAGGGCCAGTCGACTCCCGCCTGCCAGAATGGTTCAGTGGGGATGCCTTTGTTGGGTGGATTCAGAAAGAAATGGTTAGAACCGTCTTTAATAATGAACCCGCCGATGCAGCGGGCACCGCGAGTGCAACAAATACAGAGTGATACAACAGAGCTGATGCGCTATTGATTTTTTGAATCCACGGTCTCTAAAGCTGCCAGGCTATCAGTGGGCACTTGTTTTCGGTCATTCATGCCGTAGTCGCGCTCGACTGCGACAACACGCAAGCGGTAATCTGAAAAATAACTGTTCCTGCCAACGTGCTGTGCTATTCGATGCTCCGCAACATTGCGCCAGGCGTCCAATGCATCGTGGCTTTCAAAGAATGACAATGACAGTAGTTTTTCATTGTCTGTAATGCTCTGAAAACGTTCGACCGAGATGAATCCGTCTATCTCTTCCAGTACCCCGCGTAATTCCCCCGCAAGCCTCAGGTAGTCGTCTTTGAATTCGGGTTTGGGCCAGACTTCGAATATAACGCCAATCATTTGTTTTTCCGGTTAGTTGCTGTATCTAATTTTCCGGATGCAAGTTTAGGGAACAACCCCTTAAATGTGGAGCTAACCTCTGCCGGCAGAGCGCATCTTGAGGATATCGGTATAGTGCTAACACCGCGAAAAAACAGCTGGCGCCCCCTACGCCGTGCCTGCCTGGACTGGAGTGTAAGGCGACATCATCTCGCGGGTGTTACCGGTGCTGCGCTGCTAAACATTGCTATGAAAAAAAGTGGGCCAGGCGACTCGACGATTCTCGGGTGATTCAGTTTACCCGTCACGGTGAAGATGCGTTACGTCAGTTGTTTCGCGATTAGCATTTGTTCTATCCGGGTTTTTACTTCTGCGAGCCGCCCGGTGCGTGACTCGCTGCCGGTCGACACACTTGCGTTAGTCCTTTAACTCTGGTCATTCCTTTAACTGTTGGCATTCCTTTAACTCTTGTCTGGGCTTTCTGCAGCTCGACTCTGCAATCGGTTGTTGAGTAACCCGATTCTTTTGCGTGCCGTGTTCTCGCACAAGCACGGCACCAGCGCGTGCAAAAAAGCTGCAGCTGCAGTAATGGCAAGAGACCCTGCGAAACCCAGTGCGACGCGCTGATGCTCAAAGTATGTCTCGCCGACTGATTGGGGGTGGTTTAAAAATGCCGCCCGCAATGGACTGTTGTGGGAAATTGAACGGGATTCCGGTTTGCTGTTCATGTGACGCGTCTGGCTAGGGAGGAAGCTAAAGTCTAACCTGAGTATCTCGGGAAAATTGGCGATAAATAACGTTAATATCCAACATAGTTGGGATATAATCCCAAATATGAGTGGAAAAGTGGATAAAAAGAACCAAAAAATTCTGGAGTCTTTGCAGTCCGATGTGTCGCTGAGTATCGAGGAGCTTGCTGAAAGCGTATCGCTGTCACGCAATGCCTGCTGGCGACGAATTCGAGCGCTGGAGAATGATGGCTACATTTTGCGCAAAGTGGCGTTGCTCAACCCGGACTTGCTGGGTCTGCCGCTGGTGGCTCTGGTACAGATTCGCACCAATCAACACGAGCAGGGCTGGCTCGAGAAATTCCGACAAGCTGTGAACGAAATGCCAGAGGTAGTGACAGCGTGGCGCATGAGTGGCGATCTCGATTACATGCTTCGGATACGGGTTAATTCCGTGGCAGGTTACGATGCGTTTTACCAACGTTTGATTAAACGGGTACCCATGAACGATGTGTCGGCAAGTTTTGTTCTTGAAGAGTTAAAAGACACGACGGAGTTGCCACTCGATCAAGCGTAGGGAGCTAATAACATTGAGTGTAACGGTAGCCTGTATCCAGACTAGCGATCTCACTTCAGCGCACCGGGATATCTACACGCTTTCCTCGTGGAATTTCTGCTAGCTCGTCATAAAACGGGAGTGTTACAAGTTCTGCCTCATGCAACGAGCCATCTTTGCAGCCAACCTTAACAGTGCTTCCGGAAGTAAAACCCGAACTATCGAGACGTGCTATTCCGATACCGTGACCAAGGAAAGGTGACGTCGCACCTGCAGTCACCGTCCCGACGACTTCTCCTTCTGATTCAATTTTTCCAGCGATTAAAGGTTCAGCGTGTGTGCATTTGATGCCAAATAACCTTGATTTCCGTGAGGCCGTTTCTAGAGCCTTTTTACCTATAAAATCGCCCTTATCTTCATCAATAAATTTTCCTAAACCAACATCGTAAGGAGTGGTTGTGTGATCGAAGTCGGAGCCGGCATTGAGAATGCCAGCCTCGATACGTCGAATGTTCATGGCATCAAGTCCGAATATTTCCAGTCCGTGCGGCTCGCCAGCCTGTTTAAGGTGCTCCCATATGCTGTTGGCATCGTGATGCGGTTCAGTATAAAACTCCCACCCGAGTTCATTGGTATAGCCAGTTCGGGTGACGATCAGTTCCTGCCCGGCAAAGTTAACGCGTGCGATAGCAAAATAACCAAACGGCTCCGGCATACTGCCACCGTTGGCGGCTTCTAATATCTTTAGGGCGTTGGGCCCCTGTACCTGCGACACATACACCTTCGGGTCGGTGATTTCGACTTCCATACCCGCAGCGTGAGCACGGGCCCAGCTATAAAAATCACCATCAGCTTGCGCATACCAGAAGCGATCCTCCCCCAGGCGTAAAAGAATTCCGTCAACAATTAAACCGCCGTCTTCATAGCAGGCGAGTCCATAGCCGCACCGGCCAACTTTTAATTTGGTGATGTCTTTAGTAAACAGTTTGTCGAGTAGTCGTTCGGCATCCGATCCTGCGAACTGCAACGGATACTCACCCGTGTTGAGCAAGGCAGCCTTTTGTCGTAATAACCAGTAACTCTCCTCAGTGGACTTGGTATCGAAACAACACGCCATATGACGACGGTTGTACACATAGTAGTGTGGCTTCATCGGGCGTTCGATTTCGTGATACGGATGCCTTGAAAGGCTGTAGTCCCAGCCGGCACCGGGAATGCTTGACACCAGATCGCGGGTGTTGCCGTCGCTTGAGTTCATTGTCGTATCCGGGGTAAGAAAAAGTAGCGTTTCTGAAAAATTAGCAGTGAAGCTTATTCATACAGTAGTTGTAGTACCCCGAGCATCTGAATTGTTTTTTGAGATCATCCGGAGATAGGTCAAAGCGCCAGAGATGGCGCGTGAGCGCTTTGTACAGGGACGTACCGTGGTTTTAAAACAACAATGGGCGCGACCTGTCGGAGGATGATTTCAAAAAATGCCGCAGGCACCCGCAGGGCAAAGAAGCTGCGAAAAAGCGTTTTGGTTACTTTTCCGCTTTTGAAAAGTGACTCGTAGTGCCAGGGACTGGCATCGAAAAACGGCATGGATGCCAAGACAGAAGAGCAAGCTAAAATAACCAGACCAGGCAAATCAAAAAAACTCACGCTCCAAACTCAATCCGGAATACCAAGTGCGGCTTTTCGTTGATTGGCCCAGGTACGCAAAATCTGATCGATTGCCAGGCCTATAAACGCTACACAAAAACCCAGTATCAACCCGGTTCCCACACCCTCTCTGTCTGACAAAGAACCAAGAATCAACTGTCCAAGATCGTCGGTGCCGATAAGAGCACCAATAACTACCATAGCAAGTGCAAACACAACGGTTTGATTTATACCGAGTGCTAAATGCGGAAACGACATTGGTAACTCAATCGAGAGGAAGCGCTGAATGCGATTAACCCCCGACATGGTGGCGGCATCATGCAACGAGGCTGGAACGCTATTTAGCCCCACCACCGTATAACGAGCTGCGGGAATGGTAGCGTACACGACAACCGCAATCAGTACCGAGGTATCTGTTACACCAAACAACATCATCACTGGTATCAGATAAATAAACGATGGAAAGGTTTGTAAAGTGTCGCACCAGGTCAATAACATGCGTGACGTGGTTGAATGCTGAGCACACAACGTTCCTACAACAATACCAATAGCGCCTGCAATCAACACGGCCATTGTCATCAGGTAGGCAGTAATCAAAGCACGGTCCCACCACTCGGTTAGCGCGATAAACAACAAGTACCCGCCAACGATGAGTGCAGAACGGATACCGCCAACGATAAAGGCGGTACCCATAGCCAGTGTAAATGTCGCCGCTACTGGCATGGCCAGATAAGCCTTTTTAACCGGTGCAAGCACCTCAACAATGAACCATTTGTTAAATTCATTTAACGGATAGAAAAAAGTGTCCCATATTTTGTCAACGCCCCATTGCCAGAACGGCTCTGTGGTAATGCCTTTGTTATGTGGTATCACGTTCAGGTAGTTAAAGCCCTCCTTAAACTGGAATGACCCGATCCAGGCCAGCAGAACACCGACAACAAAAACACCTAAAAACCAAAGGGAGTGCTTATGCCGCTGTTTGAACGATTGATCGGCAAAATAATCAGTTGGCTTATTAGCCCACGCCAGGGAAAGTTTATCGAGCACTAGCGCGATGAGTACAATACAAACGCCAATTTCAAGTGCCAATCCAATACGCAACCCATTCAGGGCGATGAGTAAGTTACTACCAAGCCCCTTTGCACCAATCAACGATGCGATGACCACCATGGCCAGGCATTGCATGATGACCTGATTTACCCCAATTAGGATATCTCTGCGAGCCGTCGGGATGAGCACCCGGCGCATTAGCTGCCAGTCGGTGCAACCGCTCATTCTGCCGGCTTCAGTAACTTCTGGCGGCACTTTCTTAAGGCCCAACATGGTCAGGCGTACCATTGGCGGGGTTGCATAAATAATGGTTGCAACGGCTCCTGCGTGATCGCCGATACTGAAAAACACCACCACTGGAATCAGGTAGGCAAAGTGCGGCATGATCTGCGCAACGTTAAGTATCGGGTCCAGTATGTTTGCGACGGTTTTGCTTTTATACCCCCAAATGCCCAGTAGCAGTCCGATCAATATTGCCATCGGGGCTGCAATCAACACAAACGATAGCGTTTGCATTGATGGTTCCCACTGACCGAATACGGCAATGTAAACAAAGGAGAGTCCGGCAAACAAAGCGAGTTTAATACCACCTAAATGGTATCCCAGAATGGCGACGCCGCCTGTGACTACTGTCCACGGCAGGCCGGGCAATTCAGCCCATTCATTGTCTGATACATAATCCCAACTGGTGAATGCAACAATGGTTTTTACACCACCGAGCATAATCTCCCTAACTAACTCAATCATAAATAACACTGCAGCGGCAATGCTGCGCGTAATCTCTCTGACGAGCGGTTTCTGCTCGTATTCATTGATGTCGGGGTCGTACACATCAATCAGCCACCAATCCTCCATCAGAAAAGTCACTGATTCATAGATGAAGGTTGGAAATTGTGCGAGCAGCGATGGCAATCGCCATAGCCAGTTGCCCTCCGTTGCCGGAATGAGCTTGCACATAAGGATAAAGATCACTATCAGCAGCAGGAACTGCAGGTACTTGCGCTCTCGAAGCAGTTCCATCATGAAGCCCGATCCGATGTCTTTTGCGCCAATGCTTCTTGTGCCAGTGTCTCTTTGGAATGACCTCCAAACAACAAACTGACCAGTTTCGAGGCATGCACTGCACCGACAACTTCACCGGAACCATTGACCACAGAAACAGGCTTACGGGAATTCAAAACAACTTCAGCAACGGTTTCTATAACGGCGTCACTCGATACAGAGATATCATCGAAAGTATCTCCGGGGTTTACCGGATCCATGACCGATTCAATTTTCAGCACTTTCTCACGCGGCACTTCTTCGGTGAATTTGCGAACATATTCTGTGGCTGGATTTAAAACAATGTTTGCCGGTGTGTCGAGTTGTTCAATGATGCCATCTTTCATAATCGCGATTCGATCAGCAAGGCGAAGCGCCTCATCAAAATCGTGGGTCACAAAAAGTATTGTTTTGCTAAGCACGCCTTGAATACGCAGAAACTCGTCTTGCATTTCTTTGCGAATCAGTGGATCAAGCGCTGAGAATGGTTCGTCAAGAAACCAGATGTCCGGCTCGATCGCCAGTGAGCGTGCAATGCCAACCCGTTGTTGTTGTCCGCCGGATAATTCACGTGGAAAATAATTCTCGCGACCGGAGAGGCTGACAAGATCAATCATCTCCTGTGCGCGTTTAATACTTTCTTTGGTGCTGATGCCTTTCACCTGCAAAGGGAAAGCGATGTTTTCAAGAACTGTTTTGTGGGGTAGCAGGGCAAAGCTTTGGAAAACCATGCCCATCTTGTTGCGGCGTAACTTAATCAGTTGCCGGTTACCCATTGAAGTAATGTCTTGTCCTTCAATAAAAATTTTACCGGCGGTCGATTGCGTCAGTCGTGATATGCAGCGAAGCAGCGTTGACTTACCGGAGCCTGATAAGCCCATGATAATCAGCAGCTCACCCTGGTGTACTTCAAAAGACGCATTATCGACACCAACAATGCAATCAGCTTCTCGGAATTTGACCGGATCCACCACGCCACCACATTCCTTCATCATGCGTTTGGCATTTTTACCGAAGACCTTATAAACCGACTCGCAACGGATGACGGGTTCAGATGCAATAGAAGTTTCAGTAGCCATAATTATTTTTATTGTCAGAGCGCATTACTATGTTGGTCGGTGCTACGACCATTGAATGCCGTCAGTATGTTTTGATTTTCAAGTAAAAAAAAGCCCCTCTGATAAGCAATAGCAGAGGGGCTTTAGCTACCCGGAATATGTTAAAGACTGGATAGGACTGTGTTACTGCTTTGTCCAGGGTGCCCAGACATCTTCGTTATCCGCAAGCCACTTGGCAGCAGCATCTTTGTGGTCCATCTTATCGGTATCAACTAAAGCTGCCATTTGGCCGATTTGCTCTGTTGTGAAGTCCAGCGCTTCAAAGGCAGCGTATGCGGCAGGGTGGGTTTTAGGAAATTTTTCGTTAGCTGCTTTTTTCAGCCAGCCTTTTGGTGAACCACAACTTCCATCACCACCATCCTCTACACGGCAACCATCGGTGTACTCCGGGAATTCAATGAAGGTGAAGCCATCAGCATCAGTAAAGTTTGGTGTCCAGTTAAATACGATGGTTCCGCGACCTTCTTTTTTGGCAGCGGCCAGCTCGGTCCACAGTGCATCAGCGCTACCGGCAAATTTCACCGTCCATTTGTCAGCAAGACCCAGTGCCTCCAATCGTACCGGCATCAGATCACCGTGCCAGCTTTGCGGACCTTCCAGCCAACGGCCTTTACCATCCGAGTCAGGCGTGGTGAAGTTTTCGTGACAGTCCTTCAATGCTTCCCAGTTGGGTAAACCGGGACACAGGTCCTGCTCGATAACCCAGTTGGGAACACCCATTTCTTCCAATGTGGTTGCCGTGTGCGTACCCGCATCAATCACACCGCCTTTTTCCATCGCGGTAAGGAAAGATTTGCCGAAAGTTGACTGCCATACTTCGTGCGAGATGGTCACATCGCCAGTTCGAATAGATTCATAAACAGCTTGCGAATCTGCCGAAACATATTCCACATTGTTGCCCATTGATTCGAACATACCGCCAATCACATAGGCCATGACGACCTGGCTGGACCAGTTGTGGGTCGGGATAACAATGGGTTGTTTACTATCGGCGGCTCGTGCGACGCCTGCTACTGATAGCAGTGAAACGCAGCCTGCGGCCACCAGGGTGCGGACCGCTCTTGCAGTTTGTACCTTCATATCGTTTCCTCTCATGCTTGTTGTGTGTCGCAGCAACCTGTTGGTCATGCGACCGTTGTGCGCTACTCAATCTTACCGTTCAGGATCAGCAAGCTTGCTTTGGAAACGTACCATTATTGTTCTAATCGGACAACGCAATCGCCTGAAATCTGTATATTTATCAAGCGCTTTGTACCAATTGTGCACCAATTGAAAGGAGAGAGACTGGGAATATAATGCTGTACTATCAGTAGCTTGGTACTGGCTGGCAGCTCGAACAACAAGGGCATCGCGCCGGGCAAGTATGCTGAAAAACGCCGTCACGAACGGAGGGTGGATGTCGTTTGTTGATACGAGCTGTCTGCACACATCGGGGGCAGAGCGGGCAGGGTATGGTGTGACCCTGATTTTTTATCAGCTGGCGTAAGCCGTTTCTTCAGTGATCAAGCGGTAGCCCGATCCCTGAGCTGTGTGGATGAGCGCTTTGTCAAAAGGCTTGTCAACTTGCTTCCTAAGTTTGTATATCTGACTGCGTAGTGTATCGCTCGCTGGTGGTTCATCACCCCACAAGGCGTTTTCGAGATCTTCTCTTGGCACTACATTCGGTGCGTTTTTCATCAACAGGGACAGAATCTGGAAGCCTGCCGGTGTGAGCGTGAGCGGCTTGCCTTCGCGGGTCGCAATCAGCGTGGACGGGTTCAGCTCGAGATCACCCACATTTAAAATCTCGGAGGTCAAATGCCCGCGTGTTCGTCGGATCAGCGAGTTGATGCGTGCGACCAGTTCCGGCAGGTCAAACGGTTTAACCAGATAATCGTCTGCACCAGCTTCGAAGCCTGCGAGCTTGTCGTTCAGCTCATCACGGGCGGTGGTCATCAGGATGGGTACGCTGGATGTGTGCTGCTCGCGCAGCTTACGCGCCAGTTCGAGCCCATCGATGCCAGGTAACATGACATCCAGCAGAATGATGTCGAACTTCTGCGTGCGCGCGAGGTGCAAGCCGGTGAGCCCGTCTGCGGCGTAGTCGACAATGCACCCCATGGTGTCGAGGAAGTCGACAATGGTCTCAGCGAGATCACGGTGATCCTCAACAAGTAATACTCTGGTATGTTCTATCGACTGCATATCGAATTTTGCTGCGTTGTCTATGGCGTTAGTCTGCATCAATTGGATTTGCTCTGCAATTGCACTGAATTTATTACAATAACTTTGATGCTGTGTTCGGCATGTGAATCATTTGCCAGACGGTCAATGCACGGCCATAACCCGCAACAAAGGGGTAGGGCACGATTTTTTTGTGTCCGATGTAAATTTGTCGACGGGTATTTATTTTTAAACAAATACCAGTAGCATGGCGGCTCGTTCGTCTATTCGTACAGGGTGCTGACTTGCAAAATTTATCGGGCTATATCTTTGCCGCCTTCATTTTTATTTCTCTCAGCGCCTGTACCGGATTGCCAAAAGGTATCGAGCCTGTTCAGAACTTTGATCTACAGCAGTACTACGGCAAGTGGTACGAAGTAGCCAGACTGGATCATCGTTTTGAACGTGGTTTGCAGCGTGTTACCGCCGAATATAGCGCCGGTGAAAACGGCCGGGTTGTGGTTAAGAATCGCGGTTACAACGAGGCGAAAGGCGAGTGGAGTGAGGCGGTTGGAACAGCGAAGTTTAAAGGGTCATCTCAAACCGGGCACTTGCTGGTTTCTTTCTTTGGTCCTTTTTACGCCTCGTACGTGATCTTTGATTTGGATGATTATCAACAGGCTTACGTGGTTGGCAACAGTCGCAACAACTTGTGGTTTTTATCACGCACACCCACAGTGTCCGAAGCTGCAAAGCAAGCCTTCATCGAAACAGTGACCGCAAACGGGTTTGCTGTTGAGGAGTTGATTTGGGTTGAGCATTAGAACATCCACCAATATTAAGCTGGCGCGTCCGCTCTGTTACGCCGTCAGTTACTCTTCCGTTGCGGATGTGAGCTATGTATGGATGCAAACGGCAAATGTTTACACGGTAGATGCGCCTGCGGCTTATCTCCCCTACGCAAATAATTGATCAGCTATACACGTAGGGTAAATAAGCTGAAAGCGCATCCACCAATATTAGGCTGGCGCGTCCGCTCTGTTACGCCGTCAGTTACTCTTCCGTTGTGGATGTGAGTTATGTATGGATGCAAATGGCAAATGTTTACATGGTAGATGCGCCTGCGGCTTACCTCCCCTACGCGAACAACTGATCAGCTATACACATGGGGTGAAGCCTTTTAACAGCGACCCGAAGTTTCACGCTGGCCGAACCGCCGGCGTGTCCAAAGCAGGCATGCGCTGATCATGGTGAGCAACAGCAGCAAGGGATCAGTGACTTTGCCGGGCGCTGCGTAACCCGCGACACTACAACCAATGCCGCCACTGATACCGGTGATCAAGCCCGGACCCGCGGGACTAAACTCGAACACTTCAGGTATGCCGTTGTTATTGGGATCCGGGAGGCTCGCGTTGCTTAACACAACGGTGCCTCGGCCATTGCCATCAGCGTCTGCCTCAACGTTATCGTCTATGCCGTTCTGATTGAGATCGTCACCCAGAGTAATGCTGGCGTCTGCGGAGTCATCAATGCCGTCTGAGTCTGTGTCAGCCGAGCCAATCGTGTCAAAGTCGGCCACATCAGGTATACCATCGGCGTCGCTGTCGAGAAACGCGTCCAGCATACCGTTGCTGTCTGTATCTTCATTGCCGGTTTCAACCAGATCGCTTATGCCGTCATTGTCACTGTCTAGGTCGAGGTGATTTGGCAAGCCGTCGTTGTCGGAGTCGGTCAGTGGTAACTGGCTTGCTGCGATAACATCTGACAATCCGTCACCATCTGTATCGGTAACATCGTCGACAAGCCCATTGTCATCAGCATCAGTACCACCGGCTTCAAACAGATCGGTCAAACCGTCGTTATCTGAGTCTGTATCGAGGTAGTCTGCAAATCCGTCACCATCACTGTCCAGTAGCAGCAGTGGCATTTCAGCCAGTAAATCATCAAGTCCGTCGTTGTTGGCATCGGTAAAGTTATCCACTCTGCCGTTACCGTCTGTATCAGTGCCGCCTGCCTCGACTATATCTGGTATGCCGTCGTTATCACTGTCGAGATCCTGAAAGTTAGCAATACCGTCTGCGTCTTGATCCGAGTCGCCTTCAACGCTGTTCGGGATGCCGTCATTGTCTGTATCGAGGTTGATCAGATCGGCGCTGCTGTCGACCGGGTCAGTATTGTTGCTGACTTCTACGCTATCGCTTGTGCCGTTGTCATCAGTATCAGTGTTTAAAGGATCGGTGTTGTAAACCAGCACTTCCTGACCGTCAGTTAATCCATCGCCATCGGTGTCGGCCAGATTCGGGTCAGTGTTGAAGGTATTAACTTCATCACCATCTTTTAAGCCATCGTCGTCCGAATCAGGATTCAGCGGGCTTGTCTGTACGGTGTTCAGCTCTTCGGCGTCACCCAGTCCGTCTTCATCTGTGTCAGATAGAATCGGACTGGTGCCGAACTGGTTTATCTCATCGTAGTCATTGATACTGTCGCTGTCGGTATCTGCGTCTTCAGGGTTGGACCCCAGTGCGATTTCTCTTTCGTCTGACAATCCATCGTTGTCGGTATCGGCAGATGCAATGTCGTCGCGATTGTTTGCTAGTGGATCGGTACCGTTATCCACTTCAATGCCGTCTGCTACGCCACCGCCGTCAGTGTCCGGGTTTATCGGGTCAGTGTTGTAAACGTTCAGTTCATCTGCATCGGATAAACCATCGGCATCAGTGTCGCTCAGCAACGGATCAGTGCCGTGTTCGTTAACTTCCGCACCGTCAGTCAATGTGTCACCGTCAGTATCGGCAATCAGTGGATCGGTACCGTAGATCTTGATTTCATCGTCGTCTGACAGGCCATCATTATCGCTGTCTGTGGTGCCATCTGTGGTATTCAATGTTTCACGAGTGTCGAGCAGTTCAGCCGCTGGTAAATCGACAAAGGTAAAGCCGGAGTTTGTGTCGTTTGAGGGTGTCGCAACCGCAGTTAGAGGTACTGCTACAAATGCGAATAACAGTCCTGTCAGCGCGTTTGTCATGCTTGGTGTTTTGCTACCTGAAAGCTGAATGGTAGTGTTTGCGTGCAACGAGTTATCCTCTGCGTTGGTGCCTGGCAGTACAAATCGGCCAGTACAAATCGAGTAGTTCAAATCGGCCAGTACAAATCGAAACTGATGTCTGCGATCGTTAATTCAGTGCCGGGGTGATCTGACGACCAGGGAGGCTGCAGCTGCGATGGCTGGATCGCGCACAGCCGGAACCGGTTGTATGGATATAGCAGAGCATGCGTAGATTGCAGGATTTCGCGCAATTTATTTGACACAGGAAAAAGCCGAACACGCGCGACGGCACCTGATATGAGCGATACACAAGCGCCTGAATTTTGGGATAATGCCGCCTGCGCTGATGCCTGAGGCAGTGCGCCGCTGCCATTCAAACTTGCACACAGCTCCAGATACCCCGTCGATAGCAGTTGCTGCCGTTTACCTGTGAAATCACCTGAATGAAAAACTTATGAATGCTTCGGCCGGAGAACAAACAATCAATGCATCGGGGTGCCTGGTGCTGGCTCCAGGCTTGTTATCGAGCGCCGCCCAGATCGATACACCCGATTCAGACTCAATCGGCAGCTTGCGCTATTTACTCGGTTTGGCTGAAGAGGTGCCGTTGTCCGAAACGGCATATCAATCGATAGAGAGCGTAGTGGCAGGCCTGTTACTGCCGGCTGAGGAATTACCCTGTGCCGCGCACTTCACTTACAAGCAGGATTTCGCCACCACACACACAGATAATCACGGCTCGCTGCTACGGGTTGATCCGGCTTATCAGCAGATTGACATGAACAACGCAACGCTTGGCAATCCGCTGGAGCTGGACTTATCCAGTCATGAAAGTACCGCTTTGCTGGATACGTTGAACCAGCACTTTGCTGAAGACGGGATGCGTTTTACCTGTGTTGATCCGCATCGCTGGTACTGTCATTTCGATTCAGCATTGAACATCACCAGTACACCGGTGAATGCGGCGATTGGTCGCGATGTGGCTGACTACCGACCGCGTGGCGCTGATTCCAGACGTTGGCGCAGTAAACTTGCAGAAATAGAAATGATGTTGTTTGCACACCCGGTGAACACTGCGCGGCAGCAGGATAACCGCTTGCCGGTTAATACGTTGTGGCTTTGGGGTGAAGGTGTGCCGGGTTCTCCGCAAGCCGCAAAAGCGTTAACCGTGTTCAGCGATAATCTTTATTGCAAAGGTGTTGCAGAGTTTGCCGGTGTAGTGTTTAACGATTTGCCGGCCACAACAGCAACGTTTAAACCCGCAGCGCAACCGGTGCTTGTCGTGGTGGATAGCTTTACCCGCCCGTTGGCAGCGCAGTCTGATCCCGTTGCACTGAAAGCTACCGAAATGCCACAGCAGGAAGCTCAAACAGTCGGTTCACTGGCCTGGTTTGAGCAAATTATCTGCTCTGCACTGTGGAATAACCTGCATCATTCCGGCTGGCCGGAAGTATCAATCTGGTGTGGTGACAACCGCCTGTTTCGTCTACGTGCTTCAGTTAAAAAACAGTGGCTGCGACGATTGTTTTACAAACCCCGGCCGTTGTCTGATTTTTTGCCAGCTGTGGATATCGACCAGAGTTGATCATGATAAGAGAGTTCATCATGATAAGAGAGATCTTCATGATAAAAGAAAGCATCAGCCCAAATCTGATTAACGGCGTGGCAAAACTCACGTGTCGATAGATAAAGTCAGGCGGCGTTCTTTCGATCCGCAGATCGCAGAAACATTACACGATAAACCGCTCGCCGGTCGCGTGCTCGCAGCGCGTGGCATACAGCACAGCAAAGAGGTGGTGCTGCCAAGTAGCGAATTGCCACCACCCGACAAGATGGCTGATTTTGCAACCGCCGTCGATCTGCTTTCACAGGCGGTACAACATAAACAGTCGATTTTAATTGTTGGCGACTACGACGCCGATGGTGCTACCAGTACTGCACTGGCTATGTTAGTGCTGCGCGCCTGTAACGCCGATGCTAACTATCTGGTGCCTAATCGTTTTGAGTATGGCTATGGGCTTTCAGCAGAGATAGTTGCCGTAGCACTTGAATCAAAGCCCGATGTTATTCTAACGGTAGACAACGGCATCGCCTCTCACGAAGGTGTGGCTAAAGCGGTGCAGGCGGGTGTTACAGTGGTGGTAACAGATCATCACCTGCCGCCAGAAGTGTTGCCACAAGCACATGCCATGGTTAACCCTAACCGGAACGATTGTGTGTTTCCGTCAAAGCATCTCTGTGGTGTTGGTGTGATTTTCTACGTAATGACCGGCCTGTGCAGACGCCTGCAACAGACCGCTTGGTTTGAATCGCAAAATCTGCCTTTACCGAATATGGCGTCTTATCTTGATCTGGTGGCGCTTGGTACCGTCGCTGATGTGGTACCACTCGATAAGACCAACCGCATACTGGTCGATCAAGGGGTAAAAAGAATTCGCGCAGATGCCACACGCCCGGGTATACGCGCTCTGTTTGCCGTTGCTGGTCGCAAACAACACAACTGTATGACGCAGGATCTCGGTTTTTTTATTGCACCAAGGCTTAATGCCGCTGGTCGGCTGGCAGACATGACTGTCGGCGTCGAATGTTTACTGGCTACAGATATCGAGCGTGCAACGGAACTGGCGGCTGAACTGCAGCGGATCAATTCAGCACGCCGCGCTATACAGGATGATATGAATGCCGAAGCCGAGCTACAGATCGAAAAGTTACAACTTAACGGCGAGCTTCCGGCAGCGCTGGTTATGTACGAGCCCGCCTGGCATGAGGGTGTGATCGGCATTGTCGCAGGCAAGATCAAAGAGCGATTTCATCGTCCGGTGTTTGCCTTTGCGCAAACTGCTGACGGCAGTTTGAAAGGCTCGGGTCGTTCAATCGCTGAGGTTCACATACGCGACGTGTTGATGGAAGTTGCTGCTGCAAGGCCCGATATGTTGCACAAGTTCGGCGGTCACGCCATGGCGGCCGGATTGTCTCTGCAGACTGATTTGTTGCAGGCCTTTACTGATGCAGTGGTAGCAACGGTAACCAGCAAGCTTGGTGGTGATGCTCCTCAGCGCGAGTGGCTGACAGACGGCGCACTTGAAGATGAAGAATTGAATCTTGAAAATGCGCAGTTGATGCAGTTCCTGCAGCCATGGGGTCAGTCGTTCGAAGCGCCCAGCTTCGATGATGTGTTTTGCATTGAGTCGGTGCGCATTGTTGGTAACAATCACAGCAAGATGTTACTGCGCAGGCCCAACAGCAGACAAAAGTTGCCGGCTATCGCTTTTAACCGTCTGATAGACAGTAGCCAAAGTGAACAGTGGCATGCGGTCTATCAGCTCGACGTTAACGACTACAACAATTCCCGTTCCCTGCAGTTGGTGGTTCAGTATATTGCGCCGGTCCAGGCAACAGGTCGATTGTGAGATTACGGTACCGGATTTGAAACTAAATCACAGCAGCGACGGTACCACGGGTAGTGTAGACTTGGCGGGTTCTTAACGATCAGATCTGTTGTCTATGGAAATCAATCCGACGGTCAATAAAATTGAAGACCTGCGTCAGCGTGGCACCGCGCTGAGGGGGTATCTTTGACTTCGAAACCAAAAGCGAAAGACTGGACGAAGTCATGCGCGAACTCGAAGATCCCGCTGTCTGGAACGAGCCGGAACGAGCTCAGAAGCTGGGCAAAGAAAGAGTCGCGCTGGAAACCGTAGTAGACCTGCTCAGCGGTTTGAGTAACGGCCTCGATGACTGCGCCGAGCTCGTCGAGATGGCTCAGGAAGAGCAGGACGACGATACGCTGAACTCGGTTAATCAGGATCTCGAAAAGCTCGAAAGCCAGATTGCCACGCTTGAGTTCAGACGCATGTTCAGCGGCGAGCAGGATTCCAACAATGCCTTCGTTGATATTCAATCCGGCTCCGGTGGTACCGAAGCACAGGACTGGGCTGAAATGCTGCTGCGTATGTATTTGCGCTGGGGCGAGGCACACGGTTTCAAAACCGAATTAATGGAAGCTTCACCCGGCGACGTGGCCGGCATTAAATCGGCAACCATCCGGTTTGAAGGTGAGTATGCGTTTGGCTGGCTGCGCACTGAGTCCGGTGTGCACCGGCTGGTCAGAAAATCACCCTTTGATTCCGGTAATCGCAGACACACGTCTTTTGCTGCTGTGTTTGTCGCACCGGAGGTTGATGACTCGGTAGAGATTGATATCAATCCGGCAGATTTACGCATCGATGTTTACCGTGCATCAGGTGCAGGTGGTCAGCATGTCAACCGCACCGAGTCCGCCGTGCGTATTACTCACACGCCAACCAATGTGGTTGTGCAATGCCAGAATGATCGTTCGCAACACAAGAATAAAGACCAGGCAATGAAACAGCTGAAGGCCAAGTTGTATGAACTTGAAATGCAGAAGCGCCGTGGTGATCAGCAAGCGCTTGAAGATTCAAAATCCGATATCGGCTGGGGCAGTCAGATTCGCTCTTATGTACTTGATCAGTCGCGGATAAAAGATTTGCGCACGAATGTAGAAACCGGCAACACACAGGCAGTGCTGGATGGCGGGCTTGATCAGTTCATAGAAGCAAGCCTCAAGAGCGGCTTATAAATAAATCCGTTGCGAAGAATAAGTCTTCAGCTGACCTTTAAACAACACCTTTAGCAGCATCAACCCGGGACACGGAAACCACCATGTCAGAAGATGAAAATAAACTGATTGCGCAACGTCGTGAAAAACTCAGTCAGCTACGTCAGCAGGGGCCGGCGTTCCCGAACGACTTTACTCCGTCTGACACAGCGGCAGAGTTAATAGATGAACACGCTCTGCGAGATAAAGAATTTTTTGAATCTACCGATGTTGCTGCATCCATTGCCGGACGCATGGTGTCAAAGCGGATCATGGGTAAGGCAAGCTTTTTTCAGTTGCAGGATACCAGTGCCAAAATTCAGGTATTTGTGCAAATAGCAGTCATCGGTGAAGAAGCTTATGAAAGCTTCAAGCATTTTGATATTGGCGATATTGTAGCCATCACCGGCAAGCTGTTTAAAACCAAGGTAGGTGAGCTTACTGTGAAGGCGAGCAGTATCCGTTTGCTCACCAAATCGTTGCGACCACTGCCTGAAAAGTTTCACGGTATGACAGATACCGAGCAACGTTACCGGCAGCGCTACATAGATTTAATTGCCAACCAGGAAGTGCGCGAAACTTTTAAAACCCGTGTTGCGATTGTGCAGTACATCAGACAGTTTTTTATTGATAGAAGTTACCTTGAAGTAGAAACCCCGATGATGCAGGTGATTCCGGGTGGTGCGACAGCCAGACCGTTTGTCACACACCACAATGCGCTCGATATGGATCTTTATCTGCGTATCGCACCGGAACTCTATTTAAAGCGCCTGGTGGTAGGCGGCTTTGACCGGGTATTTGAGATTAACCGTAACTTTCGTAATGAAGGTCTTTCCACCAGACATAACCCCGAGTTCACCATGCTCGAGTTTTATCAGGCGTATGCCACTTATACTGATCTGATGGATCTGACTGAAGAGCTGTTGCGCGGCATTGCTGAAAACGTGATGGGTAGCAGTAAAATCAAAGTACCTGACTCTGATACAGAATATGATTTTGAAAAACCATTCGAGCGGCTGACCATGATAGAAGCCATCGCAAAGTACAACCCTGACATCTACGCTGATGACATGCTAAAGCCTGAAGTCATGAAGACCATCATGGAAAGCAAAGGTTTGAAAGTCGAAGCAAACTGGGGAGTGGGTAAAATGCAAACGGAGCTTTTTGAGTCTTCCGTTGAACATCAATTGCAGGATCCCACTTTTATTACCGCTTATCCGGCAGAAGTATCACCCCTTGCGCGCCGCAATGATGACAACCCCGAAGTGACTGATCGTTTCGAATTCTTTGTGGGTGGCCGCGAGGTGGCGAACGGGTTTTCTGAGCTGAATGATCCGGAAGATCAGGCCGAGCGGTTTCGTCAGCAGGTTGAAAATCTCGCCGCTGGTGATGATGAAGCCATGCATTATGATCATGACTACATCCGCGCCCTTGAAATCGGCTTGCCGCCGACTGCAGGCGAGGGCATTGGCATCGATCGGCTGGTGATGATGTTTACCGGCGCTCAGTCGATACGCGATGTGATTTTGTTTCCGCACATGCGTCCCGAGAAAAACTGACCCCGGTAGTGTGATGAGCTGCGCGGGTGATGCCAGTTAACAATGCCGGCTAATAATGCCTGGGAATCGTTACTGCCAGTGGTTGCCGTTCAATTGACACAAGGCAATCGACACAAATAGGCCGCATAGGCAGGCCGCATAGGCAAGGCAGGCAGCGCCGGTTCTGTGGTGCTTTGCGTGATTGCTGCAATTGTTTACCCTCTGATGTCCGGTCAGTCTCATGCTTTGGTACATTCCTTGTACCCGATGCGGCTTGTCCAGCGTGGCAATACCCCGCACAAAGCCAAAGGCAAGCGATTACACAATGATGCGTCTTATTGAAAGTTCCGGTAGCAGGCTCGCCTCTAACAATTCTGGTGTGAGTCTTGTCCGGATAGTCGGCACTTGCCTGCTTTCCGCCGTGCTCACTGCCTGTAGTGGCGGCTCTGGTGGCGGCTCCGGTGGCGATGATGAGGCCGCAGATAATTCACCTGCAACTAATCCATCGCTGGTCGCCAACGGTGCTGGGTCCAGCTGTAGTGTGGAGGAAATCAATCGCTGGGTAAATGAACGCATGCGTGATACCTACATCTACTACGATCAGGTGCCGGTGCTTAATCTGGATGAATATGATGCACCGGAACAGCTGGTTAGAGACTTAAGGGTTTTTCCCGATATTTACAGTTCTCTGGTGGATCAGGTCAGTGACGAAGACGTGATTGCCAACAGCAACGTAACCCGATTTGGCTTCTGGCTACAGCAGGCGTCTGATGGCAGACAACACTTCGCCAGTATCAGTGGTAACTCACCGATGGAGCGGGCCGGTATTCAGCGCGGTGATGAACTGCTGGCGATCAATTCGATACCGCTTGCAGAAGTCACTGATGAGCAATGGCTGGAGTTTATCGTCGGTGAGCCCGGCGAAGAGCTGACCACTATATTTACCGTGCGATCCGGCGTCTCTACCGAGACAGATTACATCGTTACCAAAACCACCTATACAGAATCTACCGTGCCGGTTTTTGGCACCTACGAACAAACCAACAATGAAGTCGGGTATCTTCAGGTGACTGCGTTTCGCGGCACCACCGCAGCTGAAATAGACAATGCAGTAGCGTTTCTTGCCGACGCCGGTATCTCTGAACTGATACTTGATCTGCGGTATAACGGTGGTGGATTCACCGCAGTTGCGCGTCAGCTGGCTTCACAGATTGCCGGGCCTTCGTTTATTTCTGAAGTCTACTCACGCCGTGTGTTTAATGATAAATACAGCCAGTTTGACCTGGATCTTTTCATTGAGCCGCAAGCGACCAACCTGGAGCTATCGCGCCTTGTTGTACTGACTACCGGCAGCACTGCATCGGCATCAGAAACGTTAACCAACGGGCTTTCACCGTTGATTGATGTGGTTGTCATAGGTTCAAGAACTGAGGGTAAGCCGTTTACCTCTGTGGCACAGGACTTCTGTGGCAAGCGACTTCATGCAATGAGCTCTCTGACTACCAACGGGGCAAATCAAAGTGTGCTGGGTGGTCTGATTCCAACCTGCGAAGTCGTGGATGATTTTCTCGCCCCGACAGACAGTATCAATGACGCGTTGACCGGTGCGGCATTTAATTATATCCAGACCGGCTTTTGTCCCAACGTTCGAAGTTATCAGCCTCCGGAGTCCCACCGTCGCGGTTAAACCCCGGCTTAAACTCCCTGTTCCGGCGATATTGATTAATCATCGGCTGTCTGTACCGACAGCCTTCCGGCGTGTAAGCTCACCGCACCAATCGGGTGAGTTGCAGGGGTAAAATGGGGTGTCTGAAAACAATCAGCCAATCAGACTGGACATTGTCTCGGATGTTGTCTGTCCGTGGTGCATTGTGGGCTTTCTACAGTTGCAACAGGCATTAACCGAGACCGGTATTGCTGCAACTATCCACTGGCAGCCATTTGAGCTGAATCCGGAAATGCCGCAAGAAGGTGAGAATCTTGACGAGCATCTGCAACGGAAATACGGCTCCGGTACTGAACAAAGAGATCAGCTGCGGCAACAACTGATCGCGCTCGGTCAGCAGTTTGGATTCATGTTCCGTTTTGATGAGGCCATGCGTATCGTCAACACATTCAGTGCTCACCAGCTACTACACTGGGCGTCTGTTTGCGGCAGGCAACACGAGCTGAAAATTACACTGTTCAACTGCTACTTTTCTCGTGCACGTGATGTCAGTGATCATGAAGTGCTGACTAACGCTGCAGTCGAGGCCGGGCTCGATTTTGAAGAGGCATCTGCAGTACTTGAAGATCAACGATACGCCAATGCTGTGCGTGAAGCGCAGCGGGTTTCAATTGCCGGCGGTATTCAGGGTGTGCCCGCAGTGATCATCGATCAGCGCGAACTGGTAGTGGGTGCACAGGGAGTGGAGAGTTATAAAAAGCTGCTATTGCAAGCGGTTTGAACGTTGAACTCCAACTCAGTCACCGATTAATCAATGATCGACCCCAACTGAAATGCACGCTACCGCATGATTGAAACCAAAGATTTCTCAATGCAGCGCATTGCAACAATCCGCTCATGCTATCCACAGCGTTTTGGTATTCCAAGGCAGGCGGGGCTGGTCAAGTCGGCCACTGCGAGTATTGTTTTTGAAGCCACGCGAGACAACGAGCTTGCAGTAAGAGATATAGAGTCATTCACCCACTTGTGGATAGTCTTTGTATTTCACAATCAGAAGTACACAGGTTTTAAACCACTGGTACAGCCACCAAGGTTAGGCGGTAAAAAAACCATGGGTGTCTTTGCCACCCGGAGTCCTAATCGACCCAATCCGATTGGCTTGAGCGCTGTACTTCTCGACAGCGTAGAGTTTACCGATTCAGAAATACTGCTGAAGGTAAAAGGCGGCGATTTTCTCGACGATACACCGGTACTCGATATCAAGCCCTATGTGCCTTTTGCAGATTCAATCCCGCAGGCGAAAAGTGAGTGGGCCGTTTCAGCCGAGCCTGTATTGCCAGTGATCTGGAGTGATACGTCGCTCAAACAACTGGCAGTCGCTGCATCGCAAGCGGACGATGCTGAAACACTAAAGGAGCTTATCGAGGAAACGGTCAGCCTTGATCCGCGTCCTGCGCATGAGCGTGGACAGGATGGCAAGCCAGGGCAATCGTGGGGAATGCGTGTTCGCCATACCGATGTAAAATGGCAGGTGTATGGTGGAAGTGCCGAGATCATTTCTGTTGTGGTGGTATAGTTGTCTATAGATCTACTCAAGTCTCAAAGCGGCGAATAGCAGCGAACCAGCTCGTTAACCTATTTAAAGAAAAAGTGCATGTTTGAAGAAAAACTGTTGCAGGAAATAAGAGATCGTTTTCACCACGTTGATACCTGTCCATATCAGGGATCAAGAGCGTTTTTTGAAAATGCCGGTGGCTCCCTGACACTAAAATCAGTTGTTGATGTGAACACCCAATTAAGTGCCATCCCAGACAACCAGGGGCGCGATAACCCCGCATCGCATGAGCTTGTGCGAATTATCGAGCAAGCACGTACTGATGCAAAAACACTGATCGGCGCCTCTGACGGACAGATCATCGTTGGTGAGAGCGGTACCGAGTTGCTGTTTCGTCTGGTGCGCACAGCGATTGTTGCCAGTCCCGAGGGCGGCGTTGTACTGGGCTCAACACTTGAGCACCCGGCAACCCGCAGTGCGTCCCGACAGTGGGCAGAAAAAACCAATCGCACCCATGTGTTGATTGCTCACAACAATGAAACAGCGTCGATCACCAGTGATGACTACAAGCAGTACATCACACCCGACGTACGGGTTGCCACCATTATTCAAACCAGCCCGGTCACTGGTATGGGTGTTGATATCGCTGCAGTCAGTAAAGAGATCAGAGCAGTTTCTCCGGATTGTTTCATTATTGTTGATGGCATTCAGCACGCAGCGCACGGTGGTATTGATGTTGACTCCTACAACATCGATGCATTCACCGTATCAGCCTATAAGGTCTTTTCAAAACATAATTATGGTGTTGCCTGGTTATCACCACGAATGGCGGCACTGGAGCATGAAAAACTTGACGGCAGTGCCGAGCTGCAATGGGAGCTTGGAACACGCGACACCTCAGCGTATGCGACCTTTACTGAAGTTGTTAAGTATGTTGAATGGCTCGGCTCAAACTTCACTAATTCCACTGATCAGCGCGAGCGAATTCTCGCTGCAGGTAAGGCCATGAGTGATCATGAAGCAGGTCTGGTAGATGCGATGATTGACGGTATCGATGGTCAGCGCGGTTTGCGACAGATGTCTGAGGTTACAGTAATAGGCGGCCACGATAACAACCGCCGGGAAGGCCTGGTTGCAATAACGGTCGATGGTCACCCGTCGGCAGAGGTTGTCAGTTTTTTAAATGATCGCGGAGTCAGAACGCACGTGAGAAAGAATGATTATTTTTCAGGCAATATCCTTGAGCCACTCGGGCTTGATACCTGTGTTCGTGTATCGATGTGTCATTATAATTCGCCTGCAGAAGTGAAGCGATTCTTATCAGCAATGGAAGAGTTGCTGGCGTCGTAACAGAGCGGACGCGCCAGCTTAATATTGGTGGATGCGCTTTTAGCTTATTCACCCCACGGGTATAGCTGATCAGTTGTTCGCATAGTTTGCGTAGGGGAGATAAGCCGCAGGCGCATCTACCGTGTAAACATTTGCCGTTTGCATCCATACATAGCTCACTTTAAATGGCCTGCGCGCATTCAACATGTAAATCAACCGTATAAAAGTTTCACGCTACCCGATCTTGTCCTGCGTTTTTGTATCAAAATCACTGGCGTCATGGCGCTCATGAAGCTGTTCTTCTTCCGGTCCGAACGTTTTGTTAACCATACGCCCACGTTTAACTGTTTCGCGTGACTGTATCTCATTCGCCCAACGAAGCACGTTGGTGTAGGTATGTGTTTGCAAAAACTCTTCAGCGTCATACACGGTTCCCAAAGCTACTTGTCCGTACCAGGGCCAGATGGCAATGTCTGCAATGGTGTAGTTGTCGCCACAGATATACTGATTATCAGCAAGGCGCTGATCCAGCACATCCAGTTGACGCTTGGCCTCCATAGTAAACCGATCTATCGCATACTCGAATTTCTCAGGAGCGTACACATAAAAGTGGCCAAAGCCGCCGCCCAGATAGGGTGCACTACCCATCTGCCAGAATAGCCATGAAAGACACTCTGCCCGTGCAGCTGGCTCAACGGGCAGGAACTCGCCGAACTTTTCTGCCAGATACATCAAAATGGCTCCGGATTCGAAAACACTTATTGGTGTGTCAGTGCTGTGATCCACCATCGCTGGTATTTTTGAATTTGGATTTATTTCAACAAAACCGCTGCCGAACTGTTCACCTTCTCCGATGCGAATAAGATGTGCATCGTATTCGGCACCGGAGTGTCCCAGCGCCAACAGCTCTTCGAGCATCACAGTGACTTTCACCCCGTTAGGGGTTGCGAGCGAATAAACTTGAATCGGGTGCTTGCCAACTGCCAGTTTCGCCTGACTGGTTGCACCGGATATGGGTCTGTTGATCGTTGCCCATCTACCACCACTTTCTGCATCCCACTGCCAAACGCGTGGCGGGGTGTAATTATTATCGCTCATTTGTGTTTTATCCTTTATTGAGTCAGCGGTGCTGTACGCCATCAGTAGTCAGTACATGTGGCGTTCTGCGGAAGTTCGATGAATTTTGGTTATCAGTGAAGGGTCGCTTATGCGCAATATGTTTGCAAGTCGACGGTAACCATGTTGTCGTGGGAGACTCTCACGCAATAGGTGAATTTTTTGTGTAGCTTATCGCCAAACCCAGGATAACCCTGCAATGCATCAACACAAACTTTAAGACTGACAACTATGCCTGATGTTTCACGGTTCAATCCCGGTTTTCAATCTATTAATTCGTGCTAACGACTGTCGAGTGAGCCATACAAACAGTAAAACTATCAATATGATCATCATGCCGATTCCTTCGCGTGCTGTTTCGGTCTCCCACCATACTTCCTGTCGCCACCAGCCTGATGCCTCGGGCCAGAACCACCACACCCCGAAGCATGCTGCAATGATGAAAAAAATCAACAGCGATGTTATGACGCGGTCAGCAAGCAGCCTGGGGCGGAACACAGCAACTGCAGCCCAAACTGCCGGTACGGCATACAGTAGCATCCAGATGGCTCCGTCTGGATCGTTGTACTGTACTGCGATAAACAAAATTAGTATGACCAAAAATACAGCGTTAATAAGTCGCAAGTTGTTCTCTCAGGCTGGTGTTAGGTACACTGGCGCGGCTCCAGTAAACAGGTACATGGCATTATTTGCGCATATAAAGAATATTGTGCCCGGGAATCTCAAGCACGGAGTCGCTTGTTGGCAAGTTGCGTTAAAGATGAGATTGCCGCATCAAAATCGCAAGGGAGTCTGCGCGGTATAAATCTATGTAGCAAGAACGTGCCATGGCGGGTGCCCTTTAACGTTTGCAAAAAGGGTACGATCATTCGAGGCGCCTGGTTATTCATACGCAACGAAAATGATCGATAAGAACGTACCATCAGGGCGTGCTCGCAGCAGTGGACGTTTTGCCGCGCAGACTCCCAGGTTTTCGGAATCGGATTTGATGTCACAAAGTTCTATCGCCACTGGCAGTGAGACTATAGCACCAGACGTGAGTTTTGAACCTGACCTTCGGTCAGAACAGAGCACTTGCGAAGTTGAACCGGTAAGTGAAGTATCGTGGCAGCGTTTTGCCGTTCCTTATGAATACCCTGTCTACTTCACTGATCGTATTTTCAGCAGCAGCAATCCGGTGTTTGCCGAGTGTGTCGCTCGCCTCGAGCCTGATAAGCGTCATCGCGTTCTGGTTTTTATTGATTCGGGATTGTTGCACAGCATCCCGTCTTTAATAACTGACATACAGGCTTACGCAGATTCTCACAGTCAGTTCCTGCAGTTGGTCGCCGAGCCCATCGTGCTTGCCGGAGGCGAGGTGATAAAAGCCGGTGAGCAGTCAATCGAGCTGATGCGACAAGCGGTTGCAGACTTTCATATAGATCGCCATTCCTATCTGGTGGCAGTCGGCGGTGGAGCATTTCTGGATGCTGCCGGACTGGTTGCAGCAACCTGTCACAGAGGGGTCAGGCATATCAGAGTGCCTACCACTGTGCTGTCGCAGAACGACTCCGGCGTCGGGGTAAAAAACGGTATTAACCTTTTTGGTCAGAAAAACTACCTGGGTACATTCGCGCCTCCGTTTGCAGTGATCAACGATCACGAGTTTATCCGCAGTCTGCCATCCAGAGATAAGATTTCTGGTATTTCGGAGGCTGTAAAAGTGGCATTGATTCGCGACGGGCAGTTTTATCTGTGGCTTGAAGATCATGCAGATGCTCTGGCCGTGTTTGAAGAAAATGCCGTGCGGTACATGATTAAACGTTGCGCCGAACTGCACATGCATCAGATCGCACGTGGGGGTGATCCGTTTGAATCAGGCAGTGCCCGGCCACTGGACTTTGGTCACTGGCTGGCGCATAAAATTGAATCGCTATCTGATCATCAGATAAGGCATGGCGAAGCAGTGGCGATTGGTATTGCACTTGACACAAAGTACTCCGAAGCTACCCGGCTTATCAAAGCGGGAAGTGCAGAACGCGTGTGTGGCCTGCTTGAAAAGCTGGGCTTTCATCTATGGCACAACAGTCTTGAAGTGACTGATGGCAATACGCATGCGGTAATAGACGGACTGAATGAGTTTCGGGAGCATTTGGGTGGTGCGCTGACGATAACTTTACTAAAAGATCTCGGTCAGGGGGTAGAAGTCAATCAGATCGAACAGGAAACCGTTGTTCAATGCATAGGCTGGCTGCGTGAGAGACTACGTTGAATCAACCCGCAAGTCCTGACAATAATGTTCAGCATTGGCAAAGTACCCGCAGCTCTGCGAAAACATTGCTTGCATGGCTGAACAGTCGAGTAGCGCCCGAAAATGCAGAATGGTTACGTCTGCAAATCGAAAAGTCAGGCTCCAGCAATTCGCTGCATGACCTCTACATTACGCTCGGCATGCTGCCAAGAAAGCTACCACGTATTGAAATGAACCTATCGGCAGCCGAATCAGCCGAGGCAGAGCGGTGTTATGCAGGCTGGCAGCCATCCCGGTGGAGCATCGATACTGCAGCTCGTATCGCAGTGCTGTGTTCACTTGCCGAAAGCAACAGTGACAGATTTAATGACATCCTTGCCGGTCTTTTCCGTAACGCTGATTTGTCAGAACAGATTGCGTACTACGCAGGTATTGCGCTCTATCCGCAGAGCGATGCACTGGATTGGCAGGTCAGTGAAGGCTTGCGCAGCAATATAAAAGCTGTGTTCGAAACTATCGCACATCACAACCCGTATCCGGCTTTGTATTTTGATGAAAGTCGCTGGAACCACATGGTGCTCAAAGCGTTGTTTGTCGACTCGACTCTGTCACCGATAGTCGGGCTTGATCAGCGCGCCAATCATGAGCTGGCAGTGATGCTTGTGGACTACGCACATGAGAGACAGGCAGCTGGCAGACCGGTCAGTCCGGAGCTGTGGCGGTGTGTCGGACCATTTGCGACAGGCAGTATGGTAGATGATCTGATCGGTGTTATCCGCTCTGATGATCCGCTTCAGCAAAAAGCCGGTGCACTGGCTTTATCCCGATGTCAGGAAAAGTCAGCGGCATTTGCAATGAGCGAATACCCTGAGCTTGCCGCTGCTATCTCCGAAGGGCGTCTGACCTGGGACAAGATCGCAGAGTAACCCGTTGCTGCGGGTCAAGTGTTACTGTCTGCCTCACATCCTGACGCCTCTGTGCAAACAGAGCTATACTGATTCTACTGAAAACAACCACCAAGAATCCGTCTTTATGATGTTTATCGATCCGCACGCGCACATGATTTCGCGCACCACTGATGATTATCAGGCGATGGCAGCGGCAGGCGTTGTCGCGGTTATTGAACCTGCATTCTGGTTGGGTCAGCCACGTACTTATGTGGGTACCTACATCGACTATCTGTCTACCATTATCGGGTTTGAAAGATTCAGAGCCGGCCAGTTTGGTATTCGCCATTACTGCACGGTCGGGTTAAATTCAAAAGAGGCCAATAACCCGGAACTCGCAGAAGGTGTGATGGAAATTCTGCCACGGTTCGCGTTAAAGGAAGGTGTGGTTGCGATTGGTGAAATCGGCTACGACGAACAAACCGAACTTGAAGACAAGTACTTCCGGCTGCAACTGGAGCTTGCAAAAGAGCTCGATCTGCCAGTTATGGTGCACACCCCGCATCGGGATAAAAAGCGCGGCACCAGCCGATCCATGGATGTTTGTGAAGAGCATGGCATGGACCCGACCAAAATCGTGATTGATCACAACAATGAAGAAACAGTACGTGAAGTGCTTGATCGCGGTTACTGGGCAGCTTTCTCAATTTATCCGTCAACCAAAATGGGTAATGCCCGAATGGTTGAAATTTTAAATGAGTATGGTGCTGATCGAATCATGGTCGACTCAGCCTGTGACTGGGGTATATCAGAGCCACTCGGTGTGGCTAAAACGGCCAGGCTGGCGCTTGAACATGGTATCCCTGAAGAGCAGGTGCATTTAGCCTGTTACCAGAATGCACTGACTGCCTACGGCCAAAGTGGCCAGATGAATGAAGATGACTGGTTAAACCCGGCGGCTATCGATCAGCGTACGGTCTATGAAGGCAATTCAATTTTACGTGGCGGACGCGAGCCGGTAGTTGAAGAAGCAGCAGTTGTACGCAATGCCAATAAACTGATTATTGAATAAACCTGCAGGCCGATCAGGAATGTTCGCTAGCCATTTCGCATAGCCAGTATTTCTGCAACGTTTATTTGCTCTGGATATCGACAGAACTCGGTACTGTGTTCTTCAATCGCCAGAATACTCATGCGGTCGGCCAGCTCATTGCCTTCCACACCGACGTGACCATTCACGTGCAACACTTTCACCTTGTCTTTGATTGACTGATATTGTGCATAGAGGGCTTTTATCAGCTCGAGGTTTTTAATCTCACCACCCGGGCGGGTCCAGCCTTTCTTCTCCCAGTTTACTGCCCACTCAGTGACGCACTGAATTGAGTATTTAGAGTCACAGAGTATCGCCACTTTGCGATTCTTATCTATCTCTGTTTCTGCCTGTACCAACGCTTGATAAAGCGCATTAAGCTCTGCTGTGTTGTTAGTGCCTTGCGGGTTATACAGCCCGTACCAGAGTTCAGCTATTTTGCCGTCCCGATAAATTGCCATGCCGGAGCCGGCTTCTCCGGGATTAGGTTCGCAGCCGCCATCGGTATAAATAAAAGTATCAAAGTCGAGCGTTTTGATCTCTGCATCAGACCAGGTCTTAAGCTTGTTTCTGCTGGTAGACTTGCTTGCTGAAGATGATGTTTTTTTTGTTGCTGCGGGTCCGCTTTTGAATGCAGCCTCAGCGTCAGCGCGGCTGGTGTACGATTTGTATTTTGCACCCGCCACTCCCTGTACCTGTTTTCTGCAGGTTTCCCAATCGGTAAAAATGCCGGTTTGCTTGCCTTGCCATACAACGTAGTATTTACTTTTGGCCACGGAGTCAGTGTTCCGGTCAGTTAGTTGTAAAAGTGGATTATAAAGCTTGAAGACATAATCAGGTAAACCAGAAGCTCGCTCAGTGAGTTAATAGCGCCGAGTATATCACCGGTAATACCACCGATTTTTCTTCTAACATACCATTGCGCCAGCCATAGAAAAAGTAATATCGTGGGTATTACGAACAACATGATGGCTTGAAAAAGCACTGCGCTAACAAGAATCGAAAACAGCGAACTAAAGATAACGTTGCGTGTTGTCACCATTGCTGCAAATGGTTTGCCGGTGCCTTGTTCACGCACATAGTTGTTATACTTAATTAACGGCACTGACGTCCATCGACCCAGCATGTGTGCTCCAATCAATACACTTGTTGCAGTCTCGGGCGGCAACTGAGATATAGCACTGACTTTTGCGATAATCGTAAGTATGAGTGCCACACTGCCATAGGTGCCAATGCGGCTATCACGCATGATAGTTAGTTTTTTTTCAATCTCAAAAGCACCACCCAGCCCATCGGCGGAGTCGGCAAGGCCATCTTCATGAAAAGCACCTGTTACAAAAATAGAGGCTGCCACAGCGAATACCGCGCCCATAATTGGTGACCAGAAAGTAAAGCCGAACCAAAAGGCAAGTGCTGTAATGCTGCCAACCACAACACCCACCACTGCAAACCAGGGAGTGCTGTGTGCGAGTTCAGATTCAGACCATGCAAGTTTGACCGGCGATGGCAGTCGAGTGAGAAACATTTGTGCAACAAAGTAGCGGTCGCGAGCTTGTTTAAGCTGTGTTGCAATTTTCATGTTGTGGCTTGCAAACCGGGCTAGATAGCACCGTCAACACCGGCATCTTCAAAAGTTGCCATATTGTTGAGCATGGCAACGGCACTTCGCACCAGCGGTATCGCCAGAATGGCACCGGAGCCCTCACCAAGTCGCAGACCAAGATCCAGTAGCGGGCGAGCATTAAGCTGTGCTAGAGCTGCAATGTGCCCGGGCTCTGCTGATCGATGTGCGAACACTAAGTGTTCTCTGACTACGGGGTTCATGCCAACAGCGCACAGTGCTGCCGCTGTGACGATATAGCCATCAACAATAACGGTGATTTTATGTTTGCAAGCTTCAAGCATGGCACCACATAAAGCGGCTATTTCGAGCCCGCCCATGTTTTTGAGAACCGATTCCGGATCACGTTGTGAGTGACGGGTGAGTATTTGATTAACTATTGATACCTTATGTGCCAGGCCTTTTTGATCAAGGCCGGTGCCAGGGCCGACACTGTCGACAGCAGGAATATCACCCAGCGCAGACACAATAGCGGCTGCCGATGTTGTATTGCCTATACCCATCTCTCCTAATGCAATCAGCTTAATATTATTGTTAGCAGCGCGTTGCACGGCATTTTGTCCAGCTGCTAACGCCTGCTCTAACTGCTCGCTACTCATAGCAGCCTGTTTCATCATGTTAGCTGTTCCATCGCTAACTTTGTCATGCACGATGCCATCTACTGCATCACCAATAACACCAACGTTAATGACTTCAAGGGCGGTTGCATTGGCGTTGCAGAAAACATTTGCAGCAGATCCACCGGAAGCAAAGTTGAGTAGCATCTGTCTTGTTACTGCCTGTGGATAAGCACTGACTGATTCTTCCATCACGCCGTGATCTGCGGCAAATAAAATGGCCAGTGCGGAGTCTACGTCCGGCTTCAGTGTTTTTTGTATCGCACTGATTTGCATGGCGATAGTTTCAACAGTGCCGAGTGAGCCGGGTGGTTTGGTTTTCTGATCGAGTATTGCACCGGCTGTTTGCATATCTTTGCTAAACGCAGCACTGAATAGTGGGCCGGGTGTGCGCGATCGAGTTGAAATGGAACCCTGCATCAAAGGTGGCTCGTTGGAGAAGAACCGCGAATGCTAGCGCATGTATCGGCAGGATGTAATTCACATTTTGAATTGAATTGGCGCTACAGAGCGATTGCTGCAACATTACAGCCGCTTTCAGGCTGCTGTGGGTGGTTCACCAGTTGCCACTGGCGGTGGTTTCAGTCATCATTCACGCTTCGGTCCTTAACAGGGCGACCAGATGGTTTGGTCGTGGGGAACCGGGTGCTGCCTTCGCCAATGAGAGTCATTGGCAGACACTGGCAAAATCCCGGACTGCCCTCGCAACTGTGAACGGAGAGCACTATCTCAACGGGCTTTGTGACCGCCCAGCCACTGGCATATGTCGCCGGGAAGGCAGAGATAGCAGCGATGACCCGTGAGTCAGGATATCCGCCGATGACATGACATTCTGTCTGCCTGAGCGAGGTGCTTCGGCGGGAACTCCCGTTCCTCTGTTTCGCACCTGCTCAAAAAGACGTTGCCGAGCGGGCTGGTTTTGAAACAGTGTTATCCAGATCAATGGGTTGTAGCAAGGCGCGTCGGTGCGCTTGCTGTACATTTGTGCCTGCTGCTGGTAGCGCCAGGAGTGACTGCTCAGCTTGGTCCCATTGTTATCACTGACGAAGACAGTACCGGGGCTGAAAGTACTGCACCCGGGCCAGCGGTTAATAACCCTGTGCCATTTGAAATCGGTGACACAGCAGCGGGTGAGTTCACCGGTTTTCGCGAAGTCATTGAAAAAGAACAACTGCAACAGGCAGGCACCTCACTTGCCGAAGTGGTGGCAACTGAAAGTGGTGTGCAGTTCAGGGAAAGTGGCGGCTTCGGGTCTCACAGCAGTATATCTCTGCGCGGTTCCAGTGCTGAACAGGTCAATGTTTATCTTGATGGCATTTTGCTCAATGAAGCCTCTGGTGGTGCGGTCAACTTCAGTGACATCGAGCTACTACAGGCTGAGAAAGTCGAAGTATATAAAGGGACGGTACCGGTTCAGCTAGGTAATACAGCGATTGGCGGTGCAGTTAATATTATTTCAGCGCGTGGCTCCAGTACGTCGGTAAGCAGTTTTCTGGCAGGCGTTGGTTCTTTTGGTTCTTCGCGTTTCTCTGCAGCCTTTCGTGGCCCGGTTAATCTGCTTGAAGATCAGACCTTTGTCGCCTCACTGTCATTCCGGCAAAGTGAGAATGACTTTCCGTTCCTGAACGACAATGGCACCAGCTTTAACACCGCTGATGACAATCGAGAGCGGCGCAACAATGGTCAGACCCGCAGCTTATCCGGCTTTGTTAAAACCGGCCATCGATTGCGCGGTAATGCAAAGCTTGAGCATGCGCTGCAGTTTTATGATCGCGCGCAGGGTGTGGCTAACTGGCGCAATACAGAGGGTGGTGCCGCACAGCTTGACAGTACCAACGCTCAGTGGCGCTCGACATTGCGAAACACCGCAACGGGCAACGGCTGGTCTTCGCTGTGGGAAGTGAACGGGTCACTTAAAAACGAATTGTTTGATGATCGCAACGCCAGTATTGGTACATCAAGTCAGCTGATTGATTCTGATACATCAGTACTCGGGGCGCGTGGTTATTGGGAAAAAATCAATAGCGATAACAGTGTGTCACTAAGCCTTAAACTGCGTGGTGAAGAGTTCAGCGCTTTTAATGAATTGCGCCAGGTAAACGCAACCAACGCTCAAAGGCTAAGAACTGATTTCAGCGTTCAGGGCAATCGGTATTTCAACAACGGGGCAACGCTGATATCGGCCAGTGCCGTGGGCTTTGCAGTAAGTGATGAATATGACATTGAAAACTTCGAGCAGGCTCGCGCAGATTTTTCAACCACGGCAGTTGTGCCGCAGTTGGGCTTTAGTCATACCTTAAGTGATCGTCTGGTGATGCTGGGCAATGCCTCGCTGCAAAAACGAGTACCTTCGTTTTTTGAATTGTTTGGTAGTCAGGGCTTGTTCGTTGGTAACTCTTCTTTGCAGGATGAATCATCGACCAATCTCGATTTTGGTTTTAAGTGGAACTCGCACCCGTCGCAGCCTGTTGAGCGACTCTTCAGTGCCACTTACTTTCGCAGCAACCGGGATGACTTAATCGTGCGCACCTTTAATGCCCAGGGTGTCGGCACATCGCAGAACCTCTCACGCGCTACCGCACGTGGCGTAGAGCTGGCGGCAAGTGTATTGTGGCGAACCGGTTTCAGTGTAAATGCTGCAGTTACTGTTCAGGATACTGAAAACCGATCCAATATACGCGGGCAAACAGGCAAGCAGCTACCCGGAGAAGCAGCGGTTGATG
This sequence comes from uncultured Granulosicoccaceae bacterium, assembly GCA_938007995.1. Lineage (GTDB taxonomy): Bacteria > Pseudomonadota > Gammaproteobacteria > Granulosicoccales > Granulosicoccaceae. Next base: position 29,413 of record CALLLW010000036.1, on the reverse strand, counting down.
CAGCTGTCACCGCCGGCTGGAAAAATAATCGCTGGAAACTTGAATACGAATTCAAATTAAACTCCGATCGGTTTTTTGATACCGGTAATTTTCTGGTGGCAGCCGATCAGCGCATTCATGGTGTCAGCTTTAGTAGGTACTGGAATGACTGGCGGGTAGATTTTGAATTAAACAACCTGACCAATCAGAACTATGAAGATTTCAACGGCTATCCCCGTCCGGGGAGAGCCGGTTTTATCAGTCTGTTTTACCAACCGCAAACTTTGCAGTAAGCCCTTATCTCTTTTTTAACTTCTGGAATCAAAGTGAAACTAAATCGATCAACTCTAATCGCACCGTTATTTGCTGTAACGCTCGCACTGTCTGCCTGCGGCAGTGACGATGACGACACCCCAGTCGATGATACAGATACCAGCAGCCTTGATAGTGGGACCGATACAGGGACTGATGCTGATGGTGGCGCAGACACTGATGGTGGTGATACTGGCACTGATGGTGATACAGACACTGATGGTGATGCAGGCACTGATGGTGATGCAGACACTGATGGTGATGCAGATACAGGTGGCGAAACAGATTCTGGTGGTGATACCGGCACAGGCGATACCGGTGGTGATGGTGAAACAGGCACTGGCGGTGACACAGGTGCAGAGACTGACTCAGGTGTTTCAGCGTCAGCCAGAGCAGTGATCGCCTCTATTGACTCAGGCTTCAGCAGCTCGGTAGTTGATCTTGTTGGTGTGGAAGATCCGTTTACTGTTGACGGTAGTTTGAATCCTGGTGTATCGGACACGATTGTTCGTGCCTTCGGTGACAAGTACTTTGTTATTCGTCGATTTATGTCTGACAGCATCGCGGCTTACTCCATTGATGATCCAACAACGCCTCTATATGAAGTCTCTACCAACTCAGACACTGAAGAAGCATCCAGCAACCCGCACGATCTTATTTTTCTGAACGAAGACAAAGCGTATCTGTTGCGCTATGGCAGCCCGATTATGTGGATTGTTAACCCATCGGTTACAGATCCGGCAGACTTTAAAATCGGTGAGATCGATCTGAGCATCTATGACGCCGATGGTGTGCCAGAGGCAACTCGCGGCGCTATTGTTGGTGATCGCTTGTTTATTGTTATGCAGCGGCTTGAAGCGTTTGCACCAACCCAGCCGGGCTTTGTTGCAGTGATCGATACCAATACGGATACCGAGATTGACACAGGCACCAACGACACGCTGCCGGGTATAGAGCTGCCGGCTTTTAATCCGTCAGATATCTCGGTTGATGCTGCCAGTGATACCTTGTTTATCTCGGCGCAGGGTGACTTTGGTGCGTTTGACGGTTCACGTCCTCCGGCTTTGACAGGCGGATTGGTGACTGTGGATACGACCGACTTCTCTGCCTCACAACTTATTGATGACAACGACGGCACTGGTCGTATGGCGGGCGTTGAAATTGCCAGCGCTTCAGTGGGTTATCTTGTGACCTCATCAACTTTTGGTGTCTCCTCTTTAGAGCAGTTCAACCCGATAACCGGCAGAATTGACGCGCTCGGTGTGGCGGGTTTAAGTGACGTTGATGTGCGCGATATTGCTGTAGGACCGGCAGGTAATCTTTGGGTTGCAGTGGGTGATCCGGAATCACCGAGAGTGGTTGTATTGAACCCGGCTGATAACTCGGTGGTTACAGACAGCATCGCGACTACATTGAACCCTTCAAGTATTGCGTTTACCGAGTAGTGTTTTGAGCAGCCACGCGGTTCGCGTGGCTGCTCTGATTAATGAAGTTTGTTATAAGCCCTGGTAGATATGACTATGGCACCTCGCTCCCGAATTTTTACCAGCGCCGTATCTGTGGCAATGGCCATGCTGTTAGCATTCCCGGAACAAGTTCCGGCCAAAGAGCAGATAGCGGTAGCTTCAATCAACCTGTGCGCAGATCAACTGGTTTTGTTACTGGCAGACAGTGATCAGATTCGATCCTTATCGAATCTTTCGCACGAAGAGGCTGGCTCTTATTACTTTGAAACAGCTCGCGAGTATCCGGTCAATGAAGGTCATGCAGAACAGATCTTCGGCTTGCAACCCGATGTTGTGATCGTCGGTCAGTATTCAAGCCAGCATACCGTGGCAATGTTGCAGGAAGTCGGCCTGCAAATTCAGACTCTGCCAATTGCGAATAATATAGAAACCGTATTTCAGAATATTCTGGATGTGGCCGAGTGGGTCGGGCATCCGCAACGCGGTGTTGATGTGGTCACGCAACTACGTGAAAAATTATCATCGATTCAGTCACCCCGGGAACCAAAACCTATCGCTGCGGTTTTTGACCCGAATGGATACACCAGTGGTAAGTTATCGTTGCGTGGTGAAATGATGGAAGCCGCCGGTTTTCAAAACGCCGCCTCAGTGGCAGGTATTGAAAGCTACGGAAAACTGTCACTGGAGGCAATCATCGCATTACAGCCGGATGCGTTAATAGAGTCACCTTATAGCCCCGGCACCTGGTCGAGAGCGCAGGCAATGAGTCAGCATCCGGCATTGCTTGATGCAGGGGTTAATCCGCATATCATTCATGTTCCGAGTAGAATGACCGTCTGTGGCGGACCATGGACCATTGATGTGATTGAACAGCTGCAATCGGAAAGACAAAAGCTAATGTCCGGTTCATGAACGATAGCAGCCTGAACACCATCACCCAGAAGCAACTATATGGTGTGTTGTGTACTGCCTGTGTGATTCTGTTTATGGCCTCTGTTGCCATTGGTCGTGATGCTCTGCCATTAACCACGGCGCTAAAAGACTCTCTCAGTGGCACTGACTCTGTTTACGCAGTGATCCTTAATCAGATCAGACTGCCACGAGCATTAATTGCACTGTTAGCGGGTGCCACACTGGGCGTGTGTGGCGCTGCCATGCAGGGGTTATTGCGTAACCCACTGGCAAGCCCCGGCCTTGTTGGCAGTGCCAGCGGTGCAGCGTTATTCGCTGTGATGGTGCTGTACTTTGGCAATAGTTTGATATCGCCTTTTATATTGCCAATAGCCGGAATGACTGGCGCATTGCTCGCAACGGTACTGGTGTACGTACTGGCCGGCAGAGATGCCTCTATCACTACACTAATACTGGCCGGTGTCGCCATCAACGCACTTGCTACAGCCGGTATGTCATTGCTGCTAAATCTCGCACCTAGTCCGTTTGCAGTGAGAGAGCTGGTGCTGTGGACGCTGGGTGATATCACTGATCGCAGTATGCGGGATTTCTGGGTCATGTTACCTACCACACTAATTGGCTGGGCAATGCTTGCAGGTGTCGGTGGTCAGCTCGATGCGCTCACCCTGGGTGAGCGCACGGCACAAAGTATGGGGGTTAATCCGGGTCGACTCAGGTGGCGTGTGTTTATTGCAGTGTCACTGGCAGTTGGTGCGTCGGTCGCAACAGTCGGCATGATTGGATTTATCGGGCTGGTAGTGCCGCATCTGCTCAGGCCGTTTGTATCACATGAGCCTGGAAGACTATTACCAGTGTCGGCCCTTGGTGGTGCCTGTATGCTGCTGGCAGCTGACATCGGCGTCAGGCTGATACCCACAGATTCACCGTTGCGAGTAGGAGTGCTAACAGCAATTGTTGGGGCGCCCTTCTTTTTGCATCTGATTGTAAAAAGTAGAAGAGAGTATCTGTGACCATACTATTGCAATCCTCTGCTGTGACTTATGTTCGATCAAACAGATCATTGGTGAACGAAGTTTCTGTGTCGCTTAATGCCGGTGAGCTGGTGGGTCTGGTCGGGCCGAATGGTGCGGGTAAATCAACATTGCTTAATCTACTTGCTGGCCTTGATGACTGTAATGCCGGTAGCGTCACTCTTGATCAGCGCGATATAAAAAAAATTCCGGTAGCACAAAGAAGCCGTTTGCTTGCCTGGGTCGCCCAGAGTGGCCCGGTTAACTGGCCGTTAACCGTCGAGCGGGTGGTATCGTTAGGCAGGCGTCCGCACTTAAGTGCATGGCAAAGATTGTCAGCAGAGGATCAGCGTGCAATCGATAATGCGATTGCACTGACTGATTGTGAAGCGCTGCGTCTACAGGATGCAACGACGTTATCCGGTGGTGAACGTACCCGTATGCTACTCGCCAGAGCAATAGCCTCAGATCCTCAGGTGTTATTGGCAGATGAGCCGATTGCAGCCCTTGATCTTAAACATCAATTGCAAACCATGCACTTACTGCGAAACTTTGCAACGAAAGATAAAGCCTGTCTGGTAGTGCTGCATGATCTATCACTTGCCTCCCGATTTTGTGATCGCCTGTACCTGATGCATGAAGGAAAAATTGTTGCAGAAGGCAAACCTGCAACTGTTCTCAGTCGGGATAACCTCAGACAAGTGTACGGGGTCGAGGTGGCAACGGGCGGTGATGAAGTGCCTTATATTGTTCCGGTCCGTGAGCTCTGAATCTTCGTGAATTTTAAATCATGAATACGCTGGTGCTTGGCGGTATCAAATCCGGTAAGAGTCGATTGGCAGAGTCACTTGCGACCGACTGCAAAATGCCTATTGTATACATTGCCACTGCCTCAGCAGGCGATGCTGAGATGCAACAACGAATCGAGCATCATAAAAAATCCCGCCCCGTAGAATGGCAGGTTGTAGAAGAGCCTGTTCATCTTGGCCGAATGATCAAATTGCACGCCACTGAGCAATCATGCGTACTGGTAGATTGCTTGACACTCTGGCTGACTAACTTATTAATGCAGCAGAATAACCAGCTGCTGCAACAGCTGAAAACTGAATTGATAGAGTCGATTCGACAATCCCGCGGGCCGGTTATTCTGGTGAGTAACGAAACCAGCATGGGCATCGTACCAATGGGTGAGCTGACCAGGCAATTCTGCGATGAAGCGGGACTATTACATCAGGAACTCGCCGGACTCTGTGACAACGTAGTGCTAACTGTCGCGGGATTGCCGCACTATCTAAAGGGCGCAAAGCAGCCCGGCTGATCCGGTGCTCAGTCTGCTATAGCAGGTACCCGTTCTTTGCCAGGTATATGTAGCCGGTTACTGTGACAACGGAAAGCACTGTCGAGATTACAATCATACTCGATACCCGTTGTTCCCATGACTGATACTGACTGGCGATCACGAATACATTGGTAGCGGTAGGAAGTGATGCGAGCAGTACCGCAGAATAAACCCAGTAATCCGGCACACCCGGAATCCAGCTGACTGCCAGATAGACCAACAGCGGGTGCAGCAGCAACTTGATTGGCAGCAGATAAGATAGATCAACCGGTATACGTTTCAATGGTCTGATGGCAGCTGTGACCCCCAGAGCAAACAGTGCGCAGGGTGCGGCAGCATCTGCCAGTGAGTGCAAAAGCTTATTGACAGGTGCCGGGGGTTGATACTGATGGTAGGCGGCCAGCAGTCCAATAATTGTGGCAATGATAAACGGATGAGTAATGATGTTCTTTATTATCCGGCCGATAACAAGAATCCACGATTCGCGTTTGTCTGAACCGATGGCCATCAATAATGGTGCAACAATAAAATGCATGGTGTTGTCAAGACAGAACACCAGCGCGACCGGTACACCTGCTTCAGGTCCAAAAGCCGCAATAGCTAAAGGTGGACCTAGGTAACCGATGTTGCCATAAGCACCGGCAAGCCCCTGTATAGTCGAATCTCGTGTGCTGGAACGACGATAGAGCTTTGCAATAGCAAAGCATAGAACGAATACACACAAAGTAGCGCCAGTGGCACTGAACAGAAAAGTAGTGTTTGCAAACTCACTGAGTGGAGTGACTGACAGGTATCTGAAAAAGAGCGGTGGCAGCGCAATGTAGATTACAAAGAAGTTGAGCCAGGCAAGGCCTTCAATAGGAATGCGTGCGATTCTGGCGCTGATATAGCCGAGAAGTATCAGCGCAAACAGTGGTGCTACCAGCCCGATGACTTCGATCATTAGATTTTCGGCTACTGTGTAATGGGTGAGATTGTGAGTGGTGCATAAACACCGATGCAAAAAATACAGAGTTGATTCTTTCGGTTACTCCATATCAAGAATTTTACCCGGGTTGAGAATGCCTTTTGGATCAAGTGATTTCTTAAGTAGTCGCATGGCTGCGATTTCTTCATCACTTACGCAGTAGTGTAAATATTTTTTCTTTAAAAGCCCAATGCCGTGTTCTGCTGAAATTGAGCCACCGATCGAGGCCAGCGGTTCAAATACTATTCGATTGACCGTCTCGTACCATTTGCTTTCCTCTTCGTTAAAGGCCTGAATTCTGATGGGTTGTTGCTGCGTATCACGGATAAAATTCTCAGGCTTCGGCGCGATAGAAATATGCAGGTTGCAGTCCGCCAGATGACCGTAGGCATGCACAACCGCATCAGGCCAGTGCTTTTTTGTGTTGGTGCGAATTTCATCAACATAAGCTTCCATGTGATTGACTGGCAGGCTAATGTCATAGACAAACAGCGGGCTGTGTCGCAGTGAAAGATCGACGTTTTCACGTATTTGCCAGATGTCTTTCTGTTCTGTTTCAGATTGCGCGATTACAGCGTCCGCAATGAGATCTTTTTCGAGTAGTTCCTCAAGAGTCTGCTGAAACTGTTGCTTATCTGACTCGACAGACGCACCACGCGATTCAATAATCGCATAAGCACTGTAATCTCTGGTAAGTGGAGCGCGACTGGTGCCGGTGATGTCAGGGTTAGTAGACAGTCGATAAAAATCGTTCCAGATGATCTCAAATGCATTCAGATTGGCATTGAGCTCGCGTGACACCAGCGCCAATGTTTCAGTGACCTGCTCAAATGTATTAAAGGCCACGATCGCAGTATTACGAGTCGGGGTTGCAGGTCTAAGTTTAAGTACCGCACGAGTGACAACGCCAAGCGTTCCTTCGCTGCCAATAAACAACTGTTTTAGGTCATAGCCGGTGTTATTTTTTATCAGGCTGTTCAGTGCAGTAATCACTGTGCCGTCAGCTAGTACCACTTCAAGACCCAGTATCTGATCGCGGGTCATGCCATAACGCAGTACAGATAAGCCACCGGCATTGGTTGAGATATTGCCACCAATAGTACAGGAGCCTCTGGCGCCAAGATCCACACCGTATAACAAATTGCAATCGTTTGCTGCTTCATGGATCGACTGCAGTACACAGCCCGCCTGCACCGTCATGGTTCGATTAACTGCATCGACCGACTCGATTTGATTCAAACGTTCAAGCGACAGCACAATATCATCACTGGTCGATTTTTCGCCGTCTGCAAGACCAGTTACCCCACCGTGAGTGACCACCGACTGACCGTGTTCGAAACAGGTTCTCAATACGTCACTGATCTGGTCAACCGTTGCAGGCTTGACCAGTGCCCTGGCAACCATTGGAGACGGATTCCAGAAATGGGTGGCACGCTGCGCCACTTGCTTTGCACTCAGTACCTGAGCGGGTCCTACAATCTGCTGCAGTTTTTCTATGATGTCTGACATGATTCGATCTTCCATTTATGCTGTTTTACGTGCCACTACAGCAACCTGTGCAGGAATTCCCGCGTTCGAGCTTCGCGCGGGTTGGTAAATATTTCTTCAGGTGGCGCAGTCTCAAGAATTTTTCCACCATCAAGAAAGCACACACGGTCTGCAACCTCACGTGCAAATGCCATTTCATGAGTCGCCAGTACAATCGTCATATTCTGTTCTTTCAAAGCTTTGACCACTTCCAGAACTTCACCAACCAGTTCCGGGTCAAGTGCTGAGGTAATTTCATCAAGCAGCATGATCTCCGGTTGCATCGCAAGAGCACGAACAATAGCGACACGCTGCTGCTGTCCACCGGATAGTCTGTCAGGGTATTCACTGGCTTTGTCCTGCAGGCCGAATCTCTGCAGTAAGTCCTTCGCCACAGCGTGAGTTTCAGTTACTGTTGCATTGAGCACTCTTGTTGGTGCAAGACAGATATTTTGCATCACAGTCATGTGCGGGAATAAATTGAAACTTTGAAATACAATGCCGATTCTTTTTCGATACGGCTTTGGATCAAGGCCGGGTATAGAGATATCTTCTCCATCGAGCCAGATGTGTCCGCTGTCAATCGGTTCAAGCAGGTTAATACAGCGCAACAACGTAGACTTACCGGAACCGGATGCACCGATCAGGCATACCATTTCACCGGCATCAACAGATAAATTGATTCCATCACAGACCGTCAGCTCATCAAAGCGGCAAGTCACGTCTTCAAGAACCAGTTTTTGGGATCTGTTTTTCACTGATCAGGTACGCACCGAGTGCTGCTTTGCAAGCAGATAGTCGGCATAGCGAGTTGCAGGAATAGTGACACAAAGAAATATCACTGCAGCCCCCACATAAGGCGTGAAGTTGGCCATCAATGATTTATAGACATTGGCCTGTCTCAATAGCTCGACTGGTCCAATGAAAGACAGCAATGCGACATCTTTCTGCAGAGCGATTATAAAATTCATCATTGCCGGTACCTGCCTGCGAATCGCCTGCGGTAAAACAACAAAGCGCATCGTGTCTGCTTCAGTCAGGCCCAGTGACTCTGATGCTGCACGCTGGCTTTTGTGCACTGACTCTATGCCGGAGCGCAGCACTTCGGCAACGTAAGCAGAGTAAGTCAGCACCAGTGCAACCGTACCCCACAGGTAAGGTGAATTCCACGGTCGCGGCAGTCCAAGGCCCGGAATACCAAAGCCAATCAAATACACCAGTAATATCGTGGGTACGCCGCGAAAAATATCGGTATAAAAAGCGCCAAAAACACGCAGCGGGAATAGAGCAGGGGTCTTTACGTTACGACACAGCGCAATAGCCAGCGCCAGTACCATAATGAGTGGCAGGCTCCAGGCGAAAATTGCGATGTCCCAGAGAAATGCTTTTAGAAGGGTGGGGAAGGTTTTTTCAAGAACAGCCCAGTTAAAAAAGCTGCGCTTTACCGCTACCCAGCCAGGTGCCTTCGGTACCAGGGTGTACAGTGCCGCACATACAGCCAGCAGGCTAGCCGTCGCAATTAAAAGACTGCGACGGCGTTCCTTTTGCTCATAACGCTTTCTGGGGGAGAGTGCTGACAACTGTAAAATGCAGGTACGTTTATTTATCCATGTCTATAACGGGCGCACCAGTCGCATCAGCCAGCCATTTTGATTCAAGGTCTTTTAAAGTACCGTCTTCATGCAGAGATTTAATCGCCTCATCGACGCATTCTTTAAGCAGGCTGTCCTTTGCCATGAGCAAGCCAAAGTTATCCGGCGCTTCGTTGTTTTCAACCGGAAACTGACCCACTAATTTGCCACCTTCAAGCTGCACAGCAGATACAAACAATGCGGATGGCAAATCAAAAACAATCGCGTCTATTTGATTGGCGCTGATTGCTGCAACAACATCTGCGTTATCATCATACAAAAGTGTAGCTTGCTCGGGCTGCAGAACGTTCTCAAGAAATGGCTGGCTTGATGTGCCTGCAGCTGCACCGTACTTAAGCTTTTTTAACGAAGAGGCTGTCGCTTCAGTATCTGCGGCAGCAGAATCTTCCCGAACCACCACAGCGATTGTTGTGGTGTAGTACGGTTCGCTAAAATCTACCACTTCCAGCCGCTCCGGCTTGATGGAGTATTGCTGCAGATTAAAATCAAAATCTTTGGCACCCGGTTGAATGGCCTCATCAAAACTGGTGCGTACCCAGTCGACACTGGACTGGTCAAAACCCATACGCTCAGCAACCGCAAACGCTACTGCAGCTTCAAAGCCCTCGCCACTTTCCGGCGCATCATTCATGACCCAGGGCGGATAGGCCGGATTGCCGGTGGCGACCGTTAAACGGTCTGCTTTTAAGGTTTTGCCAACGCTGCATTCATTTGCCGCCAGTGCAGACGCCGAACCCAGCGCCAATGTAGCGGTAACCAGTAATGCGTGTAATTTGCTTCCCACGGATTGATCCTCCTGAAGTGTGTGGAAAAGATTACGGCCTGTGGCGTTGAATGTCCAGACACAACGCACGCTGTGTACTCTGCTGTGCCGTTTGCGCCAATAGCAGTGACGACAAGCCTTGCTTTACTGGCCAGCTAAAAACGCTTTGATTTGATCCACGACCTTGTTTTTTGTGTCTGCATCATAGTCCCGGGCTTTGGTAAATCCCCACACCGGAGCAGGCCAGGCAATATCGGTTTTGAAGCGCGCAATGTGATGTACGTGGAGCTGCGGCACGACATTGCCAATCGCCGCAACATTCAGCTTATCCGGCTGAAAGATCGACTCCATTGCTTTACTCAACAATTCTGATTCTTTCAGTAGTTCTAACTGGTCATTGTGCTGAAGTTTGTAGATATCCGTCGCGCCAACCCGTTTAGGCACAAGAACTGTCCATGGGTAGTTGGCATCGTTTATCAGTAGCACGAGGCAAAGATTCAACTCGGTAATAATGCTTGAATCAGCTTCGAGCCGCGGGTGCAGGGTAAATTTTTCAGGCAAGATAATGGTATCAGTTTATTGTTGGTTAATCATATGATGAGCAGTTTTATAGAAAGAACTCTTTAACTGCATCAGTAGCAGTGCGTCGTCAGTTTGTTCTTCGAGTGCCCGGTACATACAGCTTAACCATTGATCTCTGGCTTGTTCATCAATGCTGAAGGGCAGGTGGCGCATGCGCAGTTTCGGGTGCCCGCGATTCTGATGATAAAGCGGTGGTCCACCAAGAAACCCGCTCAGGAATTCATAGAGTTTATCGCGTGACTCTGTAAGGTTATCCGGATGCATCTCTCTGACGGTGGCTGCTTCCTTGTTTTCATCCATCAGATCATAGAATCGATCCACCAGTTGTCTGACCGCTGCATCACCACCAAGCTGCTGATACGGGCTTCCGGGCTTTGCCGCACTCACGGTTAAGCCCGCTCCAGAATGACCTGTGCAATCGCATACTCGCTTTCATCTGAGATGCTCACATGCATCGCACTAATGTGCAGAGACTCACAGACACGCTTCGCTTCATCATCGGCATGTAACTGTGGTTTACCGTGTTCATTGTGCAGTACATAGAAATGTCTGAGCAGAACATTCTGTGCCTGGCCCGTACCCAGCGCTTTAGTGGCGGCTTCCTTTACCGCAAATCGTTTAGCCAGCATACGGCCTTTAAACTTCGCAGCTTCAAAGGCCGGTCGTTCTGCATCATGCAGCACATGACTGACAAAACGATCTCCCCGTTTTGCAAATACCTCTTCAATGCGGGAAATCTTCACCAGGTCAATGCCGGTACCCACGATCATGAGTTTGCACGAGCCTGTTGCATAATCGCCTTCATATTGCGAACGGCAGCAGGCAAGCCCTCCAGTACCGCATCGGCAATCAACGAATGGCCGATGTTTAACTCATGTATCTGCGGTATTGACGCAATCGGTGCGACGTTGTAACGAGTCAAACCATGACCCGCATTAACCACTAACCCGATTTCATCGGCATAGGCGGCAGCGTCAATGAGCTTGTTCAGCTCACGTGTTTTATCTTCAGCTGTAACGGCTTCAGCATAGCTACCGGTATGTAGCTCGATGACAGGCGCACCGATGCGTTTGGTCGCATCGATTTGATCTTTATCTGGATCAATAAAAAGACTGACCTGAATCTTCTGCTCTGCCATTTTTCTGCAGATGACTGTCAGACTATTCTCGGCATTGATCGCATTCAAACCACCTTCGGTGGTCAGCTCTTCGCGTTTCTCGGGAACAATACAGACATCCTCAGGTTTAATGCGCAGCGCCAGTTCAACCATTTCATCCGTCGCCGCCATCTCAAAGTTGAGCTTGGTCTGAGCACAGGCGGCATAGCGTTCAATGTCACTGTCCTGAATATGGCGGCGATCCTCCCGCAGGTGCATGGTGATACCGTCAGCACCTGCCATTTCTGCCTGTAGTGCGGCGTGTACCGGGTCTGGGTAGCTTGAGCCGCGGGCCTGTCGGATGGTGGCGACGTGGTCTACATTGACTCCTAGTAGGATTGGTTTCACTTTGGGCTTTATTCCGGTGTTCTTTGTGTGTTTTTCCTTTGTATATCATATAACAGTGGGTGGGTGGCTTGGTGAGTTGTCTATTTGTCGGTTGTTCTGTCTATTGAATTGGCTTTGCCCTGCAGGCGGCCTTACTTTTGAAGAGACCAAAAGTAAGCAAAAGTCTTTTTGCTGCTATTTCGCCCTTTGGGTGCCTGCGGCATTTTTTGAAATCCCCCTCCGTCGGGCCGCGCCAATTGCACATCCCTGTGCCGCTGGCGCTCACGTGGCATCCATGCCACTTAGGCCCGACTGCGTGTGATTTCAAAAAACGAACTAGAAGCAGGGGAAGGGCGACTAAGTCGCTTTTCTGTGTTTTGTTGTGGGTGGTTTGGTTGGGTATTTTTACTCTGTCTATTGATTTGGCTTTGCCCTGCCGGCGGCCTTACTTTTTAAAAAGACTAAAAAGTAAGCAAAAAGTCTTTTTGCTGCTATTTCGCCCTTCGGGTGGCTGCGCCATTTTTTGAAATCCCCCTCCGTCGGGTCGCGCCAATGGCACATCCCTGTGCCGCTGGCGCTCACGTGGCATCCCTGCCACTTTGACCCGACTCCGGGTGATTTCAAAAAACGAACTAGAAGCAGGGGAAGGGCGACTAAGTCGCTTTTCTGTGTTTTGTTGTCGGTGGTTTGGTTGTCGGTTTTTTTGTTTGTCTGTATTTTTATTTGGCATTGCCTTGCAGGCGGCCTTACTTTTGAAAAGACCAAAAGTAAGCAAAAGTCTTCGTGCTGCCATTTCGCCCTTTGGGTGGCTGCGCCATTTTTTGAAATCATCCTCCGTCGGGCCGCGCCAATGGCACATCCCTGTGCCGCTGGCGCTCACATGGCATCAATGCCACTTAGACCCGACTCCAGCTGATTGCAAAAAACGAAACAGAAGCAGGGGAAGGGCGACTAAGTCGCTTTTGTGTGTTTTGTGGTGTAGGTGGATTGGGCGGGTATCTTTTGCCCTGTCTTTTGATTTGGCTGTGCCTTGCAGGCGGCATTACTTTTAAAAAGACCAAAAACGGATTTATGTTGCGGTCGCACAAAACCGGGGGATGGGTTTTCACTGCTCATAAGGCCGAGGCGATCGACTGATTAGATTTTTTCAATACTTTTTGATTCTTTGTTGTTTTTGTCGGCAAGGAAAGCATTTCTGCTGTCAGTACCAAAGTCTTTCAGCAAAATATTCTTATCGACATTTGCTCTAGAGGTCCTGATGCTCTTGCCAGAACCACTAATATAAAAGACATCAAAAAGAGTGATGGACTTCGTATTCTCCGTAACCAGGTCCTGATAAGACAAAGTGGTGGCGAAGATCATTCCGGTAGAACCAGGATGATGGAAACCATCCTCCTGACCTTTAAGAGAAATCATGAATCCGTACTTGCCAATGGCGACCTCACTGATGAAACGCAATTCTCCAGCGGGAATAGCGTTGATTTCGGATTGTTCATAGCTCTGAATCTCTTCGAGAGTATGGTTGCCCTGTCCTATAAAACCGAAGACTCTGCCGTATTGAAAAAAAACCTTGATATCTCCGGCTGGGGAATTTCCGAGATTTTGAATACTAACCTTCATAATAGAATGAGTATCCCTTTTTACAGGCTCAATCAATGTGTAAAGAAAAGGCCTCTCAGCGTTTTCAGCCGCATTAGCGGTTCTGACTGCAGCATTAGCTGTCTTTCTTGTTTCAAACAGAGTCCAGCCGACAGCGCCAAACAACAATACACTGAGAATAATTTGCCAAAAGTTGAGGTGAAGAATACCCAGAGCGCTTTTTGCCATGCTTCTTTGCGCTTCAATATCAACAATAGTCAGGCTTCGCGAGAGCGAATCTATAGCCGCCTCGCATTCTTTGGGGCTTTTATTTTTCTTGCTATCGCAATTATTAATAGCCTTTTGAAGTAGAACGCTTATATCTACTGGGTTTGTAACCTTGCTGCGCTCTCCTGCCTCGGTACCGTAGTCTTTTTGTAGTTGGTTGTAATGAATCCAGAAAGGCCACTGTGCCAATGCTAAAGACCCAAACAATAGCCAAGTTTTTGGATTTTTAAGTAGCGACATCCAGTCTATCACAACCAATAACGTCCAATATCCGGAGCATAAAGACCGCACTAAAAGTTCCCCCGACTATCTTGTCGATGGCATCAGAGATCTATCTTTTAGCGTGTATTCTGCTTCAAGTATACGCGCTCGATCTGTTTGTTTCACTCCTTTCCTGGCTAGCTTTGCTTTCAGCAAGATTATGTTCCCAATCGCTCGTGTAAGTAATGCGTTTCTCTGATGATCAGTTTCTTTAGATGTTGTAGAGGCCGGATGATCCAGTGAGGAGTCGGTTTGTCCTGGCAGGTTTCGTGAAGAGCTCTATTGATTAAAAACGCTTAAGCAATGGTGCTGCAAGTAAAAGAAATGTAACCAGTTGTTCTCTATGATCTGTGAACCCAACTCTCTAAAGCCAGTGCGTTATATACACATGGGTGTTTATGTTTTTGTAGTGCCGCGCTTCTGATTTGTTTGAATTTCATCGTGGAGACAGGCAAAAGCGGCAGGACGCCGCGTTAGCGAAGCTGGCACATGGATGTGCTATCTGAGCGTGCCTGTTGGAGCGATGGAATTCAAAATGCCGCAGGCACCCGAAGGGCAAAGCAGTAGCAAGAAGACTTTTGCCCACTTTTGGTCTTTTTAAAAGTAGGGCCGCCGGCAGGGTATGACACTCAAAAAAGCCATTGGTAGTGCAATCCTATTAACTAACGTCAAAGCGTATAGGCGTTTATGTTTTAGCAGTTCCGCGCTCCTGTTTCGTTTTTTGAAATCCTTCAGGGTTGGGTCAAAGTGGCATGGATGCCACGTGAGCGCTGGCTGCACAGGGATGTGCTTCCAGCGCGGCCCGACACTAGAGGATTTCAAAAAATGGCGCAGCCACCCAAGGGGCGAAATAGTAGCAAGAAGACTTTTGCTTACTTTTAGTCTTTTTAAAAGTAAGGCCGCCGGCAGCGCATGCAACACAAGAAAGCCACCTGCAGTGCAAACTGTACAAGCAAAACGAATATAACCATTCAGTGGAGACTTATTCGATAACACGAAAGTATATAAGCCCGTAGATGTGTAATTTTTTGGTGTTTATGTTTTTGCAGTTTCCGCGCTCCTGATTTGTTTTGAATTTCATCGTGGAGACAGGCAAAAGCGGCAGGACGCCGCGTTAGCGAAGCTGGCACATGGATGTGCTATCTGAGCGTGCCTGTCGGAGCGATGGAATTCAAAATGCCGCAGGCACCCGAAGGGCAAAGCAGTAGCAAGAAGACTTTTGCTTACTTTTGGTCTTTTTAAAAGTAAGGCCGCCGGCAGGGCATGCCACACATAAAGGCCGCCTGCAGGGCAAGCAACACATGAACGCTGCCTGCAAGGCAAAAGAAACACAAGCCGCCTACAGTGCAAGCAACACATGAAAGCCACCCGCAAGGCAAAAGAAACACAAGCCGCCGGCAGGGCAAGCAACACATAAAAGCCACCTGCAAGGCAAAACAGTCCAACCCAAAAACAACTACCGAATAGAATCCTCAAAAGGATTCAACAACTCAAACCCCTCAATCCGCAATCGAACCCGTAACAATCGAAACGTATCATCATCAACCGAATCAAACAGAATCATAAACTTTCGAGTGCGACGCAGTCGCTGATACCACCCGGTACTATCAGCCGGTGTCACAGAAAGAATAACCAGCCACCGCGAGAAAAAATCAATTGAAGCAAGCTCATAACGGGTTTGCTCATCATCAACAAACCAGCGATTACCATTACGCCAAACCAACTGCGATAGCCGTTGATGTTGCCTGTGTTGATAGATAAAACTGATTGCCACCAGGCAAAGCAGTAGTGCTTTACTCCAGCCTGGTATAGATGAAATCACAACCGCTACAACGCAAAGCGCATGCAGCAGATACAAAAACCATTGCCAGCAGCGCGATGGTTTAAGCGCCAGTAATAAGGGTTTGGCGGATTTTTCGAATGATGGTGTGGTAGCGGGAGGGGGTTTCCGGATCATTGAGCATGTCCATGATTATCGGATCCTGCTCCTGCAGCAGATCGCCGAACAATTGCTGTTCGTCTGCCTCTGCTGCATCGTAGTGATGCAGCAGATAGGTATTCATCGCGGTATCCAGTTCTTTTGTTCCGCGACGACACAACCACTTCAGTCTGGCCTTATCAGAGATTACTTTGTACCAGCATTTTTTTGGTTTCAGCGATTGCCTTTGCCGGGTTTAAACCCTTCGGGCAGACCGTTGCGCAATTCATGATGGTGTGGCAGCGATACAATTTGAAAGGATCATCCAGTGCTTTCAGGCGTTCTTCGGTGTTGTCATCGCGGCTGTCGACAATCCAGCGATAGGCTGCCAGTAGTGCTGCAGGGCCGAGATACTTGTCGCTGTTCCACCAGTAGCTCGGGCAGCTGGTAGAGCAACAAGCGCACATGATGCACTCGTACAAGCCATCAAGCTTTTCACGATCTTCTTTGGATTGCAGTCTTTCACGTCCGCCCACCGGTTCTTTATCTGCCTGCATCCACGGCTCAATGGCTTCGTACTGTCTGTAGAAGTTACTCAGATCAGAAACCAGATCCTTAACCACCGGCTGGTGCGGCAGTGGATAGATCTTGATGTCACCTTCAACATCTTCTATGGCCATGGTGCAGGCAAGGGTGTTAGCGCCATCGATATTCATTGCACATGATCCGCAAATGCCTTCACGGCATGAGCGTCTGAATGAAAGCGTGGGGTCGATTTCTGATTTGATTTTGATCAGTGCGTCGAGAACCATCGGGCCGCAGTTGTCGAGATCGATAAAATAGGTATCAACAGACGGGTTTTTGTCATCAGAAGAATCGAAGCGGTATATTTCGAACTTCCTGACACGCGATGCGCCTTCGGGAGCATCAAACGTCTTGCCTTTTTTGACAATAGAATTTGCCGGTAATTTGAAATCAGCCATATTCAGATTGCTCCGTTACGTAAAGTCGTCAAACTGTTGGTCATGTATTCGGGTGCCATTTTCGACTGCTTGGGGCGATCAGTAAACGCGCTTTTTCGGCGGAAACGAATCGACTTCATCAGTCAGTGTGTTCATGTGCACAGGCCGGTAGTCAAAATTCACCTTGCCATCCTTAACCCACGCGAGAGTGTGCTTCATCCATTCATCATCGTTGCGGTCCGGGTAGTCTTCCCGTGCGTGACCGCCGCGTGATTCAGTGCGCACATTGGCACCCTCTATTACTGTTTGCGCCTGACAGAGTAGATTTTCAAGTTCCAGTGTCTCGACCAGGTCAGTATTCCAGATCATGCTTTTATCTGCGACACCAATATCGTCCCACTCAGCGACAATTTCGTTCAGTTCTTCAACGCCGGCTGCCATGGTTTCACCCGTGCGGAATACGGCGGCCCGGGCTTGCATGCAACGCTGCATCCTGTCACGGATCTGCGCTGCACCTGTGCTGCCTGAAGAATTACGAACTCTGTCGAGCCGATCTATCAGTTTGGAGGTCGCCTCTTCGGGCAGTTTCTTGTGAGGTGCGCCGGGCGTAACTACCTCTTTGGCGCGCAGTGCTGCAGCACGACCAAAGACAACAATATCAAGTAGTGAGTTCGAACCCAGCCGATTCGCACCGTGTACCGAAACGCAAGCAGCCTCACCAATTGCCATCAGGCCAGGCACTACCTGATCGGGATTGCCTTCCCACAGGGTAACGACCTCACCGTTATAGTTGGTGGGTATGCCGCCCATGTTGTAGTGCACGGTCGGGATGACCGGGATCGGATCTTTGCCGACGTCTACACCGGCGAACACTTTGGCGCTTTCAGAGATGCCCGGCAGCCTTTCATTGATAACTTCAGGGCCTAGGTGCATCAGGTTCAAAAAGATGTGGTCTTTGTCCGGTCCAACGCCGCGACCTTCGTTGATCTCTTGCGTCATGGAACGACTGACAACATCGCGAGAGGCGAGATCTTTAGCATTTGGCGCATAGCGTTCCATAAAACGCTCACCTTCGGAGTTGGTGAGATAGCCGCCTTCACCGCGAACCCCTTCGGTGATCAGTACGCCCGCACCGTAGATACCGGTAGGATGAAACTGCACAAACTCCATGTCCTGCAGTGGCAGGCCGGCACGTAAAACCATTGCGTTGCCGTCACCGGTGCAAGTGTGCGCCGAAGTGGCAGAGAAGTAGGTGCGACCACAGCCACCGGTTGCCAAAACCACCATGTGGCCTCTGAATTCGTGCAGGTCACCGGTGGCAAGATCCCATGCCATCACACCGCGACACACACCGTCTTCATCCATAATCAGATCAGTGGCGAAGTACTCTATGTAAAACTCTGCGTTGTGCTTCAGCGACTGCTGATACAACGTGTGCAGAATGGCGTGACCGGTACGATCTGCCGCAGCACAGGTGCGCTGCGCCGTGCCTTCACCGTAGTTGGTTGTCATGCCGCCGAAAGGCCGCTGGTAGATTTTGCCGTCATCGGTGCGTGAAAAGGGCACGCCATAATGTTCGAGCTCAATGACGGCAGGTATCGCTTCACGACACATGTATTCGATAGCGTCCTGATCACCCAGCCAGTCCGAACCTTTAATGGTGTCGTACATGTGCCACTTCCAGTCATCAGGGCCCATGTTGCCGAGTGCGGCACTCATGCCACCCTGAGCTGCCACTGTGTGACTGCGGGTTGGAAATACTTTGGTCACGCAGGCGGTAGATAAGCCAGCTGTGGCCATGCCCAGCGTTGCTCGCAGCCCGGCACCGCCGGCGCCAACAATAACCACATCGTGTTCGTGTTTAATGACGTTGTAGGACATGGTTATGCTCCAAACGATAATTTGAGAACTGAGACAATACCGATCACAGCAAAGAGTGCGCTGATCATCGTCACTGCTGCAATGGTGATAACGCGTTTGTTGCGATCAGCAATGTAGTCTTCAGCAATAACCTGCAGTCCAAGCTTGCCGTGATACAAACCAACCCCGATCACAAGTATCATAAGTGTGGCGTTAAATGGTGAACTCAACCATGCGCTCAGATTGGCATGTGACATCTGCGGCAAAGATGCCACAGAAAAACAGAACCATATCGTCAGCGGTATCAGTGCGATTGCAGTGAGTCGCTGAACCCAGAAGTGACCTGTGCCACCGTGATTTCCAGACATTGTTAAGAGTCTCCGGTTCAGGACGCAGCGAACGCTACGATCCAGGTCAAAAGAGTCAGCGCGATTGCAGCACCGAAGGAAGCCAACGCACCTGCATTGGCCTTGCTGACATCGAAGCCATAGCCCATGTCCCATAGCAGGTGGCGAATGCCGTTGCAAAAGTGTGCATACAGAGCGAAGGTAAAACCGAACAGCACCAAATAACCAAACCAGGAGCTCACCAGACCTTGTGTGCCTTGAAAAGCTTCCGGACCCATTGCGGCTTTGGCGAGAATCCAGACCAGAAACAGGGTGCCGATACTGATCACAACGCCGGTACCCCGGTGCAGCACAGACATGAGTGCCGTGGGTGGCAGTTTGTAGATTTGCAGATGTGGCGACATGGGTCGCGTATCTTTCCAGGCCATGGTGTGTTCCAGTAATCTTTAAGGTGTGTTGTAGGCGAGTCTGTGCCTAGAAGTTCGCCGATCTGTTAGAAGTCTGTGCAGCGGCTGTTTTGTTCCCAGTCGCCGTAGCGTGTGGGCTCCAGTCCTTTATAGCCGCCGTGTTCCGTTTGTTGTGTGGATTCCTGCTGAGTTCCGTCAGGGCTCTGCTTGCCCGTTTCAGGCAGTTTCCGGTCTTTTCTATCGGGCTGATTTTCGGCCCTTGTTTCGGCATGCCCGTCGGTCGATTCTGCCGGCAATTTGGCATCTTCTGGCTGCTCGGTGTTGCTGATCATGACGGATTTTTCGCTAAGCAAAGTGTTGCACTACAGTGTTGAATGGCGAGTTGGCGCACTGGTTGCGGCAATTCATGATAGTGTTACGTATTGTAGCAAAGTCTCTCGCAAAGGTCGCGCCTAAAGGTGTACCACTAATCGCTTCGCCAATCGTGATCAATACTTGATTTTTAACGCATCAGCGTTAAATCCTGTGCGATTAAACACCTTTGTGGGTAAGCATGCGGCAGCCCTATGGCGCCTAGTGTTGCGAACGATTTTCCACATCATCATGGTGCCCCGTGGTGGTTGATTTTTGTGTGAACACAACGTGATTAATGCTCACAGCGAGTGCATTGAATATGAATTCCGAATGGCAGAAATTTATAACTCTCGACGGACACGGTGCAAAAGACAGCTCTGATCAAACACCAGTGGTTGATGCAGCAGCGGTGGTATGTCCTCTGGTATCAGAATCAGTGGTTCATGTGACAGGCGAAGATGCGGAGAAATTTCTGCAGGCGCAGTTCTCAAACGATATCGCTGCACTGCAAACACCCGGCAGCCAGCTGACCACCTGGTCAAGCCCGAAAGGTCGTGTCATTACTCTGCTTAGAGTACTGAAAGTATCTGACGGATTTCTGTTGCGACTTCCCACAGACTTGCTCGAAACGATTCTTAAGCGGCTTAGAATGTATGTGCTGATGAGCAAGGTTGTTCTTGAGCCGCGCAACGACTTACTGGTTGCAGGTGTTAGCGTAGAGAATGCCTTGCCGGCGCTGAATGAAATGACCACCGCTTTGCCGCAAGTGATCGACGCGTCAGTAGAACTGAGCGGAGGCGGCTGGCTAACGCGGGTGAGGTCTGGCTCCGACAGCCAAGCGGCGAGATTTGAGATTGTTGCAAGCACCAGCCAGGTAGGAAAGTACTGGAGCGTGTTATCGCAATCTTGCCCGATCGGTACCGAAGCATCATGGCGATTGCAAAACATAGATGCAGGTATTCCTTCAATAAATGCGGCAACCACCGAGGCTTTTGTTTTACAGATGCTCAACTTGCAGCACATAAACGGTGTAAGTTTCAAAAAAGGGTGTTTTCCAGGACAGGAAGTCGTGGCCCGTATGCAATATCTTGGCAAGTTAAAGCGACAGATGTATCGACTGCAAAGCTCCGGTGAAGCAACGCCTGCTGCCGGTGATGATATCTATGTTGCGGGGCGGGATTCATCTGTCGGGAAGGTGGTTGATGCAGTAGGTGTTGATAAGCAGCAGAGTCGTTTGCTTGCCGTGTTAGCAATAGCGGAAACCACTGAACCATTGTTTCTGGATAAGGCAGCAACCCGGCCGCTTGAGCTTATCGATCTTCCTTATGACACACCGGTGGCTGATTGCAGTTGATTCCATCGTTCAAAAGCGTGGCCGTAAAGCACAACTGCGGTTGTCAAGCTCAGGAATTTTCGTGTTGTGCTTATAGTGGCTCGATGTCTATTGTGCTTCTGTCAAAACATGATTCATTCTTCAATGGTATATAGTTTGTTACCGAGCCTGTCTTTCAACTTGCAAGTCGCTACATGCTAAAGCTATACGAAGCCGAAAATCATCTCGACGCACAGCTCCTGCTTGATGAGTTGTTATCTGCTGATATTGAAGCAGTAATGAAAGGACATTTTCTTTCAGGAGCGATAGGCGAGCTACCCGCTGCCGGGCTCATCACGGTATGGCTGGCTGACGAAGCGGATGAGTCGAAGGGCAGAACCATCGTGCAGGAATATGAAAGCCGCAAAAGTCATGAAAGCCCGCCGCAACAATGCCCCGGTTGTTCGGAAGAGATAGAAGGTAACTATGTTGTCTGCTGGAATTGCGGCAAGGAACTCCCTGAGATCTCAGTGACGTTTTGATATTTATTTTTATTTGCCCGGCAAAGGCATCAGCCCGAAAAGATCGGACCATCCGTCGTTTTACAAATAACAATTTATGAGAGCGTTTCTAACCCTGGTACCTGACACACAGACTGCTTTGGCCATTGAACGCTGGTGCGAGCTTTGCTGGCCCGTCAGCGGCAGAAAGGTACCAGTGCAAAACTATCACATGACTCTAGCCTTTCTGGGTGAAGTAGATGATGCGGCGTTGCAACAATTGTCTGAGATGCTTGAGGGGTTCAGTCATAGTATTTTTCAAGTCAGCTTAAATCAAATTGGTTACTGGTCGAATACCGAGGTACTTTATCTTGGTACAAACAGTCCGCCGAAAGAGTTGCTTGCATTGCATGACAAGTGTCGGCAAATAGCCAATCGCATCAGCGCCCGCGGTGGATCCAGCCGCTATGAACCACATATTACGCTTGCGCGAAAGCTGAATACACCACCGCTACCGGCATTATTGGAGCCGGACTTTACTTTTACCGCAGAGACTCTTGAGCTGTGGAGCTCAGTGCGCGAATCATACGGTGCACGTTACAGCACCGTTGGTAGCTGGGGGCTCACATAGCGCCGGCCTGTGCAAATAGAGCACTCGGCAATTTTGGGCTGCAAATAATGTTGCGGAATCAAGACTGCACTCCGTGGCCTTAGCATCAGGCATCAGGCATCAGGCATCCAGCGGACTCACCACCGGTGCCATGCCAGGGCGATTCATCACATGCGTATAGATCATTGTGGTACTCACATCGCTATGGCCCAGTAACTCCTGAACCGTTCTGATGTCGTAGTTTGCTTCGAGTAAATGCGTAGCGAATGAATGCCGAAGGCAGTGGCTGCTGACTTGTTTTCTGATGTCTGCGGCTGCAGCTGCCTTTTTAATTGCGCGTTGTAACGAGCTTTCGTGCTGATGGTGGCGTCGGGTTATGCCGGTGCGAGGATCCACTGATAGCCTGCCGCCTGGAAAAATATACTGCCACGCCTTTTCAGTTTTCGCGTTAGGGTATTTTCTGGCTAGCGCGTCTGGAAGATAAACTTCTCCGAAGCCGAGATCGAGATCTTTTTGGTGTAATTCAAGAGAATTGTTTATCTGTTCCTGTAGTAGTGATAAGCACTTTTTGGGCAGTGGAACGCGGCGGCTTTTGCCTCCCTTAGAGTTAAGGATGGATATGGTCTGATACGTGAAATCTATGTCTTTCACTCGAAGGCGGACGCACTCTATGATCCGCATGCCAGAGCCGTACATCAGTTTTGACATCAATAAGTGTACACCGGATAGCTCCGAAAATAGATTCGTGATTTCCTCTGGTGTTAATACAACGGGAAGTTTTGGGCCTCTACGACTGATAAGATGTTCCAAATCCGAGAAAGGTCTGCGGAGTATTTCATTGAAGTAAAAAGCAAGTGAGCTAAGTGCGATGCTTTGGGTGCTTCTGCTTACATTGCGGCGAAGTACAAGTTCAGATAAAAACGAGCGAACGTGTGACTGGGTCAGGGACTCCAGTGAACTCCTGCTATTTCTGAGTAGAAAGCGCTGGACCCAGTGGCAGTAAGTTTGCTCAGTTCTGATTGCGTAGTCTTTAAGCCGTAAAGTGTTAGATAGCTGTAGTAGGGATTCCCGATGAGTTTCAGGCAAGGAGTCTTTGAACTGAGGTTCCACTGGATTGACACCATCAGTCTCACGAGCGATGGTGGTGTGATCAACCGGTAGGCTGTTGGCAGCAAGTTTCAGGTCGTCCCAGTCGACCTCATTTTCCCAGGTGAGATCTGCGGCATCACTGATCAGAATATGCACAGCGTCAATATACTGCTGGTGCCGCCAGTCGGACTTGAACTGCAAGGAATCCAGTGTTTTGAAGTGCTTTGTAACTTCATCGGCGTTAAGCTCGCTGAGCCGTTTCCCAGCGAAATTGGACAGGAATTTCTTCACGTGTAGCACATACCACCGGTGATGGTGATCGCGAACGCCAGCTGCGATCAGCGCCTTTCTATATTTATGCCACCCGCTCGGCTTGCTAGAATGAGGCGTTGCCCCAAAATCAGCAAAGCGTCGTTTGTCATTGCCGTATGAAATCGTCACAAAATACACTACTGTACATAACAACAGTATGTAGTTTTAACAGAGAAACAAGTGTTTGTCTAATCGAATTTGGTCAGTGTATTTTTAAATCGGTTAAAATTACTCAGAATATAATACCATTAGTATTACGACGGGCTAAAGCATATCGTCAAGCTGCGTTATAATTTACTGTTATGCCAAAAGAACTGCAGAGGTACATATATGAAACCTTCTCTTAATAAGATAGTTCTATACGCAAAGAATGTAGAGAAGACTATTGCTTTTTACGAGCAGCACTTCGGGTTCAAATCTCACATTGAAGAAGGAGATAGAATCATAGAGTTAACACCGTCCTCAGGTGGAGCATCTCTTATGATACATCAGGCAGGGAAAGGAATTAGAGAGGGGCAGGCGTGCGTGAAGTTAGTTTTTGATATAAAAGATGTAGAATCCTTCAGGAATAAGTGTGCTAAAAATGGTTTGAAATTCGGTGCCATACACAAAGCTGATGGGTATGTTTATTCAAATGCAAAAGACCCTAGTAAGAATTCTATTCAAATATCAAGTCGCGCCTACAGAAAAAGTGCATAACAAGTCATTGCATCGGACAATTTACAAGCTACCCGTTTTGCAATGTCGCTCCGCTCCATTTTATCGCAAAACGGGTAGCTTATAAATTGCCGCTGAATGAGGCGTTAGCATTTAAAAAAATATGAACTATCGAGTTACATTGCAGAACTACAAGGAAGACAAATATTACCCGAAGATGGTCCGTGTGGTCGGTGAGATACTGCAAGAATCAAGAGTCGTTCGGGTTGCAGATGTACTTACAAAAATGGGCCAGCTATCTGACGTAAATCTGAAACGTTGGAGGGCAGGTCAAGTCCCATACTTGGAGGCGGTTATTCATTGCAACTTGAGCAAGGCAGATCGTATTAACAAGATTTTGAGCTTTCATGCTC
The DNA here is from genome assembly GCA_938007995.1 of uncultured Granulosicoccaceae bacterium. Lineage (GTDB taxonomy): Bacteria > Pseudomonadota > Gammaproteobacteria > Granulosicoccales > Granulosicoccaceae. The sequence continues at coordinate 4,553 of CALLLW010000036.1, read as the reverse complement.
ATGATTTGAATCTCGGTAAATCGAATGATTTTGTAAAATATAAAGGACGAACTCTGCGTTATACAAAATCCGGCATCAAAAAAGCGGAGGAGCGTTATGCAAGGCAGTATAGCGTCATCGGCAAAGTCAATCCGTATGCAAATATCTGAGTGTAATTTGAGAGAAATATGCTAACAAGCAGCTGCAAATCGACAATTTACGCGGTGTCAAAATTGCGGTCTCGCTGTCGCTCAACTATACCGCAATTTTGCCACCGCATAAATTGCGATTGAGCTGGGTGTTAGCTTAAAAATGCATGAAATTACCTGAAGTAGAATATCGAGCATCTGAGCTTCGTGAGATATCAGCGCTGGCCAGTAAAGTGCAGTCGGCTCATGGTGAGTATCCGCCAACTACATGGGGGGCATACTTTGTAACTGAATTATTTCTGAAATTTGCTGTGCATTTAAAATCAGTAGTACGGCTCTTACCCGATAAGAGCTATCGAACAGTAGATGTATCCGCTTTGGCAGCAATAGCCCGTGTTGTCATTGAATCCCGCGAAGCAATTATCTATTTCACGCAGCGTGGTTTAAGTGCGGAGGAAAAGAGCTTTAGGATGGCTCTCTATCAGTACCACTATTCAAAAGAATATTCTGTTGTCTTAAATCGTCTCGGTTTCGATGACTTAAACTTCTTTTCAGATTGGAACGAAAGATCCTTACGGGGTAATCGGCGGCAGCTAACCTCAGACAAGTATTTTCAACAGCTGAAGCCTAAAGAACAAAAAATGCTACTTTCTGGCAGGAAAGCATATTATTGGCGTGGAAATAAGCCAGCTCCAAAATTTATTAGCGCAGATCATGAGTCTGCTTTGTACAAGCTACTATCTAATCATATTCATAGTTCGCCACTTGGTGCTGCGGGTAATTTTGGAAGTAAAGCCCCATTAGGTCGAGATCATGTTGCATTTTTTGCTATAGAAGTTCTTGTTATGTATTCTGCTTCCATCCTGCAAGAATTCCTGGCTTATCGCTGGAAATTGGGGCAATCACTAGACATGCACGAAAAGCAATTTCTTAAACGAGCTCTTAAGAATAACTGTATTGAAAAATGGATCGAGCAAGCAAATGACGCATGAAGAAGCTAACAAGGCCTTCCAGAGCGACAGCGCACGCGCTGTCCGTTTGTGTGCAGCTCGTGCCTCGCTATTTTCGCACACAAACGGCCATCACATGCACTGCGCCTGAAGGCGGCGTTAGATTTCAAAGGTTACATCGTTAAAAGCAAAACGAGAAACGTAATGTCATGGGCAGTATGTGTTGGTGATTTTTATAAGGGCCATTGCCCATGAGAAAATTCTCAAGTAAGAAGGTGGAATTTCGTTTGAGGCTGGTAAAGCAAGTTCGCCGCTCAGAGGTAATTGTTGGCTTTTACACCAGCATGATCTTGGGCGGTTACGGTTTCGTTTCTTATTGGCGGGTATTGCCCGCAAACAATCAAGCAGTAAGCTGGCTATATAAGGTTCTGTCTGCATCAAACTATTTGCCATGTTGCGTTGCAGAGCCATCGTAGTAAAGATTGTCGCAGACTTGGTTATCGGGGTAAGAAGTGCATCACCATTACAGCAAATCTAACAAGACCTTCCAGAACGACAGCGCACGCGCTGTCCGTTTGTGTGCAGCTCGTGCCTCGCTATATTCGCACACAAACGGCCATCACATGCACTGCGTCTGAAGGTGGCGTTAGGCTCAAGAAGAATTAGTCCTCTGCCTAGCTTCTTTGATGACTTCTTCAGCAGTAAACGGTGCGAATCTACCGCATAAGTAAGTTCTGCTAAACGACTGTACATCAGAATTAGAAAGTTTCAATTTGGCTTTTATGTGTGCACGCGCATGTCTTTTATCAACTGGCTCTCGGCTCTGGCTAATTATTTCGCTGAGTAAGTATTCTCGCCGTATTCTTCCTTCTTTTCCCATTGTGGTCATCATCATTCTGACCATGATATCTTTTAGAAATATGTCACTGCTAATTGGGTGTAGCATCCCGTTGCATGCGGCAACTGCATTGGTGATACTATTATTGCCAACGAGTGCGTGGTAAAAATTTGGAATGATGTCTTCCAGTTGAGCTAGGGTAATTTCTGAATACGGAGATACACAAAAACTGAATGGGGCTTTACTGTTGGGGTGTAGTCTTGAATTGATATAAAAAGCTGAACAAGCGCAAAAAACAAGAAACAGCCTATTAGAGATTTTCGCGTTAATTCGAGCTAATGCTTCTACTACACCGTCCCAAGATAGAAAAATCCCGTCTGAAAAGTTAATCCCTTGGTGTTTATTTGCATGTGCATCAATATGAATCAAAGGGATTGAGTCAGGCCGAATATTTGTTTCTATATTCTTCAATGTATCCAGGAAGCTTTCAGGTGTTCTTGTCTCCTCGTAATTAGTTTTCAAAGGGCCCAAGAATCCGTCTATGTTGGTAACAGTTTCGTATATTCTTTTGGCGCCGCCAACATCAGCTGGTGGTAGACAATTTATAAAATGAATATAATGGAATAATACAAGATTCGACATATGTTGGTACTTGGAATTAGCCTAACAAGGCAGTGTAGACCGACAATTTACGCGGTGTTTTTATTGTGATATCGCTGTCGCTCAATTTTACCACAATAAAAACACCCCATAAATTACGGCTAACTGCGGCGTTAGATTTCAAAGGTACCATCGTAAAAAACAAAACCAAAAAAATAGGGCGGTTTGCATTGGATATCTATTTAAAGAACAGTTGCCCAGGTTGTTTGTGGTTAAGTAAGAAGGTGGTATTTCGTTTGAATCCGGTAAAGCAAGTTCGCCGCCCCGAGTAAATCGGTTGCATTTAAACTAGCATGATCTTGGGCGGTTGTTGTTTCGTTTTTCGTTGGCGGCTATTGCCCACGAATTACTTAGCCAGTAAGCTACTTATATCAGGTATTGTCAGCTTCAATTTATCGGCCATATTGCGTAGCAGAGCCATCGTAGTATAGATTTTTGTAGGCTTTGGTATCGAGGTAATAATTTCATCATCATTACAGAAAATCTAACAAGGCCTTCCAGAGCGACAGCGCACGCGCTGTCCGTTTGCATGAATGTTCGTACCTCACATTTTATCATGCAAACAGCCATCACATGCACTGCGCCTGAAGGCGGCGTTAACCCAAATAGTAAGAGGCACCGTTAAATATGAGTTGTTATATGTGCGAGCGGCCGGATACAAGTAATGAGCATGTGCCGCCAAAGAATATATTTCCGAAAAAAGAGGATCACCCGGATGGGTTGGATCTGCGGAAAGATCCAATTCTTGTGCGCTCTTGCGACATACATAATACGAGGAAATCTAAAGATGATGAGTATCTTCGGATGATACTCACAACTAATATTCGAACAAACAATACAGGAAAAGATAACTTTAGAGGTGCTGCGGTTCGTTCGATTAGCTATAGTCCGAGGTTGAAAAATCGAATATTAAGAACATTTAAAAAAGTTTTTCTCGGTGGGCCTGACGGTGCTGTTTCCGCATCAGGTGGTTTGCAGGTTGAGCGTGATCGGCTTGATCATGTCCTTGATTGTATGGGGCGTGCTTTGTATTTCCATGAATATGGAGAGAAATATATGGAAGGGCTTTTTGTTCTTCCCGAGTTCTTACAGGCTAATCCAAGCTCAGTTGACGCAGCAGCTGTGAATGCCCACTTGCAGGACTTTATATCTAACGCAGATACAATATTTGAAGGGGTTGAGCTAAAGGGTGCGCACCCAGAGGCATTCGCTTACCAGATTATAAAAAACGAAAATAAGGTTTATATTAGGGTGCATTTTTACGAAGACTGTAAGTGTCTTATATGCTCTGCGTAAGTCGGGTTAACAAGGCCTTCCAGAGCGACAGCGCACGCGCTGTCCGTTTGTGTGCAGCTCGTACCTCGCTATTTTCGCACACAAACGGCCATCACATGCACTGCGCCTGAAGGCGGCGTTAGATTCGCAAGGCGAGGGACATGAGCGTGTTGGAAATTTAAAAATCATGTTTGCGTTTTCCCCTGGCAATTGCAGGAGCTATTCACACCATCGGTATAGAGTGGCTTCGAAGAGAGTTATGGAAAAAAACTATACTTCGTTGTTGACGGGTCTCGGTTGTGATTGGTGTTGAAATTAAGATTATGTGCTTCGTTACTTAGGGGCTTCGAGAGTCATAGGTATTGCGGAGGCGTATGGGCTTCGTCGCTCAGTTGCTTCTTGAAACTGTAGTGGTAGAGTACGAAGCGGGGCGGCAAATTCTCCGTTCCCGCCGTGTGGTATTGCGCAGAGGTTGTTGTGGTTCGTAGCATAAAGAAATCTAATCTAACAAGCAGCTGCAAATCGACAATTCACGCGCTGTCAAAATTGCCATGTTCGTTCCTCACATTGTATGGCAATTTAGCCATCGCGTGAATTGCGATTGAGCTGGGCGTTAGATTTTAAATGATATTCCGGAACAAGCACAAAGAGCGCTTAGAAATTGTACCAGTAGGATGGGATCCTATTGGGCATTGGGTAGTG
>CALLLW010000035.1 GCA_938007995.1 uncultured Granulosicoccaceae bacterium | reverse complement strand
CACGACTTTCGTCACTCACTTTGCCAGCAGATACCAAAGCGTCAAGCTGCTCTTCGGCGCTCGCAAGTTCTTCTCGAATCGATGTGGTGTTGACGCTGGGCACAACTCATGTTGCAGTACAACTGTTACTGATAAAAGCTTATTTACTCAATTGACATGTGGCAAGGGGGTGAGCAGTTACCAAATCTTTTTAAAAAGTCTGCTGGTTAAGCAGCTCGCTGGCCAAAGAGCCCGTGGCGTATCATGTCAGTCTTGCACGCAGTGGCGTGCAAGACCGGTTTACCACTACAAATTTTTCAGTTTTTCTTTTTGCTGTGCCAGTTGCTCAAGTGCTACCACAACTTCTTCGAGCTTTTGCTTTTCTTTATCTACCACTGCCGGTGGCGCTTTTGCCACAAAGCTCTCGTTACCGAGTTTGCCTTCGAGTCGCTTTTTCTCTTTTGTCAGGCGTTCGCTTTCACGATCGAGGCGCTTGTTTTCTGCTACCGGATCAATCAAGCCTGCCAACGGGATAAGAATGCGCATCTCGCCGACCAGTGCGGTGGCTGACTCCGGGGCGTTGTTGTCGCTCAGTATGCTGATGGATTCAGTTTTAGCGAGTGCCTGTAACAAGCCTGTGTGTCGTTCGACTTTCAGGGTGTTTTCGTCCGATACATTCTCACAAAGCACGGGTAGTGGTTTGCCGGGTGCAATGTCGTATTCGGCGCGAATTTTCCGGATGCCTAATATGAACGACTTTATCCATTCGACTTCTGCAATCGCGCTTTCATCTATACGGTCGGGATCACAGACTGGAAAAGGCTGCTGCATGATGGTGTCACCGGTGATGCCGGCTTTAGGTGCGACTTTCTGCCATAACTCTTCGGTGATGTACGGCATAAATGGATGGCTCAGGCGTAGCAGAGTCTCCAATACCCGCAGCAGGGTTCTTTGTGTGCCGAGTATTTGCGATTGCGGTAGTTGTGATTGTTCCTGATCGCTCAGCACCGGTTTGGCCAGTTCAAGATACCAGTCGCAGTACTCGTTCCATGCAAATTCGTAGATCTCTTTGGCTGCCAGATCGAGGCGGTAGTTGTCCAGATGCGTTTCGACCTGCTGCTCCAGCTTTTGCAAAAGTGAAATGATCCATTTATCTGCCAGTGACAGTTCGATGTTTTCATCGCTTGCTTTGCTTGCATCGAATGATTCTGTATTCATCAATACATAGCGGGTGGCGTTCCAGAGCTTGTTGCAGAAGTTGCGATAACCTTCAACTCGCTTTAGATCAAAACGAATATCACGCCCGGTAGAGGCTAGTATCGCAAAGGTAAATCGCAGTGCATCTGTGCCATAGCCCGGTATGCCATCGGCAAACTCTTTACGTGTCTGCTTGGCTATTTTTTCGGCCAGATGCTCCTGCATCATATTGGCGGTGCGTTTTTCAAGCAGATCTTCCAATGAGATACCGTCAATGATATCCAGCGGATCAAGCACGTTACCTTTGGACTTTGACATCTTCTGGCCGCTGGCATCGCGTACCAGGCCGTGTATGTAGACTTCTTTAAACGGAACTTCGCCATTCATGAACTTGGTGCCGAACATAATCATTCTGGCTACCCAGAAGAAAATGATGTCAAAGCCTGTGACCAGTACGCTGGTGGGGTACCAGGTTTTTAATGCATCGGTTTGTTCCGGCCAGCCAAGGGTTGAGAAAGGCCACAAACCCGATGAAAACCACGTGTCGAGCACATCTTCATCCTGTTGCAGAGCAACAGTATCTGCAAGCTGGTACTTTTCACGTGCCAGTGCTTCGGTTTGTGCCACATAGACATTGCCATTGTCGTCATACCAGGCGGGTATTCGATGGCCCCACCAAATTTGGCGAGAAATACACCAGTCTTCAATGTTATCCAGCCACTGGTAGTAGGTTTTCGACCAGTTTTCCGGTACAAATTTGATTGAACCGTCTTTAACAACATCGATTGAAGGCTGGGTGATTAGCGTCTTGCCACCGGGTCGACCATCGCTTTGCGTCTCTGTGGTCAGATCAACGTACCATTGATCTGTCAGATAGGGTTCAACCACCGCGTTAGACCGGTCACCCCGGGGTACCATCAGTTTGTGATCATCAATTCGTTCAAGTAAATCGAGTGTTTTTAAATCCTGCACAATTTGTTTTCTGGCAACGTATCGATCCATGCCACGATAAGCTTGTGGTGCGTCATCATTGATCTCGGCGTTATCGTTAAAGATATTGATAATTTCAAGGTTGTGACGCTGGCCCATTGCATAGTCGTTAAAGTCATGTGCCGGAGTGATTTTTACGCAGCCCGAACCGAATTCCGGGTCAACATAGTCATCTCCAATCACAGGTATTTCACGACCGGTGAGTGGCAGGATAATGGTTTGTCCAATCAGAGCGCTGTAACGCTCATCTTCAGGGTGCACTGCAACGGCGCTGTCACCGAGCATGGTTTCCGGGCGGGTCGTTGCCACTACTAAATGGCCGCTGCCATCACTGAGGGGATAGCGTAGATGCCATAGATGACCGTGTTCTTCTTCACTTAACACTTCAAGATCTGAAAGTGCTGTGTGTAGAACCGGATCCCAGTTGACCAGTCGCTTGCCGCGATAGATCAGTCCTTCATCGTATAGCGAAACAAAGACTTCCCTGACCGCATGCGATAAGCCTTCATCCATAGTGAATCTTTCGCGTGACCAGTCGGGTGAAGCGCCCATGCGCCGCAGCTGGCGGGTGATGTGACCGCCGGATTCCTCTTTCCACTCCCAGACCTTTTCAATGAACTTTTCCCGTCCAAGGTCATGGCGGCTTTGTTGAGTGGTGGCGAGTTGTCTTTCAACCACCATTTGTGTTGCGATACCGGCGTGATCTGTGCCCGGCTGCCACAACGTGTTATCACCTTTCATACGGTGATAACGGATCAAGGTGTCCATCACGGTGTCCTGAAACGCGTGACCCATGTGCAATGTGCCGGTTACGTTTGGCGGCGGAATCATGATGCAGTACGGAGACCCGCTGCCTGATGGTGAAAAATGATTACCACGCTCCCAGTACTCGTACCAGGATTGCTCTATAGCGGTCGGGTTGTAAGTGGTTTCCATTAAATTGCAGCTAGTAATTGGTGGGAATTCTCAGGATTCTAGCAGGTTACCCGCTGGTCGGCTGAGCATGGCAGAATTGTGAGGTCTAACTGTGCTGTACGCATATATTAAGTGTAGGTTTTCGCTATCCGGTACGTTCAGTACAGTCAGTCCGGCGCGTGCTAAAGCGCTAGTTGTGGTGCAACTTCGCAATGTCTGAGCGGGTATCCTCGGGATTTGTAGTATCGGTAGCGTTCACGTCCGGCATCTTTGCCATCACTGCCGGTACAAATCACTTCAAGCGTAGACTCAAAACTGCTGAAGAAGTAGGGCACTTCAGTCGAGAGGTTCAGCAGAGTATCGCGTTTATCAGCGGGTTCTCCGTGATGATCAATCGACAGGCGTTCGCCTCCATGGCTCACATGATCCGCCAGCAGTTTTTGCATTTGCTGCGTATCGTCCGCGCAGCGCGTATGGATGTGCAGGTGTTTACCGTTAGCAAGTAATTGCATTGCCAGCTGCAAAGCATAGGTGAACTGTTCTCCGGCGTTATCTGTTTCTATCAGATAGAACTGAACTTTCGTCATTGGCAGCGATTCAGTAGATATTGCACCAGTAATGGCACCGGGCGGCCGGTTGATCCTTTTGCGGCTCCCTGTTTCCATGCTACCCCGGCTATATCAAGGTGTGCCCATTTGTAGGCTCGGGCAAAGCTTTGCAGGAAACATCCGGCGGTGATGGTGCCTGCCGAGCGTCCGCCAATATTGGCCAGGTCGGCAAAGTTGCTGGCTAGCTGTTTCTCGTATTCATCCCATAACGGCAGGCGCCAGCATTTGTCCTGACTGTCTATGCCGGCTTTATATAAATCATCGGCGAGGTTGTCATCATTACTCATTAAGCCGGTGGTGTGATTACCGAGGGCTACGATTACAGCACCGGTGAGGGTCGCGATATCGATCACCACATCAGGTTTGTACTTACTGATGTAGGTGAGTGCATCACAAAGTACCAGCCGACCTTCAGCGTCTGTGTTCAGCACCTCAATTGTTTTTCCGGACATGGAGGTCACAATGTCTCCGGGTTTGGTTGCTTTGCTGCCCGGCATATTTTCAGCCGCCGCCACCACACCGATCAGATTGATGTTGAGCTCCATTTCAGCGACCGACTGCATCACGCCAAAAACACTCGCAGCGCCACACATGTCAAACTTCATTTCATCCATGCCGGCGGAAGGTTTGATTGAAATACCGCCGGTATCAAAGGTGACTCCTTTACCAACAAGCACAACAGGTTTTTTTGATGCGGCAGCACCTTTGTATTCCATGCAAATGAGCTGTGCCGGTTCTGCACTACCGGCCGAGACACTCAGAAGCGCTCCCATACCAAGCTTTTGCATTTGCGCTTCACTGAGTAATTTGGTTTTGATCGAAGCAAAAGTTTTCTCAAGTTTTTTGGCTTCTTTACCAAGATAGGTTGGCGTGCAGACGTTCGCTGCCGTGTTGCCAAGGTCGCGAGCGAAGCTCATGCCGTGGGCAATTGCAGTGCCCCGGGTAATGCCGGTTTCAACCACTTTGTTGTGTTTTTTATCGCTGACAAACAGAGTGGCTTTACCGTCGAAAGCAGATACACGGTCAGGCTTTGTACTTTTGTGCAAGTCAAAATGGTAGGTATTATTCTCCAGTGCCTGAGCAAACGAGCCGGCCTGCCAGGTCAGGTCTTTTTCATCCACTTCAACATCATTCAGGCAACTAACGCAGTCTTTTATACCCGGCGTAGAGAGTGCTGTTGCCGTAGACTGTGTGACTCGATTGAACTGCTGCGCTGTGATTTGCTTATCGCTGCCTGTGCTGACCAGTAAAACTCTGTTGGCGGAGATTCCAGGTACATTGTGCAGCATCACTGTTGCACCGGCACAGGCAGCGAGGTCATTCTGCTTGAGTATGTGGCTCAGGTATTTGTCGCTCGCATCATCTGCCTCAGCAGTCGTGCCGTTAAGCTTTTTCCTGTTGCCTACGGGCAATATCAGGCATCCGGTTTTCGCGTTAAGCGGGTTGGCATTGGAGTGTTTGATTTCCACCTGAATTGATCCTCTGAATGTAGATGCTGTTCTGCTGTGGTTTGGTCTATCAGTGCGATGCTGGAGACTGTCTTTGGGTGCTTTGTCAGTGTCTGACAGCTGACAGGCTTGCTGCAGACGGTTGCTGGTCAAAGTAAAGCCACAATATTACTGGGTTTGCTATTATCGCGCACTACTAAGTGCTATTACTTTAGATCTTTGGGAAGAACCAGTCTCCTGATGAGAACGCTCGATCGTTATATTTTTAAGGAGATTTCAGTCTCCTGGTTCGCCGTGACTGTTGTGCTGCTGGTGATCATGGTTGCAAACGTGCTGGCGCGTTTTCTCTCGAAAGTGACCGATGGATCACTGCCCGCTGATGCGCTGTTTTTGTTGGTTGGTGTAAAGGTCGTCAATCTAATGGTGACTTTAATACCGCTGGGTCTTTATCTCGGGGTGCTGCTAGCGTTCGGGCGTTTATATCGTGACAGCGAGATGTCTGCACTGGCTGCCTGTGGCACCGGACTTGGTGCGCTCTATCGACCGGCAATATTCAATGGTGTTATCGGCATGTTGCTGATTACTCTGCTGACATTCTCTTTATCACCGTGGGCTGCGCGTTATGAAAAGGAGCTGACTGAGAGAATATCTGTGCAATCGGTTGGCAGTCTGCTGGATGCCGGGCGGTTTATAGAAATATTTGATGGCAGCGCTGTGGTCTTCACTGAATCACTCTCTCCCGGCAAAGATCGATTTAATGAAGTGTTTGTGCATCGCGATCTTGAGAACGGGGCATTTGAGGTAGAAACAGCCGAATATGCAATTTATCAACGCGACGACGAAACAGGCGAGGAGTTCATTGTATTTGTTAATGGCGTCAGTACTATTTCAAAGCCCGGTGCTGACAGCTACCAGCAAACCAGATTTGAGCGCCATGGTGTAAGAATCCCGCGCAACGATCAAACTATTCGGGCGTTAAAAACTTCTGCGATGTCTTTCAGTGAATTGATAGAAAGTGATGATTTGCAGGCAAAAGCGGAACTGCAATGGCGATTTTCAATTCCATTGGCAGCTTTGCTACTCTCATTGTTGGCCATACCATTGTCATACACGTCACCACGGCAGGGGCGCTATTCCAAAATTGCATTGGCTATTGTTATCTATGTACCGTACGCCAATTTGCTGGTACTGAGCCGAAAGTGGGTAGCTGCGGGCACAATACCCCCATGGTTTGGACTGATCTGGGTACATTTGCTGGTGATGGCGTTGATTTTGTTTCTGACGATCCGGCGCTATGGGGCTGATTGGTTGCCGGGTCGTCGTCAGTCGGCGACCGGGTCTGCATCATGAGTCTGCTAGCTCGATATATCGGTAAGACCGTTTTTGTTAATACGCTGACTGTTCTGCTGGTGTTGGTGGCACTGTCTGCATTGTTTAGTTTTATCGGTGAGCTCGATGATGTGGGCAAGGGTAATTACACCGTTAAGACGGCGCTGGTTTACATTTTGTTACGAATGCCCGGTATAGCTTACGAGCTGTTTCCATCTTCAGTGCTGCTGGGTAGTTTGCTGGGGCTCGGGTCTATGGCATCTCACAGCGAACTGACAGTAATGCGCTCAGCGGGTATATCGGTAGCGCAAATTGCTACCGCGGTTGGCTTGATCGGCTTGCTATTGATGGGTCTGGTTGCCCTGCTGGGTGAATACGTGATGCCACCGAGCGAAACGCAGGCACAGGAGTTACGTACTGCTGCGCTGTCGCAGCGCGTTTCGATAAGATCTCGCACAGGCTACTGGGCAAAGTCAGGCACCAGATTTATCAATATTAAATCAGTGCTTCCTGATATGACGCTGATTGATGTCAGTATTTATGATTTTGATAAGCACCGGCTAAAGAGTGTTGTATTCGCGAGCTCGGCGCAGCAGCGTGAGTCAGCTCAGTGGTTATTGAGCGATGTTTTACAAACCCGCTTCCAACCGGATTCAGTAATTACAGAGCGGTTTGCAGAGCAACAGGTGCCGAATCTGGTTAAAGCTGAGTTATTAAAGGGCCTGTCTGTTGATCCTGAGTCTATGTCTGCAGTAAATCTGCTTGATCAGATCGACTATTTGCGCAGTAATCAACTCGACAGCAGTCTTATAGAGCTCGCTTTGTGGACAAAAATAACTAATCCGCTGTCTACGCTGGTGATGTTGATGCTGTCGATACCATTTGTTTTCGCTTCACAACGAAGCGGCAGCGTCGGTCAGAAGATGTTTATCGGTATCCTTCTGGGTATAGGGTACTTCCTGATCAATCGACTATTTACCCATTTGGGTCTGGCTAATGGCTTCTCACCGGCGGTAAGCACGTTTATACCGCTGGTATTGTTCGGCCTGATTGCAGTGGTGGGTTTACTACGTATTCACTAGTTGTGACAATTCTCAGGTGAAAACTATCCTCATAAGTGTTCGTTATTTGCACCTTGCGGTTTTCGGGAGATTTTCAGACTAATTAATCTTGTGGCAGACCATCTGTCATGTAGTGCAAGACGTTCCGAGTTGAATAGCATCCAGAATAAACCAAGCCCAGCAGGTAATAGCGCGGGTATTGCGGCCAGAAACCTTATTAACGACTGCTTCCAGGTTAATGGCTGACCGTTTTCAGTGACTACTTTGATTTTCCAGGTGCGCATACCGAGTGTTTGACCACCATGGGTCCAAAACCAGCCATAGAATATGAATGCAGCGACTAGTAAAGCGATGTAGTACAGCGGATGTGATACAGCTTCACCACGGTTCAATGCCACAGCACATGCACTAACACTGAACAAGATGCCTATCAGCAACAAAAGATCATAAAAGATGGCCAGCAGGCGTCTGGTAAGAGATGCGGCAGTGGTGTTTTGCATATTTTCAGAGTAATTGATAAGCGTATTGAGCAAGAATTTACGTGTTAACGCGATTCAATAACGTGATTTATATGCTGATGAAGCTTTTAGCATATGACTTTTTGTTCAAAACGCGATTATTGATGCCGTTATTCAACGTTGTATTGTTGATTATGAATATTTAAAGCAGTGAATGCATACGATTCGAAGCGAAACAGCATGATTTATTAACTAAATTAGTTTTTATAACGTGTTTTTAATCGTAGTTGGTGTTTTTTTTGTATTAAAAGTGTTGCAAATAGCATGTTTTTATTGAAATCAATCAATTAACGATTATAATCCAGTCGCCTACAACTCTCAGGAGAACTTATATGGCTCGAACCAAGAAGAAAGCTGCTGCAAAGAAAAAGAGCACAGCTAGTAAGAAACGAAGTGCTTCAAAAAAGAAGTCAGCTTCGAAAAAGAAGGCTTCAAAAAAGAAGCGTTCGAAAAAGAAAGTAAGTAAGAAGAAAGCTTCAAAGAAAAAAGCTTCAAAGAAGAAGGCCTCCAAAAAGAAAGCTTCCAAGAAAAAGCGTTCTAAAAAGAAGGCTTCAAAAAAGAAGCGTTCTAAGAAGAAAGCCTCTAAGAAGAAGCGCTCTAAAAAGAAGGCCTCTAAAAAGAAGCGTTCAAAGAAAAAAGCTTCCAAGAAAAAGTCTTCTAAAAAGAAAGCTTCCAAGAAAAAGCGTTCTAAAAAGAAGTCTTCTAAAAAGAAGCGTTCAAAGAAGAAAAAGTAACTGGTTGCATTAATAAGTCTTTAATTTTAAAGACTTAATTTGCTTTTATAGCGAGCTATAAGACTTGACAGAAGGCGAATAAATCAGCTGCTTTATCCCGTGCAAAGGTGGCTTCGGCCACCTTTGCTGCGTTTGGCGACAGGTAAATATAAGAGACAAATCTCAACCTGTTACTGCGCTGCATAACCTCAAATGACTGTTACCAATCGTAACGTTTGTTGTTTAAGCCCGGCACGTCTCGTCGTGGCTCTCGCCTTCTGATCAGAGACCATCAAGTGCACTGAATAGAAGCACCTTGACCGTTTCGTCAATCGATGCGCCGTCTGCAAATTGATCCAGACAAATAAAGCAGTTTGCCGCGCTCATTGAGCTTAGAACATGCGAGTCCTGAAGGCCGGATGTCGAAACAACTAATTCTCCATCCTGACTGGTTGACATGATGCCGCGTTGAAATTCGAATCTGCCTGGCTCTTTTTTTAGTCGATCAAGGCATCTGGCACGCAAAACAGGTGGTGCTGTGTAATCTATTCCGCAAAACGCCCTGATTGCCGGAATGACAAACTGCACACAGGTCACCAGACTTGATACCGGGTTGCCCGGTAAGCCGAAGAAGTGTGTGTCACCTGACAACTTGCCGGAAACAAGCGGCTTTCCGGGCTTCATGGCGACTTTCCAGAATTGCAGCGCGCCGTTGGTTTCTAATGCACTCTTTACGTAGTCAGCTTCACCAACTGAAACGCCACCGCTGGAGAGCAAAAAATCGAATTGTCGGGCGGAATTCATGATGGATTGAATAGACTCTTCATCATCTGCACAGATGCCGAGATCAACTGATTCGATACCTGCATTCTTTAAGGCCGATCGTATCGTAGCCCGGTTGCTATCGAATATTTGTCCATGTGCGAGTTTTGCAGGAGGATTGAGCAGTTCATCTCCGGTTGAAAAAACTCCCACAGTCGGCGCTGCAAACACTTCCAGTCGACTTATTCCCTGCGCTGCAAGTAAGCCTATATGTGCCGCACCTAACTTTGTTTTTGCTGCACATAATGTTGTTTCGGGTTGAATATCATCACCCGGTTTGCGGATGTACTGACCGGCTGAAACCTTTGCATTGGTGGTGATGGTATCGCCATCTACGGTAACCAGCTCTTGAATAACGATAGCATCTGCACCTTTCGGCAACGCGGCACCGGTTGTTATACGAACTGCTTCACCGGGATTAATGGTGCCTTCATAAGGATGACCTGCCAGTGATTTGCCGATCACTTTGAAAGGGTGATTTGACCGGATGTCCTGACTTCTTATTGCGTAGCCATCCATGGCGGAATTTGTAAAAGGAGGAATAGCAGTAGTTGCCTGGATGTCTTTGGCGGCAACGCGGCCAGTTGCATTGATAAGCTCGACAGATTCTGTGGCGCAGGTACATTCAACAGACTTAAGGATGGCGTTGCGAGCCTCGTTAACCGTCAACGCACGGGTAACAGAGTCATTGCCGTTGTTTTCTGAATGATCGGATTGTTGCATTGCCGGGTTATTGCGTCAGGATTGCTGGTAGTTTGGGTGAATGTGTGTAAGTCATGCAATGGAATTGCACCGTGGGATACCTGATTATACGCAGGTGACTAACAGGGTGTGAAAATTTGGCTACGGTTCAAGCGCTATCTGAATCTCTTTCGAGGAAGAATCTCGATCTGATGGAGCGCTTCAGACACTATTTGTGGCTGGAGCGAGGGTTAAGTCAGAACACCATCGATTCATACTCAAGCGATATCAAATTATTCGCACTATCTCTATTGCCTGACGAGATTGCCCTCGATTGCGCGGGTTCCGATCATATTCTCGCGTATCTCGCAAAGCGCGTCGGCGAAGGTACCAGCACTCGAACGGCAGCCAGGTTTCTCTCAAGCCTTAAGCGTTTTTATACCTTGCTGGCACGTGAAGGGTTAATAGAGAGTGATCCCACTGCACTGGTAGAGGCACCAAAGGCGGGGCGGCCACTGCCGGTATCATTAAGTGAAAATCAAATTGAACGGTTGTTGCAGGCACCGGATATAGAATCACCCGAAGGAATTCGCGACAAAGCCATGCTTGAGCTAACCTATTCAAGTGGTTTGCGTGTCAGTGAGTTGATTACGCTTAAGTTGCCACAGCTCAATCGAACTGCGGGTGTGTTAAAAGTTAACGGTAAAGGTAATAAAGAACGCCTACTGCCAGTGGGAGATATTGCACTGGAATTTCTGGAGCAGTATTTGCAGTGGGGCAGGGATGAACTGCTGAAGCGACAAGTCGGTTGCGAACAGGTTTTTGTTACTCGTCGCGGCACAGGTCTGACCAGGCAGGCCTTCTGGTATCGGGTAAAAAAATACGCGCTGGATGCCGGTATCCGACAGGAGTTGTCACCGCATACTCTGCGTCATGCGTTTGCGACACATCTGGTCAACAACGAAGCTGACTTGCGTGTTGTGCAGCTGCTGCTCGGTCACAGCAGTATCTCAACCACGCAAATTTACACACATATTGCAACTGAACGCTTGAAAGATCTGCATACTGAGCACCATCCGCGTGGGTAGTTCGGCAACAACATCCGCTGACTCAGTCATCGGGTTTAGCTGTGGATAATCATCAGGCTGCTAAGATTGGCACGCAGTCGGCTTGTAGTATGATATCCCGCATACAGCTTTACATCCGTCGGCCTCGAATCCTGTATCGATGCATTTGAATCTGCTTCTGATACGTTATGAACTGATACACAATCAGGAATGTTTATGAAAATCTCCACAATTTTTGCTTTACTGGCTTTAATTGTCCCGATAGGTGCTGCATTTGCCCAGTCTGATGGCGAATCCGGGTCCGCTGAACAGCAGCTGCGCGAATCTATCGCTCGGTTGGCGCCGGATATGGAAGTCACCGCGATCTCCGAATCGGTTTTGCCGGGCGTCTACGAGCTGGTGAGCGGCGCGCAGATCTTCTATCTGACGCCGAACGGCCAGTACATGGTTGAAGGCAGTATTATTGATCTTGAAAACCGGGTTAATGTCAGCGAGTTGCGGCGCGGTAGCCTGCAGATGGATTTAATTAATCAGGTACCTGAAGACCAGATGGTCGTTTTTAATAACGAGGCAGGTGATGCCGAACGGTCTATCACCGTGTTTACCGACACTGACTGTGGCTACTGCCAGCGGTTGCATCAGGAAATCGAAGCGATAACAGATGCCAATATAAAAGTTCGATACCTGTTGTTTCCACGCGCCGGTATCGAATCTTCATCATCGCAGGAACTGCAGAGCGTCTGGTGCTCGGATGATCAACAGCAAGCCATGACAATCGCAAAAACAGGGGGTCAGGTACCGGTGAAAACCTGCGAGCACCCGATTGAAAGCCATATGGCCATAGCACGTCAGGTCGGTCTGCGCGGCACACCACTGATTTACCTGGACAATGGTACAAAGATACCAGGCTATCAGCCGGCAGATCAGTTGATCCAGCAAATACAAAACAGCGAGCCTATGGCTGCAGCTCAGTAGCTGCATCACTGCTGCAGTTTATGTCAAAAGGTAGTTAAGATTGTCAGGCTGGCAGGTCTGGCAATACGCTGCTTTTGAGTCTGACTATCGCGTCTTTCAATTGCAGCTTGCGTCTCTTAAGGCGGCTTAGCGCCAGCTGATCAGCGCCGGATGAGGCAGCGTATTCAGCGACTTTTCTGTCAAGCGTTGCATGTTCGTTTTCTAGTCGGATCAGGGTTTGCCGTTGTTCCTGTCGATCCACTTCATCAAGAGTGCTCATGACATCAGTCCGGTGAAACTATTGCTGGAATTGACTTCGATTTTCATTCTGCGGAACTGATTACGCCATTTATTGCTGTGTGGTTGCGATTGTCGCGGCATTGAGGGACGATGCGTGTGTCCTCTCTCCTCCAGATTTCCAGTGAATAATAACCCAGCCCCTGGCCGCTGTCGCGACCAGTTTCCCAAAGCGCTGTTCAAACGTGACGCAGCCGACTTTCAGGTGGTCGAAAATCTCGGTTTTGAGCCGGATGGTGCCGGGGAGCACTTGTGGATTCAGGTGCGAAAGCGGAATTGCAATACTCAGGATGTGATCGACGCGCTTTCGAGGCAGCTGAAAGTACCCGCGAAGAATATTGGCTACTCCGGATTGAAGGACAAACGTGCGATCACGACACAATGGCTTAGCGTTGTCTATCCCATAGCTGAAGGTAATCCTGATTCAAGTGGTTTGCTCGAAGCTCTGGATGGCGTTGAGGTTCTACTTATAACACGTGGCAGCAAGAAACTGCGCCGTGGAGCACACCGCGAAAATGCATTTACAATTCGCCTCTATCAGATAGAGCACAGCCAAAGCGATATTGATGATCGACTCGACGCAATATCAAATCACGGTTTTGCGAATTACTTTGGTGCCCAGCGCTTCGGTATTGGTGGTCGAAATGTTGAGCTGGCCCGGCAGATGTTTAGCAGTGGGCGTAAGACATCGCGTACAAAAAGATCGCTCTATCTATCAGCGGCCAGAGCTTACCTGTTCAACAAGGTACTTGATGCCCGTATTGCTGCAGGTACAACGCAGCAAGTGCTCTCTGGTGATGTTTGCATGTTGAATGGTACCAACAGCATCTTTGCCTGTGAAACACCGGATGCAGAAATTCAACGGCGTTATGAACAGCTGGATTTGCATATCACTGGTCCATTGTATGGTCGAGGCCAGTCAAAAGTTGAAGGTGCAGTACTTGAACTTGAATCAGCTTGTCTGGCATCAGAGTCGCTACTGTGTGAAGGGCTTGAACAGGCCGGGCTTAAAAATGAACGACGCGCCTTACGAGCTTTAGCAGGTGATTTACAATGGCACTGGGCAGACGCTGGTACGCTTGAACTATCGTTCTCATTGCAGCGCGGAGTCTATGCAACTGCATTGCTTGATGAAATAGTGCAACTTCAGCAGGAGCATAAAAAATGAATTGGTGGGGAAAACTCCTTGGTGGAGGTTTGGGGTTTCTGATTGGTGGCCCTATCGGCGCGCTGCTGGGTGCTGTACTCGGTCATAACTTTGATTCCGGATTAAAGCGCCTGCAATTTGATGCAGATGAAGAAGACTCAATGATGCCGGGTGCACAGGAGCGGGTGCAGGCAGCATTCTTTACTGCAACTTTTGCCACCATGGGGCATATCTCAAAAGCGGATGGCAAGGTCACACCTGATGAAATCAGAGTGGCACAGAGTGTTATGTCGCAGATGCAGCTATCGGCTGAACAAAAGAAAGTTGCCATCGATCTTTTTCAGCAAGGTAAAGAACCTGATTACAACTTAAAAGCCGTGGTAGAGCAGTTTCGGATTGAGTGCCGCAGACGCACCAGTTTGATGCAGATGTTTATAGAAATTCAGTTGCATGCGGTTTATGCCGATGGCAACTCGCACCCTGCTGAAGAAAAAGTATTGCAGGATGTCTGTGAATACCTCAAGTACCCGAAGTTCATGCTGCGACAAATGGAAGCTCTGGTTCGAGCCGGGAAAAATGCCTCGGGAGCAGGTAACCAACGCAGTCGTCAGCAATCATCGGGTCAGTCGACAGCTGCTCGAAACACCGATATGACTATCGCTGATGCGTATCAGTTACTCGGCGTGGAAAAAACCGATGATAAAAATGTTGTTAAGCGCGCTTACCGCAAGCTGATGAGCCAGCATCATCCGGATAAACTGGTTGCCAAAGGGCTGCCACCGGAAATGATTAAAATAGCCACAGAAAAGACTCAGCATATCAAGGCGGCCTACGATCTAATTAAAGATTCGCGAGGGTGGTAGTAGAGACCGTCGCAGAAGGATTTGAGTGAAGTGTAATGCATAACAGAACGAATGCGTTTAATCAGCCGATCGGTGAAGCAGTTACTGAATGGTCTGCACGGTCTGCACCTGAGCCTGCACCATTGCAAGGCAGTTATAGCCGGCTCGAAGTGCTCGATGCTGATATACATGCAGTGTCACTTTATGAGTCACTCGGTAAAAACCCGCCGGAAGCCTGGACTTATCTGCCCTATGGGCCTTTTCAGCAGTTTGATCAGTTTAAGGGCTGGCTCGAACAGCAGCAGGGTCAGGATGACCCGCTTTTCTACGCCATCTGTGATGCGCAGTCAGGCGCTGCTGTGGGTCTTGCCAGTTACTTAAGAATTGACCGGCATAGTGGTGTGATTGAAGTAGGCCACATCCATTACTCTGAAGCGCTGCAACAAACACCAGCGGCAACAGAAGCCATGTATTTGATGATGCAGAATGTTTTTGAGGAGCTTGGCTATCGGCGCTATGAGTGGAAGTGTGACACGCTGAACGAACGGTCAAGAAAGGCGGCAGGGCGTTTGGGGTTTACCTTTGAAGGTGTATTCAGGCAAGCGACCCTTTATAAAAATCGCAATCGGGACACCGCGTGGTACTCCGTTATTGATAGCGAGTGGCCGTCAATAAAAACTGCCTTTCAAGCCTGGCTCAGTGCTGATAATTTTACCGACAACGGATGTCAGATAACGCAGCTGCGAGCGGATAAAACATGATCCAGGGAGAGTAATTGCTGCCTACTTTTCATTTAGGCGTGGCATTAGCATCACCAGATTGCAAGGACGTGTGCGACTATCCAGCTGCTCTGAAACCAGTTTTTGCCAGGCAGTTTTGCAGGCGCCCGGAGACCCCGGCATCACGAAAATATAGGTGGCATTTGCCACACCGGCCAATGCGCGCGATTGCAGGGTTGAGGTTTTGATGTCTTCATAGGACAGTACGCGAAACATTTCACCGAATCCCTCGATTTCTTTATCCAGCAGCGGCAGCACCGCTTCAGGAGTGCCGTCTCTGCCAGTGACTCCTGTGCCGCCGGTGCTCAATATCGCGTCTACATCCGGATCAGCAATCCATTGGCTGAGTGCCGCTCTAATCTGATACTTATCGTCTTTTACGATAGATTTATGCAGGCACTGATGGCCTGATGAGGTAAGCTCCGCTACCAGTAGTTTGCCGGATTTATCGTCTGCTTCTGTGCGACTGTCAGAAACAGTTAACACGGCAATGTTGAGTGGCTTGAAGGTATCAAAGTCGGTCATGGCGATAAATCATAGTGAACGTAGTGGTTATCTTATCATCGTTGTATTTTTATAGAGTTGCGGACCAGGGCGAATGTCGGAAAGGGTACAAAAGCTAATGGCGCGAGCCGGTATCGATTCGCGCCGCAAGATCGAAGCGGCAATCAGTGCCGGTGAGATTGTGATTAACGGCAAGGTAGCCGAGCTGGGTGCTAAAGCAGAGGCTGGAGACCGATTGCGCTACGCTGGCAAACGCTACCGTGTCACTCAGGGCACCATGCAGACAGCAAGAGTAATTGCCTATCACAAGCCGGAAGGTAAAGTGACCACCCGCTCCGACGAACGTAAAAGACCGACTGTTTTTGAAGATCTGCCACGCTTAAAATCATCGCGCTGGGTAGCAATTGGACGGCTCGACTACAACACCACCGGTTTGCTGCTGTTTACGGATAACGGCGATCTTGCCAACGGTTTGATGCATCCTTCATCAGAAGTAGAGCGTGAATACGCCTGCCGGGTGCGCGGTCCGGTAAGTGATGAAGATCTGCGAAAGCTACACGATGGTATTGAGCTGGAAGATGGCATCGCGCGCTTTCAGCGGGTCTGGTTTGATGGTGGAACTGACAACAATCAATGGTACCGGGTCGTATTAACCGAAGGCCGCAACCGTGAAGTCAGACGAGTATGGGCAACACTCGGCTACCAGTTAAGTCGGCTGATCCGGGTGCGCTATGGCCCGGTTGAGCTGCCCGGTTGGCTGCGCGCCGGTAAAATCACGGATGTCGAAGAAGGCTTGCTGACACACTTGTACGAAGTGGCTCGAATTTCACCCAAACATTCAGAGGCACCGCTGCGGCTTGAATATGATGCGGTCAGAAGAGGGCGCAAGCCTGCTCGAGGCAGCAAAGCCGGTAAGCGATAGTTTGCTCGCAGCCCACAGTGGTTAAGACGGGGAATGATATTTTGGTAGGAAAAAACAGCCCGCCGCATCGGCGGGCAGTATTTGGCGGAGAGAGAGGGATTCGAACCCTCGATACGCTATAAACGTATACACACTTTCCAGGCGTGCTCCTTCAGCCACTCGGACACCTCTCCGGAACTTTTACAACCTGAATCTTAAAATCTCTGGTCCTGAATACTCTTGCCAATTGACAATGACACTTACCCTTGACCGTTACCCTTTGGAGTATAGATCGGTGATGGAAAAGTGGACACATTACTGCCGACATCGGCAATCTTCGGTGTGCCTCTTTTCTCAACTTCGTCAATTCTGATGACAGCATGCATCGGGATGATGGTCTGGCTGACACCTTCAAATTCGGTTTTCAGCTTCTCCTCTGACGGATCCACCACTACTGTGGTGTGAGCGTCAAACATCAGTCCTTCGATAACAACAAATCCATACAACTCACCCTGATAAACATCACGAGCGTACAGCTCGTATATTTTATCCTGATTAATGAAGCGGATGCGATATAAGTGTTCTTGTGCCATCGACAGATTTCCGGTCAGCGGTTTTTTGATTGCCGGTAGTTGGATCAGGCTTGTGCCAGCGCACCATCCAGAAGCAAATCCTGCCGCGCGACCAAGCGATCAATAATAGCACAGGCGCTTGGCCGGTAAACATACACTGATTAATGTTTTGCACTGACGTGACAAAGCGCCAACCAAGAGAGTCAGCTCAGTTGATCAGGCTCTGCATCAAGGCGCCGCACGCAGTCGTCGCCCGCGCAGGCCGGGTAGAGTGTCCGTACCAGCGGGTCGTGTCCCGGAATGATGTGATTGTCACTGTCGGCCAGTGTTCTGAGTCTGTTGAAGCCAGCCAGCATGTCTTCAAGATCGACAACGATCGGGAACGGTTTGGCCTGCAGAAAGTTCTCATAGTAATGACTTGCGTCTGATGCCAGTACCACAAAGCCACGGCGGGTTTTGACCCTGACACATTGCAGACCGCGTGAGTGACCACCGATAAGATGGACTTCCACGCCGGGTGCTACCTGAGCTGAGCCATCGTGAAAGATCACACGTCCGGAGTAGAGTCGTCGCACCATCTCAACAATATGCTCGCCGCTAAACGGTTGTCGCAACACGTCGTGGCACATGCAGGGACCGGTCGCGTAGGCCATTTCCTCTTGCTGCACATGAAAAGTTGCCGCAGTGAACTCTGGCAGAGAACCGGCATGGTCATAGTGCAGATGGGTGATGATAACGGTCTCTACAGAGTCGGGTGCAACACCGAAGCGCCGCAGTAAATCGGCCGGATCTGTTTCAACCGGTCTGTTACGCGCTATGCCCTCGGCTTTGTCGTAACCGGTATCGACAAGAATGGTCTGACTCTGGTTTTTCAGCAGCCAGATGTAGTAATCCATTGCGTGCGGTGCATCGTGATTGTCATCGAAAATGAAGCTGTCATTTCTGGTTCTTGTATTTCGCTCAGCGTACTTCAGTGCGTATATTTCCCAGCTATCTTTCATGGTTAACACTCCGTCTTTGCCTTCGCAGCTGCAGCATCGTAGATGGTTTCTTCGAGTTCAAGGTTTCGAACATAATCACTCGCCAGATTTTCCAGTGGTGTGCCGCGCTGCAAATGATCGCTTATATGTTGCTGTGTGTTGAAAACGCAGTCTCCACCAAAGTCGATATCGTTGAATTGATAGCTGATATCAGTCCAGTGTATGTCACCGAATCTTCGCAGACTTAATGCGCCGTTTCCGTACAGAGCAAGACTGCCTTGCGTGCCTTCAATCAGCATTTCACCCATCGTTAAGCGGGTGTTATCTGCTGCGTGATCCAACAGTCTGTTGCCATCGAATTGCGCGCGCATGCCGTTGTTGTAGTGGAATATAAAG
The DNA here is from genome assembly GCA_938007995.1 of uncultured Granulosicoccaceae bacterium. Classification (GTDB taxonomy): domain Bacteria; phylum Pseudomonadota; class Gammaproteobacteria; order Granulosicoccales; family Granulosicoccaceae. Next base: position 28,780 of record CALLLW010000035.1, on the reverse strand, counting down.
AATCCTGCATCTTCGCCTGTGATTGACGGGTTCAGTCGTTGAAGCTCCGCTGTCACTGCCTGTGGCTCGCCAAACAGGTAGCGGAAAACATCAATAAAATGCACACCGGTTTCATGAATCAAAAATCGCGGCATAGTGCGAAAGTAGGGTTGTCGCGCAAGGTAGGCATCAGGTCCCTGCCCATCACCGGGACGCAGGCGAAAAGATGCATTGAGCAGCGTGCCCAGCGAGTGCTTATTCAGCTCTGTTTTGATTGCCCGATACCAGGGCTGAAAGCGAAAGTTTTCGTGCACCACTACTTTTGCATTGCTGTGCTTTATTTTTTCGCAGACTGATTTTGCAGTTTTATAACTACCGCAAAAGGGCTTCTGACAAACAATAATCGGGCACCCGTGATTGATAGATTGCTCGATCAGAGTCGCATGTGAAGCCGGTGGGGTGGCGATGTCGATGATGTCTGCTTCACCATATGACAAGGCCGCAGACAATGAGTCTGTGATCAATGTGTCTGTAGAGTGCTGCGAGCGCAGTTTATCTTTTAAGTCCTGATGTTTGGCTAAGTCTGTTTCAACAATAGCCAGCAGCTTTACTGCCGGTAGCCTGAGCCACGCGTTGATATGAAAGTGTGCGAAATACCCGCCGCCCATGACAATCACACCGAGGTTTTTCTGCATGTTATGAGAGTGCATCCATAACAGCCTGTGCAATAGATTCGGTACCCGCGGTACCGCCTACATCGTATCCACGGCCTTCAGGCAGGCCGGCAGCTTGAGTTGCAGCTTGTCTGAGTTGCGAACCACTTTCAGCTGCCTCATTGCACAGGTGTTTTTCACCCAGCCATTCAAGCATCATTGCCGCAGATAATATCATTGCCATTGGATTGGCCAGCCCTTTGCCGGCGATGTCCGGCGCACTGCCATGACAAGGTTGAAACACCGCATGATCAAGACCGATGTCAGCGGATGGTGCAAGACCGAGACTGCCCATTATTCCTGCACCAAGATCAGACAATATGTCACCGAACATATTTTCTGTCACCAGGACATCAAGTTCCCATGGGCTCTGTACCATTTTCATTGCCACTGCATCTACATACATCGCTGATGCTTCAACATCGCTAAAGTGTGCTGCGCGTTGCTCGAATATTTCTCTGAAGAACCAGAATGATCGAAACACATTGGCTTTATCAACACACATCAGTTTAGCCGGTCGATTCAATAGTTTGGCGCGTGATTGAGCCAGGCGAAAGCTGAAGTCAAACAACTGCTCAGATACTTTACGTGTGATGCGAAGCTGCTCGGTGGCGTACTGGTCATCCACAACAACCCCTTCATCCTTGTGGGCGAACAGACCTTCGGTGGATTCGCGTACCAATACAAAGTCGAGTTTCGCGGCGCGAGGATCGGATAAAATCTGCGGTCCGTTTTCGAAGGTGAATACAGGACGAACACCGGCAAACAGATCGAGCTCCATTCTGAGATCAATCTGCGGCACCATTTCGGTACCGTCCGGCTTTCTGATGTGTGGCAGACCCATCGCGGAGAGCAAAATCGCATCTGCAGTTTTGGCCGCTGCAATCGACTCACGTGGCAAACAATCGCCGGTTTTCTCGTGCCAGAGTGCACCTGCCGGCAGGCTTTCAAAACTCAACGAAAATGTCTTCGCCCTGGCAGCGAAGCGTTGTAGTACTTCTATGGTCGGCGCCATGATCTCGGGGCCGATGCCATCGCCGTTGAAAACCGCGACCTTAAATTGCTGTTTTTTCAATTATTATTCCATGCAGCAGATGAGAGGGAGTTGAGAGCAGAAAGCCATGGTGCGCAATTCGCCGGGATAGACCATTTTGGCGTAATTGAGAAATTTACTGTCTGTTATGTAATAAAAGTGTTCATTTATAGAAACAGAACAATATCCGAAGCTTTCTGCACCATGGTGATAATTTACTTTAAGTTAGGCCCTGTAACGCAATAGTTACCTTGCACTACCCATGATACAAATGCCCTGCAGTCAAAGACGTCGGGCGCGAAGCCTGGCTCAATAATAACTAGAAAAACAATATTGAGTAGCAACAGATGTTAGAAACAGAGAACGTGCAGTCTCCGAGCAAAGTAAAACGGCAGGGTGCGGTTGTGTTTGCAGCGGGCAGCTGCTGCGATGAAGTTCAGCAGAAAGTCTCCAGACTACTCGAAAGATTACAGTCGCAAACACTGATCAGCAGCATCAGCTATTGCGATATTACCAACAACAACGCAATGGACTCTGTGGCGGAAACTGCGACTTTGCTGGTGTTCCTGATTGATGATGCACATCTCAATGGCGTCAGTGCATCGCGTGCTGCCTACCTTGCTACGCGCAAGTCGGTCACTGGCAGAGCACTGGTAGTACCTTTAATCATTCAAGCCGAGTCAGCGGTTGAAAATTCGCCGTTGAATTACATGTCGCCGTTATTAGCGTACGACGAGCACACAGACACAGCACTTTTTACACTCGAAAATCGTGTTAGAGAATTTTTCGATTGTGGTTGTGACATTATCGATATCATTCCTGACGATGCGATTGCCGCAGAAGCCAAACATTTTTCCGAGCTGCTGTTAGACGCAAGACTTGAGGGTGCATCCCAGATCGCTGAAACCGTAGAGCCGCTGCCGTGCCACATGAGCGCCTACGATGATTTTATAGAACACCTGATCGGCCGATTGCAGGTCATGCGAATGCATGATCGTCGGCGCAATCTTAATTTGTTTGCCGAAGCAGTACGCACGGTGCTTGGTGCTGAAATGGTTTACTGCTACTACCGCAGTAAAAACGGAACTCTTCATCTATATGAAGCAGAGTCAAATACCAGCGTACATGAATGCTCGGCGGCGGTTGTACACAGTGTGCTTGAGGATGCATTGAAAAGTTACTCTCACGATCTCAGCAAGCGATCGTTGCGGCTGCAAAACTTTCTGCCGCAATTGGCTCCCGAGTCTGGAAGCAATGTTGAGTGTATGGTGGTAGTAAACGAAAAACTGCCAAACTGCGGGGTGTTTGTTGCTGCAAAGGGTGGCTTTACACGCTTTCCCCTTACAGAAATCCTCAGTACAGTAATCAACACGCTGCATGATGAGTTGGCCTGGGCGAAGTTTGATACGTTTGAAAAACTCAAGGCGCGTGTCTATGACGAATTGCGCCGCTGCTATCGGTTTGTAAGCAAAGACATGTACCAGGACAGACTGCGGATTTTCAGAAATCAGCTGGCCAACCTGAACGTGCACTTTGAGCCTATGTTCCGTTTCGACCGTGAATCAGAGCACGTAGAAGTGTTTGCCTATGAAGCGCTGGCGCGTGAACATGAGAACTCGCAGGGCGCACCGATCGAGGTTTTTAATACCGCGAGCTTGTGGGGGATGGGTTTTCAATCGGAGCTCGATTCAACACTGCTGCGAATATCACTGTCGAGTTACGAAGCGCAATTGACTGAGCTGGCAGAAAGAGGTGCGGCAGTAAAGCCGTTGTCGTTAAACATTTATCCGGCAACGCTTCGCTCTGTGTCTTATCGTGAGCTGCTGTATGAACTGCTGACGCAGTCTGATGTGCTCAGCGGCAGTGACCTGATAATGGAAGTATCTGAAAAAACCGTTGTCTCGCCTGAGTATCAAATGGAGGCGCGGCCACAGCTGGATGATTATCGTGGCGTTGTTGATCAGCTGACCCAACTCACCGGTGTACGCTTTGCCATTGATGACTTTGGTGTCGGTAACTCATCGCTTTCAAGACTCGACCGGCTGAAGCCGCACTACGTAAAAATAGACAGAGATATCCTGTCTTTTGACACGCGCATGGCGAGTACACTGATCAAATACCTGATCGACAGCCAAAGCTCTCAGGGTACGCGGGTCATACTGGAGGGTGTTGATATACACAGCAAGCTGTCTCTTGATGAGCTGGTCAATGATCTCGGGGTGCCGATCATTCAGGGGCACTGCCTGAGTACCGCAGTGAGTGCTTTTGATGAAGCGTGGGAAAATCAGACCTGTGAACGTGTAAAAAAGGATCTTGGCTGGAATACGACGACATCGCCGACGTGTGACGCACTGGTTTTTCACTAGCAGGGTGAATTTACCGGCGTCTCTGCCAACATCATCGATGCTTAATCTATGAAAAATGAAGCTACCGGTTTCGCGCGGTTGATCGCAGCAAGCGGTTACTCATTGAAAGGTCTGAGAAATACCTATGCCACTGAGGGCGCTTTCAGGCAGGAAGTATGGCTTGCCGCAGTGCTTTTGCCACTGGCGCTTTTTGTTGGTGACAACGCGCTTGAAGTGGCGATGCTTACATCAAGCGTGCTGCTCTTGCTGGTTGTTGAGCTGCTGAACACCGCAATTGAAAAAGTAGTTGATCGTATCGGTGATGGCTATCACGAGCTTTCCGGTGCCGCCAAAGACGCAGGCTCAGCTGCGGTATTATTAGCGCTCATTATTCTGTTTACTGTCTGGCTCTGTGTGCTTTTACAGGGCGATATAGCGGCAATAAACCTATAGCAACTGCTTGCGCATTTCATCCAGGTTGCTGTGGCGAATATCCTGCCCTTCGACAAGATAGATCACGTATTCACATATGTTGCAGGCATGATCTGCAATGCGTTCAAGCGATCTGGCACACCAGCTGACGTCCAGCGCATGGCTGATATTGGCGGGATTCTCCATCATGTGCGAGATCAGCAGACGTGCAAAATTTGAATATTCTTTATCAATAGCTTCGTCTTTGGCTGCAGTGTGAAATGCAGCTTCGACATCCATTCGGGTAAAGGCGTCGAGCGCATCGCGCAGCATCACCTTGACGTGCTCACCAAGGTGACGCAGATCTTTATAGTATGCCGGTACATTCGCTTCACTGGATAGCTTCACGCCAATGCGTCCCAGCTTTTCCGCCTCATCGCCAATGCGCTCGAGATCGGTGATGGTTTTAATGATGGCGATGACCAGTCTGAGGTCGCTGGCTGCAGGTTGACGGCGCGCCAGTATGCGAGTGCAGTCCTCATCGATATCGAGCTCAAACTGATTAGCCTGGTGGTCGTCTTCCATGACCTGTCTGCCAAGGCTTTCATCCATTGACAGCAATGCCTCAAGGCCATTGTGCACCATTGACTCTACCAGTCCGCCCATGGTCATCACCTTGTGTTTGACGTCATTAAGTTCAGTGTCAAACGCTTGAGCGGTATGTCCTTCCGGGTTGAATGTTCTCATAGAATCAGGCTCGTCAGGTGGGCGTGGGTCAGGTGCGCGTAGAAAGAGATCGGCATCGCTTATCCGAAGCGACCGGTGATGTATTTTTCAGTTAATTCGTGCTTGGGGTTGGTAAAGATAGTATCGGTATCACCAACTTCAACCAACTTACCAAGATGGAAGTATGCAGTGCGCTGTGAAACCCGCGCTGCCTGTTGCATTGAGTGTGTAACAATGGCAATTGCATAGTTTTCACGCAGCTCATCAATCAGCTCTTCGATTTTTGCAGTGGCAATAGGATCAAGTGCAGAGCAGGGTTCATCCATCAGAATAACTTCGGGTGAGCAGGCGATAGTGCGAGCTATGCATAGCCGTTGTTGCTGACCACCTGACAAGCTGGTGCCCGCGTCATCAAGGCGGTTTTTAACTTCATCATAGATGCCGGCTTTACGCAGACTGTTAACAACAATATCGTCAAGATCTGCCTTGTTGCGATTGAGTCCGTGTAGCCTGGGTCCGTAGGCGACGTTTTCGTAAATGGATTTCGGGAACGGATTGGGCTTTTGGAATACCATGCCGACACGTGCGCGCAGCAGTACCGGGTCGGTATCCTTGCTGTAGATACCTTCACCGTCGAGCATGATCTCTCCGGTGACACGGCAGATTGGAATCGTGTCGTTCATGCGGTTCAGGCATCGCAGCAGTGTTGATTTGCCGCAGCCTGAAGGGCCGATCATGGATATCACTTCATTGTTGGCTATGTCCAGATCAACACCGAAGATCGCCTGTTTTTCTGCATAGAACACATCAACGCCTGACACTGACATCTTCGGATTTTCAACCCGTGCCTCACCGACTGTGTCACCCAGTGATGCAACGATTTCTTCTATCGTTTGCTCGTTAGGTGTTTGCTGATCGATATCCAGTGCGGGAATGGTGTTTTCTTTATTCATGATTATTTTCCGGCATATCCGGTGGACTTACTTTTGGTTGAACAACAGTCAGTGGCTACCATTTTCTTTCAAACTTGCGTCGCAGAAAAACAGCGGTCGCGTTCATGAGAATTAAAAAGCCCAACAGCACCATAATCGCGGCAGAAGTTTTTTCAACAAAACCTTTTTCCGGTAAGTCAGCCCATTGAAATATCTGAACCGGTAGCACGGTTGCGGGATCGGTGAGGGTAGTCGGTACATCAACGATAAATGCCACCATACCAATCATCAACAGTGGTGCGGTTTCACCGAGTGCCTGTGCCATGCCAATAATAGTACCGGTCAGTATGCCGGGCATTGCCAGTGGCAGCACGTGATGAAAAACCACCTGCAATCTTGAGGCGCCGAGCCCGAGTGCTGCATCGCGTATTGAGGGGGGTACGGATTTAAGCGCTGCCCGTGCCGAGATGATTATGGTAGGCAGCGTCATCAGTGACAGTACCAGGCCGCCGACAATCGGTGCGCTGCGCGGCAGTTGAAAAAAGTTAATAAAAATAGCCAGGCCAAGTAAGCCAAACACTATAGAAGGTACAGCTGCGAGGTTATTGATATTAACTTCAATGATATCGGTCCAGCGATTCTTCGGAGCGAACTCTTCAAGATAAATAGCGGTAGCCACCGCGATTGGAAACGACAGCGTGAGCGTAACCAGTAAGGTCAGCAAAGAGCCGAACAAAGAGCCTTTGATGCCTGCCAGCTCCGGTTCGCGTGAATCACCGCGACTGAAAAAAGTGCTGTTAAAGCGGGTTTCTATCTGCCCGTTCGATCTCAATTCCTCAACCCAGGCGATCTGATTGTCTTTGAAGCGGCGCTTTTTCTCAGGCAGTGTGGTATCGATATGCCCACGCAGATAACCGCTGGTGTCGTCTCCAACCGGCAGCCAGACGTTGACAGTCTGACCGATCAGGGCGGGGTCGGCCATCACCTGTGCCTGCAGGTCGTATTGACCACCTTTACTGACAAAACTATAGAGTGCCCTTTTTTCCTTGCGAGAGGAAACGTCCGGAAATAGTTCCAGCAATGAATTGCGTATTGCACCGTTGTAGTTCGCTCTGCGTAGTGCATTTTCATCGGCGGTTTCATCAACCCCGAGAGTTTGAGCATCCAGCGTTACATCAAGGTTGATGAAGGTTTGTTTGAATGCCGGCAGGCCGCGTATTGTGATGCTGATAATCAACACTGCCAGAAAAGTCAAACTGGCAATGATGGCGATCATGCCGAACAATCGAAAGCGCTTTTCACGTGCGTAGCGTTTTTTCAGTGACTGGCGCACTCTTATAGTGGTGTCGGACATTGCCTGTACTTGTGTTTGTCGGGTCTGCTCTGTCATTCGTATTGCTCCCGGTACTTGCGCACAATCTGCAGTGCAATCACATTGAGTATCAGTGTGGTTACAAAAAGCATTAGGCCAAGTGCAAAAGCTGCCAGAGTTTTCGGGCTGTCAAACGCCTGGTCACCCGTCAGTAGCGTGACGATCTGCACCGTGACTGTAGTAACTGCTTCAAGTGGGTTGATCGTCAGATTAGCTGCAAGTCCTGCTGCCATCACCACAATCATGGTTTCACCAATGGCGCGTGATACTGCGAGTAAAATACCACCGACAATACCGGGCAGTGCGGCAGGAATAACCACACGTTTAATGGTCTCAGATTTGGTTGCACCAAGGCCAAGTGATCCATCGCGCATGGCCTGCGGTACGGCAGTAATGACGTCGTCTGAAAGTGAAGATACAAACGGTATGATCATAATGCCCATAACCAGGCCTGCTGCCAGTGCACTTTCGGAGGCAACGCTTAATCCTATAGATTCACCGGCATCGCGAATCAGCGGCGCGACAGTCAATGCGGCAAAGAACCCGTAGACCACTGTTGGAATGCCTGCCAGAATTTCAAGCAGTGGTTTGGCCCATGATCTCACCGTGCTGCTTGCATACTCTGCAAGATAGATTGCTGACATTAATCCGAACGGGACTGCGACCAACATAGCAATGACAGAAATTAAAAGTGTACCGGCAAAAATAGGTACGGCACCGAAGCTACCCGAGCTGCCCACCTGATCTGCACGTATGGCAGTTTGCGGGCTCCACTGTAAGCCGAACACAAATTCATTAAACGGAACTTTGTTAAAAAATCTCAGTGATTCAAACAACACTGATAAAACAATGCCGACCGTGGTAAAAATAGCGATACAACTGCATATAAGCAGGCCGATCATAATGGCGCGTTCGACCGCTACTCGTGCGCGGGTGCCCGAGTTTATTTTTTTAAGACCGAACAGTGCACCTGCAATGCATAATATTAGTACCGCTATCGTGCGATATAAGCGACTGCTTGCCCGGGACTCGGTGTAATGCTGTGCTGCTGCTGCACGGACAGGGTCATCGGCCGATTGAGAAATACCACCTGTGGCGATATTTTTGATGTCATTTACGACCAGGTCGAGCTCACCGGTAGACAATGCCTGTACCTCGGCGGGCAGGGTGCCAATGGTACTGCTCTTTAGCAGCACCGGCTCTGCAGCAGACCAAAGTGCCAGTAAAATCAGAGATGGCACTGCTGTGCAAATTGCCGCCAGATAACCATAGTAACGTGGCAGTGAATGCATGGATGTTGATTGTTTACGTAAGCTTGCAGCCCTTGATCGGCCCACAACATAGGTAAGTGCGGTCAGTATGAAAATCACCAGCAGAAGCATGCTTGTGCTCATGACGACCTATCCTCGGATGCGAATTTCAATGGTTACTCGGCATGGGTTATCGGTGAATATGAAAACAACCGCTTCAAACGCAAAAAAGCGGGGCCGTTGACCCGAGTAGTTCGGACCAGTCCCCGCTTACCTGACAGTACGTTAGTTTACACCGCTGTCAGGTTCAGTCCATTGTCATTGTCTCGAACGCCGCAATGCTGGCGGCACTTTCGGTACGGATATCGTCATCGAGCGGGATCATACCCTTATCTGCCAGGTAGCCATCTTCACCCCAGGCACCTTCGCTGGTGAATTCCAGCAGGTAGTCATCAATGCCGGGAATCACACCAATGTGTGCCTTCTTAACGTAAAAATAGAGCGGTCGTGACACAGGGTAGCTGCCATCTGCGATAGATTCGAATGTCGGCTCGAATCCATCTATCAGTGATGGCTGAACGATGTCGCTGTTCTGCTCCAGAAAGCTGAAGCCGAATATGCCGAGTGCATCCCGGTTGGATTCGAGCTTTTGCACGATCAGGTTGTCGTTCTCACCGGCTTCTATAAAAGCGCCGTCTTCGCGCACAGTGTGGCAGACTGCTTTGAATTTATCTTCATCGGTGTCTTCCAGTGCAGCGATTGATTCGATCGCGCTACAACCACCTTCCATTGCCAGTTCAACGAACGCATCACGTGTGCCTGAGGTGGGTGGTGGGCCGATCACTTCGATATCAATGTCCGGCAAGTCCGGATTGACTTCAGACCACTGCTGATAAGGATTTTCTACCAGCTCATCACCGCCATCCGGGTTTGGTACTTCTTTGGCTAACGCCAGAAATATATCCTTGCGGCTGATTTCGAGTATATCTGCCTCGACCGAGTTGGCCAGAGTGATGCCGTCAAAACCGATAAGCACCTCGATGATGTCGGTCACGCCATTGGCAGCGCAGTTTTCAAACTCGCCTTTTTTGATGCGACGGGAGCTGTTGGTGATGTCCGGATACTGTACCCCGACACCACTGCAAAACAACTTCATGCCGCCACCGGAGCCGGTGGATTCGATCTTTGGTGTTTTAAAGCTGGTTGTCTGACCAAACCGCTCAGCCACCACGGTGGCAAACGGGAACACTGTCGATGATCCGACAATGCTGATCTGGTCTCGTGCGCTCTGTGCTGTAGCGGTGATTGCGGTGCAAACCAGGGCTGTGGCTATCGCGGCGGTAAAAAAGCTGCGTTTTGCGGTCATTTTCGATGATTCCTCTGTGTTGATTCCGAGAAGTATACGATCTGAATATGAAGCTTTTATGACAATCCCGGGCGAAGATCACATTTACCGTGTGTGATTTAACTCACCGCAGATTTTTTGTTTGCTGCGGGGATAACCTTTTCCGGCGGGAAATCAATGCTGAAAGTCGTGCCCTGACCCGGCTCACTGCTGATGCGCAGCTCGCCCTGATGGCGATGTACGATATGTTTGACTATCGACAAGCCCAGACCCGTGCCGCCTGATTCGCGGGATTGCTCGTTATCCACCCGGTAGAAACGCTCGGTTATGTGCGTCAGGTGCTGAGGCGGTATACCTTGTCCGTTGTCGCTGATGGCAAGGCGTGCACCACCTTCAGCCAGCGATTGCCACTTAATTGTGACTACAGTGCCTGCCGGTGTGTGTTGCACCGCATTAAAGCAAAGGTTGTTACAAACGCTTTCGATTTCAGATTCACTGCCAAGCAATTGAATGTTGTTGTCTATGTTGGTTTCAATAACGTGATCTTTGCCAAATCGATTGCGTTTAAGATCTGCGCTGATACCAGACAGAATTTTACCCACATCAACAGCGGTCAGCTTGGATGCTTCGAGTTGCTGATTTTCAAGCTTCGATAGTGTTAGCAAATCAGTGACAATATCCTTCATGCGCTGAGCGTGTTCTTCAGCAATAGCGATTTTTTTGCGAGCTTCCAGTGGCAGTGAGTCATCTTCACTGAGCAGCTCCAGATATCCGTTAACCACCGTTAGTGGTGTTTTAAGTTCGTGCGAAGCGTTAGCTACGAATGCGGCACGCGTTTCGCGCAGCTGCACCCGTTGGCTGACGTCACGGGCACTGAACAAATACATGTTCTCGGCATAGGCAACGCGCCTGACTGCAAGCGTTATGTTTTTGTTTGCAGGAGACTTGAATTCAATTTCTATCTCATCCGGATCGTTATCTTTTACGTACTTTTGAAAACGAATGTCACGCACAATATTATCAATGCGTTGCCCGGCGTCTTTGTTGTTGTATATGCCAAGGTTGGTCTGTGCCGCTTCGTTGCTCCAGATAATTTCGAAGTTATTGTTAGTAACTACAGTTGCATCCGGCAGGGCAGAAGCGGAACGGTTGTACCAGCCAAGGATTTTTTTCATCCGCGCTTTACGGCTTCTGTCGCTTTGTTTACCACGAAAAATCAGCTTTTCAATGTTGCCAATAACACCATCGGTGTCAGGGGCGGTGTCGCGGTTTGCGCCTTTTTGCAACCAGGCATCAACCTGATTCGCCTGATAAACCAGCCAGCATGAGTAGGCAAAGAATGCGGTAGCAAGTCCAATCGGTACAGAGTTGATTATCCAGCCAACAACAACCCCGAACAGACCGATCAATATCAGGCGGTTTTTTTCAGCTGAAATATGTGACTTCACAGTGACGGGTGTTTGCAGAGTTGCTCAGGTGCTAAGGCGGTAGCCAGCACCACGAACTGTTTCAATGACATCGTGCATGCCGCACGCCCGCAGTGCTTTACGCAAGCGCAAAATATGCACGTCTACCGTTCGCTCTTCTACTTCGTGATTAAATCCCCAGACTTCATCAAGTAATTGTTCACGGCTGTATACGCGATTAGAGTGGTTTAACAAGAGCTGCAAAATTTTAAATTCGGTCTGCCCCAGGGAGATGGTTTCGTTTTTCACCGTGACGCGCAGCGAATTTTGATCCAGCTGTAAGTCGCCGTGGCTGAGTATGTCGGTGCTTTTGTAACTGGTAGACCTGCGAATAGCTGCGTGAACTCGGGAGCGTAACTCACGTAATGAGAATGGCTTGGTTATATAGTCATCAGCGCCGGCATCAAGCCCTTCAATGGTGTCGTCTTCAGTGCTTTTTGCCGTAAGCATGATAATCGGCAGGCTGGCTGTTTCGGTTTTGGCGCGCAGTGACTTGATGAACTCAATGCCAGACACCTGCGGCATCATCCAGTCAACAATTGCCAGATCAGGGGTTTGTTTTGAGAGTTGTGTTCTTGCTGTCATGGCGTTGTTGCACATCACAATGTCGTAGGCCTGGCCTGACAGTGCATCGTTGATTAGTTGTCGGATGCCCGCTTCGTCTTCCACCACAAGGATTTGAGGTGACATTAACCTGCCTGTCCGTTGCTTGTCTCTTTTGGCGGCAGTGTACTCTGCTTTATACTTGATTTGGATGGTTTTTCTGAATATTTCTCTGGTGTCGGCGCGTTGTGAGTGCGCAATTCATCGCGTCTGCTTTGCCGCTCTACGCATATCACTTAGCCTCGTCGTGCCGGCATCAACAGTGTGTGGTGGAGCGCGTCGCGCATCTTTATGCAATGTTGTATTCGTTTTCTCTTGAAAGAGTTGCGGCAAACCCTGACAATACGAACTGGTTAATGGTGCTTTGCATCGGCCCTCTCGCGACGAGAAGCCGTGAACCCCGTCAGGCCCGGAAGGGAGCAGCGGCAGCGGTGGATTCGGGTGCCGGGATGCGGCTGGTGTGAGGCGCCACCCTAATGTTCATTGCTGCAACTCAAGCTCATCCTTCACAAAAGGATACGTCCCGCTACGTGCTACCACCTGTGCAACTTTCTGATACAGCGGATGATTTCGCGCCTGGCAAAGCGAACACTGGCGCCAGCTACAATGCTGCTGCCAGAGATAACGCTACTGAAAAGTTTGTGGTCATGGTGGCAGGTGCAGCACGCAACGGTAGCATGCAGGTGACGCCACAATGAGTTATGAAGCTCTGGCCAGGCGCTGGCGTCCTCGACGTTTCGAGGACATGCTGGGCCAACAGCATGTGCTGCGCGCGCTGAGTAACGCGCTCGATCACGACAGACTTCACCACGCCTATCTATTCACCGGCACACGTGGCGTTGGCAAGACCACCATTGCACGTATCTTCGCCAAAAGCCTGAATTGCGAAAAAGGCGTGAGCTCGACTCCGTGCGATGAGTGCTCTGCCTGTAAGCAGGTTGACGAAGGCCGTTTTCTTGATTTGATTGAAGTGGATGCAGCCTCGCGTACCGGTGTTGATGACACACGTGAACTGCTCGACAACGTCGCTTATGCGCCAAGCAGTGGCAGGTACAAAGTGTATCTAATCGATGAAGTGCATATGTTCTCAAAGAGCAGTTTCAACGCACTGCTGAAAACACTCGAAGAGCCGCCACCACATGTGAAGTTTCTGCTTGCCACTACTGATCCGCAAAAGCTGCCGATTACGGTGCTATCGCGGTGTTTGCAATTTAATTTAAAAGAAATGCCGGATCAGCTACTGCGCCCTTATCTGGCAACGCTGCTCGATAATGAAAAAGTCAAATATGACGAGCTTGCGGTAGCGCACGTTGCACAGGCAGCTGATGGCAGTGTTCGCGATGCACTCAGTTTGCTGGATCAGGCGATTGCCTATGGCCAGGGTGAGATTAAATCTGCTGAAGTTGAAGCCATGCTGGGCCGGTTTTCACCATCGCGTTTGTACGACATTCTCGATACCATCATTGCAGATAAACCTGACCAGGCATTCAAACAGGTCGATGAGCTGGCAGCTTACGTACCTGATTACAGTTATGTGCTCGGTGAGCTGTTATCACTGCTTCATCAGATTGCTACCGTGCAGACCATAGGCAATATACAAGAGGGTAGCGTGCATGATGAAAGTCGTCTTACGGCATTTGCCAAAGACATTGCACCGCAGGATGTGCAGCTCTGGTATCAGATAGGTCTGACCGGACGACGTGACATGCCCTACGCGCCAAACCAGCGCCAGGCGCTTGAAATGATTTTGATCAGAATGCTGGCGTTTAAGCCTTTTGCTGAGGCGTCTGTCGCTCAACCGGCACAGGCTGCAGTGCAAACCTCGCCGGGCAGCGCGGCAAATGCTGTAACTGCAGCTCCGGCCAATCCGGTGACACGCCAAAGTGCACCTCGCCAGACGCCTCAGGCAGCGGCACCAGCCACTGCTGCCAATGTCACCACTCAAGCAATAAACACTAAAGCAGCAACTACCAAGGCAGCAACCACCGAGGCACAGGGCAAGCAAGCGCCTGCACGAGTAAGTACAGATCACGTAAAAAAAGATCGGTCTAGTAAAGACGAAGCCAGTAAAGCTCAAGCCAGTAAAGATAAAGTGGCACCGCAGCCACAACTGCCACCGGCCCAACTTAAGTGGAAGCCTGGGCAATGGTCACAGATTCTGGCAGAGGTGGGAATATCAGGTATGCCGCTGCAGTTGGGTAGAAACTGCATACTTCACTCTGCAAAAAATGATCAGCTGCACCTGCATCTTGATCCGGAATACGATTCACTCGGCTCACCCAGAAGTAAAGCGCGTCTGCAGGAAAAGCTGTCTCTGTACGCACAGGGAGAGGTACAGCTCAAGGTATCAATACCGGCAGACCGACCGCAAGGCACACCCGCCATGCTCGAAAAGCTGGCCGAACAGGAAAAGCTCAACGAGGCGCGCAGTGCCATTGAAGAGGATCCTGTGGTGGCCGAGATTGTCGCCAAGTTCGATGCGGAAGTCAGTACAGGCAGCATCCGGCCGCTGGATGATCAACCAGACTCCTGAAGTGGATAGCACGCTATAATTCGCGTTGTCGTAATTTTATCTTAATCATTACCCCGATTGAAAGCGGGCACAGGCCAGAGGGTTGAATAATGAAAGGTGGTTTAGGCGCCATGATGAAGCAGGCGCAGCAAATGCAGGAAAAAATGCAGAAGGCGCAGGAAGAAGTTGCCAACCTGGAAGTTGAAGGGCAGGCTGGTGGTGGTCTGGTAAAAGTGCTGATGACAGGCAGGCATGAGCTTCGCAAGGTTGATATCGATCAGTCTTTAATGACCGACGATAAAGAAATGCTCGAAGATCTTGTTGCTGCAGCAGTAAACGATGCCTCGCAAAAGCTTGAGAGCAAATCCAAACAAGTGATGGAAGGTGCCACTTCCGGTATGCAGTTGCCACCCGGTATGAAGCTGCCGTTCTGATTTACCAGTCGCATCAACAATCCACCTGACCACTGTTGCTGAAAATCTATGGCCGAACCTCTGCTCAATCAGTTAGTTGATTCGCTTCGCTGCCTGCCGGGTGTTGGCCCCAAGTCAGCGCAGCGCATGGCGTTTCACTTGTTGCAGCGCAATCGTGAAGGTGGATTGCGTATGGCAGAGCTGCTGCGTTTATCTATGGAACGTATCAGTCATTGCAGTGTGTGTCGTGACTTTACTGAATCTGAAGTCTGCAGGGTTTGCGCTGACGCTACGCGTGAACGTGAGAAGCTCTGCATCGTCGAGTCGCCTTCGGATCTGGCAGCACTTGAAAAGGCCACAGACTATCGCGGATTATATTTTGTACTGCACGGTAAGCTATCGCCGCTGGATGGCATTGGTCCGGAGATGCTGGGTCTTGAAGAGCTGGTTACGCAGTTTGAGTCCGGCTCGGTTCGAGAGGTAATACTCGCGACTAACTCAACCGTAGAGGGTGAGGCTACCGCACACTATATTGGTGAGTTGGCTCGGGCGAGAGACTTATCGGTGATGCGTATTGCTCACGGAGTGCCGCTGGGTGGTGAGCTCGAATATGTTGATGGTGGAACGCTGTCGCACGCTTTTGCAGGTCGCACCCCGGTTTGAGTGTAGAAAATCTGATTTCTGTTTTGCCGGTTGAAATACGCCTGTATTGTTTTAATTAATTGGACGTTGATGCGGCAAGCTCAGCGTCACCGCGTCCAACCGCCTGAGAACCGCAGGCAACAAATTCTTGTAGCGTTGCGCGGCTATATGAGCGATAGCACGCATATAAAAACCGGGCGCACTGCGGCGTGCTGCAACGCATGATGCCATCGTTATAGGCTCGGGCAACCTCAGTATTTATTTGCGAAAACTTTTCTGATGCGTATGCTGTCCGGGTACCCGGCATGCACGATACCAGTAGAAATAATAGTGTCAGCAAAGAAGGCGATAGCCTGGTAATTCTCATTGAGGTAAATCTCTCGGTACAGTCCATCGAGTCATCGGTACATAAATCTTGCACTTGCCGTTCGCTGTACACGTAAAGGTACGATGCAGCTTGCAGCCTACAAAGTGTAGTTCAGTGGTCCAAAGTGCAAATGATGAGTCGTTCAAACACGCTCAGCATATCTGAGCGACTGCGGAGTTTAGCAATGAAACTAACCCGGTTGAGCGCCTTAGAGTCAGTCAGATTGCAGAGTTTTCGGTTCCGGGACGTCGTTCCGACTTTCAATAAAGTCTTTATGACAGATGAGTAAGAAAAATCCGCTGACTCGCGGGTGTACTGTCAGGTACTACTTTCGACTAATGGAGTGTTTGATGTTGGCAGGTTTTTGAGAGGTATCCGCTTCTGCTCGATGCAGTCGGGTTGATAAGGATCAGCCTACCGCTTTTTGCCGGTTTCCACTAGACTGGTGGTTTTGCCGGTTTGCCCATGCCTAAGCCCAAGCAGCAGTATGACCTCAACAAGTTAACCAAACGATTGCGTCGCAACACCGCCGAGGCTATCGTCGATTTCAATATGATCGGCCAGGGTGATCGTGTGATGGTTTGTTTGTCCGGTGGCAAAGACTCCTACACCATGCTTGATATGCTGATCAGCCTGCAGCAGAAAGCACCGGTGGACTTTACCCTCAGAGCCGTGAATCTCGATCAAAAACAGCCAAATTTCCCCGGGCATATACTGCCTGACTATCTGCAAGCGCTGGGCGTTGAGTATGACGTTATCGAGCGTGACACCTACTCAGTGGTCAAACGTATTATTCCGGAAGGTAAGACCACCTGCGGTCTGTGCTCACGCCTGAGGCGCGGAACATTGTACGGCTATGCCGAGCAACATGATTTCAATCGTATTGCACTCGGACATCATCGTGATGACATCATTGAGACTTTATTTTTGAACATGTTTCATGGTGGCAGTCTGCAAGCCATGCCACCGAAACTGCGTAGTAACGATGGAAAAAATGTGGTTATTCGGCCGCTGGCATACTGTAAAGAGAAAGACATTGAAAAGTATGCAGAACAAAAACAGTTTCCGATTATTCCGTGTGATCTTTGCGGAGCTCAACCGAATCTGCAGCGCCAGAATATAAAGCAGATGCTGCAGGAATGGGACAAGGCAAGCCCGGGTAGAGTAGAGTCGATTTTTAAAGCGATCACCAACGTTAAGCCTTCACAGCTGGCCGATCGTAATCTGTTTGACTTTATCGGTTTGCAGGTCAACCGCGATGAGGTGGCAGATCAGGCAAATACCGACACGCTGTTACCCGCTGAATTACCAGATGAACGCGTCTTACGATGGATGCCGCAGTCCGCCCGACTGTCAGAGTCACTTTTGTAGATAAGCGCTGTGGAACCGATCTCTTTAAAATCGCAAATGGCAGAACTGTTGTCTGCACGGGATATCCCTTTTGATAGTGAAGGCGAGTGGCTGACGCCATACAGTGAATTACCTGCCATACGCACCAGTTGGGTGGCTGGGGAGAACAGCGGCAGGCTTGACGCAGAAGTGTTACTGCCGGATAACCGGGTCATTTATGAATGTTTTGCAGGCATTGGTAATCAGAGTGAGGGCATAGCAGATGCGCTTAACAGTTTTGCATTGAATTCATTGCCGGTGTTGCTTGCTGCTTTCTGGAAGGTCAATGATGCTGAGCAGGTCACCACCAAAGAGCTGTTGGCGTCAGGTAAATTATTCAACGCGTATATTGGAAATATCAGTTTCAGAGCCAGTGTTGAAGCAGACGTCGGTCTTCCGGAAGGATTCGTTGATACGCTTGAAACGGCAATTAGAAATGAAACCGATCTGCTTGGCACTCACTGGTTCCGTTGCTTTTTTTGCAATGTTGCAGCGCAACACACGGTTGAAGCACTGGCTAACAACGAGCCATGGCAAGCCGGCGGTGATGCACTTAAAAAGCTGCCATGGGAGAAATCGCCGGGCTACTATAGTGTACGGCAGTTTATTGTGTTGCGAGAAAAAGTGTAGCGATTTGTTTAATTCACCGATGCTGTATTCACTGATGTTGGTTAGCAGCGCTGCCTTCACACAGTGATTTTGTGCCGATAAAAATAGTATTATCAGCTACGTTTGTTGAAATTCTTCAATTACATCTAACGTAAATTTGTATCGTTTACCGCTTTCATCGGCGCCGATGATTGGGTACTTGCGATTGTTAGGCTTTAATGCCACCAGCGTGAAGCGTCTGCCATTCAGTCTAAATTCACGCTGATAGTCGTCTTCGGTTAAGTCAAACAGCGGTGCCAGTGTTTCAAATTCAAGGCGCTTCATTTCCTCCGCATCAATACTTGATGGTACTGATAAGGAAAGCGTGTAGTCACAGGATTGAGAGTGATAGCTGCACTTGGCGCCGCTGAGTTCAAGACCATGTTGTTTCGCATACTGCTTCATCATGGCGACCAAATCTTCCTGTACTTTCAATACGGTTTGCGGTGTGAAGCTCAGTATGGGGTCCGGCTTTTTATCGGTATCTGCCATGTCTTGTCCGTTATTCAGTTTGTCGAGCTGATTGTGTGGTTGAATAATCAGCTGGCCCAGAGTCTCTCCTTTTCTGCCGCGTATCCATACCCTCGACCAGTCGCGACTGGGCTTTTTGTAATAGCTGCCGAAAACCTCACCACTTTCTTTGTGCACTAACAGCCACGGGGCATCGGGTTGTACCACGGTCGAGTCACAGCAGCGCTCAGGCTTCGCACCAATCTCGATACATATATCTTTCCAGCGTCTGTCGTGCCCGCAGTTCTCGCCATACCGCTCATACGCCAGCGCATGTGCAACTTCGTGCAATATGGTGTCATGAACTTCTTCGTCTGAGTTCAGCTCGCACAACTGTCTGCTCAGGCTGATGTGTTTCTTTGTCAGGTTACAGACGCCGAATCTTCGAACGGCGGTGTCGAGACCCGCACTCCAGCCCGTCAAGCCGTGATGGTCTATGGATTTTTTTAGTTCACTAAGAGCGTTTGCAGGGTTCATTCGCGATTGTGTGCAGCGTGAGCTTTGATCGATCAGTATTGGTAAAAGATACCAGATTTTCGCAGCTTTTTTGCACCGGATTGCGGTGTTGTGCTGGCAAACCATGCGGCATGACACAACAGTGGTATTCGGTGCGAACTCTACCGCGCAGGCTGCTCTTAAATCTTCAAGATTTTGACCGCAATGTTTTTAGCCTGCGGCCAGCGGCGCCATCAAAACTACAGTGTCCGAGGCGGACAGTAAGGTTGTATTGAATTCTTCTTTTTGCAGTAGCGTGCCGTTGATAGTCACCAGACAACGGCCTTCGGGAATGGCGAGTTGATCAAGCAGCGTTTGTACGCTGCTGTCGTCAGGCAGTTCGACATCACCGCGATTTCTGCCACTGCCTTCGGGCAAAAATCTGCCTAGCAATCCGGTTGTTTTAATGCTGAGTATCATGCTTGAGGTGTGCTTTAGAGAGTCCGGTTACGTATTCAGTCCCAGTCGGTCAAGCGTTGCAGCGGTCGGCTCGCCCTGCTGGTTCCAGCCCCGCAGCTTGTAGTATTCATCAAGCATGGTCGTTAATTCACACACGCGACCTTTGGCGGTGCCGCTTGGAGCCGGGTCATTCAGCAATCTTGGTGGCAGTGTATCGTCGGCTCGTGTCAAGCCGGCTGCCAGATTAAATTGTCTTTCGAGGTTCCAGATTCGTTCACCGGTTTGTTCGAGTCTTTCGGTGGTCCATTCACCGGCGCAGGCTGCATCGAGCTGCGCTGCGTAGTCTGATAAATCCCAAGAACCCGAAGTAAACAGACACAAGCCGGTAGAGTCAATTGTGGCAATAGCATCCTGCGAGGTTTTGCATGGCTCTGCTTTACCGGCAGCTGATTGATCTTTCATGTCTTCTGCAAAGACATCATGCTTAAGGTGGCATGCACCGCGATTACTGGTTGCATAGCCAAGCCCCATGCCGGGCAGGGCACGCGAGTCGTAACCGGCAAACTCCTGTCCTTTGACAGACATGGATAATTCCGGATGGCCGTATTTTTCGCACATACGTTTTGAGCCAAGCGCAAGTACCTGGCCGAAGCCTTCATATTTGCCGGTCTTTTCAGCCATGATGGTTAGTGCTTCAGCGTTACCGAAATTCAGTGGTACGCCATCTGTATCTGCTGTGGTGATGATACCCATTTCAAACAATTCCATCGCGGCAGAGAGCGTTGCCCCGAAGGAGATTGGATCCATGCCGTGTTCATTCATCAGGTAGCCTGCAAACGTTAACGCATCAATGTCATCAACACCCACTACCGGGCCGAATGCATAGGCAGTTTCATATTCAAGCCCGCCCGAGGCATGCCAATACTCTTTGCGATTAACAATTGAAAAGTGATTTTGATCGATGTGTGCAATACGACCGCACGCTATCGTGCAGCCGAAGCAAGCCTTGTTGGTGATCAGGTTGGTATGACCGTTAGCATTTGGCGTTGCCATGGCTTCCGGGTTGATTTTATCAGTGCCTTCAAACTGTACTTTTTGAAAGTTGTTGGTTGGCAGGCCGCCGAACTCCTGCATGCTGTCGATCATGGCATTGGTGCCGAGTTCAGTGAGTTCCTCACGGGCAGGGTCATCGGCGAGCTTTTTCCAGGTACGCTTGACGGTATCCATAAATCGCGGCATGTCTTCAACTGTGACACCTTTGGTACCGTGAGCGGCTATGGCTTTCAAGTTTTTTGATCCCATCACAGCACCCACTCCACTGCGACCGGCAGCGCGATGCAGATCGTTAACCACACAGGCATAGCGCACGCCTTTTTCACCGGCAACACCAATCGAGGCCACTTTTAACTGAGGGTCACTGTGGCGTTCCTTGATGGTTTCTTCTGTGTGCCACACTGTGGTTCCCCAGAGATCGGCTGCATCGTGCAGTGTGACTTCATCATCAACAATATGCAGATACACAGGCTTTGGTGAGCGGCCTTCAAGGATCAGCATGTCGTAACCTGCGTACTTCAGTGACGCACCGAATTTACCACCCGAGTTTGAACAGGCAATCGCATTGGTCAACGGCCCTTTGGTGACGACTGCAAATCGGCCACTGGTTGAAGACATCGTGCCGGTGAGTGGTCCGGTGGCGAAGATCAAGAGGTTTTCCGGGCTCAGCGGATCGGCCTTCGGGTCCATGCCGTCTATCAGATACTTGGTGGCAAGACCGCGCTCGCCCAGGTAGTCCTGCGCCCACTGGGTATTCAATGGTTCTGCGGTGATGACGCCTTCAGTCAAATTGACTCTGAGAACTTGATTTTGCCAGCTCATGATTGATCTCCTGCGATACGCCGTTGTTAAGCCTGTGCTTACGGTGGATTAAATTAGACGGGTAGCTTTGCTAGCGATAGACAATCGCATCTGTCGGACATACTTCAGCGCACTTGGGGTCACCACCACACAGATCGCACTTGATCACTTTGCCGGTGCTGGTGTTGTAGTTTACCGTGCCGTACGGACAGGCCATTGTGCAGACCTTGCAGCCGACGCATTTATCATCGATCACTTCCTTGGCCCCGGTATCGGCATTGATTACGATGGCATTGGTCGGGCAGGCGTGTAAACACCACGCTTCTTCACACTGGGTGCAGGTGTAGGGGACCGAGGTTTTGCCGTGTTCAAATTCGAATACTTTAATGCGGGATTTAGCCGGATTGAACAAACCTTCATTCTCAAGCGAGCAAGCCATTTCGCACATGAGACAGCTGGTGCACTTATCCGGGTACATATGCAGCGCTTTTGCCATTTGTCGTCGCCTTCTGACCGTGAGTAGATTGGTTGCAAAATATGATGGTTTCGAGAGTAGCATACCGTTAGTTTTAACATCATGCCGAACAAGACAACCATTGCTCAAGTGCAATCAGCGTGGCAGGTGCACTGCATTGTGTGCCGGCTTTCGGTAATAATCACTCCGGCAGTCCGACAAGGGATATAGATCATTGGCTGATAAAAAGCAGGGCAACAACGAGGTGAAGCAAGTGGCTGAGTTGGTTCCATCCGCCAGACAGATACAGCCCACCGAGTTTATAAACCCCGCTGCGCTTATTAAACAATGGCTGGAGCAATGTGTGATTGGTCTTTCGCTGTGTCCGTTTGCCAAAGTGCCTTATCGATCTGGCAGTGTTCGTGTAGAGGTATATGAGGGCGCAGAAGAAGCGCGGTATCTGGCAATGATTCAGGCCGAGCTCGAACGTTTAATTACATGCAGCACAATTGAAACCACCCTGATTGCAGCAACCAACGTATTGCCCGGGTTTCTTGATTTCAATGATTTTCTCGATCCGGTTGAAGATCTGTTGCAAAAAGATAATCTTGATATGGAGTTTCAGCTGGCAAGTTTTCACCCGCAGTATCATTTTGCAGGGGTTGGCGAACATGATCCGGGTAACTACACAAATCGCGCTCCGTTTCCGCTAGTGCAGTGGTTGCGCTCAGACACCGTGGCAACTGCAGCAGACGCCACTGATACGCTGGCAATTCCACAGCACAATATTGCAAGACTTAGCGGTTTGGATGCCTCGCAACTGCAATCTCTGTTTCCGTGGGTTAAAACGTCCGATAGTGATGCCTGAAAAACCAGAGGCTGAAGCCAGTTGCCCGATTAATTGCTGTTCGTTGCCGATAATTTGTGGGTGATACCGTTAACAGACAACAGATCAAATTCATCGGCAATAGAGTTTGTGTGGTCTGCTGTAGCTGGTGGCGTATCTTGATTGTCAACGCTTTCTGTAATGCCGAATGTTTGCTGCAGGTGAATCAGTTGATCGGTGTAGTCGGTGTCAGCTTGAGGTATCACGTCAAGTTTTAAACGCGAAGCATGCAACACGGCATGTTCTATCAGATTTTGCAGGGTTTCAATAAAGCCCGGGTCAGATAAGCTGGCTGCGTGTACTTTAAGTGCAAGCGTTCTGCAGTCAGAGAACTTCAACAGTTTTTCATTATCGCACAAGGTTTTGTAACCATAGGCTGACTCAACCAAATTGTGACAATCAAGCGCAATTTTGAACCTGTCATTCCAAAGCGCTGCAGTTTTATACAATGACTCTGGTAGTGAGGTGCTTAATGTGCCAGGCAATGTGTTCCGGTTTACCAGTGATATGCCTGAAAATTTCACTGCCTGCTGCTTGAGCTGATCTTTAAACAGCTGAAGCCGTGTTTGTATGACTTGCTTGCTGCTAATCCGATATACGCTGTGCAATTGATCCAGTACCGAACATTGAAGCTGTGCTGAATCAGGCGATTTTGAATCTGGTAATATTGAATCTGGCCGGGTACTGCCTGTGGATAAAAACACCTGATAAAGGTTGCTAACTGCATCTGCCAGATAGCTACTGATCAGACTTTTGTCTGTGTCAGCATTGACAATGATCAGCAAGTGATCGTGAGCGGTATCAAGTGGAATCACAAAATAGGAAAAGTGACTTTCATCTGCAAAGACTCTTATATCCGGTGGACAGATAGGTGTCTGACAGTTCCACAGGTCGCTGACCATCGTTGTTAATGCCGTGTGCAGAGACTGAGTATCTTCACAAACATGGTGCGCACTGTCAGCTGCGGAAGTGGCAACTATGGACAGTGATGTGCGATTGCACAGATACGCCGTGTCTGCATTGAGTGCGTGTTTGATATGATGGCAAAAACGGGTTGTGCTGTCTTCAATCGCACTGGAAATGCATGTGGAAGCAGTGCCACAGAGGTTGATTAGAACCTTATCGTAGCAATCGGTCAGACCCGGTGCCACCGCAAAGTCGGCGATTCTCAACGCAACCGGTGCAAGGTCAGTTGTAGTGCCCGGGGTTTGTCTGGTGGGCTTAAGGTCTGCTGTGTTGTGGCTTTCAGTATCAGCGGCTGAATCTGTCATGTCTTTTCTGCCAGTCTTTTCTACCAGTGCAGGGACACGGGATCGTTCAATTATTGCGCCAGCGCCTGTGTGGCAGGTTAAAAAACCATTTGAATCAGCCGGTTGAGCGATCCAAAAAACGAAACGACAAAGTGATAAACAGGTACACAACCACAGCCAGCGCTGCCCACACTGCGCCGATCGCAAAAAATATATCAGGTGCTTTCATCAGTGTGGTCATCAGGGAGTCCTGATAATAGAAAAACCACTGATTTTCCGCCGGGAAGACAAATTCGTGAAACGTCTTGAACACCTCGTGCGGCCCGACCGCGACAATAATCAGCGCCAGTATGAGTGCTGTGATCAGCAGAGTCAGTAGTGAAGTCTTGAGTCCTGGCAACGGCAGCTTCATGAGTAATGCGAGAATCACAAGTACAATTAAAAGTGCAGTTGCTGCGTAGCCAATTGGCAATAGTAGGTCAATAAGATTGGCAACGTCTTCCAGGTGTGTTGCTTCTGCATCGGTTAAAAAAATAACCGGTGCGGCATCCGGGTGGGGTTGATATTCAAGCGTACGCAATCCGTCACCGCTATTGTTCACAGCATGGCCAATTGACCTGAACAGCTCGATACGTTCGTCGCGAGTGGTTTTTTCAAAACCGGTTTTACCTTGCCGGTTCTGCGGGGAAAATTTGGCAATGTGTTGATCTATGCCGAGCTGTGAATACCAAAAAGTGTAGTTGTAATTCGTCACATGGACCAATTTCCAGGCAATCAACAAAGCTGCCGCAAAGCAGCACAGAATGATGAGAGTACGGTGCAGCGTTTTCAATGGTATTCCCGATAAATGTCTGGTGGTGTAATCGCTTTATTCCTACCCGCGTAACTTCAGCCTGTGAAGCTGACTTGCGACGTGCTTCGATTCTGTTGCAATCAATGCGGTGGTACAAATTGGCGCGCGTATGCACACTGAATCGAGTAGACTTTCGCAAGCGGTCGCACGGCTTTATTGTATGCCAGAATGGTGCAGTCCGCGCTGAAAGAAAATGTTCAAAATAAAAGACACTCTCTGACCCTTACTCAGCTTAACCGTTCCGGCGGGCTCGAATAGACATGCAAGAAAAAGACAGAAGGCACCGATTTATACTCGAGAAAGCGCAGGTGCGAGGTGTACTTGTGCGGCTCGATTCGACCTGGCGTGAGGTACTTGCGCGCGCTGAATATCCGCCCAATGTGCAACAAGTGCTCGGCCATGCCATGGCGGCGATGCCGCTGCTGGCCTCAATGATCAAATTTACCGGCAAGCTTACCTTGCAGGCCCGTGGCACCGGCCCGCTGACGCTGCTGGTGGTGCAGGGCAACGCGGATGGCGGACAGCGTGGCCTGGCTCGCTGGGTCAGTGAGCCACCGGTTACACCGCTGGCGGATGTATTCGGTGATGCAACACTGACCATTCAAATTGAAAGCAGCGAAGGCGGAGAGACCTACCAGGGTGTGGTTGATGTGCGCGGCGACTACCTGCAGGACGCATTGGCAGATTACTTTGCCAACTCCGAGCAACTTCCTACCCGGCTCTGGCTTACCTGCACAGACACTCAAGCCGCCGGTTTTATGCTGCAACAGCTACCAGTGGATGATCCGCAGCCTGCCAGTCGGGAAGATGACTGGCAGCGGGTTAACCTGTTGGCGAATACTATTGAGCAGGATGAGTTGTTTGAAAAAGAAACCGAGCTGCTGTTGCAACAGGTATTTGCTGAAGACGATGTCAGAGTATTTGATTCGGAACCACTGCGATTTGAGTGTGGCTGCACACGCGAGCGAACTGCGGGTTTGATTGCGGGTATCGGCTATGCGGAAGCAATAGATATCTTAAAACAGGAAGGGCAAATAGAGATCACCTGTGAGTTTTGCAATTCTGTTAACAGATTTGACAGTATTGATGTAGAAGCGATCTTTCGTGGTGATGGCAATCACGCGGATGAAAGTATTGTGCACTAAACCGCGCAACCGTCGTTTATTCGTGCCAGGCCGAGTACCAGGGCCAATTTCCGGGCCAGTTCTAGCGCCGGCCCTTGCGACTGTCACATCGCTGGTGCTGATGTTTCTATCGCTTTCTGTATTCGCACATAATGTGACTGCAGGTGATGCCGGGTATATCCAGGAGATCTGGGGAGTCCATCTGGTACCGTTTGCCTACCTTGGCGCAAAGCATATGGTCACCGGCTATGACCACCTGTTGTTCCTGTTTGGTGTGGTGTTTTTTCTATATAAGCTGAAAGATGTCGCACTTTATGTGAGTCTTTTTGCACTCGGACACTCTGTTACCATGCTGGCTGGAGTGTGGTTTGGCTTTAGTGTGAACGCTTTTGTGGTTGATGCGGTCATAGGGTTGTCGGTGGTTTACAAAGCACTCGACAACCTGGGCGCATACCAGAGGTGGTTTGGCTACCAGCCGAATACCAAAGCTGCAACGCTGATTTTCGGGCTGATACACGGGACCGGCCTTGCGACGAAAATACATGACTATGAGATCTCACCTGAAGGCTTATTGCCTAATCTGCTTGCCTTTAATGTGGGTGTTGAGATTGGTCAGCTGCTCGCACTAGCGGTTATTTTAATTGTCATGGGCCATTGGCGTAAAAGCAAAAATTTTCTCAGCCAGGCATACACTGCAAACGTCGTTATGATGTCGCTTGGCTTTATGCTTTTTGGCTACCAGGTAGCCGGCTACATTGCCAACAACTAACCGGAACTCTCAAGAATAATGTTTAATTCAGAAAAACCATCACTTGATGAGCTACCAGGCACTGCACAGCTTATCCGTTCAACTGTACTGGCCGCTGTTGTAGCTCTGTTGATTTTGTTAACTGTGGTATTGCCGGCAGAGTATGGCTTTGATCCGACCGGGGCTGGTCGCGTTCTCGGACTGACCGAAATGGGAGTGATAAAACAGCAACTGTCGCAGGAAGCAAAAGAAGACGATCATCATGATGATCAGCAAAGTTTCTGGCTAGACGTGCTCGATGCACTGATACCAGTGGCAAAGGCAGAAGAGAGTTGGCGTGATGAAATCTCGTTTACGCTGGCGCCCGGTGAGGCCACTGAAATCAAGCTTGTGATGGAAAATGGAAATGCCGCTCAATACACATGGGTTGCAGAGGGTGGAAGAATTAACTTTGACCTGCATGCGCACGGTAATGGTGAATCTGTCACTTATGAAAAAGGACGCGGAAAAAGCAGTGGTGAAGGTGGCTTTACTGCATCTTTTGCCGGTAACCATGGTTGGTTCTGGCGAAATCGTGATAAGCAGGATGTCACAGTAGTAATCAAAATAAGCGGTGACTACGGCGGGATAGTCAGGGAGTAACCACCCATTATCCGTTGATCATCCTATAATACAGATCGTTGTGTTTTAACGCGCCAAATTTATGAGTAGATCTGCTTGAGTAAAAAGAAAAAAAACAAACTAAAAAACAAGGTGCTTGTACAGGAAGGTATCAGCGGCCTTGGTTTATTCGCAAAGAAAGACTTTAAAAAAGACGCAGTAATCGGGCGTATAAAAGGTAAGGTAGTCAGCGATGAACAGCTTGATCCAAACTATGTGATGGAGCTGGCCAATGATCTGTTATTGGTGCCTAAGCCACCGTTTCGCTACCTGAACCACAGCTGCCGGCCCAATTGTGAAATATTTGATTGGGAAGATGAAAAGCCTGATCCCAAAACCGGTGTTAAGGATCTGCATCTCGGTGTAATCAGAAAGATCAAGGCCGGAGACGAGCTGACTATTGACTATGCATGGCCCGCTGATCTTGCCATCCGATGTGGCTGCGGTAGCAAGAAATGCAGAGGGTATATCGTTGATAAAAGCGAACTGCACCTGATCAAGTAGCTGTGCGAAAGTATTGCTTAATTTGCAGCTGTTCCACTAGCTGAAACTGTCATGAGCGCCAGCAACTTGTTGCGGTTCAATATTCAGCGCCTTCAGAATAACTAAACGCAGTGACTCAAAGTCTGAAAACTCAGCTTCTCTCTTGCCGCGCAACAGCTCATGTCGCTGCCCGTCTTTGCTGATCAGTTGTAACGCCGGCGCGTGCCAGCTGGATTCCTTGTTTGAGCGCTGGATGCGCGATACGAACACCTGTTCAATGTTGTCAGTCGCAATCCTGAACTTGCCGCTCCATGGTATCGGGTGATGCTTGATGTACAGAGATTGTCTGCTGGCAAAAATCGAGGTTTTATTGATCAGTTTCATAATGGCATGGCACAGCAAGCCGACACCAACTGCCATAGGTAATAATTGAACCGGCAGAGAACCGGGTTCTGCGAAGTAATCTATTGCTATCGGGAAGGCCATGGCCAGCCATACCAGTGCAAATGGAATCAGCATCCATGCAGAATTTTTTGCCCAGCGCCAGGTGATGACACTGCCTTTTTTGTTTTTAGTGATTTTATAGTGGCTTGGCAGTGCAGTGATGCGGGCTACATTTGCAGCACCTGCTATCGGCTCGACATAGTAACGTCCACAATAGTCACAGGTATTACCCGGTGTTCTGGCCACACCACAAGAGGCACAGAAACTTTTACTGCTCTGATTCATCGATTAAGCCCGTCTGTACCGTTAGCCCGGTTTATTTGTGAAAATGACGGCATCCCGCTTGATCCTTGATTCCACAGCGAATTTTTTCTCTTGCAAATATCAGTAAGTATTCGCCGCGAGAAGAAAATACCCTGTGAAACCAATGCTCTGCGCGCTATGCTCGCCATTTCACGAATAAACCGGGCTAGC
>CALLLW010000034.1 GCA_938007995.1 uncultured Granulosicoccaceae bacterium | reverse complement strand
GACTGCATGTACATCTAGACCTACATATTTGTTAGACTCTTTCATGACCTGTCCTCTTCAATTTGGCTCTGTTGTGGTGGTTCCATCTTCTACGATAACCCAAGGCGTTGAAGATGGGCAGGTCACTACATAATGTCTACGTTTCAAGTGCTTATATTGCTGAAAACTCAGAATGGCCCGATACGCTCGCGTAGGGGGGATAAGCAAATCTGCAGCAGAATCGAAGCCAGCATACATTAGGTGGCAATGATGCAATCACCAACCCGATATCAAAGCGCATCCACCAATACCGCTGGTGACTTGTGTTCCATAAGCAGCGGGTGATCGGTGGATGCGCAAGCTTATCCCCCCTACGTTTCAAGTGTTTATATGGCTGAAAACTCAGAATGGCCCGATACGCTCGCGTAGGGGGATAAGCAAATCTGCAGCAGAATCAAAGCCAGCATACATTAGGTGGCAATGATGCAACCACCAACCCGATATCAAAGCGCATCCACCAATACCGCTGGTGATTCGTGTCTATAAACAGCGGAGTAACCAATGGATTCACAAGCTAATCCAGCAACTTGTTGAGATCTGAAAGTCGACCCGCTTTTGCCGGTAAACCTGTCGGTGCTTATGCTGTTGTGCTGTGTTTAGAGTAACCACTACCCGATGCCATGTAGTAACATATACCATCGGACAGGCGCTGCAGTCTGCGCCGGGGTACTTTAGATCACAGAGCTTATTACTATGGCGTCGGGCCCACCTAACAGCAAACCTGCAGAGCGTATATTGTGGCTGCGTGAAACGCTTGATCATCACAGCAAGCTATACCATACGTTTGACCAACCCGAGATTCCCGACGCCGAGTACGACAAACTGTTCAACGAACTGTTGTCACTGGAAGAAAAACACCCGGCATTGCAAACTGCCGACAGCCCGTCGCTCAGAGTTGGCGGGCAGCCACTGGATAAATTCGACAAAGTCACTCACCGGCAGGCCATGCTGTCACTCGGAAATGCGTTTACAGAGAAAGATCTGATCGACTTTGATAAACGAATCAGGGATCGATTAAAAACCAGTGAAAGCGCAATTGGCTATGTCGCAGAACCAAAGCTCGATGGTCTGGCGGTCAGTCTTACTTATCAGGACGGTTTGTTTGTGCAGGGCGCTACCCGTGGTAACGGCCAGGTAGGTGAAGACATCACGCCTAATTTGCGCACCATTAAATCATTGCCGTTAAAACTTGCAAACGCGCCAGCCGGACTGCTTGAAGTGCGTGGTGAGGTTTTTATAGATAAGCCGTCATTTGTTGCATTGAACCGTGATCAACAAGCTCGTGATGCTAAAGTTTTTGTTAATCCGCGCAATGCAGCAGCAGGCAGTTTACGTTTACTCGATTCAAGTATCACGGCCAGCAGACCGCTTCGAATCTATATCTATTCAACCGGTCCGGTAGAAGTCGATACCACATTACCTGACACCCACTGGGACATGCTGCAGTGGTTAAAATCACTGGGCCTGCCGATAAACCCTGAAAGCAAAAAGCAAAAGAGCATCACCGAGTGCCACAAGTATTATCAGACCATGCTCAAGCGTCGTGAAAAGCTCGACTATGAAATTGATGGCATTGTTTTCAAGGTAGATAACTTGCTACAGCAACAACAGCTCGGTTTTGTTTCAAGAGCGCCGCGCTGGGCAATAGCGCACAAGTTTCCGGCAGAAGAGGCAACAACAGAGTTACTGGCGGTAGATTTTCAGGTAGGGCGAACCGGTGCGCTGACACCCGTAGCCAGGCTCGAACCTGTGTTTGTTGGCGGTGCGATGGTCAGTAATGCCACTTTGCACAATATGGATGAAGTGGCCAGAAAAGGCATTTACATTGGTGACACAGTAATAGTCAGGCGTGCAGGTGACGTCATTCCGGAGGTAGTCTCTGCGGTATTGTCACAGCGGCCAGCCAACATAACGGAAATTATGTTGCCAGAGGTTTGCCCCGAATGCGGTTCAGTAGTGATCGCCAGTGATGATATCTCGGTTGCAAAGTGTTCCGGCAGTTTCAACTGCAAAGCACAACGGCGTGAAGGGTTGAAGCATTTTGTTTCTCGTCGAGCAATGAATATCGACGGGTTGGGTGAGAAGCTTATTGAGCAACTGATAGACCGGCAAATGGTTCAGTGGCCCAGTGATCTCTATCAATTAACTAAAGAATCGTTGCTGCAACTTGATCTGGTAAAAGATAAAACCGCCACCAAGCTGTTGAATGCGATTGAACACAGCAAGGAGACAACGCTCGGCAGATTTCTATTCGCGCTCGGTATTCCTGAAGTCGGTGAGACAACTGCGGAGCAACTGGCGCAACACTTTGGTTCAGTGGAAGCACTGGCTGCTGCAGATGTGGATTACTATCTACCGCGCGGTATCGAAGGTATTGGTAAATCTCGCGCTGAATCTATGGTTGCGCTGTTTGCAGATCAGGACAT
This sequence comes from uncultured Granulosicoccaceae bacterium, assembly GCA_938007995.1. Taxonomy (GTDB): domain Bacteria; phylum Pseudomonadota; class Gammaproteobacteria; order Granulosicoccales; family Granulosicoccaceae. The sequence goes on along the minus strand of CALLLW010000034.1, from coordinate 49,169 downwards.
ACCGGAAAATGGCGAACCATTGGCCGCCTGGTTAAAAGACAACGTACCGCGAATAAAACCCGATCAGATTGAACAGCTGTTGCAGAAGTATCCGAATGCAACGGTGCTGAAGCAAGTCGATGCCAATGATCTTCAAAGTAAGTCGGCCTCCAGAGTTGAAGGAGTAGGAGAGACGATGGCTACGTTGATCGTAGCGTTTTTCAACAACAAACAACATACCGATGAGATCCAGCGTCTGATTGATTCAGGTATCCGCTGGTCAACAGGTGATGCGGTGATGGAAGATACAGTCACTGATGATGCGCTTGCCGGTAAAACATTTGTGATTACCGGTAAGTTTAACAACATGAGCCGTGATGAAATCTCGGCAGCGCTGAAAGCACGTGGTGGCAAAGTGACTGGCTCAGTGTCTAAAAACACCAGTGTGCTGGTCTGTGGAGAAGCGGCGGGTTCAAAGTTGACCAAGGCCGAAGCGCTGGGTCTCGAGATCATCGATGAAAGCGGGTTGCAGGCGTTACTTGGCTGATTCTGCCGGTAGCCTTTAGGCGCGCAATAGTTAGAACGCTTCCGGTAGTCTGGAGTGGCAAGCGAGTATGAAGCGCCCTGTGGTATAATCTACGGTCGATTTCAGAGAGTAACCAGGCATGTCAAACATTGTGGTTGCCGGAGCAGCAGGGCGCATGGGACGCCAGCTTGTGCGGGCAATTCTTGAGCGTGAAGACGTTCAATTGGCCGGTGCAACCGAGCATCCGCAAAGCCCGCACCTTGGGATGGATGCTGGTCTGCTGGTCGGCAATGAGTCACTTGGTGTTGAGATTGTGGCTGGCATAAATTCGGTCAGTACCTCCTTTGATACAGTGATCGACTTCACCGCACCTGCCAGCACTCGTGAACTGCTCAATTATGCAGCTGCCGAACGCACGCGGTTAATCATTGGCACAACAGGGCTTGATGATAATGATCAGGCACTGATAAAAAACACGGCCCGTGACACATCAATAGTATTTGCAGCAAACTACAGCGTTGGCGTCACCCTGAGTCTTGAGCTACTGGCGCATGCAGCAAAGGTCCTCGGGCCTGACTACGACATTGAAGTCATAGAGGCACATCATAAGCACAAGGTCGATGCGCCGAGCGGCACTGCTTTAGCCATGGGATATTCAATCGCAGATGCCATTGGTAAAGATCTCAAAGAGTGTGCAGTCTATGTGCGTGAAGGCATTACCGGTGAGCGACCGCACGGAAGTATTGGTTTCTCAACCGTGCGTGCCGGGGAGATCATTGGTGAGCATACTGTGATGTTTGTCGGTCAGGGTGAGCAGCTTGAAGTCACTCATAAGGCAACCGATCGGATGACATTTGCCAGAGGTGCGGTGCGTGCCGCAGGGTGGGTAGCGGATCAGCCACCGGGCTTATACAACATGTCCGATGTGGTACGTCCCGCATAAGTTGAGTTTGCAGGCAGTAAATTCCATTACAGGAAATTCAAACTACCGGCGCCGTTAACAAACAATGTACATTCCGCACACAAAGCGAATTGAATTTATAGGATAACAAACATGAAATTAGCAGCAGTGTTTCCCGGGCAGGGCTCGCAGTCACCGGGTATGCTGGGTGATCTTGCCGACAGATATGATGTGGTCACTCAAACTTTCGCAGAGGCATCGGAACATCTCGGTTATGACCTCTGGGACATCGCACAAAACGGTACTGCTGAACAGCAGCGCCAGACAGAAGTCACGCAACCACTGGTCTATGTGGGCGGCGTGAGTGTATGGCGAATCTGGCAGCAGCTGAATATGCCTGTGCCTTCCTACCTTGCGGGCCACAGTGTGGGTGAGTACACCGCGATGACTGCTGCGGGTGCGATTGAATTTAAAGAAGCAATCAAGTTGGTTGCCTTGCGTGGCAGACTGATGGCATCCGCTGTTGAGCCAGGCTTGGGCGGCATGGCCGCAGTACTCGGTATGGAAGACGCCGCCGTTATAAGCATCTGCAATGAGCTGACAACTGACAACGCGCTCGTTGAAGCGGTTAATTTTAATTCACCGGGGCAGGTTGTGATTTCAGGTCACTTGCATGCACTGGAGAAAGCCTGCGATGTTGCAAAAGAAAAAGGCGCCAGAAAAGCCATGTTGTTACCTGTATCGGTGCCGAACCACAGCTCGCTGATGCAACCCGCTCGTGCTGAACTGGCTGCTGCAATTGCAGACGCTGGTTTTGTAAAGCCCAAAATACCTGTTGTACAAAATGCTGAAGCGAAAGTGCTCGATAGCCTTGAGGTGATTATCACTTCACTGCAGGACCACATGACCAATCCGGTCAACTGGACAGAATCCATCCGCTATCTGGCAGGTAAAGAAGTCACTGAAGTGGTTGAGCTTGGCCCCGGTAAAGTACTGGCAGGGCTTTGTAAGCGAATCGATAAAACCATAAAAACCCACGCGATAGAAAACCTCGCAGCGGTTGATAAACTGATTGAAGCTCAAAAGGAGAGCGTTGCTGATGCCTGAAAATAATTCGCTTGCTAAAGAGGTCGTGTTGGTCACTGGTGCCAGTAGAGGCATTGGTGCTGCAATAGCCGATGAGCTGGGTAGTCAGGGTGCAACAGTGATTGGCACCGCAACCAGTGAGTCCGGTGCCTCAGCAATTACTGATCGATTCAAGCAGGCAGGTGTTAGCGGTTGTGGCAAGGTGTTGAATGTGTCTGACAAAGACCAGATCAGTGCAGTGATTGCCGACGTATCAAAAGAATTCGGTGCGATTTCTGTGCTGGTAAACAATGCAGGTATCACTCGCGACAACCTACTGATGCGAATGAAGGATGATGAGTGGGACGACATCGTCAACACCAATCTATCTTCCATATTCCATACCTGCAAAGCCTGTATGCGTGGCATGATGAAAGCGCGCCGCGGCAAAATTATAAATATTGCATCGGTGGTTGGAGTGACCGGTAATGCCGGGCAGGCTAACTATGCGGCTGCCAAGGCAGGCATTATTGGTTTTGGAAAATCACTGGCGCGCGAAGTGGGTTCCCGGAATATTACAGTCAACACAGTCGCACCCGGCTTTATCGTTTCAGACATGACCAACGCATTGCCGGAAGAACAGCGCGAAGCGCTACAAACCGAGATCGCGCTCGGGCGGCTTGGTGATCCAAAAGAAATCGCCTACACTGTGGCGTTTCTTGCCTCCGATAAAGCCGATTACATTACCGGCCAAACGTTACACGTGAACGGTGGCATGTACATGAATTGAGGTTGCCTGTAGTAAAGGTGTTTGAAATTTGGCGCCATTTGCTTGAAACCTGATTCATCGCCTATACAACTAGCCGCAAGAGCAGCAGGCGGTATTACTGTCTGCGGATTTTTATTTGTTGTTGGAGTGGCGTGCTCAGGCCGTATTGAATACAATAGGCGGGATACGGTGCGGTCTCGTACCACAGAATACACCAGTCCCGCGGGAGGGCATCCAATATGAGCAGTATCGAAGAGCGCGTAAAGAAAATCGTCGTTGAACAACTCGGCGTAAAAGAGGAGGAAGTCACCGAGGCTGCCTCTTTTGTCGACGATCTGGGCGCAGATTCCCTCGATACCGTTGAGTTGGTGATGGCACTCGAGGAAGAATTCGAGTGCGAGATCCCCGATGAAGAAGCAGAGAAAATCGGCACCGTCAAACAGGCGATTGATTACGTCAACGCCAACCTTGGTTAGGCCGGCTCCGGCTAACCACATTCGCGCGGTTTGAAGGTGTGACGCCAGTGCTGTCCGAAAATACCCGGATAGCACTACACCGCCAAGCCAGCGGCCATTGATAACCGGATACCACGCTATTGAGTGCTCGAAGAGTCGTCATCACAGGGCTCGGGGCGATTACCCCGGTCGGCAACACAGTCTCTGAAAGCTGGACAAATCTGCTTGCAGGCAAGTCCGGCGCAGCACCGGTGGACTGGTTTGATACGTCGAGTTATGCAACGCGATTTTCTGCGTCGGTAAAGAATTTCGATGTAACCGGGTATATGACCGCCAAAGACGCTCGCAAGATGGACACCTTTATCCACTTCGGGGTGGCGGCAGGCATTCAGGCACTCGATGATGCCGGTCTGTCTACAGAGGACCATGATCCCGAGCGGATAGGTGTGGCAATCGGCTCCGGCATCGGTGGCTTGCCCAACATAGAAACGCAACACAGTACCTTGCTAAATGCTGGTCCGCGCAGGATGTCACCATTCTTTGTGCCGTCAACCATCATCAATATGATCGCAGGTAACCTGTCGATCATGCGCGGCTTGCAGGGGCCGAATGTCTGTATCACTACTGCATGCACAACAGGCACTCACAACATCGGTGAGGCATTCCGGCTAATCAAGTATGGCGATGCTGATGCAATGGTATGTGGCGGAGCTGAAATGGCCACTTGTCCGTTAGGGCTCTCTGGCTTCGGTGCTGCGCGGGCACTGTCCACTCGCAATGATAATCCGGAGGCTGCGAGCAGACCGTGGGATACAGACAGAGATGGCTTTGTACTGGGTGACGGTGCCGGCATTCTCGTGCTTGAAGAATATGAATATGCAAAGGCGCGCGGCGCTGAAATATACGGCGAGTTGTCCGGTTACGGCATGAGTGGTGATGCTTTTCACATGACGCAGCCGGCAAAAAATGGCGATGGTGCAAGGCGCTGCATGAACGCGGCACTTAAAGACGCAGGCATCAACCCGGAGCAGGTGGGTTACATCAATGCGCACGGCACCTCAACCGGTGCAGGTGATGTTGCCGAAACCAACGCGGTTAAAGCCAGCTTTGGCGATCATGCAAAGAAGGTTGCTATCAGTTCTACCAAGTCCATGACCGGTCATCTGCTTGGCGCGGCCGGTGGTATTGAAGCAGTATTTTCGGTACTGGCATTGAAAGATCAAAAAGCGCCACCGACCATCAATCTTGATAATCCTGATCCCGAGTGTGATCTTGACTATGTGCCTCACGAAGCACGTGATGTTGCAATCAGGCACGCCTTGTCAAACTCATTTGGTTTTGGTGGCACCAACGCGACACTGATCTTCAGTCAGATATAAACGCGGCACTGTGCACGGCTGCAGTGGTAATAACTGCCAGTCGGTGCGTCTTAACGTTAGCCTGTCTCATTAAAGCAGGTCCGACTGCTTTGGTTTTCCAGTGAAAAAGATTCTTGTATTTATTTTGTTTGTGCTGCCACTTTGCATAGCTGCCTTGCTTGCAGTTGATGCGCATCAGTTTTTAAACTCGCCGCTCAATCAGGCGGACGAAAGCTTTGAGCTTGAGATCAAGCCTGGCAGCACAATTCGCAGTTTGGCGTCGACACTACAAGCTGATAACAAACTCAAGCGCCCGCTGTGGTGGGAAGCTTACGCACGCTACACCGATAAAGCCCGATCAATTAAAACCGGTGAGTATTCTTTATCTACTTCGATAACGCCGATAGCGCTGCTTGATATTTTGCAAACGAGTCAGCAAAAACAATACTCGCTGACACTACTTGAAGGCTGGAATATCTGGCAGCTGCGTGCAGCGCTGGCCAGTGATCCGGTATTGGTGCAAACCATTCAGGATGTCAGTGACGATAATCTGATGGCTTTTATTGGCGCTGAAGCAGGCCATCCGGAAGGGCAGTTTCTGCCCGATACCTATCTGTTTCCAAAAGGCACTACCGACGCGGAGTTTCTGCTGAGATCACATAATGCGCTGCGCAAAACACTGGCAGAAGCATGGCAGCAGCGTGATGAAGACTTGCCGCTGACCACACCTTATGAGGCGTTGATAGCGGCGTCAATCATTGAAAAAGAAACGGCAATTGAAAGTGAGCGCACGACCATCTCCGGGGTGATTGTTAATCGCCTGCGAAAGAAAATGCGGCTGCAAATGGATCCAACAGTGATCTACGGTATCGGTAAAGACTTTAACGGTAATATCACTCGTAAAGATCTGCAAACCAGCACGCCGTATAACACCTATACCATACCGGCATTGCCACCTACACCCATCGCTATGTCGAGTGCTGCATCAATTTTTGCAGCCGTACAACCTGAAGATACTAAAGCGCTGTTTTTTGTTGCAGACGGCACCGGAGGCCATGTTTTTAATGAAACCGTCGAAGCGCACAACAAATCTGTGCGTGAATACCTGCGTCAACGTAAGTAGACTGCAGATAACTATCTCCCGGTTAATTCTATGCACGGACGTTTAATCACAGTAGAAGGTGTTGAAGGTGTCGGTAAATCTTCAGTGCTGCCCGTGATAGAAAAGTACCTCGCCGCACAGGGTGTCGAGGTGCTGCTCACCCGTGAGCCGGGCGGTACTGAGCTTGGCGAACAGTTGCGTGATGTACTGCTTAACACTGAACAGCACATTCTGCCGGATGCAGAGCTGTTACTGATGTTTGCCGCCAGGGCGCAGCACATTAAAAAAGTCATACGACCTGCGCTCGCAAATGGTCAGTGGGTTTTGTGCGACCGTTTCACCGATTCAAGCTTTGCCTATCAGGGAGGCGGCAGGCAACTGGGTTTCCAGCGTGTTGATGTTATCGCGAAGTGGGTGCTCGGTGATTTAGAGCCCGACTTAACTCTGTTGCTTGATGCCAGTCGGGAAACCAGCCTTGAACGCACTAAAAAACGACGCCAGCTGGATCGGATAGAAACTGAGGGTGATGAGTTTTTTGAGCGTGTTCGCACCGCTTTTCTAGAGCGCGCGCAACTGGGTCCGGCACGTGTCAAAGTCATTGACGCAAACCCCGACTTTGATACCGTCGCCAATGCAGTTTGCCTGCAGTTGGCAGAATGTTGCTCGCGATGGCTCACTGAAACCGCAGAGCCTTAAGGACAGCGGCTATGTCTGGTGCAGCCCCTTACAATTGGCAACAGAATGCCTGGCAGATGTTGATGCGGGCAATGTCGGCTGATCGTCTGCACCATGCTTACCTTGTGGCCGGGCCGGCGGGGGTCGGTAAGCGTGAGTTTGCAGAATGGTTTGCAGCAGCTCTGTTATGTAGTGGGTCTGCAGAGCAATCGCCGTGCGGGAGTTGTCAGCGTTGTGCTTTATACCAGGCAGGCACGCATCCAGACATTAACCGGCTTGACTGGGTAGACAACGCACGAGTCATCAGTGTGGAACAAATCAGGAAGCTCACCAGCCAGCTGACACTGACCACCACCTATGGTCCGTATCGCGTAGCGGTAATCAATAAAGCCCATAGTATGACCCGTGCAGCGGCAAACAGTTTGCTGAAAACGCTTGAGGAGCCGGGGCCAGGCTGTGTTCTTATTCTGCTGGCAGATAACGATGCCCACCTGCCAGTAACTATTCGCAGTCGATGTCAGCGCCTGGTTTTACCACTGCCCGAAAAATCAGAGGCGCTCGAATGGCTCGAGTCGCAGAAGGTAGCGAATCCAGCGATCGCGCTTGAGTATGCTCATGGTGCTCCGCTGCTGGCGAGGGACCGGTCGGGTGAACTGGATCCAGGCGCAGTTTCCGAGGTTAAATCCCGATTTTTTGATTTCCTGGTGCGTGACTTCGAGCCGGCTGAACTTGCCGGACTGACCGCCGATGTGATGGGTACACGTGACGCATTAACGCTTTTTCTGCAATGGACCACAGAACACGTTAAAAGCGCTGAACTTTCAGGCCACGATGGCCGCACGAGTAGTAACAGGCCACGTTCCGAGCGCGTATTTCATTGCAACGCACTGGAGCGGTTTCAAGACGCCCTTCGGCTGGATAATCCCAGCCTTAAGACCCGGACTGTACTGGAAGGCGTATTGGCCGACATACGAATAATGAGAGTCAGAACTCGTGCGGAGACTGTTCAATGACCACTAATCGCAAAGCGATCATATCTCTTTCAATCACGGATCGCGGTGCCTTACAGGCGGCGTATATGCCGTTCGTTGAAGGCGGTGGCATTTTTGTGCCGACTACCCAGCAATATAGTCTGGGCGATGAGGTGTTTCTGCTGGTTGGTCTGATGGAAGAGTCTGAGCGCTACCCGGTGCCGGGTAAGGTGTGCTGGATTACTGCTTCGGGCAACAATGAAACTGCCGGTATCGGTGTGCAGTTTACTGGTGAAAAAGCAGCGTCGATTGTACGCGTGATGGAAGACACACTGGGTGGCCTGGTGAACTCCGAGCGCGCAACTCACACCATGTAGTTTATTGCTGCTCGAATGAGTGCAGCAATAAAAACGAAACAAAGCGTTTATATAAAACACAACCACTGTTCCGTGGTTGTGTTTTTTGCGTCTGCGTTAACCTGATGTTTGGGTAGCAACCGGCTGCATGATATAACTACTGGCCATGCTTCAGTTTGACAGATATCAGGCTCTCACCGTGCAGGCATCTTGTTTTTTCCGTAACTGTTTTAGCGATCCTCTGTCAGTGTCTTTAAGCGCCTGTGTGGTGCCGCTGCAACGTGGCCTTGTTGTACTGTTGTTGTTGCTTATCAGTGCATGTTCGCAGGAAATCCCTGTACTGGCCGGTTCAACTATGGGCACAACATACAGTGTTGTGGTGCCTGATTTGTCCGCTGATGATCAGGTCGTTCTGCAGGCTCAAATTGATGCAGAGCTTAAAAGTATCAATAAAGCTATGTCGACTTATCAGGACGATTCATCGATAGTTGCGTTTAACAACTCAGATGCGACAGATTGGATTAACGTACCTGAAAGTTTTGCAACGGTTGCAGCAACTGCGATCAACTTATCAAAATTGAGTGGCGGAGCGTTTGACCCAACCGTTGGCCATCTGGTCAGACGCTGGGGCTTTGCCGATGAACCATCGGCCGAGCTTCCAACCGGGCATGAAATCGATCAGTTGCTCGAGCAGATCGGTTATCAAAAACTACTGGTTGATACCAAGCGTTCGCGACTTAAAAAAACTGATGTCCGCCTGCGCATAGACTTGAATGCGATTGCCAAGGGTTATGCGGTAGATCAACTGGCAGAGCTGGTAGAGCGGGCAGGCTATAACAATTATCTGGTAGAAATCGGTGGTGAGCTGCGCGTCAGTGGTGAAAATGCCAAAGGCGAAGCATGGCGTATTGGCATTGAGCGTCCTGAACCATCCGGTAAAGAAAGATCTACCAGTTTCGGCCTCGCACTGCGTGCTGGCGGGGTCGCTACTTCAGGTGACTACCGCAACGCATTTGAGCACAATGGCAAGCGGTATTCACATATTATCGACGCACGCAACGGCAGGCCGGTAGATCACGCGCTGGCGTCAGTCACTGTGGTTGCTGACTCCGCCTTGCTTGCTGATGGCTGGGCCACAGCATTGATGGTGCTGGGGCCGGATCATGGCATGCAGATCGCAGAGGAAAGCGGTCTTGCCTGTCTTTTTATACTGCGGCGCGGTGTGCAGGAATTTTCCACCCGCAGCAGCACGGCATTTGACCTGTTAAACCCGAATTAATGGCATAATGCGCGGCTGCCGAACTGGTTGCCGGTCGGTATGTCAGAGTTCTACGGGCGAGACGGCTTGTGACTGGCTGGCTTGTGACTGGCCGACTTGTGACTGGTCTGTGCATCCGGACTGCTATTGCACTTTCGTGGAGCTGTCCTTAAATTGGCAGAACAGAAGGCAGTGCGGAATAGCCGCCGTTCGTCCCTCTGATCATAGACAAGATCAAACAATCTTCCTGATAATCATTACGGAGTAAGCATGCCTCAAAGTGCCGCGTTCGATGAAGTACGACGATATCCGATCGATTCATTGAATCTTGAGTATCAGGAGTATAAGCACCGCAAGACCGGCGCACGTCATGTCCACCTTGCTGCAGACGATGACCAGAATGCGTTCCTGGTAGCGTTCCTGACGGTGCCGCAGGACTCCACTGGCGTGGCTCACATACTCGAACACACCGCACTCTGCGGCAGCAAACGGTATCCGGTCAGAGATCCGTTTTTTATGATGATGCGGCGTTCACTGAACACATTCATGAATGCTTTCACTTCAAGCGACTGGACTGCATATCCGTTTGCCAGCCGCAATCGCAAAGACTACTTCAACCTGCTCGATGTTTATCTTGATGCTTCATTTTTTCCAAGCTTGAATGAACTTGATTTTAAACAGGAAGGTCATCGCCTCGATTTTACCGAGGCAGGTAATATTGACTCGCCGCTGATGTACAAAGGCGTGGTGTTCAATGAAATGAAAGGCGCTTACAGTTCGCCTAATGCGCGTTTGATGAAGCAATTCACTCGTGCACTGTTCCCAACTGTTACCTACCACCATGACAGCGGTGGCGATCCGGCTCACATTCCAGACCTTACATGGGAGCAGTTGAAGGCGTTTCATGCACGGCACTATCATCCGTCTAATGCGGTTATGTTTACCTACGGTGATATAGAAGCAGCTGAACTGCAGAGCAGATTTGAAGAGCGGGCGTTGTCAGAGTTTGACCATCTGGATGTCTCTGATCTGGCTATACCGGATGAAAAGCGCTTCACCACACCGCAGAATATTACAGCCAGTTACCCGTTGCCCGAAGGGCCAACTGAAAACCGCACCCATGTTGTTATGGGATGGTTGCTGGGCAGAAACTCGGATATGCGCAAGGTAATGGAAGCGCGGGTATTGTCTGATGTGCTGCTTGATAACAGCAGCTCACCGCTCAGGTTGGCACTTGAAACATCCGATCTCGGTACTGCACCGTCGCCATTGTGCGGCGTCGATGACGATACCCGCGAGATGGGTTTTGCCTGTGGACTTGAAGGCACTGATCCGGATAACGCCGAAGAAGTAGAAGCATTGATACTGGGTGTATTGAATGAAGTCGCCGAGAAAGGTGTGCCAAAAGATGCGGTGCTGTCAGTGTTGCATCAGCTTGAGCTTTCGCAGCGCGAAGTTACCGGTGATGGTTTTCCGTATGGGTTGCAATTATCACTGCGGGCGCTGACGCCTGCGTTGCATGGTGGCGATCCGGTGGCCTCGCTTGAAATCGATGAGCTGCTCGCACAGATTCGTCAGGATGCAGAAGATCCACAGTTCATACCGCGTTTGATCAAAGAGCTCCTGCTCGACAACACACACCGGATTCGCCTGACAATGGCGCCTGATCCGGAACTGACCAACAAGGAAGAAGCTGCTGAAGCAGAGGCGCTGAAAGCGCTGGATGAAAGTCTCGATAAATCTCAAAGAGAACATATTGCACAACTCGCCGAGCAACTCGAACAACGACAGGAAAGCAAAGACGATCCAGAGCTATTACCGCGAGTGACTCTTGCTGATGTTCCTGAAGAACTGAAGCATCCTGTTGGTACACACAAGAAGGCCGGTAACAAATCTGCCTGCTGGTACAGTGCAGGCACCAACGGCATGGTCTACAAACAGCTGGTAACACAGCTGCCTGACTTTGACGACGAGCTCACCAAAGTGTTGCCATACTACGCAATGACACTGGCAGAGCTTGGCAGTGGTGGTCGCAACTACATCGAAACCCAGGCAGCGCAGGCCGCGGTGCTGGGTGGACTGGGTGCGCGCATCTCAACTCGCAGCGTGTTGGGCTCAAGCACCGATATGCATGCAGTGATGGTGATGTCATCCAAAGGTCTGAATCGTAACCTTGAGCACATCACCCGTTTTATTGAAGAAACGATAAGCTCACCTGACTTTTCCGAAATTGATCGGATTGGTGATCTGATCTCGCAGTCGCGTGCGCGAGTTGAAAGTTCGATCACCGGTCGCGGCCATGCGCTTGCTTCATCAGCTGCCAGCAGCCGCTTTAGTGCCACTGCTGCATTAGGCAATCAATGGAGTGGTCTTGAAGCTATTACCCAGCTAAAAGAATGGGATGATTCATTCCAGCAGGATAAAACCAAGCTGCAGGAGTTGGCGGACAAGTTCAGCCAGATCCACGAGCAGATTCGCAATGCACCGAGTGAATGGCTGATTGTCAGTGAAGAAGAACAGCAGGCTGCGATCGAAAAGGTGATTGCTAACAGCACGGTGGGTGCTGAAGCATCAACTGTGGTGCCGTTTGCGCATCAGGTACAGCTTGGGTCAGTAAAGCAGGCGTGGTCTGTTAACGCTCAAGTCAATTACTGCGCGCAGGCCCACGCCACAGTTCCGGCTGGACACCAGGACGGCGCAGCACTTACCGTGCTGGGTGAATACTTGAGTAATGGTTTTCTGCACAGCGCTATCCGCGAGAAGGGTGGTGCATACGGCGGTGGTGCTGGATATGATGGTGAGAGTGGTGCTTTTCGTTTTTACTCGTATCGTGACCCGCGACTACAGGAAACATATGCAGACTTTGATGCATCGATCGACTGGATGCTGAACGAAAAACATGAGGAGCGCCTGCTTGAGGAAGCGATTCTCGGTATCATTGGCCGCATCGACAAGCCGGGATCGCCAGCGGGCGAAGCTATCGGCAATTATTATTCAGAGCGGTTTGGTCGCGGCGCCGACTATACAGCCAGGATACGCAAGCGAATTCTCGCGGTTGGGCTGGAAGATCTCAAATCGGTTGCGGAGCGTTATCTGACTGGTGCTGACAAAAGCTATGCAGTGGTTGGCCCGGCAGATAAACTGAGCACACTGGAAAGCTTCGAGTCTTGCTCCGTATAGGCTGCTCAGTATAGGCGCACATCCATGTGCGATTTAAGGCTCCAGAGTACACCTTCATTGCTGGCCACTTCCCGGGTACATATTCCCGGGTTGCCGATCCCTTTGTACTTCATCCCTTTCTGGCAAGCCCGAGCGGTCCATCTTTAGGCTCAATCCATGTGCAGCCACGTCCTGGTGGCGAATTCAGTGAGTCACATCCGTGTGAGCCAAACTGGTGAACAGTGGGGCATCGTCTAGCTCCGTAGACCACGTGAACAGGCTACGTAAATTGTAAAATTTTGTCTATCACCTGTAAGGGTGATTGACAAATGAAACAATATGTGAAATTTTTTTCTCTGCGCAGCGACTTTGTTGCTCGTCACACTGGCATCAATGTTTGCGCAGCGCCGTTTTTACAGTGGATTTCTTCCAGCTGATGCTGAAAAACAGCGTATTGCCTGCGTAAAGCCGCGTAAATTGACCATATCTGCGCCGATCATCGTTGAAACTGCCAGATCGTTTCGCGACTATCCGGGTCTCGCGATTTCTGTTGGTATGTTGTGTTTTTCTGATTTGAAGCAAAACCGTTTTCCAAATTTTGCGTGCTGAAGTTAAATGGTGAATTGTGACGTCAGTGCAGAAAACCGCACCACAGCGCTTGCCAGCCGTCACTCGCCCGCTTCCTGGTGATCAACGGAAACACGGTGCACGGAGAATGACTGCACCGGGTACAAATATCTGGCAGATATTCGATGCACGGTGACGAATCAACTGTTGAAGAGCCACCCGCGGACCTGGTTGCTGCGTCAGCCTTCGAGCAAACTGCCGGAAAATCTGTAAATTCCTCTTGTCCAAATTCATCTGGCAGGCACTTTTCCCGGAATCGCCTTTCAACTCTCTGCTGCGACCGTTGTAACGGTCGCCTGTGGGCAATCTACGTCTCAGCCAGCCAGTCGCTGGCGTGTTAGACTTGCTAGGCATGCCGTGTAAACCTCTTCAAAATATCGGCGAGTGTCGTGGAAAAATCCGCAGTGTAACAAAATATTTACACAATCCCTGGGAGGATTTGAATGAAATTCAGAAAGAAAAACGGGCAGGATCTGCCATCTCACGTGACTGAAATGGCTGAGTCTGTGCGCCGCAAAGGCGACGGCATGTCCCGACGTGAATTCCTTGCGATGGCCAGTATCTTCGGCGCCAGCACAACCACTGCGTACAGTATGCTCGGTATGGTTGCACCTTCCGCACATGCGGCAGGGCATGCCAAGAAAGAGGGTGGCACGGTTCGCTACCAGACTGAAGTTCGCGCGCTCAAAGATCCTCGCACCTATGACTGGTCACAGATCGCCAACTTCGCGCGCGGCTGGCACGAGTATCTGATCGAGTACAACAACGATGCAACATTTACCGGCAAGCTGCTCGAAAGCTGGGATGTCAGTGAAGATGCCAAAACCTACACGCTGAATGTTCGCAAAGGCGTGAAGTGGAACAACGGTGACGACTTCACCGCTGAAGATGTTGCCCGTAATATTGAAGGCTGGTGTGATAAAAGCGTTGAAGGTAACTCCATGGCAGGCCGCTTTGCCACCTTGGTTGATGAAGCCACAGGCAAAGCCGTTGAAGGCGGTATTGAAGTTGTCGATAGCCACACCGTAAAGCTCAACCTGCCTGCACCGGATATCTCGCTTGTTGCCGGTATGGCAGATTACCCTGCGGCGATTGTGCACAGCAGCTTCACTGCAGAAGATGGAATCGATAATCCGATTGGTACAGGCCCGTATCTGCCTGAATCACTCAAAGTGGGCGAGAAAGCGGTTCTTGTGCGTAATACAGAGCACACCTGGTGGAATGCAGGCAACGGCGCATGGGTTGATCGCGTTGAATACATTGACTACGGGACCGAGCCTGCATCGCACTTCGCAGCAATGGAGTCTGATGAAGTTGATGTTAACTACAGTTCAGAAGGTGCAGAGATCATTGAGCTATTTGACAGTATCGATGGTTTAGAGCGCAATGACGTAGTCACCGCCGCAACTATTGTCATCCGTCCTAATCAGCAGGCAGAAGTCGACGGTGAGAAGCCTTACGCAGACAAGAAAGTGCGTCAGGCACTGGCGATGGCGGTTGATCCGGAAGTTTGCCTGGAACTCGGTATTGGCGGTTTAGGTGTTACTGCAGAAAACCATCACGTCGGCCCAATGCATCCTGACTACGCAGAACTGCCGAAGCAAAAGGTTGATCCTGCCGGTGCCAAAGCGCTGATGGAAGAAGCAGGCATGGGCGACTATGAGCATGAGCTTTTGTCAATTGACGCCGGTTATCGTAAAGACACCACTGACGCTGTGGCAGATATGCTTCGTAAAGCAGGCATCAAAGTTAAGCGTACTGTACTGCCTGGTTCGACTTTCTGGAATGACTGGGTCAAGTACCCGTATTCTTCCACCAACTGGAATCATCGCCCGCTGGGTGTGCAGATTCTGGGTCTGGCATATCGCTCTGGTGAAGCATGGAATGAAGCCGGCTTTGAAAACGCTGACTTTGACAACGCTTTGAAAGAAGCACTGGCCATTGCGGATGTTGATAAGCGACGCGAGAAAGTCAAGGTGTGCCAGGAGATCATGCAGGAAGAGGGCGTTATCGTGCAGCCATACTGGCGCACGCTAACTAACTACACCAAGTCTGATCTTGGTGGTGCCAACCACCACATCACATTTGAGTTCCGTCCGCAGGACTTGTACTGGAAAGCCTGATAGCAGGTAATCCTTAAAAGGGGCTGCCATCGGCAGCCCCTTTGTTTTTCTACACTTTGTTTTATACCCCTTGTTTTATCCCCTGAAACGATAACGGAGTATGAATGGTCAGCTTTCTTATAAGAAGAACCGGAGTCATGTTACTCACGGCGTTATGTCTGACCTTTTGCGTATTTTTTCTCACCAACCTTGAGCCCAATCTTGAAAAGCTAACCAAGAGTGAGGGTAACCAGCGCATGTCGGACGTTGAGGTTCAATCATGGCTGGAAGAGAACGGTTACCGACAACCACTGTTTAAACGTTATGGAGAATGGCTGGGTGTCGCTAAAGGCTGGACCCGCACTGATGAAAACGGCGAAATTTCAGGTCGTTGCATCAAGCGAGGCGTACCGGCAGAGGAAGCACCCGACCGCTGTGGTTTACTACAGGGCGACTGGGGTTTTTCTTTAGTATTCAAAGAAAACATTGACGGCATTATTAAAGAAAAACTCGGTCTTACCGGCAAGCTGATGCTTTGCGTCTTGTTGGTGATGGTGCCTGCTGCTCTGATTATCGGCGTGGTAGCGGGCATGCGTGAAGGCAGCAAAACCGACCGTACATTATCCACCTTTTCAATATTGACCACTTCTACCCCCGAGTATGTGTCCGGGGTGATATTTATTATTGTGTTTGCCAGTAAGTTCGGTGGGTTGCGTTGGTTTAAAGGCACGTCGGCAACCGCGATGGAAAACATCACCTTTGAAAACTTCACCCTGCCGGTCATTACACTGGCGTTGTACGGGGTTGGTTATATTGCCAGAATGACTCGTGCATCGATGGCCGAAGTGATGAATGAACAATATATTCGCACCGCGCGTCTGAAAGGGCTTGGCTTTTCCGGGGTGGTTTTAAAACACGCATTGCGCAATGCGCTTATCGCACCGTTTACCGTGATTATGTTGCAGATACCGTGGCTTCTCACCGGTGTCGTGATAGTTGAAACGTTGTTCAACTACAAAGGCTTTGGCTGGACGCTGGTTGCTGCAGTTGGCAACAATGATATCGAACTGTTGCTGGCCTGCTCGGTGGTTGCAGTGTTTGTAGTGCTGGTGACGCAGCTGCTTTCTGATATCAGTTATGTGTTCCTCAACCCACGTATCAGAGTGAGTTAGCCGGCATGGAAAGATTAACTGCATCAGAAATTATCGTCGGTGTGCTGACTCAGTTCACCCCAGTGTGGATCGGGCTCGCTGTGATCCTGCTTGTATCGTGGTTGTTTCGCAGCAAGCTGGGGCTTTACGGCAAGTTGTTTGGCAGCCCGATCGGGGTAGCCGGTTTAATACTCGTGCTGTTCTGGGTACTCACGGCTATCTTTGCCGATCTCATAGCCACCATGGATCCGCTAACACAGCTCTCTGGCATGAAGAACAAAAAGCCCGGGTGGCCTGTAACCGGTGAAGAAGGACAATGGTATCTTCTGGGCGGGGATAATCTTGCGCGTGATGTATTCAGTCGCATGGTTCACGGTAGCCGTATTGTTATTGCTATTGCACCGGCTGCAACTATCTTTGCCTTTATGGTCGGAGTAACGCTTGGTTTGCCGTCCGGTTACTACGGTGGAAAATTCGATACCGTGCTTAGTTTTATCGCCAATCTGGTGTTGGCTTTTCCGGTTATCCTATTATTCTTTTTGTTAGTCACACCTGAGATAAGAGAGACCGGTGTACCGCTGGTAATGGCCGGCGTGTTGTTTTTGTTTCCGATTATTTTCTTTCTGATGTTGTTCTACTCACGCTTTAAAGAACAACCACCGAAGCTGATATTTTCTGTCGCTGCCACCCTGGTGCTTGGTTTCTGGGCCTACTCCGGGCTTGCGTTTAATAAAGATCCATTCGGTGTGTTTTATATGGATCCCAATCTGCTGAATATTTTTGTTGCCGTGGTGTTTGTTAATTCGCCAACGGTATTTCGTATTGTTCGTGGCCTGACTATCGACATTAAAACCCGAGACTATGTAGCCGCTGCACAAACACGCGGTGAGACTCCGTGGTACATCATGTTATGGGAAGTATTGCCGAATGCACGCGGCCCGCTGATTGTCGATTTTTGTCTGCGCATTGGCTACACCACCATACTGCTCGGAACACTGGGTTTCTTCGGACTCGGCTTAACGCCTGAGAGTCCTGACTGGGGTACCACTATCAATGAAGGTCGCAAGCTGTTGGCGGTTTACCCGCACCCGGCGCTGCCGCCAACCATTGCGTTGATGACTCTGGTACTGGGCTTGAACCTGCTTGCCGATGGCTTGCGTGAAGAGTCACTTAAAGATTAACACGGTGTTAGTGATCACAATAAGAACGATTCAGGAGTGCGTTGACCGATGAGTGTTGAACCGATACTGGAAATCGACAAGCTTAATATTTCGTTCTTTGTACGCGCTGGAGAGATACCGGCGGTGATGGATTTTTCCTGCAAGGTTATGCCGGGTGAAACCATGGGCCTGGTTGGCGAGTCCGGTTGTGGTAAGTCTACAGTCGCACTCGGCATCATGCGGGACATGGGTAATCGCGGTAAGATCGTAGGCGGCAGTATCAAGTTCCAGGGCAAAGACATGGGCGAGATGTCGGAGGCCGAGTTGCGTGATATACGCGGCTCAAGGATTGCGATGATCTATCAGGAGCCAATGGCTTCATTGAACCCTGCCATGAAGATTGGCAAGCAGCTGATGGAAGTGTTGATCATCCATGAAAACGCGTCAAAAAAGGACGCCTATGATCGATCACTGGCCATGCTTGAATCGGTCAAGTTACCTGACCCCAGGCGTGTGATGAATGCTTATCCACACCAGATTTCAGGCGGTCAGCAGCAGCGCATTGTGATTGCGATGGCATTGTTATCAAAGCCGGATTTACTGCTGCTTGATGAACCCACTACGGCACTCGACGTCACCGTAGAGGCGGGCATTGTGCAGCTGATAAAAGAACTTGCACGTGAGACCGGCACATCCATGCTATTTATCTCGCATAACCTCGGTTTGATACTTGAAACCTGTGACCGCATCACCGTGATGTACTCAGGCGAGGCAGTCGAGACCGGCACAGTAAAAGAAGTCTTTGATCATATGCGGCATCCGTATACGCAGGGGCTGTTTAATTCAATTCCACTGCCCGGTGCTGACAAAAACTCAAGACCACTGGTTGCGATTCCCGGTCAATTGCCATTGCCTATGGAAAGGCCGCACGGCTGTAACTTCGGCCCACGTTGTCCGCACTTCATCGACAAGTGCAACGAGAATCCGGTGCGTATGCAGGATGTTCCGGGTAATCCGGATCATCGCTCACGTTGCGTTCGGATTTCACAGCTCGACTGGGATGCAGAGCCTGAACGGCCAGTGGTCACAGATCCCACCGTGCCTGGTGAAGTCGTGCTTGAGGTTAAAGACCTTAAGAAGTATTACAACGTCGCTGCCAATCAGATTTTTGGTGGCGGTGATACCCGTACGGTTAAAGCGAATGAATCAATTACGCTTGAGGCCCGTGAGTCAGAGACTGTCGCGATTGTTGGTGAGTCCGGCTGCGGTAAGTCAACGCTTGCCAAAGTGCTGCTGGGTCTTGAACTCGCCACTGAAGGTGAAGTGACCTTATCCGGTGTATCAATCGGTAATACAGAGGTGGGTAAGCGGGATACAGATACCGTAGCATCAGTACAGATGGTTTTTCAGAATCCGTTTGACACACTTAATCCGAGTCATTCAGTGGGTTCGCAGATTATGCGTACGCTTGAGAAGTTTCATATTGGCGCTAACACAAAAGAACGTCGTGAGCGAATGCTGGAGCTGCTTGATCTGGTAAAACTACCGCGCGCTTTTGCCAAACGGATGCCCAGGCAGTTATCGGGTGGTCAAAAACAGCGCATTGGTGTCGCGCGTGCTTTCGCCGGTCAGCCAAAAGTGGTTGTTGCCGATGAACCGGTATCAGCGCTTGATGTATCGGTGCAGGCGGCAGTAACCGAGCTGTTAATGGAAATACAGCGCGAAGCTAAAACCACCATGCTGTTCATCAGCCATGATCTCTCGGTGGTTCGCTATATTGCCGATCGGGTTGTAGTGATGTATCTGGGTCATATAGTCGAGCAGGGCAAGACTGACGATATTTTTGCACCACCTTATCACCCGTACACCGAGGCGCTTTTATCTGCGATTCCTATTGCAGATACCAGTGTTAAGAAAAAGCAGATCGTGCTGGATGGTGATATCCCGTCAGCGCTCAACCCGCCTAGTGGTTGTCCTTTTCAGACGCGCTGCGGTCACAAATCGAAAGTTGCAGATAACCTGTGCGAACGCGAACTACCACCTATCAAAGAGTTGCAAGCCGGTCATGCAATAAAATGCCATTTGTCAGATGACTATTTACAATCAATGGATCCGGTTATCAGCTTTGACTTGAGCAAAGAGGCTTCGTAGCAACATGACTGATGCTGCCATTGCGTTTCCAGATGAACTGCCAGCAGGTTTTCAGTGGTTTGAAAATGAACCCGCGTTTGATCCGGCCGTGCATCTTGCACTTGAGATGCCTGAAACAGTCACTCATCTGCAGGAATTTGGCTACAGTGACAAAGAGATCAGCCGAAAGGCCACCAGTGTTGCTGTATCTTCGCCGTTTAGAGTGCTTTCTTCAGAAGGTGCTGTCGCGCTGTTGGAAGTAGCGCGATCACTAAGACAACATGCTATTAGCTGCGAACGCATTGAAAACATGGTGCGTGGCGGTTGCTATCGATCAAGATTTCTTCGCGACTTATGTATTGATCCGTCACTCACCGAACTGATGTGCGAGATCTATCAGACTGATGTTGCTCCGCATACCATGCCGTTGCACCTCGGGCACATGAATTTTTCACCGGATGACTTATCCAAAGCAGTCGATAAATGGCACCACGATACACTCCCGCTCGATACCGTGATGATGGTCAGTGATCCTGCATCACTGGACGGTGGTAACTTTGAATATTTTGTCGGCACAAAACAGGAAATGGAAGTGCTTGCTGAAAAGGGTCTGCCGCCACCTGCTGACAGAGTAGTAGCTCCTCACTTTGCCGGACCGGGCTATGCAATCGCACTGCATGGAAACATGGTGGTGCATCGAGGTGGGCCGTTAAACAAGCCGGGTGAACGAATCAGCATGGTCAACGGCTATGTATCGACCAATACAGCACTTGATGATCAACATCGTCATGTTGACTTAAAGCTTGTTGATCCGCCTGAAGCACTGTTCGCAGAATGGGCCAGGCATGCAGCGTGGCGTGGTAAGTCAAGACTGGAAGCGCTGTTAAATGATCTTGAATTCACCGCTGATCATGAAATCGTTGCAGCAAGACTCGAAGACGCGATTGCAGATGTGCAACAGGCAATTGTCGAAATGAAGCAGAATGATGTCGAAATGCATCATTACGAGCGTGGTCAGAAGTAGTGTAGTGGCAGGCAGAAATAAAAGCGTTGTGTGGTAATCACACCGTTGTCTTTTTGTACGGCATGTCGGTGGATGCGCCTCCGGCTTATGCCACCCTACTGTGATGTGAGAGGTATCGAGTAGTTATATGAAGCCGAATCTACAGGTAGTGTGTATAAGCCGGAGGCGCATCCACCATGTCATGATCGGCATACCAAAAACCCGGTGTACAAAGCAAAAGAACCCGATGTACATGCTACAAAGCACAACAATAAAGAGTACCAAATTATCCTGCGTATTTAACAGAGCACCAGATCAATCCAGTGTGCCGCAACGTTGGAAATGCTAAAAAACCACACTGCCGGACAATTGCTCAACACAATCTCCAGGCAACCATGCGAAAAGGGCTAATGCAAAAAACAAGTACTAATTCTACTGACAAGCCCAAACGTCGTCGGCGCAGAGATAAAACCAAACCGGTTGTAAAGATTCCACAGATTGATCGCCGAAGGTTGGTTAATCCATTCAGTCCACTCACTCCACTGGATGAAGAACAGCTGGAGTTTATTCACAATATCTCTCTGCAAATACTCGAAGAGCAGGGTATCGAAGTGTTAGGTGATCTTGCGTTAGATACTTTTCGCAAAGCCGGTGCTGATGTCTCCGGTGATGGATTGGTGAAAATGGATCGTGGGCTGGTTATGGAAACCATCGCTCATGTGCCCGGCGACTTTGAACTAATTGCCAGAAATCCTGAAAACTCAATTCACTGCGGTGGTAACGCAATCAACTTCGGACTGGTATCCGGACCTCCAAACGTACATGACTGCATCAACGGCCGACGAGCTGGTACGCTGGCAGATTTCAAAAAGCTGATTCAGTTGGGCCAACACTTTAATGTGATTAACTTCTTCGGCAATCAGGCAGTAGCACCAACTGATCTGCCCGTGGGTACCCGCCACCTTGATACAACCTTCGTCAGCTTAACGGCAAGTGATAAGGCATTTCTTGCTACCGGTATTGGCGGGGGAAGAGCGCGAGATGCAGTTGAGCTTTGCGCAATCGCACACGGTAAAACCCTTGAAGAAGTCAGTCATCAACCGGTTGTGATGACGAACATCAATATTAACTCACCACGCAAGCTGGATGATGCAATGGCCTATGGTGCAATGCAGATGGCAATGCTCGGCCAGGCAGTGGTAGTCACCCCGTTTACATTGATGGGCGCAATGACCCCGGCGACCATGGCTGGTGCACTGGCACAACAAAATGCAGAGGCATTGTTTGGTGTCGTACTCACGCAGCTAGCTCGCAAAGGTGCGCCGGTGGTCTACGGTGGCTTTACTTCGAATGTTGATATGCGTTCCGGTGCGCCGGCATTTGGCACACCGGAAAATTCTATCGCTAACATTGCCGGAGGTCAGTTGGCGCGCAGGTATGGTTTGCCGTACAGGACCAGCGCCTGTAATGCATCAAATACAGTAGATGCGCAGGCTACCTGGGAAACACAGATGTCATTGTGGAGTGCTGTTATGGGTCACGGTAACCTGATCTATCATGCAGCCGGTTGGCTTGAAGGCGGATTGGTTGCCTCGTTTGAAAAACTGGTGATTGATTGCGAAATGTTGCAGCACATGTCATCAATGCTGCAGCCGTTGAAAATAGATCTTGAACAGACCGGGCTCGATGCGATGCAAGAGGTTGGTCCAGGTGGTCATTTTTTTGGTTGCAATCATACAATGCAGCGCTATAAAACCGTCTTTTATGAACCGTTTTTAAGTGACTGGCAGAACCAGGAAAACTGGCAGCTCGCCGGTGCTAAAGATGCCACCACCCGAGCCACCGAGCTATGGCAAAAGGCTTTGCAGGAATACACAGAGCCCGCGCAGGATGTTGCGACCACCGAACATCTGAAAGACTACGTTGCAAAACGTAAAGAACAGCTCGGTAATGATGAGCCGCAATTAGTGCCCCGCCCTTTATAGACGCAATGAGTCAGCGTAAGTTTGAGTGGCTGCTGCCTTCTTTAACTTCTGTATAACAATAAAAAGTATTGCAACGCACACATGCCAGGTGCAAAAACCTGTCACGCAAGTGGCAGCTTCAGATTGTTTTGAGCGCATGGCATAAACGTCTGATCCGGGCCGAATAGATGAAGGTTCAGAGGTGCTGTTCATTCCAGATGTACCGGAGTATGAGCGTGCATTGGGAGTGATCAGTGTGGTAGATACAGCCAATGCGGAGAGCCTGACCATTCCAGAGCTAACCTCCCACTATGACGGGCCAATCGCGGTTAACCAAACTGACGATGCACTGGAGCCACTGAGTGCGTGGTATTACACCAGTGTGTCAGTAGACAGAGGCGGTGCTGCAGTACCCAGAGTGGTGGTGATTCGAAGAAGTGATATTAAATTACGATTAACTACTTGGCTTTTGAAAAAACTAAGGGAGCCCGGTCATAATAAATTGACCGGGCTCGCAACACACTGTGAAAGTGTGGCTATCAACTAGTTTCGAACAATCTCGATTCTCAGTACTTCGTCTTCAGTAGCGAAGTTCCAGTTTCTGCCTTCAGGTGTGTTAGTCACTCTGAACTGACCAGCGTGCGGACCAATGCTCCCACGTGGTGATTCCAGTGGTGCTTCCTGAACAGGAACCAGTTCACCATCAGCTCGGGTGCGGCACGGTGGTGGGAAGAATGAGTAGGAGTTGTCCTGGTTGATTCGAGTGCCAGCATCGTAAGGACGGGCATTGATCACTACCGGATCGTTGCCAGTTGGCAGTGCTACCGAGTCTACGCCCGAGATGCCATCGTTGGTACAGATAATCATGTTAACCGCACTGAATACCTGGCCGGCTTCTTCTGTGGTCAGGTTGATTGAAACTGAAGCACCCGGGCCAAATGGTGCGTCGCCAGCGACGCCTGCAGCACTGACCACCTCAGGATTGCCAACCGCAAATTCTACCAGAGGAGCATTGTTGCCCATCTCTGCAATCGCCTGCACGGCGTTGCTTGCTTCCTGACCAATCTGGAACAAGTTCACAGAAGGATCGTGTATCGCGACAACCGGAGGAGTCATTGGTTGATTCATGGTCAGGTTATAAAAAGTAACCTGAAATGAACCTGCATCTGAATCACCACCAGCGGCAGGTGCATCGGCGTCACTGTCATCGTCATTCAGACCGATAACCAGGTCACCGTCGTCATTGGTTGATAAGTTAATGTTGACGTCTTCACCGTTGGCGAGGTCATTCTGAATGATGTCGACGGAGTTACCGTCACAGGCAGACAGGGTAAAGATCACTGCAGCACTGGCAAGACCAGTAGCCAGTCTGAACGACCGATTACCGTTGGAACTTTTAGCGGGTGTTTTCATTGTACTTGATGCTCTCTCTATTGCGTTTTAACAAATGTCGGGAAGCTTGTTCCCTGAGTTGACATCCATCGAAAGGTGGATGTCCGATCCGTGGACGATACAGCCACACTGTGTTTTAACAAACCTGTACTCACGTAAAGTGTGTTGCGGTAGCGGTTTTACTGCAGGAGCTATATTTCAGCCGCTAAAACCTACCGGTATGGTCTGCCAGGTGTTATGAATAAATGGTTAACATGGTGTGTTTGTCGTGAGTAAAGTAATGATCGGTTGTGGCGCAGTGTCGATTACAATGGATCGGTTAGATGCTTGTCATAAAACTGTTATAGATTTGTTATCTTTTTACAGGTTTATGTTTCGTTTTTACATTTCGATGCACATGCCGTCTTTCACTGCTCTGTCCTATTTCACTTTTGTAGCTGCAGTTGAGTTTGTATGTATGCCCGAAAGTTTCCGCTTGTTTTTACGGTGTCGTAGTTAACTAACTTACCTTGTTTAAGCACTGTTCGGTTCTGCGCATAGTTAGCTGCAAAGGAAGAATCTCTTGAGTGCAATATTTCCATGGCTCTTTCCATGGCTCTTTCCGTGGCTCTTTCCCATGGCTAAGGTCAGGTTTCTGAGTGGTAGAAATTTCACTCCGATGCACGTAGTCTGCGCAGGTTGCTGCGGTATTGGGATTTTTCGAATATTGTCGTTTGCTGAAAAAAATTCCGCACCTGTAAATAGTTCTGACCCAAAGGGCGGCTGGTTTGCGCGATTCTTGTGGCATGTTTCAGTGATTCAATTGTCTGCCGGGCACACAGGCGACCGGGCCAACTGCAATCATAATTAGAGCTCTCGATACGCAGCCATCACTCACTGTGGCCGTGTACTCAACCCGATCTGTGCTCCGTGGCGGGTAAATCAGCTGCTTTGTCAATCTGGCGTGCACCCCGACCTTCGTTGTATTCTCGTGGCCTTTGATCAGCCGATCAAAGCTCATGGCCTTCAGGGTGACAAAATAGTGAAAAATCAGACGCGGGTTGTTGTAATCGGTGGCGGTATCGCCGGTTGTTCCACGTTGTATCACCTGACTCAGGAGGGCTGTACCGATGTGGTACTGGTAGAGCGCGATGAGCTGACTTCCGGCACAACATGGCACTCTGCAGCGCAGGTGACCAACTTTGGCGCCACGCAAACGATGGTGGGCCTGAAAACACACTCAATTAATCTGTACAAAGAGCTGGCTGAAGATCCGGAATATCCGATCAACTACCACCATGCCGACGGCGGTATCCGGCTTGCCAACACTGAAGAACAAATGAATGGCTATCGCCACTTTGTCAGTATGGCAAAAGGTATGGGGGTCGACTTTGAAGTGATCGATGCTGAAGAGTGTGCGCGTCGCCATCCGCTGGTTTCAACAGACAATCTGCTCGGAGGTTTGTGGGATCCACTCGATGGAGATATTGACCCGGCGCAGCTTTGTCAGGCGCTGGCTCGGCGCGCCCGGCTAGCTGGTGCCGAGGTTTATCGCAACACACCGGTCACCGACCTCACTCAGCACGCTGACGATAGCTGGACGGTGCACACCGATAAAGGCGACATCAACTGCGAGATTGTCGTTAATGCCTGCGGTTATCGCGTTAACGAAGTGGGTGCGATGATGGGAGTTCAGCACCCGGTAGCGTCAATGGAGCATCAGTATTTTGTTACCGAATCTATCCCCGAGATTGAAGCAGCTGGCCACCGTATGCCGCTACTGCGTTGTCCGATCAGTGACTATTATTGCCGACAGGAGAAAAACGGATTACTGGTTGGTTTTTACGAACAGGATTGTAAAACATGGGGGATGGATGGCATTGATCCGGATTTTGTTAACGCGCTTTGCCCCGATGATCTGGACCGGGTGATGGATGTACTGGAAGGTGCTTTTGCACGTATGCCTGCGTTGACTGAAGCCGGTATTCATACTGTTGTTAACGGACCTATTACCTACACCATTGATGGCGCACCATTGGTTGGACCCATACCAGGCAAACGTAATGCGTTTTGTATTATTGGTCTGCGTGCAGGTGTTGGAGAAGGTGGCGGGCACGGGTGGTTACTGGCACAACAGATTGTCCATAGTGAAGCCTGCTACGACACCTGGGTTATTGATCCGCGTCGCTTTACCGGCCATGCCAATGTTGAGTTAACATCTCTGAAGGCAATTGAAGATTATCAAAATGAATTTCGTTTTCATCTACCACATGAACACCGGCCCGCAGGCCGACCGGCAAAGACCACACCGATAACGCCGGTGCTTGCTGCAGAAAAAGCAGAATTCGGTGTGGTTAATGGCTGGGAGCGAGTGGCATATATCAAGCCTTCTGATGAGTTTAAAGAAACACACAGCTTTCGTTTTAACGAAACGTTTGATGTGATCGCTAATGAAGTAAAAGCGGTTCAAACATCCGTAGGCTTAACAGAAGTTAACGGGTTTAACCGCTTTGAGATTACCGGTGATAATGTCCACAGCTGGCTTGATCATTTGGTATGTAGTCGCGTGCCGCGCAAGACCGGTAAAGTCGGTCTGACCTATTTATTAAATAAGCAAGGCAATATAAAGGCAGAAGCGACACTCGCCAATCTTGATGATCACCGAGTCTGGTATGGATCTGCTGCAGCATCTGAATACCATGATATGGACTGGCTCAGCCAGTGGTTACCAACCGATGATTCTATTCAGATAAAATCATTAACCAATGAGTGGACAATCCTTTTAATAGCAGGGCCGAGATCGCGCGATGTGTTATCAGCGGTTGCACGAGGTGACTGGTCTAAAGACGCATTTCCGTGGCTGTCTGTACGTGAGGCCTTTATTGGTACTGCACGGGCGGTGGTGATGTCAGTCAGTTTTTCCGGTGAACTTGCCTACGAAATTCACGTACCCAACAATCAATTATATTCAGCTTATCTGACACTGCGTGCAGCCGGTGAACAACACAATATGAGTTTGTTTGGCAGTCATGCTGTCGAGTCAATGCGACTGGAAAAAGGCTATCGTCACTGGAAAGCTGATTTAATCACCGAGTTTGATCCGCTTGAGTGCAATCTTGATCGGTTTGTTTTACTGGAGAAAGATGATTTTGTCGGTAAGCAGGCATTACTTGAAAACAGAGCAAATGGCCCGAGGCGCAAGTTTGTTTCACTGGTGCTTGAGTGTACTCATGCAGCCGCGCACGGCGGCGACAGTATTGTGCTGGAAGACGGTACCTGCATAGGCACTATCACTTCAGCCGCGTGGGGTTATCGCACCGGCAAAAATATCGCCATGGGCTTTATTGATGTGGCATTCGATAAGATCGGCAGCGAGGTTTTTGTTGAAGTCATTGGTGAGCCGGTTGCAGCCACGGTAGTGGATCCGGATCTTTATGACCCTGAGTACAAGCTGGTTCGCAGTTAACTGTGAGACAGTAGATCTGGTTGCACTCGCTATTGCTGTTGCACGGACTATCCACAAGAACCAGGCCGCTTGGCAAGGCAGTAGAGTCACACTACAGATAGACGCTGGTACACGCTCAGAGCCGAGGCGTCCGTTCCGTAAGAGCTGGCTGACCTGATGGCATCGTCACGGGCGCTTTTGAAGTTCGTGCGCTGCAATGCTGCATCTTCCTAACATTACCGTATAGGGCAAACCGGCTTTTGCTCGGTCATAGTAGTTTTTTACTGACATTTTCCAACGCCTGGCAGAATTTTGAGCCGGTGGTACAAGAATGGCAGTACTACACTCCAATAGATAGAGTCGTTCTGAAACGGGATTGATGCGATGAGTAATTTTCCGCCCTTGTCATTTAATGTGCCAACGCCGGAGCTCCGACCGGGCGACACGCCGGATTTCTCCGGGGTTGAGATACCTCGGGCCGGTAGTGCGCGCCGTCCACCGGTCGATGTTGACCCGCGTGAAATCCGCGATCTGGCTTTTACCATCATTCGAGTGCTGTCCCGTGACGGCCAGCCCACCGGCGAATGGGCGATTGAACTGCCGGATGAAGAATTGGTTGAAGGCTTGCGGCATATGATGCGCTTGCGGGCATTCGACGCACGCATGCTGATGGCACAGCGACAAGGCAAAACTTCGTTTTACATGCAGCACCTCGGTGAAGAGGCGATTTCGTGTGCGTTTCAAAAGGCGCTACACAAGGGCGATATGAATTTCCCGACCTACCGACAGGCAGGTTTGCTGATTGCTCAGGATTATCCGATGAAGCTGATGATGTGTCAGATCTACTCGAACGCAGAAGATCCGAATCATGGCAGACAGCTACCGATCATGTACTCATCAAAAGAGTACGGGTTTTTCTCTATCTCCGGAAATCTTTCTACCCAGTATCCGCAGGCGGTTGGCTGGGCGATGGCATCTGCAATCAGTAACGATAATAAAATAGCGGTCGGTTGGGTTGGTGACGGTTCCACTGCAGAGAGTGACTACCATGCAGCCATGGTGTTTGCTTCCACCTATAAACCACCGGTGATTCTTAACGTGGTAAACAACCAGTGGGCTATCTCTACTTTTCAGGGTATTGCAAAAGGTGAGTCCGGTACCTTTGCGGCTCGTGGCCATGGTTTTGGAATTCCGGCGCTGCGGGTTGATGGCAATGACTATCTTGCGGTACTTGCAGTGGCACGCTGGGCGGCTGAAAGAGCCAGACGTAACCTTGGCCCAACGCTTGTTGAGTATGTGACCTATCGCGCCGGTGGTCATTCAACTTCTGATGATCCTTCTGCCTATCGACCCAAAGAAGAAGGTGATGCCTGGCCGTTAGGTGATCCGATTCTGCGCATGAAAGGTTACCTGATCAGTAAAGGTATCTGGTCAGAAGAAAGACACACACAAGCCGAAGCAGAGATTGCAGATGAAGTGCTGAGTGCACAAAAAGAAGCTGAAGCTATTGGTACGCTGAGCTCCGGCAGTGCACCTTCGGCAAGAGATATGTTTGAAGATGTATTTAAGGAAATGCCACCGCATCTGGTAAAACAACGCCAGGAAGCGGGCTATTGAAGCGGGTAATTAGTGTGTGCAAGATGAACAGTAAATGTTTTTCAGTGCACTGTGTAACAACAGTTTGTAAAGAGAATACCTATGCCTAAAATGACGATGATCGAGGCAATTCAAAGCGCACATGACACAGCCATGGAGCGTGATGAAAAGGTGGTTGTTTATGGCGAAGATGTCGGTTTTTTTGGTGGCGTGTTCCGTTGCACTGCAGGGTTGCAGGAAAAATACGGACCAACGCGTTGCTTTGATACGCCTATCAGTGAGTCCGGTATTGTCGGTACAGCCATCGGTATGGCAGCGTACGGCTTAAAGCCATGTGTCGAAATACAGTTCTCTGATTACGTTTATCCTGCCTATGATCAGATAGTGTCTGAAGCTGCACGCTTAAGACATCGCTGCGCAGGGGATTTTACCTGCCCGCTGGTGATTCGTATGCCGGTAGGTGGTGGCATTTTCGGTGGGCAGACACACAGCCAGAGTCCCGAGGCTGTGTTTACTCATGTTTGTGGTTTAAAAACCGTGATGCCATCCAACCCGTACGATGCTAAAGGATTGCTGGCAGCTGCTATAGAAGATCCTGATCCGGTTATCTTCATGGAGCCTAAGCGTCTCTACAATGGACCGTTCGACGGTCATCATGAAAACCCGGTAGTACCGTGGCGCGATCATGAACTCGGAGAAGTACCGCAGGGCTATTACACCCTGCCACTGGGTAAAGCCGAGATCAGGCGAGCAGGGGAACAGGTAACCATACTTGCCTATGGCACGATGGTATACGTTGCCGAGGCAGCGACAGAAGAAGCAGGTATTGATGCCGAGATCATCGATCTAAGAACGCTGTTGCCACTTGATATGGAAACAATCAAAGCCTCTGTATTGAAAACCGGCCGCTGTGTGATTGTGCATGAAGCCACCAGAACATCAGGCTTCGGTGCTGAACTGTCTACACTGGTGCAGGAAGAATGTTTTTACGCGCTTGAAGCACCCATACAACGTGTTACCGGTTGGGATACGCCTTATCCGCACGCTCAGGAGTGGGACTACTTTCCAAGCCCGGCACGGGTAGGTCGTGCCTTACAACAATCATTGGAGGCTTGAGATGGGTATCTTTACAATCCGCCTGCCGGATGTGGGTGAAGGGGTTGCAGAGGCGGAGCTGGTCGAGTGGCATGTGAGTGTTGGTGATACTGTACTTGAAGATGAAATGGTCGGTGCGGTAATGACTGACAAAGCCGCAGTAGACATTCCCGCCAGCGCTTCGGGTAAAGTCATCTGGCTGGGTGGCGAGATCGGCGACATCATCGCTGTTGGTGCAGATCTTATCCGTCTGGAAGTCGATGGTGAAGGCAATACAGATGCAGCTGCTATGCAGGCAGCAGATGCAAAGCAGGCGTCTGCAGCACCGCTATCGGCCGCTCCTGAAAATGCTAAAAATATTGAAGAATTTAGTAACGAAAACAGTGCTTCAACTGAAAGCTCTGAAGCGGTAGGTCCCGCAGTCGAAGTTAGACCGCAACCACCTTCAGCACTGCAGTCAAGTCAAGGCAATTCCACAACAGCAGGTAAGCCACTGGCGGCGCCCAGCGTTCGTCATAAAGCCAGAGAGATGGGCATTGATTTGCGCTCCGTCAGCGGCAGCGGGCCGGGTGGGCGTATTGTTCACGAAGATCTCGAAACGCATACAATCGGCAGCGTGGGTGGCAGAGTGCCCAACACCGGTATTGAAGAGATTAAAGTCGTTGGTTTGCGCCGTATGATCGCCAACAAAATGAGTCAGGCGAAAAAACATATACCGCACATTACCATTGTAGAAGAGATAGACGTCACCAGCCTTGAACAAACGCGTGAGGAGTTGAACGCAAGCTATGAAACCGAGCGTGGCAAGCTAACCGTTCTGCCATTCATCATGAAAGCAGTGGTTGAAGCTGTGCGACAACAGCCGGTAATCAATGCACACTATGATGATGAAGCGGAAGTCATTAAACAATATGGCGGTGTGCATATCGGTATTGCGACGCAAACAGAAAGTGGCTTGATGGTGCCGGTGGTTAAGCACTGTGAGGTCAGAAATCTGTGGGATAACGCCGCTGAACTTACAAGACTGGCAGGCGCATGCAGAGATGGCAGTGCAGCACGGGATGAGCTAAGCGGATCTACTATCACGATTTCCTCGCTCGGGCCACTCGGTGCCATTGCAACCACGCCCATCATTAACCATCCGGAAGTGGCGATTGTCGGGGTGAATAAAATGACCACCCGACCGCACTGGGATGGTCAGCAGTTTGTACCGCGGAAAATGATGAATATCTCATGCGCGTTTGATCACCGGGTGGTTGATGGCTGGGATGCAGCCGTGATGGTACAAAAAATAAAAACTCTGCTCGAAAAGCCGGCCATGTTGCTGGTAGAGGCATAAATAACATGTCAGAAAAAAAAGTAGATCTACTGGTGCTTGGTGCCGGGCCGGGTGGTTATGTTTGTGCCATCAGAGCTGCAAAGCAGGGTATTGATACACTGGTTGTTGAGCAACATAAACCGGGCGGTACCTGTTTAAATGTCGGCTGTATTCCCTCTAAAGCACTGATTCATGCTGCAGGTGAGTTTCATAATGCAGTGAGTTATAGCGCTGAAAATGAACTCGGTATCACAGCAGGAAAACCGCAAATAAATTTTGCTGCAACACTGGCGTGGAAAAACCGCATAGTAGAAAACCTCAATGACGGAGTTAGTGGCTTACTGCAGCGTGCCGGCGCGAGTGTACTTTACGGCAATGCACGTTTTCTTGATGGCAAAACGGTTGAGGTACAGTCTGCTGATGGTGTTATAAGAGTTCATGCAAAGAATATTGTTATCGCCACTGGTTCAGAGCCAATAGAAGTGCCTGCTCTGCCATTTGGCGGTAACGTGATGTCCTCTACCGAAGCACTTGAACTGACAGAAATACCTGAAACGCTGGCTGTGGTAGGCGGCGGCTATATCGGACTCGAGATTGGTATTGCGTATGCCAAGCTTGGTGCGCGTGTGGTAGTGGTTGAAGCGTCTGATCGAATTTTGCCGCAATATGACTCGGCTTTGACTGCACCGGTTGCAAAGCGATTGTCTGCATTAAATGTAGAGTTGATGTTAAATGCAAAAGCCCATGGTCTTTCCGGTAATAAACCGGCTGGTAACAACAAGTCTGGTAGTAACGGGGCGGGCAATAATTTAGAGATTGAGTTGCAGGATGGCAGCACACGCAGTCTTGCTGCAAGTAAGGTACTGGTAACGGTGGGTCGTAAACCGCGCAGTGACTATGGATTGGAAGAGCTCAGTTTAACCATGGATGGATCGTTCATAGCCATCGATAACAAGTGTCAGACTTCAATGCGTGGCGTTTACGCAATTGGTGATGTAACCGGTGAACCGATGCTGGCGCATCGCGCGATGGCGCAGGGTGAGGTTGTTGCAGATGTCATTGCCGGTGGCGACACCATTTACGACAAGCAATGTATACCGGCCGTTTGCTTTACTGATCCCGAAATTGTCTCGGTCGGTTTGAGTCCGGCGGATGCGACAGAGCAGGGTATCGACACGACTGTCGGACAGTTTCCGTTGCAGGCAAGCGGCCGCGCGATGACAATGGAGCGTACCGACGGCTTTATTCGTGTGGTCGCATTGAAAGAAAATGGTATGGTATTAGGCGTGCAGGCTGTCGGCTCGCAGGTCTCCGAGTTGTCAGCAGTGTTTGCGCTGGCAATCGAGATGGGTGCAAGAATTGAAGATATTGCAGCAACGGTTCATGCCCACCCGACCATTAGTGAAGGCTTTCAGGAAGCCTGCATGAATGCCCTTGGGCATGGCTTGCATGTCTAGAGGCATGGTGTACACGTTGATAGAGTATTGAAAAACGTCATGAGGCGTTGCACTAAAACGCATCGCCACACTTGCCTAAACAGCAAACAGGAGGAAGGCCGGTTTGGTAGCTGTCTTACAACGGGACTATGCCCACATAGAAGCGCGGCCTTTTGCGCCAAACCTGGGAGCCGAGATTCGCGGTGTAGATCTCAGTGAACCGATCTCTGATGAGCAGTTTGCAGACATTCATCAGGCGTTCCTGGACTACCAGGTACTGATGTTCAAGGATCAAAAAGAGATCCCGCCTGAGCGTCATATAGAGTTTGGCAAGCGGTTCGGCACGCTGCACGCCCATCCGGCCGCACCAACCATGCAGGGCTATCCGGAAATATTTGAAATACACGCCACTAAAGATTCAAAAGTTGCCAACGGCGAGTTCTGGCACTCTGATGTGTCGTGTGATGAAGAGCCGCCACTTGGCACTATGCTGCAACTGCACATCCTGCCACCGTGTGGTGGAGATACCTTGTTCAGCAACATGTATTCAGCCTATGACACTCTGTCTGATCCGCTAAAGTCCCTGGTTGATGGTCTCTCTGCAACACATGCGTCTGAGCATATCTACAAAGGCCGCTACAGTGACCGTGGCAAAGATGATGGTGAAATAGATTGCCCGACTGCCATGCACCCTGTGGTTCGAACTCATCCAGAAACCGGCAAAAAGGCACTGTTTGTCAATCGTACTTTCACCACTCGGATCAACGAGCTGAGTCCCACCGAGAGCAACTCGATACTGGAGTTGTTGTTTGAACACTGTGAGCACATTGATCACCAGATTCGATTCAGGTGGAGCCTGCACGACATGGTCTTCTGGGATAACCGCTGTTGCATGCATCGCGCAATCTGGGATTACTGGCCGGAAGAGCGCAAAGGGCGCCGGGTGACTATCAAGGGTGACAGACCTTCGTAGCGGGCTTCTCTCTCCCGGCCCTCCACAGCGCCTTACATCGAAAGTCTCGTAGCCAGCCCCTTCCAGCGAACCGGGGCCACCCGCGTTGTCGTGGAACCCGATATGCATCGCAGGGTCAACATAGTGCATAATAACGGGTTTTCTAATGTTGACCGCACAACGGTCGAAAACATGGTGTCGCTGAATCGGGGTTGCTCCTGACGAATGCCGCTAATGTGATCTCAGCCTCGCTTTCAGGTAGTTCGAGTGCCGGATTCCTAAGCGCGCTGGCGCCATTAGTAAACAACAAATTAACGAACCCTCTTCCCGTCGTAACGGCTGGTGAACGGGGAACAGCGGATTCACAAACGATTGCCGGGAGAACTGAATTGAGCGCATATACTGCTTATCTTGAGGAAATTAGCGAACGAAAGGAGCAGGGCCTGGCTCCCAAGCCGATCGAAGGTGCAGAGCTAACCGCCGAAATCATTGAGCAGATCAGGGACACCAACCACGCTCACCGTAAAGAATCACTGGATTTTTTCATCTACAACACACTGCCCGGCACCACCAGTGCTGCCGGTGTAAAAGCCAAATTTCTGCAGGAGATCATTCTCGGCAAAGCGGAGGTCGTCGAGATCACGCCGGAATTTGCGTTCGAACTGCTATCTCACATGAAAGGCGGCCCGTCAGTTGACGTATTGCTGGACCTGGCTCTCGGCGACAATGCAGACGTCGCAAAACCTGCTGCAGAGGTCCTGAAAACGCAGGTTTTTCTCTATGAAGCAGACACACAGCGCCTCGACTCAGCGCACAAGGCTGGCAATGCGATAGCCACGGATATCCTTAAAAGCTACGCTGCAGCCGAGTTTTTTACCAACCTTCCCGAGGTTGAAGAAAAAATTGATATCGTCACTTACATTGCGGCCGAGGGCGATATCTCTACCGATTTGCTGTCGCCGGGTAATCAGGCTCACTCACGCGCTGACCGGGAGCTACACGGCAAATGTATGATTTCGCCGGAAGCTCAGGCAGAAATCGTGGCGCTAAAAGAAGCGCACCCTGGAAAGCGGGTCATGCTGATTGCCGAAAAAGGCACCATGGGTGTGGGCTCATCGCGTATGTCAGGCGTAAATAACGTCGCTTTGTGGACCGGTATTCCGGGCAGTCCTTACGTGCCGTTTGTTAACATCGCGCCGATTGTCGCTGGTACTAATGGCATCTCACCTATCTTTCTGACCACGGTTGGCGTCACCGGTGGTATTGGTCTCGACCTAAATAACTGGGTTAAAAAGCGCGATGCTGATGGTAACGCGGTGATGGACGAAGACGGTGACTTTGTACTGGAGCAGGTTTACTCGGTAGAAACAGGCACTGTGCTCACCATCAATACCAAAGAGAAAAAGCTCTACAACGGCGATGAAGAGCTGGCCGACATTTCTTCTGCGCTAACACCGCAGAAAATGGAATTTATCAGGGCAAGAGGCTCATACGCGGTTGTTTTCGGTAAGAAACTACAAACATTCGCAAGCCGGGCGCTTGGTGTTCCAGTCGCGCCTGTGTTCGCACCAGCCCGAGAAATCTCACATGAAGGTCAGGGGCTGACTGCGGTCGAGAAGATCTTCAATCGCAATGCAGTCGGTGTTGAAGAAGGCAAGATATTACATGCGGGTTCCGATGTTCGAGTGCAGGTTAATATCGTCGGTTCGCAGGATACAACCGGTTTGATGACCTCGCAGGAACTTGAAGCCATGGCTGCCACGGTCATATCGCCAGTGGTTGACGGCGGCTATCAGTCTGGTTGCCACACTGCATCCGTGTGGGACAAAAAATCACAGGACAACGTTCCGAGGCTGATGGACTTCATGCACAGGTTCGGCCTGATTACCGGGCGCGATCCGAAAGGTAAATACCAGCCATTGACTGACGTCATTCATAAGGTGCTCAATGACATCACCGTCGATGAGTGGGCGGTTATTATTGGCGGTGATTCACATACCAGAATGTCGAAAGGTGTGGCGTTTGGTGCGGACTCCGGCACCGTGGCGCTGGCACTTGCGACCGGTGAAGCGAGTATGCCAATACCCGAGTCAGTGAAGGTTACCTTCAAAGGCAAGATGAAAGGTTATATGGACTTTCGCGATGTCGTGCATGCAACCCAGTCGCAAATGCTAGAGCAGTTTAAAGGTGACAACGTCTTTCAGGGTCGAATAATCGAGGTACACATCGGTACGTTACTGGCAGATCAGGCGTTCACGTTTACTGACTGGACCGCCGAAATGAAAGCCAAGGCATCTATCTGTATTTCCGAAGATGCCAAACTGATTGAATCTTTAAATATCGCTAAAAATCGAATTCAGATCATGATCGACAAGGGCATGGACAACGATAAACAGGTGCTGCGCGGCCTTGTTGAGCGTGCCGAGTTGAGAATTGAAAATATTAAGTCGGGTAAAGTGCCAGCTCTGCGCCCTGACGATGACGCGAAGTACGCGGCAGAGGTCGTAGTTGATCTGGATAAGATTGATGAACCAATGATCGCTGACCCTGACGTTGAAAACGAAGACGTATCAAAAAGATACACGCACGACGAAATCAGAGAGCTCTCTTACTACAAAGGTGAGAAGCCGGTTGATCTGGGTTTTGTTGGTTCCTGCATGGTGCATAAGGGTGATTTGAAAATCATTGCCCAGATGTTCAGAAACCTCGAAGCGAAAGACGGCACTATTGAATTTAAGGCACCGCTGGTTGTTGCAGCACCTACTTACAATATCATTGATGAACTCAAAGAAGAAGGTGACTGGGCCTTATTGCAAAAGTACTCAGGCTTTGAATTTAATGATGATGATCCAAAGCAGAAGGCGCGCCTTGAGTACGAGAACATGATGTACCTTGAACGCCCTGGCTGTAACCTCTGCATGGGCAATCAGGAAAAAGCCGCAAAAGGCGACACCGTGATGTCTACATCGACTCGTCTGTTCCAGGGGCGTGTGGTTGAAGACAGTGAGCGCAAGAAAGGCCAGTCGTTGTTGGCATCTACGCCGGTAGTAGTGCTTTCGGCAATTCTCGGAAGAATACCTAACCTGAAGGAATACAAAGAAGCAGTAACTGGTATTCACCTGACCGAGTTTGCACCGCCACTTGAAGCAATGAATGCCGAGCCTTCAGCTTCACCATTCCCGGTAAAGATAGAGTTCGTACCCAGTTTCGAACGGGCAGGGTAGAGTAAAACCGGTTGTGTGCTCCTGCGGGTGTTAAAACCCGCAGGAGCGTTTTTGGATTTTATAGGGGCGTTCGGCTGGTTTTGATTTTGTTTAGTGCCGCTTGGCACCACGGCACAATCAACTATAGCAGCGCATTTAGTTATACAGTCCCTGTTGTAAAGTCCTGGTCAAACAGTCCCGCCGAGCGAACTCTCAAGCTCTACCATCTCCTGTCCGCCCGCCATTAAGTCCTGCAATTCTTCAGGCGTGACACCACCGCGTTCTGCTGTGCCCAGTGTTTTACCCCGGTTTAATACAGTAAAGCGATCACCAACTGCCATCGCATGACGAACGTTGTGGGTAATAAACACCACCGCAACACCTTGCTTACGAACTTTATCAACAGTAGAAAGCACATTCGCGGTCTGACGTACGCCGAGTGCAGAGGTTGGCTCATCAAGGATTAATACTTTTGCACCAAAATGTACCGCTCTGGCTATTGCAACAGTTTGTCGCTCACCGCCTGATAAAGTGCCGACTGCCTGATCAGGACTGCGCAGGTTAATGCCCATGGTGCGCATCTGTTCCATCGTTACCCGGTTGGCAAGGCGCTGGTCAAACAATCTTAACGGACCGATGCGCTTTATCGGTTCGTTACCCATAAAGAAGTTCCGCGTAACAGACATCAACGGAATCATTGCCAGGTGTTGGTGAACGGTGGCAATGCCTGCAGTGATTGCGGCGGCCGGGTCACTGAATGCCATCTGTTTGCCTTCAAAAATTATCTCACCCGATGTTGGTTTATGAACACCGGACATGGTCTTGATGAAGGTTGATTTACCCGCGCCGTTATCGCCAAGCAAACAATGACACTCACCAGGTTGAACATCCAGTGATACGCCTGCCAGTGCAATCACAGAACCGAAGTGCTTTTCGATGTTACGCATTTGAATGATCGGCTCACTCATCAACGTTCTCCGGTAATCAAACGACGGATGTAGGTATTCAGTATCACGGCTGCGAGCAGAATGACACCAACGAATACCCGATACAAAGAATTATCAACTCCTGCAAAGAACAGCCCCTGTTGTACAACACCGAATATTAGAGCCCCAAGCGCTGCACCAATCACGGAACCATAGCCACCGGTAAGCAGTGCACCGCCAACCACCACGGCAATGATCGCTTCAAACTCTTTTAATAGACCACGGTCTGCGCCTGCTGATCCAAACTCCATGACCTGACAAGTGGCAAACACCGTGGCACAGAAGGCGGTAAATACAAACATCAGTACTTTAACTTTGCCAACCGGAACCCCTGAATTACGTGCTGCTTCCGCATCACCGCCAGCGGCAAATATCCAGTTACCAAAGCGTGTTTTGGTAAGCAGTATATGACCGAAAATGATTAACAGAATTGCCCAGACGATCAGCATTGGCACACCGTCTATCACGGGTTGCCCTTGTTTGGTGCCGCGCTGGAATGTATCTATATAGCCGGCTTCGCCAAGCCAGGTAAACAGAGGCTGACCGATCTTGCCACCGAATACTGGTGCCAGCCAGTCGCCTTCGGCGGCGTCCTTAATGCCACCAATGATGGTTTTGCGTTCTATGGTTTGCGGAATAAAAATCGTAAAGCCGCGAAGAATAAAAAGAAATGCCAGTGTGACAATAAAAGACGGCAGTCCTGTTTTGACTACAATCAAACCGTTGATTGCACCAATAGCTGCACATATAACAAACGTGATTAGAATGGCGATCCAGATTGGCAGATCGAGCACAATGCCAAACACTGCGATCATCATGCCTGCAAATCCGATCATCGAGCCAACTGATAAATCAAACTCACCGGCAATCATCAACAGACAAGCGCCAACGGCAATGATCATGAACTGTGCTGAAACTATTGACCAGTTCAGAATGCCCTGAGGTTTGAACATGCCGGAATCGGCGGCAAAAACAGAGAACAGAGCGAAGACCGCGATCGTGCCGACGATACCGCCTAACTCAGGCCGTATCAGTGCTTTGCGCCACCAGGGGATTTGTCGTACTCGCTCGTCTTGAACAGAATCGATCATCGATTCGCTCCGGGTATTAAAGACGATTTCAGGAGAAGATAGCCGGGTGTGTCCCGGCTATCGGGAAGGTACTTCGTTTAATGCTGTTGCCTAGCGATATTCGCCGGCAAACTCTTCAACTTTAGTCAATCCATCTTTGGTAACGAAGCCAGGTCCGGAGTTGATGTTGTTGCCCGGCAGTACACCGTAGCGATCCCAGTTAGCAAGAATAACAACCGGCATATAGGCTTGCAGGAACGGTTGTTGATCAATACCCCAGTTGATCACACCGCCCTTGATCGCTTTAACGATCTCTTCACCAAGATCAAACGTGCCAAAGTGAATGTCACCGGCCATACCGTTTTCTTCCAGTGCAGCTATAGTTGGATCTGCTGATACCGGACCGAGTGTCAGGATGCCATCAACATCAGGATTGGCAGAAAGATAGGCCAGTACCTTGTTCTTGATTTCAGAAGGGTCAGTGCCGGAATCCATCATCGCATCACCCAGATCAATACCAAGGCCGTCCGCATAACCGCGGCAGCGCTCGCCAACTGTTGGCTGTTGAATCGCGTGATTCACACAAAGGAATTTGGTAACCCCTTCGCCTTTAGCACGCTGACCTGCTGCAAGACCGGCATCGTACTCTGGTTGACCAACGTACATCAGTGCGCCGACTTCACGAGCCTGTTCAGGTGTGCCTGTGTTCATTATGATGACATCAATACCCTGATCAACTGCTGCGGTGATTGAACCTTTCAGCACATCAAAGTCTGCCAGAGTGGTGATGATGCCATCCGGGTTGCTGGCAGCCGCCTGATCAATGATTCGCGCCATATCTGCGATGTCACCGGTGGGCGGGTTGCGATATTCAACATCAACACCGACTTGCTCACCAGCCAGTGCGATACCGTTTTTGATGGTGTTCCACCAGGTATCACTGTCAGGTGCATGACTGACAAGAATATATTTTTCCGCCATTACCGGCGTCGCTACAAAAGGTGCGACCAGCGCAGCCGTAGCGAGTACGATTTTTCTAAGGGATGATTTCATGTGACCTCCAGGTTGTGTGGTTGTTACGAGATTTTGAACAACACAGTGGAGATTCAACCACATTCAATCGGCGTGTGCAACCGGTTGCAAAGAGTGCAATAATCAACTTTTGTTTGTTGCCGGCTGCCTTAAACTTTGTCTCTGGCTTAACGCAGCACAAAATCAATGGGTTTTTGTATCAAAGACTTTCATTCAACTGGTATCGCAATGAAAACAGGGCAGCACAAAGACGGCAGGCAAAAAAAAGACAAAGGGATTCTCGGTCTGCAAGTCGACTTCTTCTTACCGGTTTGGCGCCGTGTTTTACTGGTCGGTGTTTGTGCTGGCTGGGCGATCGTGGAATTTTCTGCAGGCTCACCGGTGTGGGGAACGTTGTTCGTGTTTCTGTCTATCGCCGCTGCATGGCAGTTGTTTTTTGATGGCTGGCCGCAGTAACCCGCACTGCCGGACTTGAAACCGGTTTATCACACTGCTGTGCTACAGCATCCAACAAAGGCTAATCTGCAAGAACGATGTCAGTCACACTAAAAGATGTAGCAAAGAAAGCCGGTGTGTCTCCTTCAGCGGTATCAAGAGCATTTACAGATGGAGCCTCGGTTTCTGATGCGACACGCAGCAAGGTTGAGAAGGCAGCCGTGGCGTTAGGGTATACCCCCAATGCACTGGCATCCAGCCTGACAACTGGTAGAACCCGTTTGATTGGTCTGGTTTCGAATAACTTTCACAATCCGGTTTTTCTTGAAGTGTTTGATCGTTTTACCCGCGGTTTACAGGAGCGTGGTTTACGGCCACTACTGGTTAATCTATCTGATGAAACCGATGCGGCACGCACTGTGCATATGTTAAAGCAGTACTCGGTCGATGGCGTGGTTGTGGCTTCTTCAACACTGGCTCCTGAGTTTGCGCGCGCATTCCGCGATGCACAGATACCGGTGGTCCACTCCTTTGGCCGACATACCACGACACCGCAGGTGCATGTTGTGGGTATTGATAACGTTGAGTGTGGCCGTATTGCAGCACGTGAGCTACTGGATCGAGGTTATCGTCACGTTGCCTTTCTAGGCGGACCGGTTGATGCAACTTCAACCCAGGATCGACTGGATGGATTTACCACTGAACTAAATAAACTTGCCAATATCACCTGCAGCCAATCCTTTGCTGATGCCTATTCTTTTAGTGCAGGCCGTACAGAGATGCTGCGTTTAGTAAAGCAGGGCGATGTTGCAGAAGCGTATTTTTGTGGCGACGATGTACTGTCTATCGGTGCTTTAAGTGCATTACAGGAAGCATGTAAATCAGTGCCCGATGATGTTGGCATTATCGGTTTGAACGACATGGAAATGTCTGGCTGGGAAAACATTAACCTGACAACTATCAAGCAACCGATCGAACAGATTATTAATTCTTCTATTGAGCTGATTGTGGCGATGTTGGATGACCCGAAGCGGTATCCTGAGGCGCGGTTGTTTCCTACGGTTGTTGTTGAGAGGGGGACTTTGAGAGGGTAATTGGTTTTTGTTTTTGTTTGTCATTGGTTTGCTATTTAGGCGTGCTGCTTTGGCTTGCTATTTAGGCTTGCTAAGTAGGCGTGCCGCTCTGGCTTGCCATCCATGGCGGGTTTCGATGCCAGTCCCTGGCTGGTCGAGTTACTTTTCAAAGGACGAAAAGTAACCAAAAGTCCTTCTCGCGTTGTTCAGCCCTTTGGGTGCCTGCGGCATTTTTTGAAATCCATCCGCAACGGGCCGCGCTGAATGCACATCCATGTGCACAGCGCTCTACGCGCCATCCATGGCGCTTCGACCCGCTGCAGATGGATTTCAAAAAACTGATCAAATGTTTATTGGAGGGATAGCGCGTGGCGCGTTTGGTTGTTGTTGGTGGCTTGAGTCTATGTAGGGTTGCTAAGTAGGCGTGCTGCTCTGGCTTGCCATACATGGCGGTTTTCTATGCCAGTCCGTGGCTGGTCGAGTTACTTTTTCAAAGGACAAAAAGTAACCAAAAGTCCTTGTGCCAAATCAGAGAATTAATGAGCTGGTAAGGGGTAAGAGAGCAGTTACACCAGATACAGCGTGGCTGCTGTCAAAAGCTTTGAATACCACTCCTGAATTCCGGATGAATCTACAAACAAATTATGACCTCACGTCGATAGAGCCGCCACGAGGAATAAAGAAGCTTGTTGCCTGAATTACAATGATAAAAAATCCAATGATAAATTCTGTGGCTTACTCAGTGACCAATCGGCACTGACCGGCTGAGGCTGAGTGAAAACGCATGCCACAATAAATTATTCGCGAGTATTCGAGCGTCTTATTCGATGATTTAATGAGGACCTCTGGAAATCCGGAAAACATGGCAATCTGTTCTTTGTGTCTAGCACAGAGCCATTAACACCGTCAGCATGGGCATCCTTACGACTGTCGACCACCAATAGTCTGCGGCCGACTCCCTACGTTAAATTGATGTTTGACTTCGGCAGTTCCCGGCCAATTCCCGGCCGTCGGCCCAATCAGATAGTGCTGGAAATTCGCTGAATGCTTGCTCTAAAGCGGACGGAACGCTGGCTTATTCGTTTTATACGCGCGTCTGTATAATTCTGATAAAATTGCGGTAATATAAAATCTTTTAAAAAGGCAGCGTTATAATTGACTGTTATGCCCTAAAAGGAGAATCTGTTTGTCATTTGAAGAAGAGACTAGAATTGCTTTGAGTTCCAGTGGGGAGAGGGCGGCAACAAAATACTTAAAAGCGCATCCGGAGTTGGTGTTGT
Organism: uncultured Granulosicoccaceae bacterium; assembly: GCA_938007995.1. GTDB lineage: Bacteria > Pseudomonadota > Gammaproteobacteria > Granulosicoccales > Granulosicoccaceae. Next base: position 6,166 of record CALLLW010000034.1, on the reverse strand, counting down.
GGGGCTTCGTTAATACTACGGGGCATTCAAAATATGTAGTAAATGAATTTCCACTTGGTTCTAAGTATCGTGTCGATTTCGTCGTGTCTTTTTCCTATTCTGGTGTTTGGGAACTTCATCTTATTGAGCTAGAAAATACAGATGATATGGCCATCACCAAAGATGGAAAGCCTTCTCAAAGGCTAAACTCTGCAATATCCCAGGTGCATGACTGGAAAGATTATATTGATAGAAACAGAATACAGGTGCAACAAGATCTCTCTGATTGGTGTATCAATAAGGATCTTTTGGGTTGGCATAAAACAAGAACATCACCAAGCAACTATACAACAGATAAATTAAATGACCCTTCCACGTACCTAAGATGGTGTTATCACATTATCATTGGGAGAAGAGATAGTATTTCAAAGGAAAAAAGAAGAAAAATGAATCAATTATCTGAGGGATTAGCCAGAATTGGAACCTATGACAGGTTTATAGACATTGCTAAAAACTATGATAGCTCAAAGAATAATCCAGATAGAAGCGTGCATCTACCTGTTACGGACGGATGATATGCATAACAAGCAGCTCCACTCGACACTGTACGCGCTGTCCGTATTGCGGTGTCACTGTCGTTCCACTGTACCGCAATACAGCCATCGCATACAGTGCGAGTGAGCTGGGCGTTATGTGTAAAAGAAGAGCATGAATTCAACCGATAGTGAACTTCAAACAGCCATAGAAACTGCTACTGAGTTAGCAGTTTCTGAGCTTGTTGGATCTACCAGTGAAATATTTTATTACTGTTGCCTTATAACAACAGGCGAGGCTCATAGTCCGTTTATATCAGCTTGGTCGCGGGAAGCGTTAAAGAGGGCTACGAATACTGACATGGAGGAAAGTCTAGTCAAATGGTCATACGCCGACTCGCCGTACTGCTTTTATGGGGAGGCATATTTTGAACCAGTTAATGAGCTATTTCTATTGCGCCCTAGCTTGGACTCAAATGAAAATGAATACCAAGCAAGACTTACAGTAATGGAAAATGCATTGAAAGCTTTAGACTCAAAAGGTCTGTTCGGTAAAGGTGTAGAGCGGAATGCAATTTATATAAACGTTGAAGTAATGCCGCCAGATTATACAAACACAGAACGTGCAATCAGATTAAATCCACCAGAAGCAATCAAGGTATGGCTACAGGAAGCGGCAGAGTGAAAGCACATAACAAGGCAATCCACTCGACAAATTCCGCGCTGCGAAAATTGCTGTTTCGCTACGCTCAACTTTACAGCAATTTACGTAGCGCTCCATTTGCGAGTGATTGCGGCGTTATGTGTGAAGCGGCGGCATGGAGAATTCGCACGAGATGCCTTGGTAATTGTAATATGAATGCTCAGAAGTGCCAGAAGAGATAGTAGAGAATGGATAAAAGTGTTTGGCGTATATCACTTGCATCTGGGGTAGCTTCGGTAATACTGGTTTCATTGTTCTTGGTGTACCAATATATTCAAGGAGCTATGTCAAGTGAGCGCGTCGAAGATTTAACTCCCATACTTCTTTTGCTTTGTCTTATATTCTTCTTTGTTGTGGCTTTTATTAGTTTTCTATGTTTCTGGGTAAAGAGTATTCCCTGGTTTATAGCGTTAGGTGGGCTTTTTACAGCAAGAGGCATTGAAACAGACAAAATGAATCATAATGACGTTCTGGGGTTGCTAATAAGTAGCTGCCTTATTGCTGTAACACTGTTGCTCGGTTCGTGCCTCGGTGAATTCACATAACAAGCAGCTCCAGTCCGACACTTCACGCGCTGTCCGTTTGTGTGTACGGTCGCGGGCTCCCATATTCACACACAAACGGCCATCGCGTGAAGTGCGGCTGAGCTGGACGTTATGTGAAAAAAGGAGCGACATATTAAGAGTAAGAAAAAACATCTCAAGCTAGACGTAGCGATGGAACTGTTGAATGACGCCTTGCTTAAGTATCACGCAAATACAACACCCTACTCGGCATTACATTTAGCTGCCGCAGCAGAAGAGTTATTCGGTGCTTACGTTAAAGCAAAGAAAGAATCTACGTCATTTGAAGACACAAAAGAAAGCTTGCTAGGAATACTCGGGTACAATGCTCAAAACAGCCATGGTAAAACATATAAGCAAGTATCCAAAGCTTTTTCAGATCACCTCAATCATGAAAAGAACAATGTAAAGCATGGCCACGGAATATTTGAGGCGGACATACATAATGCAACAGAAGACTCTCTAGATAGAGCCATAGAAAATCTATACAAATTGAAACAACACTATGCAATAGAAGAATCTGATTTAATTAAGGCGTTTAAGAATCGCCATTATCTAGATATCATCTTAGAAGAAGAGAAAGTCACATAACAAAGCCATGCAGTGGGACGTTTCACCCGCTGTCCGTTTGTGTGAATGTTCGTTCCTCACATTTTGTCACACAAACGGTCATCGCATGAAACGCCCCTGATGGCGGCGTTAGGGCAAATATGTCACGTGAGAATTCGATATAAGTGAAGTACCTTTGGAGAGGAAAAAAGGAAAAAAGTGAAGATGAAATTATCTAAGGGAATCGGTGAGATACAAGTTCAGGAGCTCAAACACATTTGGCAACCACCAGATATTTACGATGAGGTGCATGACAATAATATTTGGCTTGTATATGGGAGAAAAGGATCTGGTAAATCCACTTTAGTGAACTATTTAGGAACTGAAAAAGAGCAATCACATGTAATCATAATACGTCCTCGACAAACAAATCTCTTTAAACGCGCTCTGTCCGCTATCAAGAGTTCCTCTGACGAGGATCGAATTATTGAAGAGAGTTTTGCCAACACAATAGATTTTATCCTGACTACAAGAATTATTCGTGATCTAGTAGAGTCAAATAAATACTATAAACCTGGCAGCCCACAGGAGATCATGTACAACTTTATGCAGCAACATGACCTTATGGAAGGCTCTGTTTTAAGAAAAGCGATTAACTTGTTCTCAACAGCGGGTAAATTGAAAATTGTTCCAGACGTAGACTCCGCGATTAAAACAATAGAAGGTGGAGTAGACTACGATGACGCTAAAGAAGCGTTAATGGAGTACTCAGTAGAAATCAACAAAAGCATCGTTTTATGTATTGATGATATCGACGAGATCGGTTTTTCTTTTTCGCGATTTGATAGACTATTTGTTAATGGTTTGCTGATTCTCATGGTTAGGTCTAATACTAATTATTTAGAGAACCAATCGAAAATAAGAATAGTTTTAACAATTCCGAGTGAATTGTATTTCCACTCTACACTTTGGGGAGGTGATTGGGTTAGCGGGAAAGCAGAATGTCTAATATGGGAAAATAAAGAGCATATTCAGGAATTAGTGAATAAAAGGATCGCTTTAGAGCTAGGAATAAAGAAAAATAACCCTAGGTTTAAGACCGACATCTACTCAGTCGACACTAGACAAACCTGGAATAGAGTTTTTCCAACCACAATAGGAAACAAATTTGGAAAGAGCGAGCAAGCATTCGAGTATTTATTAAGACATACCTTCTATACACCGCGACACATATTAGATCTGTGTGATCGAATAATATCTAACGTAGTGGACAATGGAAACGGAAAATCTCAAAAAGATATTGAGAAAATTACAAATGGAATATCTGTTACTGCATGGAGTAAAATATTTCAAGATAGCGTTCAAGATTTTGCCGAGGTTGCTGCGGTTAATATTCGTGATTTGTTTGGGGAGATATATGAAGGGCTAGATGACGTATTGAAGGCGTTTAGGTCTAGGCCTCATATCTGGAATAGATCTCAACTTCTCAACTATATTGTTGAGGCCGATTTACAGTTGGTCAGACCTGACAAAGAGCAAATATTTCAAGGTGAATCATTAGTTAATGCACTTCACCGGATTGGTTTCATTGGTTTGGCAACTAGGGATATGGCTGCATCCGCTCAAGGTACACACAAGTACAATGTCAAATTCTCGTTTTTAGAGAAAACTGTTTATCAAGGAGGCTGGGAGTTAGCTGTCGTTTCCCCTCTTTTCTATGATACATACGACATTAGATCGATAGACAATACAGTGATCAATCCCCACGAAAATCTAATTCTAACCACTAAGTCTCTTCATCACATCATGAACTATAACTCGTCTACAAATACATAAAAGCCCTAACAATTCGCTGTACCCGACAATTTACAAGCTACCCGCATTGCCATGTTCGCAAGCTCACATTTTATGGCAATGTGGGTAGCTTGTAAATTGCGGGTAAGCGAGGCGTTATGCGAAAAAAAACTGATGTATCACCTTTATGAAAAAAGTTACTGCTCTCCATTTTGTTTTTTGTAGTTGCATGTTTCTTTTGTCATGCAAATCACAAAATGAAACTAATATCACTAAGCTGTGTGATCCGTTCATGGGAAAAAATACTACTTGGGTTGAACGAGGGTTTGACTCTTGTGGTGGTAAGGATTGGAAGCCTCCGTTCGCTAATGTAGATGATGCAAAAAAGCACCTAAATAGCCTGGGTGTTTGTGTTTTTGCTATTCATTCCAAAGTAAATAGTTCCGTTTTTATGACATGTGAAAAAGATTACAATGGAATATATTATTTCGCAGAAATACCCACCACCCATGCGCGTAAGGCTAGAAAAAACGGTTGGGACTAGTCTAACCATGAGTATTTGCAGTCAAGTTATGAGAGAGAATTGTTCAATTCCGTACAGAGTCGTGCATAACATGGCCTTGCAAAACGACAGCGCACGTGCTGTCCGTTTGTGTACAGCTTGTGCCTCGCTATATTCGCACACAAACGGCCATCACATGCACTGCGTCTGAAGGCGGCGTTATACCAAAAAAGTAAGTGAGATGTGGCAATGCCCAGAGGATTACCAAAACCTGTAAGAGATAACATCGAAAAGTGTCATCTAGCAGCTATTGCTGCTGTAGAGGTATACAACCGACCAGGTAAGAGGTTCAGAACAGCTCAGTATCTTGTGATGATTATCATCTCGTGGACAGCGCTGTTTCATGCAATATTTTACCGTAAGAAAATAAAGCCATGGTATAAGAAGAACGGTAGATTCGTGAAGCTCGAAGGAGAGCCGAAACACTGGGAGTTAGGAGAGTGTCTAATTCAATATTATGGGGGAGATAATAACTCCATCAGAAAGAATCTTGAGTTTCTTATTGGATTGCGCAACAAAATTGAGCATCGTCATCTGCCTGAACTAGATCCATCGCTCTATGGGGAATGCCAAGCTGCGCTAATAAATCTAGAAGAATTGCTAGTTGATACTTTCGGTGAGAAGTACGCACTAGTCGATGAACTTGCTGTATCACTTCAGTTCTCCCGCATGATTCCTAGTGAGAAAAAAAGAGCCGCTAAAGTCCTTGCAGCTAAAGAGGCAAAGACGGTAACTGACTATGTTGAGAATTTTCGCGGACGCTTGCCATCCGCAGTACTAAATTCAATGAAATATTCATTCAACGTGTTCTTGGTGCCTCAAGTAGCTAACCGCGTCTCCACAGCAGATGCTGCAGTCACATTTATCAAAGTTGATGAGGCGAGTGACGAAGAATTGAAGAGACTCGAGAAGCTTAATGTTCTTATCAAGGAAAAGAAAATACCAATCGCCAATTTAGATCTCTACAAACCAAGTCAGGTTGTAGAAAAAATAAATGATAAATGCCCTAATATAGTAAACCTAAATGTACATGCTGAATGCTGGCATCATTTTGGTGTTCGCCCTCCTGCGGGAGATAAAAAACCAGATATATGTAAACCAGAATATTGCGTTTATGATGAGGCGCACAGGGATTATCTATATACTGACGCATGGGTAAGGAAACTTACAACCGCTCTCAGTAGTGATGATACGTTCAAAGAAATAACTGGTCGTAAACCGAAGCGAAGATAGGTATAACAAAGCTGTGCAAATCGACAATCTATAAGCTAGCCAAATTGGCGTTCCGCTGCGCTACACTTTACGCCAATATGTCCAGCTTATAAATTGCGATTGACAGCGGCGTTATGTGAAAAAGGAGAGCATTATTAACTTGAATTTGGGTTGTTCTTGTCAGTTTCAGGGGCACAATATAAAGTATGGAGTAGTCGGTTCTGGCCCTGCGGTAGTGGCTGTTCATGGTACGCCTTGGTCGTCGTACAAC
>CALLLW010000033.1 GCA_938007995.1 uncultured Granulosicoccaceae bacterium | reverse complement strand
GGATTTTGGCCGGCTGTGCCGGCCATTCTGGAAATCACCAAAAAGTGATCATTTATTTCCAGAATGGGTGATCAAATTATTCCAGAATCACTGATCATTTAATTCCAGAATCGGTGATCACTTTGCGCCAGAATACGCATTAACATGTCGATGTTGACAACAGATAAACAGGCGGGTGCAGTTTGATAGAGATTGAGCGAAAATTTCTGGTTGTGGAAAATCGGTGGCCGCGCAGTGACGAGCAGATCATCATGAGGCAGGGTTATCTGGCTCAGCAGGGAGAGCTTGTTTGTCGAGTTCGACAAAAGAACGAACAGTTTTACCTGTCGATAAAAGCGCGTATAGATAAGTTAGTCAGTTACGATTACGAATATCCGATTCCCGCAGAAGACGGCACCACCATGCTTGACAGGCTTTGCGATCATCAGGCGGTGGTCAAAACCAGACATCTGGTTCGGCAGGGTGATCTGTTATGGGAGATTGATGAGTTTCATGACGCTAACGCTGGTCTGGTGGTGGCAGAGATAGAGTTGCCCTCTGCTGATACGGAGTTTGAAAAACCAGTTTGGCTTGCGGATGAAGTATCTGACGACGGGCGCTACACAAACTATGCGTTGTACCGCGAGCCTTACTCTACCTGGCCGGCATGAATATCGTTTGCAAGGTGTTAAGTAAACTGGCTCTGATCTTCACCTCAACAAATTACTCAGTAGTTTTTCGTAAACATCAGTCAGTTGGATGAGCTCTGCTACAGTAACATGTTCATCGATCTGATGAATCGTCGCATTGCAGGGGCCAAGCTCAAGTACCTGCGCCCCGGTTGGAGCAATAAATCGTCCATCAGAAGTGCCGCCACTGGTAGAGAGTTCAGTGTCTATATTGCATATGCTTTTTATTGCATCACTAGTTGCATTGACCAGCTGCCCGTGACCCGTGATAAATGGCAGGCCGGAAAGGCTCCACGTCAATTCATAATCGAGCTTTTCTGCGTTCAATATAGCAGTCACGCGCTGCTGCAATTCTTCAGCGGTGACTTCAGTCGAGAATCTGAAATTGAACTTCACTGACAGATCTCCCGGTATTACGTTAGTGACACCGGTACCCGCATGAATGTTTGAAATCTGAAAAGTGGTGGCAGGAAAAAATTCGTTTCCAGTATCCCACTGTTGCTCTGTCAGTTGGCGCAACGCACCTGAAAAACGATGGACCGGATTGTCACCCAGATGCGGGTAGGCAACATGCCCCTGCTTTCCCTTAACAATCAAGTCTCCGTTAAGCGAGCCTCTTCTGCCGTTTTTTATAGTGTCGGCAAGTGTTGTAGTGCTTGTGGGTTCGCCAACAACACACCAGTCGATTTTTATATTATTTTTTTCAAGATAGTCGACCACTTTGACAGTGCCGTTAATTGCCGGTCCTTCTTCATCGCTGGTGATCAGAAAACCGATGCGGCCATTTATGTTGCCTTTTGCAAGCAGGCGTTCCACCGCCACTACCATCGCGGCGATACTGCTTTTCATATCAGAAGTGCCGCGACCGTAGATCAACCCGTCATGAATCTCTGCACCAAAAGGAGGGTGGGTCCACTCTTCCAGTGGGCCTGTGGGTACGACATCTGTGTGACCCGCAAATACAAACAATGGTCCTTCGCCTTCAGTAACAGACCAGAGATTGTCGACGTCTTCGAACCTTAAGTGCGTATGTTTAAAGCCCAACGGGGTCAGTCTGTCTGCAATTAATTGTTGGCAGCCACCGTCTTGTGGTGTGACAGACTGGCAGCGTACGAGTTGCTGCGTTAATTCAATGGTTTCTGACATGCTGTTTGCGCCAACCTTAGTAATTTATTGTGCCGAAAATAATTGGCCCGAAGGTTACTGCCGGGCCGGCTAGCGGGTTGTACTTCCCGCATGGTTCACTAGGTATTCACTGTGTTGTAAAGCGATTGATGCAACAGCGTCAATGTTTCTTCGTTAGTGATTTTTTCACGTGACTGATTCTGTAGATAGAAAGAATCTTCTGCGGTTTCACCTAGGGTGGTAATGTTTGCTGATATCACACGGATATTGTGCTCTGCAAAACACTGACCGATGGCACTTAGCAAGCCCGGCCGATCTATCGCTTTAATAAATAAACTGGTTGAGTCGTCTGAGAGTTCGTTGTCGAACTGGATGAGTGGCTCAAATTCAAAGTGCGCCAATCGGTGAGGGGCGGCGAGTGTGACATCACCTGGTGTTTGTTTTTCTATCAGTACCTGATCAAGATGTTTGTGGATATTCTCTACCCGATGGACGTCTTCTATTGCATCGCCATCGCGATTTAAAACATAGAATGTATTGAACGTCCAGTCATTTAATGAAGTGAGAATTTGCGCACTGACAATTGTCAAGTTCAGCTGATCCAGTGTAGAAACAATATGCGAGAACAGGTGGGTGTAATCCTCAACATGAATAAAGATTTCTGTAGAGCCCCGTTCGGTTTTTCGGCGTAACAGAATCAGTGGCTCTCCCGTGGCTATCATAGACAGGTTGATGATATGCCAGCTGATCTCGTTTGAACTGTATTGTAGGAAGTACTGTTCATCACAATGCCGCCATACGTTCTCCGCGGCAGCCGGAGCAACTGAGTTTTCTTTTAAAAATTCCAGCGCTTGTTGTTTCTTGCGATTGATAATTTCCGGCACATCAATGGGATTGTCCAGACGTTTGAGCGCATTGGTAGTATGGCGGTACAGCTGACCCAGCAAATTTTGTTTCCACGAGTTCCACAACTCGGGATTGGTGCCACGTATGTCTGCAACTGTCAGCAGGTATAGAAAATCCAGATATCTTTGTGAGCCGACAAAGCGGGCGAACTCATAGATTACGTCGGGATCAGATGTGTCTTTACGCTGAGCGGTCATCGACATGTCAAGGTGGTGTCTGATCGTCCAGACAATCAGCTTGCTGTCTTCATCATTCAATCCGTGACTTTTACAAAACTCTGCGGCGTCTTCTGCTCCCAGTACGGAATGGTCTCCGTCACGGCCTTTGGCAATATCGTGAAATAAGCCAATAACATATAGGAGCTCCGGCTTTGCAATGTTCTGCATAATCTCTGAGCATTCTGGATATTCGTCGTTATGATGGGGAATTGCAAAACGTCGCAGATTCCTGATGACCATCAACGTGTGCTCATCCACAGTATAAATATGAAACAGATCGTACTGCATTCTGCCGACGATCTTTTCAAAGTCTGGCAAGTATGCAGCCATAACACCGTAACGATTCATTAAACGCAACTTGCGGGTGATTTTTTTTGGTTCTCGGAAAAGCTGCATGAAAAGATCGCGTGCAATTACATCAGCGCGAAACTTTCTGTTTATCAGATGCATATTGCTTTTGAGGCTTCGAAGCGTACGTGCGCCAATACCACGAACCTCTTCGTAAGAGGCGAAAACCTGAAAAATTTCCAGCATAGCTGGTGGATATCCAGGAAACACCGAATCATCGGTGGTTTCAATATATTCATTGGTGATTACAAAGTTTTTGTCATAGGTTGGTTTAGTAATCAACTTTTCCGCCGTTGAGAAACTATCTCCCATCAGCTGCAGCAGCATATTGTTCAGTCTTTCCACTTTGGTGACGGTGCGAAAGTAGAGTTGCATGAATTGCTCGACTGCTTCGTTGCCGTACTCCTGAGTTTGTTCAAAACCAAAATCGCCTGCCAGTTCTCTTTGGTAGTCAAATAGCAATCTGTCTTCCTTGCGATTGCTTTTGGTATGCAACAGGAAGCGAATACGCCAGAGAATTTCTCTGCCCTCTGTCAGCTCATCCTGCTCCTGCTGGGTGAGATATCCATCGGATACCAGTGCGTGCAGATTGGAGTTACCGTACTGGCGTATAAGAATCCACTCAACCGTTTGGATGTCTCGCAGCCCGCCGGGGCTTTCCTTTAAATTGGGTTCCAGTCTAAAAGCTGAGCCATGGTACTTAAAATGTCTTTGTATTTGTTCCTGATGCTTTGCGTTGAAAAATTCGTCGGTAGGCCAAATTTTCTCCGGCGCGATCAATCCGGTGAGTTCGTCAAACAGATCTTTGCTGCCACAGACGTAACGGCTTTCTATTAAATTGGTGATGACGGTGATGTCAGCTCTGGCTTCTGCGATACAGCGGTCAACATCCCTTACGCTATGTCCGATATCAAGGCCAAGGTCCCATAGATGGGTGACAAACTGGCTGATCTCTTCGTTAGCATCACTGAAATTTCTGCTGGTGAGTATCAGAATATCGATGTCAGAGTGCGGGTGAAGTTCTCCTCTGCCGTAGCCACCGACTGCAACCAGTGCAACTGAAGATCTGGCAGACGCTGGTATGAGTCTGTTCCAGATGTGAGAGATAACACAGTCAATGGTGGCTGATTGCCAGCTGATCAGCTCTGCGACTGGTGCACCGGTTTTGAAAAGTTCCAGCAGTGTTTGCTGTTTTTTTGCCAGTGCGTTCTTGTAAGCGCTAATAGAGCAGCCATCTGCCTCTATTGCTGCAAGCATCGCAGGCAGATGTATTACGGTTGTTATGTCCTGCAGCTGGTCAGCATATTCAGGTTTTGCTAATCCGTGCTTCCGCTGAGACATGCGTTGCTTATTGCTCTGCCGGTGACAGGGTTAAAAGTTCATAGCCACTGTCAGTGACAAGTATGGTGTGTTCCCATTGAGCGGACAGGCTTCGATCTTTGGTGACCACAGTCCAGTCATCAGGCAGTAACTTTACAGCGCGTTTGCCCGCATTGATCATTGGCTCGATCGTAAAGACCATACCGGCTTCCAGTACCAGCCCGTCTCCAGCCCGACCGTAGTGCAGCACCTGTGGTTCTTCATGAAACAATCGACCGATACCGTGACCACAGTATTCGCGTACCACTGAACAGCGTTCACCTTCGGCATAGGTTTGAATAGCTTCACCGATATCGCCAAGTGTCGCACCCGGTTTTACCTGCGCGATGCCGCGGTGCAGACTTTCCAGCGCAACATCACAAATGCGTTTGCCTTTAATCGTGGGTTCGCCCACGTGATACATGCGGCTGGTATCGCCGTGGTATCCATCCTTGATAACAGTGACGTCGATGTTGATGATGTCTTTCTTTTTCAGCACCCGATCACCCGGAATGCCGTGACAAACCACGTGGTTCAACGATGTGCAGATTGATTTCGGAAAGCCACGGTAGTTCAGCGGTGCGGGAATCCCGCCCTGAACCTCTGTAATGTGGCGGTGGCATATTTCATCCAGATCATCTGTGGTCACGCCAGGTTTGACGTGGTCGGTAATTAGATCGAGCACCTCTGCAGCCATGCGGCCTGCGATGCGCATTTTCTCGACCTCTGACGGGCTTTTAATTGGAACGGCGTGTCTGGCTGACATCTTTCTGCAATGAGTCCTGAGGAATGGGTTGCTCTTGAGGGCTTTGTTGCAAGCAGTGCCAATCGTATTGCCCGTGACACGGGCCCGGATGAGCGAGATTTGCCGGCAATTCTGGCCTTTACTGCCTATTGTATTGGAATAAACCGGATTTCTGGAATATAATTACCGGCTGGCCGGTGTGCTTTGTGAACACCTGCCTTCACACCGGATTTCCGGAATTCACACGCTCCTGTATCTGACCATGTCGGGTGCCAATGTGCTGACACACATCTGGTTGCATGATCGACGGAGCGGAGGTTCAACCCAAAACAATTGAGATAAGCAAAATGTCTAAAGTTAGTATGCGCCAAATGCTTGAGGCTGGCGTTCACTTCGGTCACCAAACTCGTTACTGGTGCCCGCAAATGGCTCCCTACATTTACGGCGAGCGAAACAAAATCCATATCTTCAATCTCGAGAGCACGGTTCCGGCACTCGATGATGCGATGAATTTTCTGTCCAGTCTGGCGGCCAAAAACGGGAAGGTATTGTTCGTTGGTACCAAGCGGGCAGCGCGCGATGCTGTCAAAGACGCGGCGAACGCCTGTAACATGCCGTTTGTGAATCGTCGCTGGCCGGGCGGCATGATGACCAACTTCAAAACTGTCAAGCAATCAGTTAAACGCATGCTTGAGCTGGAAGAAATGTTCTCCAACGGTGGCGAAGAGCGCCTTAGCAAGAAGGAAGCACTCACATTGCGGCGCGAACTGGAGAAGCTGGACAAAAGCCTTGGCGGTGTGAAAGCGATGGATCGTCTGCCGGATGCGCTTTTTGTGGTTGACACCGGTTATGAAAAAATCGCTATCGCAGAAGCACGCAAACTGGGTATTCCGATAGTAGCGGTCGTCGACAGCAATAACTCACCAAAACTCGTCGACTACGTCATACCGGGTAATGATGACGCGGTGCGTGCCATTCAGTTGTACGTCGATGCAGCTGCAGAGTCGATCCAGGCTGGTAAAACGTCTGGCGCAGTTGCAGGCAGCAAAGAGTACGTCGAGGTGAAAGAGACACCAGCGGCACCGGCAGAACCTGAAGCGGCCGCAGTGGCAGCAGCGGCGGAAGCTTCACTGGCAGCAGCGGCGAGCGATGCAGCGGCGTCCACACCTGAAGCAGAAGCACCGGCAACTGAAACACCTGCAACTGAAGCACCTGCAACTGAAGCACCGGTAGCGCAAGCGTCGGAAGCTGCTACCGAAAAGCCAGCCGATTCGGAAAAGCCGGCTGACTCTTAAGGTTTTCTTTACAGGTTTTTCCTGTAGAAATTCGCCAGTTCAGTAACGCGATGCGCACCAGCGCGTCGCGTGTGCTGTTTGGCGTTCTAACACCAAACAATGGTTGGCCAAAGTTTCGTGATGCCGACCAGGGCCCCGGCCGGGTAACTACGGCCAAGTAAAATACAGGTAATTCAAATGGCTATTACAGCAGCGATGGTAAAGGAACTGCGCGAAAGAACAGGCGCAGGTATGATGGAGTGTAAAGGCGCGCTGGTTGAAGCGAACGGCGATCTCGATGCAGCAGCAGAGCAGATGAGAATTTCCGGTCTGGCAAAAGCCGACAAGAAATCCGGCCGTGTAGCTGCCGAAGGTGTAATCGCGATTGAAAGCAGCGCCGATGGCAAGTGTGTGGCGATGGCTGAGATCAATTGTGAAACTGACTTCGTTGCCAAAGGCGATGACTTCACCGGCTTCGCACAATCAGTCTGTAAAGCAGTGCTGGAAAACAGCCCGGCTGATGTTGAAGCGCTGGGCGGCCTGGATGCTGGCGGCAGCACGCTCGAGCAGGTGCGTCAAGAGCTGGTTTCCAAACTTGGCGAGAATATTCAGGTACGCAGATTTGTTCGCCACGAGATGAGCAATGGCATCGCCGGTGTGTACAAGCATGGCGAGCGCATTGGCGTTGTTACCGAGGTCAGTGGTAAAGAAGAGTTGGCTCGCGATATTGCCATGCACGTGGCTGCCAGTCGTCCGGTCTGTATTGCCGAGGCAGATGTGCCAGCTGATGTGCTTGAGAAAGAGAAGAAGATCCTTGTGGCTGAGGCGGCGGAAAGCGGTAAGCCTGCGGAAATCATAGAAAAGATGGTGGAGGGTCGTCTGCGGAAATATCTTGCCGAAATTACCCTGGTGGGTCAGCCGTTCGTCAAGAATCCTGATCAGACGGTAGAGAAGTTACTCAAGGCGGAAGATGCTCAGGCGCATTTCTTCGAGCGATATGAAGTCGGCGAAGGAATCGAGAAGAAAACTGAAAACTTCGCAGAAGAAGTCATGGCGCAGGTGAAGAAAGACTCCTAGCATCATGGCGAAAAACACTTGCGCTCGGTCTGAATGCGTTAAATTCATTCTAAACAGGGCTGAAAATCGCCGATTTGTACGCGGCACGGCTTCGCAAGTTTTACAGTAGTGTTCAAAGCCGGTCGGTGAGCCGGCTTTTTTTATGGCACAATCGGCAGGTTTAGCCCGACACTGGCAAAAGAACGGTATCTACAGATTGAGTGTTTCCGAATAGTGCCGGGGCAGGCCGGCCTGATTGCAGGAGTTTTCCCGGATAAAGGATAATGACTGGCCAGTAAAAACGGGCCAGTAAAAACCGGCCGGTAAAACCAGGCCAGTAAAACCAGGCCAGTAATACCGACGGGTTACCTAACCGATAGCAGGCAGCGGGTCAGATCAACTCAACTGTCGAAAACGGAGAGAAATAAAGATGATTGATGACATTAAAAAAGACGCAGCGGCCCGCATGGGTAAGAGTCTCGATTCGCTGCAGGATCAGTTTGGACGTATCCGTACCGGTCGTGCTCACACCAGTTTGCTCGACCATATTAAAGTCGACTATTACGGCAACGCTTCGGCGCTGAATCAGGTGGCGAAGATCGCGATCGAAGACTCACGCACACTCACGGTGACTCCGTGGGAAAAGGATTTGGTCGCACCTATCGAAAAAGCGATTATCAATTCAGATCTCGGACTCAATCCATCCAGTGCCGGTACAGTGATTCGTATCCCGATGCCACCGCTGACAGAAGAGCGTCGTAAAGATCTGGTGCGAGTGGTGCGCCAGGAGGCAGAAAATGCCCGCGTCAGTGTGCGTAATATCCGTCGTGATGCCAACGGTGATTTAAAAGAGCTGCAAAAAGAAAAAGAAATTTCAGAAGATGAAGAGCGCAAGGGTCAGGATCTTATCCAAAAAGCCACTGATGAGTACATTGCAAAGGTCGATGAAATGCTGAAAGGCAAAGAAGCTGAGTTAATGGAAGTCTGATACCCGTTTGCCTTAACAATAAGTCGACAGAGTATCTCGTGAAAGAATCGCCACGGCACATTGCCATTATCATGGATGGTAACGGACGCTGGGCTCAAAAGCGTGGGAAGCAACGCAGTGCCGGTCATCAGGCCGGTATGAAAGCTACCCGTAAAATCGTTGAGCACTGCGCGCGTCTGCAAATTGAGGCGCTTACCGTTTATGCGTTCAGCAGTGAAAACTGGCGCAGGCCGGAAACGGAAGTCAATTTCCTGATGGAGCTTTTTGTTAAAGCCATTCGCAGTGAGTTAAACAAAATGCACGAAAACAATATTCGTGTGCAGTTCATCGGTGAGCTTTCAAGATTTTCAGGCATCCTTCTGAATGAGATTCATACCGCTGAAGAAAAAACAGCAAACAACAACGGTATGTATCTGAATATTGCCGTTAACTATGGTGGTCGTGCTGAGTTGGTCAATGCCATGTGTGAAATTGCCGGCAAAGTGCAAAGCGGTGAAATCAATCCTGCGGATATCACTGAATCAACAATCAGTGCTCACACCTGGTTGTCTGTCTGTCCTGAGCCGGACTTGTTTATTCGCACTGGCGGTGAGCAACGCCTGAGTAATTATTTGCTATGGCATCTGGCATACACGGAGCTTGTATTCACCGATACTCTATGGCCTGATTTTTCTGCTGAAGAACTGGATCAACTGATACTTAGTTATGGTGCAAGGGAGCGGCGCTTCGGGCAGACCGGAGAGCAGGTGCAAGCCAGCTCATGAAAGTATCAATTGACGATCAAGAGATACTGCATTGCTAAAACAACGCATTATTACCGCAGTTATTCTTTCAGCCGTTTCTCTTTGGGCGATGCTTGGGTGGAATGATTTTTTCTTCTCGCTGTTTCTACTCACACTAACTACTGCCTGTGCGTGGGAGTGGGGCGATCTGGTAGCGATTACTCCGCGAGAGCTCAAAATAGCCTATACAGTTATTGTTGCAGTCGTTGCTGCAGTTTGTATGACTTTGATTAATGCGCCAGTGTTGTCAGCAATGGTTTTAACAGGCACAACGCTATGGATTGCTATTGCCTGTGATCTGGTTGCAAGGCCCGTACTTGCAGCAGATACCGACTCTGGTGGTAGCGAGAAAACACGTTGGTTGTTGCTTATTGCTGCGTCATTTCTGCTGTTGTTGTGTGTCTGTTGCATTTACTGGTTACGCCAGACACAAGGGCCGGCAATTGTTATTTATACCATCGCACTGGTTGCCGCTGCTGATACCGGCGCCTACTTTTGCGGCAGAAAGTTCGGTAAACGAAAGCTCGCAGTGCAGATCAGTGGTGGTAAAACGATTGAAGGTGCGGCAGGCGGTTTGGCAGCTGCTTTATTGTTAGCTGTTATTGCTTGTGGATTTCTTGCTACAGAAGCAGTCAGTGCTATCTCGATACTTGCTATGAGTGTTTTTGCAGCAATGCTGTCAATTGCGGGCGACCTTTTTATCAGTCGTGCAAAACGTACCAGAGATGTAAAAGACAGTGGCACATTGCTACCGGGTCACGGCGGTGTGCTGGATCGGTTTGACGGGCTGCTGGCGGCTCTGCCGTTTGTTGCTTTTGCTTTTCTCTGGCTCTAATGGTGGCTAATAACGCTTCAACGCGGCAGTCGGTTGCCGTGTTCGGTTCTACTGGTTCGATTGGCACCAGTACACTCGATGTCCTCGAGCGTAACCAGATGCAGTTTCAGGTGGCGGCGCTGACAGCGAACACCAATGTCGAATCGTTGCACGCGCAGTGTTTAAAGTTTAAGCCAGCGATGGCTGCGATGGCAGATTCTGATGCAGCTCAAGAGTTGGCGAACAGACTTCGTCGTGCCAATAGTAGTACAACCGTGTTGATTGCAGACGATGCATTGGTGCGGATCGCTGTAGATCCTTCAATCCAAACCATTATGGCGTCTATTGTTGGCTTTGCAGGGTTGCCTGCGACGATGGCAGCTGCGCAGCACGGCAAACGAATTCTGCTTGCGAATAAAGAATCAATGGTGGTTGCCGGAGATTTGCTTAATCAGGCAGCGCAGCGCAGCGGTGCCTGTATTATTCCGGTCGATAGTGAACACAATGCGATATTTCAATGTTTGCCGGAGAGCAATCGATGCAATCCGACAAATAGCCTGCAAAGCGGAGTTGCCTCTATCGTACTGACAGCGTCAGGCGGGCCGTTTCGACAGTTCACTGCAGATCAGTTGAAAACGGTAACCGTTGAGCAGGCACTCAGTCATCCCAACTGGGATATGGGCAGCAAGGTATCAATTGACTCTGCTACCTTGATGAACAAAGGTCTTGAAGTGATTGAAGCAAGTTATCTGTTCGGGCTTGATGAGAGTCTTATCGAGGTTGTCGTGCACCCTGAGAGTGTGGTGCACTCAATGGTTCGGTATATCGATGGCTCAGTGCTTGCGCAACTGGGGCAGGCTGATATGCGAACGCCCATCGCTAACGCACTGGCCTGGCCTGACCGCATTGATGCGGGCGTGGCGGCGCTCGACTTTGTCAGGCTTGGCAGTTTGAATTTTGAAGCGCCGGATATGCATAGGTTCCCGTGTCTGGCGCTGGCGCGTCAGGCGCTGCGGCAAGGCAATGGCGCCACCTGCGTTCTAAATGCAGCTAATGAAGTGGCGGTTGAACAATTCGTCGAAGGCAGAGTCAGCTATACTGATATATCTGAGATTAATGCTCACTCGCTGCACAGCTTCACAAGGACGGTGCCGCAGAACGTCGAAGAGCTCTTCAGTTTAGATCTATCAGTTCGTCAGTTTGCGCTGGAATTTATAGAGCAGAGGTCGTTAGGTTGAACGGACGTTCAGTTTGTACCTGCGATCTTGACTCTGGCTGGCAGCGCAGCAGTGTCTTATGAAGAGCCGCGGAACACAGGCTAGCCGAATTAAGTGCCAGGAGTTATTTTGATGCAGAGTTTCTTGTTAAGCGTTGTCGCTTTCATTATCGCCATTGGCATCCTGGTGACCATCCATGAGTATGGCCACTATTGGGTAGCGAAGAAGATGGGGGTTAAGGTGCTGCGTTTTTCCATCGGGTTTGGTAAACCGTTATGGAAGAAGGTAGCGGGTGCTGACCAGACAGAATACGTACTGGCCGCGATACCACTTGGTGGTTATGTGAAAATGCTCGACGAACGCGAGGGCGCAGTCGCAGCAAACGAAGTGCACCGTGCATTCAATCGCAAAAGTGTCTGGGCGAGAATTGCCATTGTTATTGCCGGTCCTCTGGCTAACTTGATTCTAGCTGTTCTGGTTTACTGGCTGGTTTTCATCGTAGGTATCACCGGCATTGCACCTATTGTTGGAGATCCGCTTGAGGGTTCACCTGCAGCCGCCGCAGGGTTCGAGCGCGAAGATCAGATTGTCGAAATTAATGGCAAGGCCACACCAACCTGGAACACTGTTTATGTCGGTCTGCTTGACGGCATCGTCAGCGGCGGTGGGGCAATGGATGTCACCGTTAGTACTCAAGCCGGCGGAACAATAACGCGACAGCTCACACTCGGTAAAGAACTGCTTAATCAAGAGGGTGATATCGTTGGCTCTATCGGCTTAAGTCGATGGTGGCCTGACGTCGACCCGGTGATCGGCGGTATTGTGCCGGATGGTGCAGCGGAGGCTGCTGGACTGCAGGCGGGCGACCGGATCCTATCGAGCGATGGAGTCACTATCGTTACCTGGCGCCAACTGGTCGACATTATTCGTGCAAGCGCAAACAAAACACTTAACCTGGCAGTGCTGCGGGATAATTCTGAACTGACTATCCCGTTAACACCGGTGCTGCGCGAAACACCGGATGGCAACATCGGTTTTATTGGTGCTCGAGAAACACAGTCACAGGAAGTTATTGATGAAAAACTCCGTACAGTTGAACGATATTCACCACTAACAGCTCTGGGCATGGGGTTCACTCGTACGGTTGAGATGATGTCCGTCAGTGTAAAAATGATCGGCAAGCTGCTAACAGGTCAGGCATCTTTAAAAAACACGGTGAGTGGTCCGATATCAATTGCGCAGTTTGCCGGACAATCAGTCAGCGTTGGCATAGACCACTATCTCAGTTTTATAGCCCTTGTTTCGATAAGTCTGGGTATCTTTAATTTGTTCCCGGTGCCGATGCTTGATGGTGGGCATCTGCTTTACTACGCCATAGAAGTGGTCACTGGCAAGCCTGTGTCAGAGAGAATACAGATCTTCGGTCAACAGATCGGCATAGCATTGCTTGGCACGCTGATGATTTTTGTTTTTTATCAGGACATCCTGCGAGTGATGGGCATCTAGCCAGAGCTCAGACAGCACAAGCAAGAGCGAGCCACGTACATAAAATTGTGCCTATCAAATAACTTTAGATTCGGTAATTCATTTGCCGCTGCACGCTTGATATGCTTGCGCGAATTCTCCGCTTGCACACCTTTCATGCCTTCAGGTACTTTTTGCCGAATCAGTAGCCGTGCTCTGATGCTGGTTCTACTCAGCGCAGCAGGCGTTGCCAGTTTCCCGGGGCTGTCACAAGCTCAGGACACCGAGTTTGTTATTGGTGACGTAGTGGTGCGCGGTAACGAACAAATAGAAACCGGTGATGTACTGCGGAATCTGCCAATCCGGTCTGGCGAAACGTACCGGCCCGGTGACAGCTCGAGACTCATCAGAGCACTGTACGATACCGAGCTTTTTGATGATGTCAGTTTGTCACGCGATGGCACAACACTGATTGTCGAGATAGCAGAACGCCCGACAATCGCGATGATTGAGGTGGTTGGCAATGAGGATCTCCCGTCTGAACAATTGAATGAAACACTGGATGACGTCGGACTAGCGACCGGCAGAATCTTCAGACGTTTTGTACTGGACAATATCGAGACTGAACTGCGCCAGGTATATTTCAGTCGCGGGCAGTACGGCACTCGTGTCGCGACCTCTGTTGAGGAACTGGAGCGCAACAGGGTTGCTGTAAAAATAGAAATCGAAGAGGGTGAGGTTGCCCGCATTAGCCACATGAACATTGTTGGCAATGAAGATTTCACTGAATCCCAGTTACTCAAGCTTCTCGCTTCCGGCACCCAGGGCCTGAATCCTTTCAGCTCAAGGGATAACTACTCTCGGGCAAAGTTATCTGCAGATACCGAAGCCTTGCGTGCATGGTATTTTGATCGTGGCTATCTTCGTTTTGATATCACCTCAACACAAGTCACGATATCGCCTGATAAGCAAGACATCAACGTGACTATCAATATTGATGAGGGCGAACAATACTCTGTGGGTGACATCAGCATTGCCGGCCTTGATGAAGACTTCGGGGTTGACGAAGCAGCGCTGAGCTCATTAATTCTGCTCGACAAAGGTGAAATCTATTCACGTAAATTAATGACTGAGAGTTCGAGTGCAATCAGTGATCGACTCGGCGAAGAAGGTTTTGCATTTGCCGATGTCAGCGTTGTACCTGATCTGGACGATGAAAATAGAACCGTGAACCTGCAGTATGCGTTAAATCCAGGTAAGCGCGTGTATGTTCGCCGTATTATATTCAATGGTCAGGACCGTACTCACGATGAAGTGCTGCGCCGGGAGATGAGGCAAATGGAAGGCAGTCGCTTTTCACCTGCCGCGCTAAACCGTTCACAGACTCGATTGCAGAGACTGCCCTATATAGACAGAGTTTCGATAACAACGCCGCGCGTACCAGGCAGTGATGATCTGGTTGATATCTCTGTCAATGTACTTGAAGGTGCTTCCGGATCATTCGGTGCAGGGGCCGGTTTTGGTTCTGATGGATTTATCTTCAATATCAATTTTACACAAGAGAACCTGTTTGGTACCGGAGAGCGCCTGGCGGTGTCTTTTGACAACAGTACCAGTCAGGATAACTTCTCCATTTCCTACACGGATCCCTACTACACCAATGACGGTATCAGTCGCAATGTGAGGTTGTTTCTTAGAAATACCGACACAGGTGAGCTGGCCTCCACGGCGAACTTCATCCTTGATAGCTACGGCGCAAGCGTACGCTATGGCGTCCCGCTGAGTGAATTTTCAACCTTCAGTGTTGGTTTTGGTTATGAGCGTGTTGATGTTATCGGTACCGAAGGCAGCTTGATGGAGGTGACTGACTTTATCGAGGAGCAAGGCTCGGAGCATGATCTATTTGATGTAACGCTGGCCTATACGCACGATACTCGTGATCGCACAGTATTCGCTACCAGCGGCGCCCGTAACTCCATCTCACTTGACGCCACAACACCTTTTAGTGATCTGACCTACATAAGGCTCGGCTACAACTTTGAGTACTTTTATCCACTGTCAGACGCGCTAACTCTCTCTCTGGGTGCAAGGGTCAACTACGGCGAAGGTGAAGAGGATCTCGGAAGTCTGCCTTTCTTTCGTCGCTTTTTTGCCGGAGGCATACAATCCGTGCGCGGCTACAGAACCAACACTCTCGGGCCGCAGGAAATGGGTGACGCGATTGGTGGAGATTTTCGTACAATCGGATCTTTCGAGCTGATTTTTCCGCCACCTTTTACTGAGGCGAATGGCGCAACCCGACTGAGCTTGTTTACAGATTTTGGTAACGTCTACAGTGACGTGACTGATTTTGAGGTTGATGAGTTGCGTGGGTCCTACGGCCTGGCGTTTGTCTGGTTGGCACCCATCGGGCCGCTGACTTTCAGCTACGCCCAGACCTTCAACGATGATCCAACCGACATCCGCGACAACTTCCAATTCACCATTGGGTCGCTGTTTTAGCGGTTGTGGCAGGGTACTGAAATCACTCATGCTCCTCCGGGGCTCGCTAAAACAACACCCCCGGTCGAAGTGAAGCCCCTGTCGGCTTGAGTAAGTCGAACTGATAAGTTGAGCCGGTAAGTCCAGCTAAAAGGTCGAGCCGATAAGTCAGGCGAATACGTAAAGCGGATTGATCTTTCTGATCGTTGATTAACCCATAAGTAATTATTATTTCAGTTTAATTTTCATTCCCACGCCTTTATTCCCTACTCTGCCGGGCGACCTGCCTGACTTTGGGCGCAAATTCTCTATTAAATTTCCTGCCTTGACTCATCCAGCTATAGCGCGACGCTCAATTTGCGATAGAATCCAGCCATGAGATTGATTTTACGCTGGCTGGAGGAACGTTGTCTTACGGCGCGCTTTGCGACAATTTGTCTGCTGCTGATAGCCAGCGGGAGCGTTGCAGCAGCTGACATCAAAATCGGTTTTGTCGATATTCCCTTCCTGATTGATGAGGCCCCGCAGGCCCGTGCAGCCAGCAGCCGGCTCGAACGTGAGTTTGCCCCGAGGCAGGACTTTATCAAGCAGCAAAAAGTGGAGCTTGAGATCCTGCGGGATGAGCTGGAAGACCAGACGCTCAGCACCTCTGACAGGGCGTTTAGAGAACGCGAATACAGAAAAGTAGAACGCCGAATCAAGCGCGATGAGCAGGAATTTCGAGAAGAGCTGAATATTCAAAAAAACCAGGAATTTAAAAAAGTCCGCGTTTACGTACTTGATGCTATTGCGAATTTTGCCAAGCGCCACAGCTACGATATGATTATCAGTGACGGGGTCCTGTTTGCCAACAAGACGGTGGATGTCACTGATAAAGTGCTGATTGAACTGCAGCAAGCGGTCACTGATGATGCGCAAAGTAATTAGTGGTGTGGTTTAAACGTAACAACCGCAAGTTCAGACACTTGTTGATCAACAGTCGCACCACAGTATTGCATCAGGCAACACAATTCCCCTCTATCACGCGCTTTGCTGCGGTATGACAACATCTTTAAAGTGTGGGCCTATTGCCGATGCAATCGGTGCTGAAATTGTTGGTGATCCGAATACAGTCATCACCTCGATCGCGTCGATAGATCATGCCGCGAACGGTGCGATCACCTTCATTACTGGTCCCAAATATCTTGCTGCATTGAGATCTTCCAGTGCTTCCGCTGTGATTATCTCCCGTCAGTTTATTGATGAAACTGAATGTACACGTCTGATTATGGATAATCCCTATCTGGGTTACGCCAGACTGACTCGCGTTTGGGCAGAGCACAACAGGGGTGTGCAGCCGGCTACAGTTCATAATTCTGCCAGTATTGATGATGCTGCAATCATCGCCGAAGGTGTATCGATTGACGCGCACGCGGTTATCGAAGCCGGTGTGATATTGGGCAGATCAGCTAAAGTGGGTGCTGGTGTATTCATTGGCAAAGGCTGCACTATTGGTGCAAATACAGTGATTCATCCCAATGCAACCTTGTTACATGGATGCACAGTAGGGAGTGACTGCGAAATCCATTCAGGAGCAGTGATTGGTGCTGACGGGTTTGGTTTTGCACCTTCAGCAGACGGCTGGGAAAAAATCTACCAACTTGGTGCGGTGCAGATCGGCAACAGAGTCAGTATTGGTGCATGCACCACGGTAGATCGCGGGGCGATTGAAAATACCGTAATCAGTGATGGCGTTATTCTCGATAACCACATTCAAATTGCCCATAACGTTATGATTGGAAAGAATACTGCCATCGCTGGCTGCACGGGTGTTGCCGGTAGTACCACAATTGGTGCTAACTGCAGGATCGGTGGTGCAGTGTCGATCGTGGGGCATATCAAACTATGTGATAACGTGATGATCACCGCAAATTCTTTCGTCAATAACTCAGTGACGCAGCCCGGTAGTTATTCGTCAGGGTTTCCACTTGAGCCTTCAAAACAGTG
Organism: uncultured Granulosicoccaceae bacterium; assembly: GCA_938007995.1. Classification (GTDB taxonomy): domain Bacteria; phylum Pseudomonadota; class Gammaproteobacteria; order Granulosicoccales; family Granulosicoccaceae. Next base: position 54,713 of record CALLLW010000033.1, on the reverse strand, counting down.
GCGAAAAAATGCAGTGAGGCTACATAAGCTGGACGAGCTCAGCAGGCAAGTGGGTAAACTGAAATCCTGAGGCGCTGGTATAGACGGGTGTTTTCTATAAAATAACCGATGGCGTTCAGTCATCAATAGTTTCATTAATAATGAAGTGCTCAAACTGTGGTGCACAAACAGAGGATTAGTCTTGGATAAACTCGACATCACAGAAATTGTAAAATACCTGCCGCACCGCTACCCGTTCTTGTTGATTGACCGCGTTACCAGTATTGAAGCTGGGGTTCAGTTAGAAGCCATCAAAAACGTTACTGCTAATGAGCCGATATTTACCGGTCATTTCCCACAGTTTCCGGTGTTTCCCGGAGTGCTGATTCTGGAAGCCATGGCGCAGTGTTGTGCGGTTTATACTTTTCGAGAGCTTGGCGGGTATCCCAGTGAAGAGACTTTGTATTTGCTGGTAGGTATTGATAATGCCCGTTTTAAGAAGCAGGTGGTGCCGGGTGATCAGATGAAGCTTAAAGTGGTTCACCAGAAAACCCGCAGAGGTATCTCCAGATTCGAGGCCACCGCACTGGTAGATGACACGCTGTGCTGTAGCGCCGAGATTATCATCGCCAAAAACGAGATCGAGCTGTGATACATGCTTCTGCGGTCATTGATCCCGGTGCCAGCGTTCACGAGAGTTGTACCATTGGCCCGTTTGCGGTCATCGGTGCAGATGTTGTGCTTGGTGCTGATAATACTGTCGGGCCACATGTAGTAATTGACGGTCCTACCACCATAGGTGATGGCAACCACATATTTCAGTTTGCCTCTATAGGAGCCGACCCGCAAGACCTGAAGTTCGACGGTGCTGACAGTCGGCTTGAGATTGGCAGTCGTAACAGAATTCGTGAGTTTGTCACGATTAATCGCGGTACATCCGGTGGTGGCGGCTTAACACGTATCGGAGACGATAATCTGTTGATGGCTTATGTGCATATCGCACATGACTGTCAGGTTGAAAATCGCGCAGTGTTTGCCAACTCGGCCTCATTGGCAGGTCATGTATCGGTGGGAGACAACGCTATTCTTGGTGGATTTTCACTGGTGCATCAGTTCAGCCGAATCGGCGCACACAGCTTTTCAGGTATGGGCTCCGTTATAAACAAGGATGTGCCACCGTATGTGCTTGTCAGTGGGCACTTCGCAGAGTCAAAAGGTATTAATAAAGAAGGCTTAAAAAGGCGTGGTTACAGTGCTGAAGAAATAAGAGCGATACAGCAGAGCTATGTAAAACTGATTCGCAGAAAAGGTGTTGTTGAAGACAATGTTTTTGCCGAGGTAGAGACACTAGCCGCGCAATATGAAAGCGTTGCAAATCTGCTGGAATTTGTACGCACTGCAACCCGAGGTGTTGTCAGTTAACAGGTTTATCGTGATTCAAGTAGAAGAGGGGCTCTTCTAAAAGTGCACTTGCTGCTAATCCCGCAATAGATTTTGAATCAGCTTGCAGCCAGCTCGGCGCTTTTATCGCGTACCATAGACAGAGCAAGCTCCGCTGTAAGGTCGCTGGCACCTTGTTTGCCCAGCTGTTCATAAATCGCCGCGAGCCCTTCGCGTTGCTTTTTTATCACATCCTCTTCGAATAAAATCTGACTCATTTCGTGAGCAAGGTTCTTCGCAGTAACATCGTCTTGCAGAATTTCAGGTACGATGTTGTTGTCAGCCATAATGTTTACCAGGCTGATGTACTGGGTGGTCAGCATTCTTTTTATAACCTGGTAACTGATTGTGTTCAGCTTGTAGATTACCACCATGGGTATGCCCAGAATCGCCAGCTCAAGTGTCGCTGTGCCTGAGGCAACCAATGCTGCACTGCTGTTGCGTAATGTGGTGTAGTCATCCGGCGCGATCAATCTGACATCAACTTTATGCGCATTGATCATCGCCTCTATGTCTTGCTGCTGAATGGTATCAGCCACTGGCAGTACGAAGTCTATAGGGCAACGAAAATTATCAGATTCGGTTGTCTGTGCCAGTAGTTTCTCGCAAGCCTCAAGCATAGGTGGCAGCAACATACTGACCTCACTCTTGCGGCTGCCGGGCATTAACACGATCTGTTTCGTATCGCGATGCTTGACTGATGTATTGGCAGCGCTGACTAATTTATGGTTATCAAGAAGCGGATTGCCCACGTACGTTGCAGGTACCTCGGCTTCATCAAAGATTTTCTTTTCGAAGGGTAGAATCAGCGCTACGTGGTCAACCAGCTTTTTGAGTTCGTTGACGCGTCCCGCGCGGGATGCCCAGACTTTCGGGGCTATGAAATACAAGACCGGAATGCCGAGTTCGCGCGCTGTGGCGGCGAGTTTCATGTTAAAGCCCGGGTAGTCGACCAGAATCAGTACATCCGGCTCGCGGTCTGTCAGTGCTCGTCTCAGTGTTGCCAGACCGGAGCGCAGGGTAGGGTACTTGTGCAAAACTTCAAGCAGCCCCATGACGGCATTATTTTCGACGTCGACCAGCAGTTCGACGCCATTTTTCGCCAGATTTCTCCCGCCCATGCCAAAGCACTCAAACTCCCCGTGATCCGGAAATTCTTGCCTGGTTCTTTTTTTCATCGCTCTGACAAGCTCCGCGGCGTGAATATCACCGGAAGCTTCGCCAGCACTTATCATTACTTTCATTCAGTTGCTGCAGCTCTTTCAACAGCGAGAGACTATCACAGCAGTTCGGTTAATTCGGTGTCGGTTTCTGCAATCGGGACGGCCTGCGCAGAAAACCTGCCCAGAAAACCTGCCAGGCACGTAATGTAGTTTTTCGCTTAGAACCTTACTAAACCCGTTTTCTGCGAAGCGATGTCAGCAGAATGCCAAGTGCTGCCGCAAGCGCAGGAAATGACCCGCCGCCGCTCGATGCCTCTGCCGGAGTCGCGGCAGCGAACGCTGGCTGTGTATTAACCCGTACGCTGGCCGCAGCAGCGCTGGCCGAACCATTGGCAGCAACCGGTAGATCGTCGGCCGACGCGACAACCAGAGTGCTGGAGCTATCCTGATTATTGGTATTGTCTGCATCGGCGGTGTTGGCGCTGAGTGTTGATTCAAAACTGACTTCACCCTGAGCATCTGGAGCAGACAAACTCACAGAAACCGTTGAGCTATCGCTTTGTGCCAGCGCTGGAGACAGGCACTTAACGTTTGCGCCCGCACCATCCTGCTGACAAACCCAGGATGGTGAGGAAAAAGATACCAGTGTTGTTTCTGACGGTACCGTCGTTTCGAGCCGCAAAGTGTTAACACCCGTATCGCTGTTGTTGGTAACAAACATATCGAGTTGTATGGTTTCACCGACAACCGCAGATGCAGAAGAAGCGGTAACCAGGGCATACTCGCTTTGATAAAGCGCTATGATTGATGCGCGGTCGCCATCACTGAGGTATTCCCGCTGACCAATTTTTTGCACACTGCTGTCCAGCGGGGTAATGGTGGCTGATCCGTCACTTGAAAAAAAGTGCGAGCCATAGTGCATGATGGAGTCGTAGTCGTACTCACCCAGCGTAATAGCCTCATCAAGGATATCGAAGTTGTGTGCTTTGTCTGCACTGATACTGTTCCAGTTAACTTGCACAAAGCTGTCTCTGTCCGGTCGTGTATGTTCGTGCAACAGGCCAAGTGCATGGCCGATCTCATGAATCATGCTGCCTGTGCTGCATTGATCGCCGGTGTATATACTTTGCGGACCAGCGTTTTGAAAGCCCACCCAGGATGCGCACTGATCAGTATCTATAAAGTCGATATAGTTCGGGTAAGCGCTTTCGGTGGTAGCAGTACGCTCAATCAGGCTGATAGCGCCGGTGTTGTTCCAGCTGTCGATAGCAGTGCGTACTTTCTGTGCTGCATCGTCTGATAAGTTTGGACTGACGCGATAAGGCACAATGCCGTTAGGCCATACCTTGCCGTAAACATAGTTACTTAACCCCAGCGCTGAACGCTTGCCTGGTTGTTTGTTTTGTTCTCTATTAAAGTAGCGTGCGGCGTCACCAAGTATGATGTCACCTTCTGAAAACGCGACACCTTTAACGTTGTCTATTTTACGTAAGTGGGTCGCACCATCCCGAAAGACGATGGGGGCAACCACTTGCTGGTAATCGCCGGAGTTTGTCTCTCCGTTTTCATTTTCTTTAGTCGAGTTTGCATGTGAAGCGGGTACTAATGAAACAAGACTCAAAGTCAGGACGGTTACTGCTGTAACAACAGGTGCGCGCCTCGATACTTCTGGTATTAAATATTTCAAAACTCAACCCCTGGCCTTTGTTGGGCTTTTGTAGTTGCCGGGAGCTTGTTTTAATTTTATCGCCCGGCGTGCTGCAGAAATATGGCGCTGCAGGCACGGGGCACAGTAACGACCTGTTATGTCAGATCTTTATGGCAGTTTATATTTTGAAATTGTTGGTGGGCCTGTTTAATGTTGCAAGTGATTGAATAATATGGGTAAAAAGATTTTTTGAATTAGGTCACAAATACCCCATAGTTTTAATATCAAGTTTTGTTGTCGATTGGCACAGGCTGCTATCAGGGCTTGCTACCAAGAAACAACTCAGGGTCTACCCAGGTGCGATTCAGGCCAACAGACCAGTGTAAGTGTGCACCGGTGACTCTGCCGGTCGCACCGACTTCGCCGATCTTTTGGCCGCGTTTTATCAACTGGCCGGGGCTGACTTCTATTTCGCTTAAGTGCGCATAGAAGGTTTGCAGGCCCCCGCCGTGGCCGAGAAAAATACACTTACCACTGAAGAAGTAGTCACCGGTCTCAATCACGTAGGCGTCTGCCGGTGCATACACCGGGGTGCCTTCAGGAGCGGCTATATCCATTCCGCCATGCGGGCGGCGAGGTTGTTTGTTGAAGAATCTTCTTGAACCAAACGAACTGCTCTTCGGGCCCTCCACCGGTATGTCGAATTTAAGACCCAGCAACTCATCATGGCGGTACCGTTTTGCGTTTGCAATTGACGTACGGTCCTTTCTGATTCGTTTGATATCAGATTCAATCGGATTGACCTGCCTTTTATTGGTAATGGTGAGGTACTGCTCGGGATAGTCCTTGTTGGCTACTTCAAACTCATAAGACGTTCCGGTGCCATCTGCCAGTTGAACATCCACTGCGTGCCAGCCGGCTTTGGTGTCGAGCGGTATGCCAACCAGCGCGTGGTATTGGTCTGCCTTTTTTACCACGGTTACCGGTATGTCATTGAAACTTGCAGAGGGCTTGTTATTCAGCCGACCGAGGTTAATGTTTGCCACGCCTCCCGGGGTTTGTTGAGTGGTCGGAAGTTGAAAATCGTCAGCACAGAGACTTCCCGCAAAAACCATAAGCCATACGGCCAGAAGGATTCGTGTCATCAGCAAATTCCCATAAATGTTTCTTTTATGATACATAGTGATGCTAGAAAGATACAAATAATTATTGTGCTACTGGTAAAGATGGATGTTAATGAAAATCGCTGAAAATTAAGCGAATTTTTTCTGTTTGCGAGTTATCATCGCGCTTCTTTGGTATCACATTTCCGGCTGCCTAGATGCGATTGAGCAAAATCAAGCTTGCAGGCTTCAAATCCTTCGTTGACTCAACGACCCTGCAGCTTCCTACAAATCTCACTGGCATTGTAGGTCCCAACGGTTGTGGTAAATCAAACACCATTGATGCAGTGCGCTGGGTGATGGGCGAGTCATCAGCCAAGCATTTGCGCGGCGCTTCAATGTCTGACGTAATTTTTTCCGGATCTTCTTCCCGCAAGCCGGTTGGCCAGGCTTCAGTTGAGCTGGTGTTCGATAACAGTGAAGGCAAGCTTGAAGGTCAGTATGCGGCTTATGCTGAAATTGCCCTGAAGCGCCAGGTCACCCGAGAAGGGCAATCACAGTATTTTCTCAATGGTACAAAGTGCCGTCGTCGCGATATTACCGATATTTTTCTTGGTACCGGGCTGGGGCCGCGCAGTTACGCGATTATTGAGCAGGGCATGATCTCAAGGCTTATCGATGCCAAGCCTGAAGAGATGCGCGTTTACCTTGAAGAAGCGGCCGGGATCTCCAAGTACAAAGAGCGCAGGCGGGAAACTGAAAATCGTATCCGTCATACACGCGACAACCTTGATCGCCTCAACGATTTACGTGAGGAAGTCGACAAGCAGCTCGAAAAGTTGCAGCGCCAGTCGCGTACCGCAGAAAAGTACAAGACACTCAAGGTCGATGAAAAAAAGTATCGTGCAGAGCTGCTTGGTCTGCGCTGGCGGGAGTACCACAGCGCCCTGAACTCTTTTGATGAACGGCTTGAAGAACGTCAAAGCAACGTAACTGCTGCCGATGAAGCTCGCACCGAAGCTGAAGATAACATCACAACCATGCGTGAAAAGCGCAAAGAGATTGAGTCTGAACTCAACGAAGTCCAGGGTAACTTCTATGCCGTAGGTGCAGAGATTACCCGTGCTGAGCAATCCATTCAGCATGCACGGGAAGAACGTGAGAAGCGCAGCCGCGAGTTACAGCGCATAGAAGAAGAATCAGCAGAGATCAAAAGCAATATCGAAAACGATGCTGAACGTATCGCTGAGGTCGAGGCTGCACTGGCAGAGGCAGGTCCTACCGTTGAACGCGTTGAGCTTGAACAACTCGAAGCAACTGAACGCTATGAACAGGCAGAGAGTGATTTTCAGGATACGCTGGCAACCTGGGAAGAGCTAAGTGCCGAGCACTCTGAGCAGGAAACCATTTCGCAGGTGCAACAAGCGCGGCTTGAAGAGCTGAAAAAGAAACTCGCCGATCTCAAGTTGCGTGAAGAGCGGCTGCAACGCGAAAAAGGTGAGCTGTCTGATAAAAGCCACGATAGCGAGTTAAATGCACTCGTCTCGCAACAGCAGGCAAAAAGCAGTGAAGAGCTTGCGTTGAAAGCAAAGCTTGATGACGCAGTTAAGTCACTGGCACAGGTTCGAGAGAAAGCACTTCAAACAGAGCAGTCACTCGATGCCAGGCGAACTGAACTGCAGAACAGCAATGGCAGGTTATCGTCACTGCAAGCTTTGCAACAGGCAGCCACAGGTGGCAGTGAAAAGAAAAGGGTTGAGTGGCTGGAAAAGAACGGGCTGGCTGACGCACCGCCGTTGTTAAAGCTGCTTGATATCGACAAGGGCTGGGAAAAAGCCATTGAGGCTGTACTGGGTGATTTTCTCGATGCAGTTTGTGTAGACGACTTTGATTCGTTAAGTAAAAAGCTGGGTAGCCTTCCTGACTCTGGAGTTAATGCGGTTCGCGATGGTGTTGATAGCGATCAGCAAAAGACAGATGACACTGCTGAGGAGAAATGGCTCGCTACTATGGTCAGTAGCCGTGTCGGCATTCAGGAGCTAATGCACGGAGTCACTATTTGCGAGTCCACTGAAGAAGCATTTGAAGCGCGGGATACATTAGCCCCCGGCGAGTCGATAGTCACACGCGATGGTCTCTGGATGGGGCGTCACTGGCTGTGTGTAAGATCCGATGACGGCAGCGGTAGCGTGCTGCAGAGACAGGAAGAGCTCGATACGCTTGAACAGCAGGTAAAAATTCTAAAGGAAGATATTGCAACGCTTGAGACAGAGCAGGAGCAATCGTCGCAACAATTAGTAGAGCGTGAAAATAATCGCGACAAACTACAGGCTCTTATCAACAGCCAGCATCGTGAAATCAGCACTATCGCCGGCAAGATCGAATCAACCCGATCCCGCATTGATCAGGCAGGTAAACGGGCAGCCAAAGTGGAAGGCGAGCTTGAAGAAATACAGGCTCTGGTTGCACGCTCTGACAGAGAACACAAAGAAGCATCACTGCGTTCAGAAGAAGCAGAGAGAAAGCTTCAGGATTTACAGCAGCAACTTGCTGATATGGATGAGCGCCGATCGCAGACTCGTGAACAACGTGATGATGCCAGACAGTCACTTGATCAGGTCAGGCAGTCGGGACAGGCAACGATAGTCAAGCTCGAATCAATGAAATCCGGTCGCGAGTCTATCGAGCAAAACCGTGAGCGCATGATGCGGCAATTAACGCAGCTTGAAGCAAGACGCAATGAGCTGGATCAACAGCAACAACCTGATCATGGTGAGATAGAACAATTAAAAACGCAGCACCTGGCGTTGTTACGCAGCCGCGGCGAAATAGAATCATCACTACAGGTAGCGCGTAAAAAGCTTGAAGAGCACGACAATCAACAGCGTATTCAGGAGCAAAATCGTCACAGGCTTGAGCAGCAGGCGCAACAGGCACGCGAACTTTTACAGCAAGTAAATATGGAATCGCAGGAATCGCGCGTCAGGCTGAAAACTATCGACGAACAACTTTCAGAATCCGGTGTGGATCGCGAAGCTTTAATGCCAACTATTCCCGAGCAAGCAACTGTGGAGGAGTGGGCTGAGCAATTGGCGGAAGTTGAGCGAAAGATACAAAGGCTGGGGCCTATAAACCTTGCGGCAATAGAGGAGTACCAAGAGCAGTTACAACGCAAGGAATATCTGGATGAGCAATATCAGGATATTACCGAAGCGCTTGAAACTCTTGAAGAGGCTATTGGTAAAATCGATCGTGAAACCAAAGCGATGTTCAGAGAAACCTTTGATGCAGTGAACAGTAAGCTTCAGGAGTTGTTTCCTCGTTTATTTGGTGGCGGGCAGGCCAAGCTGGAGCTCACCAGCGAAGACATGCTCGAAGCCGGGGTGGCAGTTATGGCTCGACCTCCGGGTAAGCGAGTCAGTAGTATTCAATTGCTTTCAGGTGGTGAGAAAGCGCTTACCGCTGTGGCAATGGTCTTTGCATTTTTCCACCTGCGTCCTTCCCCGTTTTGTATGCTCGATGAGGTCGATGCTCCGCTTGATGATGCTAATGTCGGGCGATTTGCAAAAATGGTTGAAGAAATGTCGAGTCAGGTGCAATTTATTTTTATTACACACAACAAGGTAACCATGGAGCTAAGCCACCAGTTAATGGGGGTTACCATGCAGGAGCCAGGTGTATCACGGCTTGTCTCTGTTGATGTGGATGAAGCAGTAGAGCTGGCTGTTGCTTAACAGCCTTAATGTTCGTGCTTTCACGCGCTTCTATAGCGCACTTGTAACCTAAAAAGCCCATACATCAATCGACGCGCCCAGGTGAGTTTTGTACACTCAAATGCCGCTAAATGTACACGCGCAAAATAAAGGTTGGTGCTGATGGAATTCTTCCGCTGGATTCTAATTTTAACCGGCATTGCGATGTTGGTGGCTGCATTCATGATGAGCCGTAAAAAGACACGCAAAAATGTTGGTCGACGCGTTACTTCCGTGTCTCACGATCCGTCGCTGGATGATCTCGAGTCACCGTTGCCGACTCCACCTGAAGATCCTTTGTACGCAGACGAATCGCAATCTGGCGTTTCAGGTCGCTTACATTCATCGGACTCCCGTTCTGCCGGGCATTCTGTCACCAGGGCAGACCTCATGCACGTCAGTGACGAAGAAATAGAGGCTTATCTGGCTAAGGAAAATCGTTCCACGCCTGATGGATTCTCAATCCCGACCAATGTAGACGCAGGCCCGGATCAGGCAAGAATTGACATCAACAATGAATTTGATGCCATAGAGGATTTTGATGCAATAGATCGGGCGCTTGATGCAGAGCTGGATAATCGCGCTTCGAACTCTATGAACGATGAAGCGGGAGTCATCAGTTTTGCCAGTGCGGTTCGTGCCGCCGGCGCGGTCGGTGCAACCAGTGCGGTTGGTGGTACCAGTGCGAATGAAAGTGTCGGCATGGAAGACGACTTCGACCGTCAGTTTGCAGAAGAATTTAGCGGTTATGCCGAGCCTGTGCAGCTACAGGAATTTGAAGAGAAACTTGTCGCTGTTAACGTGGTTGCGTCTCGTGGCCGTCGATTTTACGGCAACGATTTAAAAGCGTTGTTTGATAGACATGGATATACCTATGGACGGATGTCGCTTTATCACTGCTCGCTTGAAGGAAACAAGGTTTTCTCTGTGGCAAACATGGTAAAGCCCGGTATGTTTGATCCGGATCAGATGCGTATTTTTGAAACACCCGGTATCACACTGTTCATGCGGCTGCCGGTAGAGCTCGATGCCGATGTTGCGTTTAATTTTCTGATACAGGAAGCCAAAGAGCTGGCAAGTGAGCTCGACGGGCAGTTGCGCGATGAGGCACGTAACCCGTTAACGGAACAAACCATTCAGCATATGCGAGAAGATATTCAGCAGTATGTCTTTCGAACCAGGAAGGTTCTGCAACCGGTAGTTTAATGCGCTGTTTAAAGTGCCATGAACTATAACAAGGGTGAAATACTACTGGAAAACACGATTTGTAACTTGAACAAGGCTGAGGGGAGCGTTTGCACCCTCAGACATACATACTGGTTCTCCCAGGACCCGGGTACTTAATGAAAAAGGCTGTTCGCGAATACGCGACCAGCCTTTTTTTTTAAGCGTACGCTGGAAGTCCCATGCTGGCGATGTGCCCTGAAGTATTGCTTGCATGAGCGTGTTCTTGCTTTGGCAACTTAAGATCCATGGTCGATGAATAGTTGACTGTCGATGTACCTATTAACAGTGGGTCACTTGATTAATCAGGTAGCGCATTTTTAGCCCGCTCTACCGATGCGAGAATCGTTTTAGCATCCTTGTTCCATGTAAATGATTCGTTGATAATCGATGGACGTCCGCAGCAACGAGACTGGACTTTACGCAACGTTGATCAACTACTGCCAGAGTTGACCTGGATGGCCTGACCACCAATGAGCATGATGCAGAAGAAATAGGTAACTTTGACTTTAATCAGGATCAAAGTGAGCTGCATCTGCATGGTGGTTTGCAAGACCCTGGAATTCGTCAACATAAAGTGATTGATTTTATCCCGTTCGGGCAACAGGCTTCGATTGATGTCAGTTTGTCACGCTTTGACATAACGCCAACATAGATGTGGCAAGAGACCATACTGCTGCATTGAACCAACAGTTTGTTGAAGGTCTGGCGCGACTGGCCCGAGACATAAAAGAATCTGAAGATGCAGCCAGCAAGCGTTATCGGTTAGCGACTGACGGTTTGATTAGCATATCGCTGAGTGCCACTGCGGGTATTCTCGCATGGGTCCTGAGGGTCGGTGCTCTTTTTGCCAGTGCCATAGCTTACACACCTCTATGGAGTAGCATTGATCCGGTGCGCATGGTCACCGGAAAATCAGATGATGAAAGCGCAGATGAGGGCAACGAAGCAGAAGAGATAATTTCTGAAAAACAGGTCTGATCGTCTCGATCCACGTTTCTCAGCCAATTCAAAGACCTGCCTTGTCTAACTTTCTCAGAACGTCGAGTCCTGATGAATAATGCAGGCTAAACGGATCAACAGGAGACTTCTGGCGTATATGAATTACAATAGGGGTTCCGCCCAATTGGTAGCACCGTGCATGAAACTCCTGTCTGAAATAAAGGCGCGCTTTGAGCCTGCGCTGAAATCTTTTGCAGATAGTGAAGCGCAGGTCAGCTCCCTGCTGGCTATGATCAAGCCCACTCAGGATGACGGCTTTGGTGATTATCAGGTCAACTGCGCGATGGCCCTGGGTAAGCAGCTCGGTAAAGCACCCAGAGATATCGCCGCGGAGCTACTGCAGACGGTGCCGCTGGATGATATCTGCGAGAAAGCCGAGCTGGCGGGTCCCGGCTTTATCAATCTGACGTTCAAAGACAGCTGGGTGATAGAGCAGTTGTTGCAGGCAAAATCAGACGATAACCTCGGGGTGGAGCAGGTTGATTCTCCGCGCACGGTTGTGATTGATCTTTCATCCCCTAATGTTGCCAAGCCGATGCACGTCGGCCACATCCGCTCGACGGTAATCGGTGATGCGCTCGCCAATATCCATCGCTTTATTGGTCATAAAGTCATCACAGACAATCACCTCGGTGACTGGGGTACGCAGTTCGGTATGATCATCTACGGCTATAAGCACTTTGTTGATCAGGCGGCGTATCAAAAAAATCCGGTACTGGAGTTGAGTCGGCTGTACAAGTATGTACGAGTGTTGATGGATTATCACGCAGCAGTACAAAAACTGCCGGAAGCGCAGGAACTCAAACAAAAACAGCTTGAGGCGCTTGAGCGGATTCAGTCTGCTGATCATGGTGACAACAAAGGCAAACTGAAGCAGCAGAAAAAAGACATTCAGCGTTTAAAGGAAAAGCTCACCGTACAAGATGAATTGATTGCTTCGTATACCTCTGCCTTGGAAGATTGTGATCCGCAAGTCGCGGAGGTGGCAAAGCAGCATGCACAGGTCGGGCAGCAGGTGTTGGCAGAAACCGCCAGACTGCATGAAGGTGATACAGAAAATCGCGCGCTATGGGATGAGTTCCTGCCGTATTGCCTTGAAGATATTCAGCGCATCTATGACAGGCTGAATATAAAATTTGATCATATTCTGGGTGAGAGTTACTACCAGGATCAGTTGCAAGGCGTGGTTGCAGAGCTTACTGCAAACGGGCTGGCCACTGAAAGTGATGGTGCGATGTGTGTTTTCATGGATGGTTTTGAAGCGCCAATGATCATCCGTAAAAAGGATGGCGCTTTCTTATATCCCACCACAGACCTCGCCACCATCAAGCATCGGGTGCACGAGTGGCAGGCAGACAGCATGCTCTATGTGGTTGATCATCGACAGCACGATCACTTCGATAAACTGTTTGCAGCGGCAAAGCTGTGGGGCTACAACGATGTTGAAATGACGCATGTCAGCTTCGGCACAGTCATGGGTGATGACGGCAAACCATTTAAAACCCGTGCAGGTGACACGGTGGGTCTTGAAGGTTTGCTTGATGAAGCAGAAAGCCGCGCACTGGCTGTGGCACGCGAGCAGAACCCGAACCTTGAAGATAGCCGACAGCAGGAAATAGGCAGAGTAGTGGGGCTGGGTGCTTTGAAGTATGCCGACTTATCCCAGAATCGTACTTCAGACTATAAGTTCAGCTACGATAAAATGCTCGCTCTGCGCGGCAATACGGCCACTTATCTGCAATACGCCAATGCCAGAGTGCACGGTATACTGCGCAAGCTTGATACAGACACAGAAAAACTTAAAGCCGCAGCTGATGAGCTTGTGTTCACCGAGTCGGTGGAAAGGCAGCTCGCTATGCAGTTATTGCGTTTTGATGAAGTTATTTACGATGTGCTGATTGAATACAAGCCCAACCTGTTATGCAATTACCTGTTCGATCTAGCGCAGTTGTTTGCACGGTTTTTTGATCAGTGCTCAGTGCGTGATTCGAAAACTACTGCAATCCAGAGAAGCCGCTTGCAACTCTGCGGCATGACATCGCGTACGCTAACCTGTGGCCTGGGTCTACTGGGTATAGAGTCGTTGGAGCGTATCTAAGTGGTAGGTGATTTGCGCGATAGTCTATAAACACTATCGTGCAATGTCAGTTTCCATGCGTCTCTCAAGCCATCGTACACCAGCAGACACTATCAGTATCAAGACCAGATACTCAAGCAATAGTATCGTGTAGATTTCGAGTGGTCGATATTCTGTGACTACCAGTTCGTTGGCCTTGCGCGTCAGTTCCTGCATACCAATCACTGATACCAGTGAAGACATTTTAAGCATATAGACCAGCTGGTTACCCAGCGCTGGCAGGATACGCTTGATAGCCTGCGGCAATATAATAAATCGCATGGTATCTACATAGCCCAGTGCAACGGTATGTGACGCTTCATACTGGCCTTTATCAATCGACTGGATGCCGGCTCTGAAAATCTCTGCTTCGAAAGCACTGTCTGACAATGCCAGTGCAATTACACCGGCCCAGAATACAGTAATAGTAACGCTTAGCAGTTGTGGTAGTCCGTAGTAGACCCACAGAATCATGACTAGAATCGGCACCGCACGAACCAGCTCGACATAGGTGCGATTAAAGCCTTTTAACAACCTGTTTTTGGATAGCCCGGGCAATGCCACCAGTAGCCCTATAATGATCGAGATAACAATGGCCGTGACCGACAGCAATACCGTATAGCCGAGCCCGCTCAGCAGGAACTTAAGATTGGTCATGCCTTTGGGGGTAGTGGGGTTGACCACATACCAGCCCCAGTCGCTAGAACAGGCAGACAGCAGCACTGCCATTAATGTAATAAACAGGACTCTGGTCATATCAGGCGATGAATCGGTTGTACCACTGTGATAACAATAATGTTGGTTGTGCCATAGGTGATGGTCAGTGTGGCAGGATCTGCTGCAGAAACTCCTGACAGCGTTCGCTTTCGGGTGAGTCAAAAAATTTGGCAGTGTTGGTGTTTTCAATGATCTGTCCGTGATCCATAAACACCATGGTATCGGCAACACGTCTGGCGAATCCCATCTCGTGAGTGACGCAGATCATTGTCATGCCGCTCTCTGCCAGCTCCACCATCACATCGAGGACTTCGTTGATCATTTCCGGGTCAAGTGCAGAGGTCGGTTCGTCAAACAGCATAATCTTCGGTTCCATACACAGCGACCTGGCAATAGCCACTCGCTGTTGCTGGCCACCCGATAGTTGCGACGGGTATTTAGCTGCCTGTTCCGGAATCCGGACTCTCTCCAGGTACTGCATGGCGAGCTCGTTTGCCTGTTTTTTACTCATGCCGCGCGAACGAATCGGGCCGAGAGTCAGATTATCCAGCACGCTCAGGTGCGGAAACAGATTGAACTGCTGAAACACCATGCCGATGTTGTCGTGGATAACCTGCAGGCTTTTTTTGTTATGTTGAAGTGGGTGCCCGTCAATCGTGATAGAGCCTTCGTCATGCTTTTCGAGCTGATTGATGCAGCGTATCAGGGTGGACTTGCCAGAACCCGACGGCCCGCATACGACCACACGTTCGCCGAGCCTGACATCGATCGAGACACTGTTAAGTGCTTGAAACGATCCAAAGAATTTCGATACCGATTGCATACGGATTATCGGTGTTTCGTGATCCGAAACTGCCGGAGTGGCTGCCATTGGCGAACATAGGTTTGGGGAAAGACGATCAGTTTACCGTAATCTGCAAAATCCTGCGTGAACAGCGGCTTGCGGTTGCAATGCATGAAGGACCATGTAACGATGCAAATTTGACCGCTTCTAAAAGGAAGAAAATGATTAAGCTCAAAGCGCTCGCTGTCGCGGCGATTCTTTGCATTGCATCAACCCCTGTGTTCGCTCAATCTGCACTGAAAGATATTCTCGATTCAGGCGTGTTGAAGGTTGGCACCACCGGTGACTGGAACCCGATGACGGTCAAGGACCCGGCCAGCAACTCCTACGAAGGCTACGATATTGACGTGATGACAGAGCTCGCCACCGATCTCGGTGTGGAGCTTGAGTTTGTCGCAACAGACTGGAAAACTCTGGTTAACGGTGTTGTCGCTGGCAACTACCATATGACCGGCTCTGCCTCGATCAGTCCTGCACGAATGAAAGCCGCAGGCTACTCTGACAGCTATATTGCTGTTGAGATACAGCCGTACACCACCGCAGACAAAGCAGATAAGTTTGATGGGTGGGATTCGATTAACAACGCTGACGTTAAAGTTGCTGCAACGCTTGGCACCACATTTGAAAAAATGGTTAGAGAATGGTTCCCGGAATCAGAGATCAAGTCCATTGAAGCGCCTGCATTGCAGCATCAGGAAGTCCTGTCAGGTCGTTCTGATGTCTTTGTCACTTCAAATATTGAAGGTGCCACACTAACGCAGAAATTCGACAAGATCGTGCCGATCAACGTTGATGCAGCCCGCGCACCAACACCCATTGCCATGTTGTTGCCGCAGGACGATCAGGTCTGGATCAACTACGTGAATAACTGGATCAAAATCAAAAAGGCACGAGGCTTCTTTGATGAGACTGCTGCCAAGTGGGGTTTGTAACGCACTGTTTGTCACAGGACGTTGGAATCGGGAGTTCACTGATATCCCGTTTCGTTGAGGTTTAAAAAAGGCGGTAGCACTGGTGTGTTACCGCCTTTTTTGTATCCGTTTTACCCGGATCTTTAGAAGGCGCTTTCAATGTCACTGTCTGCTCCGGTTGTAGATATTCAGCCTGCGGAGTTTTCCCGCAACCCTTACCCGATGCTTGAGCACATGCGTGAGCATGCACCTGTGTGCTTTGTGCCGCAACTGCAGGCCATGCTACTTACTCGCCACAACGATGTGGTTGAGTGTGAGAAGAATGTCGCGGTTTTTTCCTCCGAGCAACCCGGCGGTTTAATGAATGTATTGATGGGTGAAAACATGATGCGCAAGGACGGCGCACAGCATGTGAAGGAAAGAAGGCAGGCAATGCCCAGCTTTTCACCCTCCGCCGCCAGACATATATGGAAGCAACAGTTCTATCACTACACCAGTGAGGTTATCGACTCTTTAAAGCAAACCGCGCGCTGTGATCTTGTGCAGGACTTTGCCATGCCGGTATCAGCCCATGCACTGCGTTGTGTTACCGGATTAAAAAACATAACACCGGCTGAGCTTGATGCGTGTTCGCAAGGCATCATTGACGGCATCTCTAACTATGGCGGTGATCAGGCAATTGAAGATCGATGTCATCGATCGACTGCAAAGATTGATGCCTGCATTGATCAAATGCTTGAGCCTGACTCCGGCCTGAGCGATGAATCTCTTTTGTCTGTGCTATGCAAAGCCGATCAGCCAATAGAAAGTATCAGAGCCAACATTAAACTCGCTATCAGCGGAGGTCAGAACGAACCCCGCGATGCAATTGCCGGTTGTGTCTGGGCCTTGCTGCAGCATCCGCATCAACTAACTGACGTATTAAATGGAGATATCAGCTGGCGGCAGGTATTTCAGGAGTATGCACGCTGGATATCGCCAATCGGCATGTCACCTCGGCGGGTAGCCAGGTCCTTTACCTTTAAAGACATACAGTTTGAAGCCGAGAGCAGGGCATTTCTGATGTTTGGCAGTGCCAATCGTGATGAAACCGTATTCGCCGACGCTGCGAGATTTGACTGTCATCGCGACACTTCAAAATCTGTGAGCTTTGGTGCCGGACCGCATTTTTGCGCCGGTGCCGCTATCTCACGGATGCTGATAGCGGAGGTAGCGCTGCCCGCGTTATTCAACGCATTCCCTGACATTCGTCTCAATGGTGATGTCGAGTTCAGTGGCTGGGCGTTTCGCGGGCCTGTCACTTTGCCTGTGCATTTGGGTGTTGGTTGAGTGGTGTAGATTTTCTGCGCGATGTGTACTTTATTGAGTTTGCCGCGTAGCGTTTCAGAAGCATTTGGTCATGGAGAAGGCGTTAGTGCGAGTCGCAATAGTAGGTGCCGGAGGGGTAGGAGGATACTTTGGTGGGGTGCTTGCCCTGGCCGGGCAGGATGTCACTCTGCTGGCAAGAGGTGATCACCTTGCAGCAATTAAAGCCAACGGTTTAAAGATTGAGACGCCGACAGCGGAGTTGCTAGCCCCGAAATTGACAGCGATTGGCGATGCAGAGGCATGTGAGCCCTGTGATCTGGTCATCGTAGCAGTCAAAGGCTGGCAACTGGCAGATGTAATGGATCAGATTCAGCGATTAAGTCATGAGAGATCGGTGATATTGCCTTTGCTAAATGGTGTGAGTGCGACAGACCAACTTCGTGCCGGTCTTTCAAATCGACAGATTGCGTCAGGGTTGTGTGGAATAATTGCAGCACTCAAAGCCCCCGGTTTAATCCACCACATTGCAGTGGATCCGTTCATCACGTTTGGTGTCAACGACTCTGCAGAAGTGCCACCGGAAGAACTGGAAAAAATAAAATCCACGTTTGAAACTGCGGGTGTCACTACAAAAATCAGCGACAATATCTCATTGTCTCTTTGGCGGAAGTTTCTGTTTATCTGTCCGCTAAGTGCAGTCACTAGCGTAGCTCGTGCGACGATTGGCGAAGTAAGGAGTACAGTTGAAACATCCACTTTGCTGCATCAGTGTATTGATGAAGTGATAGAGGTTGGTAACGCGCTGAATATAGAATTGTCTTTTGAGCACCGTAACGAGGTGCTTAAGCAGATTGATAACGCCCCTGCACATGGTACTACTTCTATGCAACGCGATATTGTAGGTGGTAGACACTCCGAGCTTGAAACTCAGCTTGGCGCTGTCATAAGGCTGGGAAAAAGCTGCAATTTAACTACGCCCGCCTTGTCATTCATTTATGCGGCATTGTTGCCGCAGGAGTCGGCATCATTTTATAAAAACACTCCAACTAACTGAATGGACGGTGGGTTTTCGATTGACGCAAAGGGTTTGTTGCCACGGTAGTCGAACGTGTCGTAATTAATTTCTGCGAGCACTTTATGCCCCAGTTTTTTAACACACACATGTTGTGTTGATGCAGAAGATAGTTCGCCAAAAACTGTATCGTAACCGGCGGCTTTGGCCTGTGTATGCAGCGTTTTACGCATATGCTGGTAAATTCCCGTGCCGCGGTAGGTTTTTCTTACAACCACGAGATCAACCATGCAACCTTTTCCATGGTGCCGGGATGATTTTAGATAGTTTGATTCCAGCTTTTGCAACAGCGCCGAGATGGGTTGCTGTTTCTCAGGTAACAGCTCCAGCTCGCAAAACACAACCGGAAACCTGCTTGTGATCAAACACCCGAGTAGTTCATGACTGTTGCTGTCTATGGCGATCAAAGAATCAAGCGGGCCTGCCATGGCATAGTTATGCCAGTCGGCAGAGAGGTAATCAAAATATTCCTGCTGCGAAATGTCCATGGCCTGATGCAGCGGGCTGCCATGTGAGAATTCTTCACTGACCAGTGTCAGTGCCTGTTCACTGTAATCATTATCCAGTTTTTTAACGGTATATGAATACACCAGTCTGTATGCTTTACAAGTTGATGGATTGGCGTAGGTGATAGGGCAAGCATTTTTTTATCGGTGGATGCGCCTTCGGCTTATGCCACCCTACGGTATCTGTCGTGTTTTGTTACTTACGGTGAGCAGTGTACAGGGAAACATAGCGCAGTACTTTGATTTTCATGTTTGCGGTAGGGTGGCATAAGCGACAGCGCTTCCACCTTTTTTTGTTGGTGGATGCGCCTTCGGCTTATGCCACCCTACGGTATCTGTCTCGTTTTGTTACTTGCGGTGAGAAGTGTACAGGGAAACATAGTGCAGTACCTTGACTGCCATATTCGCGGTAGGGTGGCATAAGCGACAGCGCATCCACCGTTTCTTTGCTGGTGAATGCGCCTTCGGCTGATGCCACCCTACGGTATCTGTCTCGTTTTGTTACTTGCGGTGAGCAGTGTACAGGGAAACATAGCGCAATACTTTGACTGCCGTGTTTGCGGTAGGGTGGCATAAGCGACAGCGCATCCACCGTTTTTTTGTTGGTTGATGTACCCCCGGCTTGTGTCACCGTACATGATGAATCGCGTAAGTCTATGGCTTTAAGATTCGACAATTGCAAGCTGGCTTGCAGCAGGTGTTTTTGCAGGAGTCGTGAATTACCTTGTTTTGGTTTTTGATGTGCCTACTGCCGTGCATCGAGTCTGATGATCAACTCAATAAGCTTGGCGATGTTTGCTGCGCGATCGGTCACAATAACGGTATTGCTGTTGCTTTCTGCGCTGATTCTCGCAGTTTGTGGGAGTAATGGTCTGACTGCTTCTACCACTTGTTGCGCTGGTATGTTTTCAAGGTGCAGTACCTGGCTGACCAGCTCATCGGTTGATAAGCCTCCACCACTGAGTGTGTTATCAAGAACCGGTACAGCGCTCTGCACACCGACAGAGGTAGGAACAATCTTGGTAAAGCTTCCGGCCTGAACTGCGGCAAAGCCGTGGATCTGAAGCACTGACTGAAACAGCTGATAGAGTTTGTCAGCGTTGACTGGTTCAGAGGAAATTACATTGACAGTGGCTTTTACTCTGGGGTCAACAATGAAGTTTCTGCCAGTGCGTTTTGATACCGTTTCAATCAGTGCACGAATATCTGTATTCTTAAGGTTGAGTACAAAAGTTTCCTCGTTGGTGTCTTGCTCTACATCCTGTGCGCTGATTGGTTGTAATGGTGTAATTATAATTGCGATAAATGCTGCTATGCCCAGAAACAACAGCAAGACTGAATTATTGCAACCCTTGAAAAATCGAATCTGATTCATGTTAATACGCTTTATTGCGGTAACTGCCCGGATGTACGGTAGTGATGCCTTGTTAAAAATAACGTAGCCAACTACTAAGTGTAAATAACTCTGCCATAAACAACAGCACCAGTCCGACTTTAACGGCGATATGTAGTTTGCCCGCTAACAGATAGACGGTGGCAATAGCGCACAGAATGCCTTCAACCGGGATGACATAAAATGCGTGATGATTGCTGTCCCAATAACTAATCGGACTCTCGAAACGCCAGTCAGATAGCGGCCAAAGGTGCGCTCTTGCGTCGTCATGATGAAGCGCGAAATCTGACACCACATGCAGGACTGCGGAAGTAGTTAGTGCGATGAAAAATTTGCTTTGGCTTTTTATTGCAATAGCCAGAAGAATTCCCCAAACAAAAAATGAGTTATCGATGCTGAATATCGTTTGCCACGTATCGGAAAAATATAGTTCGCCAAAAACTACATTTGGCGAGATGTTTAAGATAAAAATAGAGAAGCCAGCCAATAAATACAGTGAAACATCCGGCAACAAGCCTCCCAGCAGTGCACCACCTAGCAACCTTATATTGTCTCTTTTGCCAAATAAGGCAGCACCGATTAACAAGTGTGCGGGAGTGTTCATATATAGTGGTGCAGCCTGCAGTGTGGTCGTGAGCGTTACAGATGATAGATCTTAAGATCGCTAATGGTATTGGTTAACCTAGTCGCTGCAGTGCTGCGACTGCGGCCAACAGGATGAGGCCCAATATCAGATTGATTAGTATTATGGTTCTTATTTTGCCCACCTGAGCCGCAGCGCCTGGCCAGTTTTCAGAAGCAATGGCGGCTTTGAATGCAGGGTAGGGCTTGTAGTAAAGGAAGACAAACAGCAGTGCCATAACCCAGCCGAGAATATGCATCAGATGTACGTAGCCCGGACTACTGCCAAAGCCGTTGAACCAGTTAAGCATCAGCCAGTAGCCGGTAGTAATCAACAGGATAACTGCCATCCAGACCCATGGAAAGAAGCGTTTAAATACACCTGCCCACAAAGTGAGTTTTTGTGGTGGTTCGAGCGCATCACTTGAAGGTCGCAGTACCACATAGGCAAAGAACATCCCGCCAACCCAAACGACTGCCGCGATTACGTGAAGTGCGATTGCAATTGCATTCATTTCTGTCTCTTGCCTGACTCTGAAGCGATGTTCTATAGTAGCTGCAAATACAAGTTGGCGCAGTAACGAAACAAGGTGCTGGAGAGTCAACAACGATTACTCACCCAGAGGTAAACAGATGTCGAATGCCAATATAAAAGTAAAATCTGCAATCTATCACCTGCGTGGAGTCTCGCCGACCAGCGGGCGCACAGATATCACCACCCGTGATGTTTCCACCATGACGGATGAGCCAACCGAGCGCGGTGGTACCAACCTCGCACCGTCACCGACTGAAACCCTGATGGCGGCTCTGATCGGTTGCACCAATAATATTGCTACCAAGATTGCCCATTCTATGGATCTTGAATTCAGCATTAACGAAATATTGTGCGAAGCTGAATTTGACCGTCGTGGAGTTTTGCTGGACGAGCGCGTTGAGGTGCCGTTCCCGACGGTAAAATTAACGATTGATGTCAACACCAATGCCACTGATGATCAGTTAGACACAATAAGAGAGAAACTGCCGCGTTTTTGCCCGGTGTCAATGGTTATGCGTCAGTCTGGAACCAACGTAATTGAAGAATGGAAGGTTACTCGATAACCGGCCCCGACGGTACCGGCGGCACATCTTGCAGTGCCCTGTGATACTTCGCCATCTCAGAGGTATTTTGATACACCGCACAGACTGGTCAAAGATAATTAGTTTTTGCGGCTAGCTGCCGTTCACCCAGCACCATAAAAATAATATTGAGGTATCGGGGTGAATTACAAATCCATTGCAGCTTTGGTGGCCGTGGCGTTTGCTGTGGCTAAGCTGGCGGCAGCAGCTGAGGTCAGTTGTGAGTATGACTCCAATTCTGAATGGCCATGGGCTGACTCAAGAGTCTGTCAGGTAGAAGAGAAGCCGCTTTTACTTAACGATGAAGGCACACCGGTATGTAGTGATGCACGGGCAGATAAGGATGGCGATGGCTGGGGGTGGGAAAATGATCGGTCCTGCGTTATTGATCTGACCCTGCCTGAGAAAAGGAGCAGCGTGCCCGGGCTGGTGGTGGTGCAGGAAGATCTGGTTGTGTTTGAGCAGGACTTTGAGGCTAACACGGTCGGCGTATACAAGCCGCAGGATGTTAACCAGCAGTGGGATACGCCTTTCTGGCACATGGGGCTGGTAGAAGAGCGCGCCAGAATAATCGACGATGCCGAGCGAGGTAAGGCGCTGGAAGTGAAGTTCCCGGCCAACAAGTTTGGCTCACAGGGAGCTGTGGCCTTTCTTAGCGATCTGTCTTTCGGGGTAAATTTTGAACGCAACTTTGAAGAGCTATACGTTTCATATGATGTGAAGTTCTCCGAGAATTTTGATTATGTCAGAGGCGGCAAGTTACCGGGTCTCTGTGGATACAACACGACGCTGGAGCCTAAAGACGGTTGTAACACCGGTGGTGGATTCCCTACCGGTTACGATGGCTGGAGTGCTCGTGGCATGTGGCGTGAAGAAGGTGTGCTTGAGAACTACATGTATCATGCAGACCAGTTCAGTCAATATGGTGATGATGAAGTCTGGGACGTAAAGCCCGTCAGAGGTCAGTGGCACACTGTTCAGCACCGGGTAGTCATGAATACGCCGGGTGAAACCAATGGCGTCATTGAGGCCTGGCTTGACGGTGAAAAAGTGCTGCGATCTGACACCATGTTATATCGCATGACTGATGATATCGCGATCAATATGTTCTATTTCAGTACGTTTTATGGCGGTGCTGATCCGTCATGGGCGCCAGCCAGTGACCAGTTTATATACTTTGATAACTTTCGCATAGCGACCACGCCGCTTGATGATGCGCCTGTTGCTGAAGCGGATTCTGTTGGCACCAGGCAGTTGGTCACGTCAGATAGTGATGACTCACAAGCCGCTACTACTGCACTTCAGTCAATGGGTCTGGGGCCTGACGATACAGTCTCCCTAATACCTGATGAGTTGGCTGATGAGTTGGCTGATGAGTTACCTGATGAGATATCCGGTGAGCTGGCGGTGGCTTCGCCACAGGTTAATGCAACCAACACTTTACCGTCTGTAACTACAGGTTTAACTAATAACAACACTTCGGAGCCAGCTGTTGCTGCAGCGACGGACCTCGCTTCAGGCGGTGGTGTGTTTTTCGCCTGGTGGCTTGGTTTGCTGGTGTGGGTTAAAAGAAAAAAGCGGTAATGTAGGCTCGGTACCTGGTGCTTGTAACTCTGCAGTCGGTGCGAATCTCCAGCACCATGCTGCATAGATACTCTACCGGGCAAGCTGCATCAATTGTTACGCTTATATGAACTTAGCCGGTGCCGTATTTACGGGCTGGCTTTTCTCGGTATACTTACTCGTTTTGCTCTTGTCAGTCTACTTTAAAACGGGTGCCGTGATCACGTGACGTTTCGATTTCAGCAGGTTATCTCTTTGTTTTTAATGGTGATCCTTACACCATTGTTAATTTCCTGTGTTGGTGACAGTACCGGGTCTGTCGACACAGTGGTACAGCCCGCTTCTGATGTATCTGACTCTGCAGCAGGTGTGGTTGGTGTTTCAGGTGCCGCGGCTGGTGGTAATTCCGGCGAATACACCGTCGCAGACATCAACCATTTAGTCGTGGTTACGGGTCAGTCTAATGTTGAAGGTGCTGATACGGCGTTTGACCCGTTTCTTGATCACCCCGATCCCAGAGTATTCGCTTTTACCGACGATGGCTGGCAGGTTGCTGACCTGCATCAGGTGTGGGATGAGAATGCCCACCCAGGTAACCATGCGCTGACCGATCCAGACAACTCTCCGAATAATAACTTTGTCTTTCACTTTGGTAAGACTCTGGCGCAGCAAGACGATCAGGCTGTTGTAGGGTTTATTGTTTTGGCAGCGCCGGGTCAGGGCATTGCAAACTGGGATTTTGAATCGCCGTTTTATCTGAAGATGCGCAACAAGATAAACGATGCACTGAGCGATCTACCGCAAAAAGACAGTATTGATGTGATGCTATGGCATCAGGGTGAAAGTGACGCTCAGTATGAGGGAACCTCTGATCCGGATGCCACCGGTTTCACAGACACTGATTCTATCGAATATATCGATTATTACTCCATTAAGCTCAATGGCGTTATCGACAACTTTCGCTCTGAGTCATGGGGTAAATCTGACCTGCCGTTTATTTGCGGTGAGACACGAATATCGTTCAGAGTTAACAGACGATTGCTTGAGCTCAACGAAGACAATGATCCAAACACTTACTGTGTGCATACAACGGATCTGCCTTTCCTTGAATCTGATCCGAGTGGTGCGCATTTTTCGGCTGCAGGTTTACGTGCCCTCGGGGGCAGGTACATGCAGGCGTATCTGGATATTCTCACTCAGTAGCTGAATAGTAATCGCACCGCCAGCTACTGGTTAAACTGCATCTCGGCTAGTCTCGAATACAGTCCGCCTGCCTTTAACAGGTCTGAGTGTTTGCCCTGTTCGGCAATACGCCCGTTGTCGAGCACGATAATCTTATCTGCATTAACGATTGTTGCCAGTCTGTGCGCGATTACTATGGTGGTTCTGCCTTTGATTGCGAGCTCCAAAGCAAGCTGAACTTTACGTTCGCTCTCGGTATCCAGCGCGCTGGTGGCTTCATCAAGCAGCAGTAGCGGTGGATTCTTCAGTAAAGCGCGTGCAATAGAAAGCCGTTGTCTTTGGCCTCCGGACAGTCGAGTACCACGCTCACCGACGTGGGTTGTATAGCCTTGCGGCAGTCTTTGAATGAACTCGTCTGCCTGTGCATCAGTTGCTGCCTGATAAACAGCTTCATCTGATGCCTGTAAGTTGCCATAGCGAATGTTCTCCATGGCATTTGCCGAGAACACGACGCTTTGCTGTGACACCAGTCCAATAGCATTACGCAAAGCGGGCAGATCGATATCCGGCAGTGGTGAATCATTAAACCGGATGCTGCCGTGCTGTGGGTCATAAAAGCGAAGCATAAGTTGTACGATTGTGCTCTTGCCTGCACCGGAAGGACCAACCAGAGCAACTGTTTCACCCGGTTCAACCGTAAAGCTGACACCGTCGAGCGCTGCGTCGTCGGGTCTGGATGGGTAGCTGAACGTCACATCGCGAAATTCGATACGGGCTGTAGACAATGCATTGTTGCTTTCAGTGGCAGATTCAGCTTGCGGGTTTGCAGCACTTGCAGCCGAAGGGGAATAATTAATGGTTTCAACAGCGGAGCTGATCTGCGGCTTTGCGTCCAGCAACTCCAGTAACCGGGTAGTCGCGCCAGCCGCACGTTGTATATCACCATAGACTTCTGCTGTTGCAGCTCCCGAGCTGCCAACGATAGCGGCGTAGAGCATAAACTGGGTGAGTAATCCGGCGGTTAATGTGCCTGCAATCACTGCATTGGCACCTAACCATAGAACAAAAACAATAGCACCGAAGATTAATACTATCGCCAGTGCGGTTAATAAAGAGCGATACGTGTTGCGTTGTATTGCTGTGTCAAAAGCCAGGTCGCTTGCATTGCTATAACGTGACACTTCATACGGTTCGCGCCCGTAGGCTTGAACAATTTCCATGGCATTGAGAACTTCGCCTGCCATCGCACCGGTATCGGCAAGTTTGTCCTGGCTGTTGCGGGATAGTTTTCGTACCCGACGTCCGAACAGCAGGATTGGCAGTATCACCATTGCCAGCTGACCAAGAATAATTGCGGCCAAAGGCAGGTTGGTGATCAGCATCATAGTCAGCGCGCCGGTAAATAAAATAGCGTTACGCAAGCCAAACGAAATGCTTGAGCCAATCAGTGACTGGATCAGGGTGGTGTCGGTAGACAGACGCGATACCACTTCACCAGTCTTAAGCGATTCGAAAAACAGCGGATCCTGCTGCAGAACGTTGGCAAACACATCACTGCGTAAGTCTGCCGTGATGCGTTCACCCAGCCACGAGACCAGATAAAAGCGCACAGCGGTACTGATAGCCAGCAGGACTGCCAGTGCAAACAGAGCAAGGAATATTGCATTGACATTGTTCGCGCCAGTGGTGTCTGCGGTAAAGCCAAGATCAATCAGAAATCTGAAGGCAACAGGGATGGTGAGAGTCACTGCCGCAGCCAGTAATAATGCCGCAATGGCCATCAATACTCTGATGCGGTATTTTCTGAGGTAGGGCCACAAACGAAGAATGATTGCGGTTGAGTTGTGTTGTTTCTGGTTGCTGATGGGCGGCTCTGGCATAAGGGTTTACGGTAAATTGCAGGACCACTGTTTTATCTGCATCAGGCAAATAACTAATGCCTGATCTTTTTTCCAGCGTCTTGTTTGCTATGATGGTAACCGATGGGTGGAGCGAATAATAATGTTTTCAACATATTACAGATTGCAACGCTGGTAAATGACAGGTGAAGTTTATTGCAGCGATAATCGGACTGGTGCTGTTGCTCTATGTGGTAGCGGCGTCAGTGCTGTTTTTCCTGCAGAGACATTTGATTTATTATCCGGCACCGGTTGTCGGTCATGAATTCAGAGAGTTAAAAGTAGAAAGCCGTGATGGTACTGAATTAAATTTAATCGTAATCAATGAAGGCAGGCAGAATGCTGTAATCTACTTTGGTGGCAACGGTGAATCAGTGGCATTATCTGCAGAAGATCTGCAAACTGCACTGACTGATAAAACGGTATATCTGGCCAACTACCGTGGCTACGGAGGTAGCGAAGGTCGTCCTTCAGAGACAAAGCTATTCGCAGATGCGGTAGATATTTTCGATACCGTTTCGGCACATCATACCGGCATATCGGTGATCGGAAGAAGCCTCGGCAGTGGCGTGGCGTGCTGGCTTGCAAAACAACGGCCCGTCATGAAACTCGTGCTGGTAACACCGTTTGACAGCTTGTTGAATATTGCCAGAACGGCTTATCCGTTTTTTCCGGTAAACTGGCTGCTCAAGGATCAGTATCTATCCATCGATTATGCTGCTGAAATTGATAGCCCGGTATTAGCGATTATTGCAGAGCAGGATGAGATCATCCCTATGTCGAGTTCAAATCGACTCGTCGATGCGTTTGCGGGTTATGTGCAGACAAATGTGTTGGCTGGTGCCGGCCACAACAATGTGCAGCTGCAGAATGATTATTATTCTCTGCTGCGTAAATTTTTATAAAGCTAAGTTGCAGTATTTCTGATCGCGTCCGGTATCGTGGATAAAAACGTGCGCCTGTATTTGGCAGGCACTGTGCAGTTGCAACAGTATGGCAACGCTTTCAATGTCTATATTCACTATTTATCTTTAAGGAGATAACAGGAGTGAATCTATCTAGCTTCACCAACTCCTCAGATCATGTCTGTAGCTATAAGTTGCAAATAACATAATGCCCCTTGATCAACTGTCTATAGTCCTGATACTTGCAGCGACCATGTTGCTGTTTATCGTCAATATATGGCGATACGATATTGTGGCAGGCTTCGCGCTGATGGCATGCGTTTATACCGGGGTCGTGCCAATCGAAAAAGCCTTTGAGGGTTTTTCTCATCCTGCGGTAATTACCGTTGCGTGTGTTTTGGTAATCAGTAGAGCGCTGCAGTCATCAGGTATTGTAGAGCTTTTCCTGCGCTATCTTGCCTATACTCGCTCGGGAGTGACCAGCCAGATTGCTGCGAACACCGGCATCACAGCCGTGTTATCTGCCTTTATGAACAACATAGGTGCATTGGCATTGATGCTGCCGGTGACTATCAGAGACTCAGTTAAGGCAAAACGAAGTGCGTCTCTGTTATTGATGCCTCTGTCGTTTGCCAGTCTGCTGGGTGGCTTGACCACTCTGATCGGTACGCCACCGAACATTATTGTTGCAACGTTTCGCGAGAATAATGTCGGTGAAGCGTTCTCTATGTTTGACTTTACCCGTGTTGGTCTTGTTACAGCGCTTGCAGGTATTTTATTTCTGGTATTGGTGGGTTGGAGGCTGTTGCCGCGTGCCGAGGGCAGGAATGATGGTGCCACCGATGCACATCATCAATTCGCTCGCTACATCACTGAATTCCACATACCTGCCGGATCTTCTCTGATTGGTCAAATGGTCGGGGATCTTGAAAAAACCTGTGAAGATGAAATTTCTGTCACTGCAATATTCAGAAACCAGCGGCGCAGACTGGCACCGTCGTATCATGAAAAATTATATGAAGGCGATACTCTGATTGTCGAGGGTGACAGTGAGGCTTTGCAGCCATTGCTTGAAAACCCCGGTATGGTCATAGCAGGCACTGAAGAGGTAGATGCCAACTGGCTGCGCTCGCCGGATGTTCGTATTATCGAAGCAGTGCTGATGCCTAACTCGGTAGTTGAAGGCATCGCTATGCGTGAGATAAAAATACATCAACAATACTCGGTCAATCTATTGGGTGTTGCAAGGGAAGGGCGTGCTTCCAGAGCGTTATTGAAGCATGTGCGATTTAGAACCGGTGATGTGCTGTTGCTGCAAGGCGAGCCGGAGGCATTGAAACTCGCGTGTAAAAATCTGGGCTGTCTGGCGATAAAAAATCGCGGTATAGAATTTAGCACACGCCGAGGGTCGTTGATTACGCCAGGGATTTTTGCAGCAGGTATTGCAGCTACCGCTGCCGGTTTGGTGCCTGCACAGATTGCCTTTGCCACTGTGGTGGGTTTGCTGGTGTTATTGCGGATGGTTTCGCTTCAGGAGGCTTACAACAGTATTGAATGGCCCATTATTGTGTTGTTGGGTTTTTTAATTCCGGTAGGCAAAGCGTTGCAAACAACCGGAGCTGCCGAAACCATCACTGCAGCGTTGCTGGGCAATGCGGCGGTAATGCCGGCCTGGGCTTTGATAGCAGCTATTATTGTTATCTCTATGCTGCTGTCTGATCTGGTGCATAACACACCCACTGCAGTGCTTATGGCGCCGATTGCGTTTAGCCTGGCGGGTAGTCTGGGCTATTCACCTGATGCGTTTTTGATGGCGGTTGCTATTGGTGCAGCGTCGCCTTACCTAACGCCAATCGGTCATCAATCAAACACCCTGGTGATGGGCCCGGGGGGCTATAAATTCAGTGACTACTGGCGTCTGGGTTTGCCTCTTGATGTTGTGATCGTTTGTGTTGCTACACCAATGATTGCCCGGGTGTGGTTATAATTCTTATGGTGTGGTTATAATTTTCATGGTGTGGTTATGATTCTAGTTAAGCCAGAAATACGCGCTCATAAAACCACCAGGCACCTACCATTGCAATCAAGACTGAGGCGGGTCTGGCAATCCACTTGCGATAGTCCGGGTGATTTCTACACCAGATTGCTATCGCAAAGAAGGCTATTGCCACTACCACCAGCTGGCCGATCTCTACACCGATATTAAAGCCGATCAGCGCTGGTATGAATCGGTTCACCGGCAAACCGAATTCGGCCAGTACACTGGCAAACCCGAGCCCGTGTAATAATCCGAAACAGAATATCACCAGTGTGCGCCACGGGTGGAGTTTGTCGGTAAAGAGGTTTTCGAAAGCAACGTATACAATCGATGCCGCAATCAAAGGTTCAACAATACTTGCCGGTACGCTTATCCACTCCAAAGCCGCCAGTGCCAATGTGATCGAATGTGCCAGTGTAAAAACACTGATTTGCCAGAGTAGCGGTTTGAATCGTGCTGCCAGAAAAAACAGGCCCAGAACAAAGAGTATGTGATCCAGCCCCTTCGGGATGATGTGATCGAAGCCAACCGGTATATATGACCAGAAAGTTTGAGCGATGGTTTGTTCGCCACCGCCAGCAACGGTTATCTGCTCGCTGTCACCGCCGTTTTCGAGGTACCCGGTGTAGGGTTCTTCGACCCCCTGCTGTCTGATAACCAACGCACCGTACTCAGCAGGCCAGCTGATGGAGACCCAGGGTGAAGCCGACGGCAGATCGGCTGATATCGCAATAGAAGATTCTCGTGGTAGTTCGATGTCGCCGGTCTCGGGGATGGAAACCCGCTGTAAGCTGAGTTGCAAGGGCATAGGCGCATTGATTGAAAACCGGCTCGACATCTCCGGCCAATAATCTCTGAAAGCTGATTCAAGCTGTGCGGAGCTCAATGCACGAAACCGGTCGTATTCGCTACCGGATTCAGTATCATCGGTATTATTCACTGACTGCAGATCAATGCCTGCAACGAATGACTCTATATTGAGTCGAAGTTCGAAGTCGATGGTATTGCCATTAACAGTCAAGTCACTGATTGATGGTGATATCTCATGTGCGCGCGCTAGTTGTACAGGTAGTGCCAGTAATATAGACAGTATAATCAGTGGTATGGTATTCAACAGCTTTTGTAAAAACCGACCGGCAAGGCGAAACGTGTATCCAGTAAATCGCATGTACTTTATGTTGTTCTGTTCTGGCATTGTGCGGCCGTTGGCTGTGGGGTTGATGCTGATGCTGCCGGTTGGTGCAGCGTTCAGCCATGAATTCTGGATCGAGCCTTCACAATATCAAATGGAAGAGGGTGCCCCGCTTGAAGTCAATCTGCGCAATGGTGATGAATTTTCAGGTTTCTCAGTTGCGTATGTCAAGGCAAGGTCCCCGCGCTTTGACTGGATTATTGGCGACCGCGTAGTGCCGGTGGCAAGCCGGTCCGGTGATAACCCTGCATTAAAAAAGAATGTGATGCAAGACGGTTTGCATGTGCTTGTGCACCAGAGCTCTGTGTCCACCATCAGGTATACAAACTGGGAAAAGTTTCAGCGCTTTGCCGATCATAAAGATTTTCCGAATATCCTTGAACGTCATCGTCAGCGCAATTTGCCTGAAAGCGGTTTCGCTGAAGCTTACACACGTTATTCAAAGTCACTGATATCAGTGGGTTCCGGCAAAGGAAGCGATGCTGCAGCCGGACTGGAAATTGAGCTGGTGGCATTGCAAAACCCCTACACTGATAATGTCAGTGAAGGACTCAGTGTTGTCGCACACTATAACAATCAAATCCGCGCAGATGCACAGATAGAACTGTTTGAAAAATCGCCACAGGGGAATGTGAATATTTCTTTGCATCGAACTGATCGCCACGGTGTGGTGGTTTTGCCGGTCAAATCAGCGCACACTTATCTGGTCGATATGGTGGTATTGCGCGAGCCCGCAGCAGAGTTGGCGGAGAGCAGAAAAGTGGCATGGGAAACCTTGTGGGCATCACTAACATTTGCAGTGCCTTAAGATCATTCTTTGTACACTCACTGTATGTTTGTTGCAGGTAATATACTGTTATCTATGACAGGCAATGCTTGTATGTTTAATTTGAACAGTGGTAGGCAGGGGAGAGTTATTTGAATCAAGGTGTCGCTGAAGATAAAGTTGTTAAGGGTGTGATTATTTGTGATCACGGCAGTCGCCGTGCACAGTCCAATGACAGCCTTAAAGAAATTGCAGAGCACTTTGCATCCCGCTTTATTGCAGATTGCACTATTGTGGAACCGGCTCACATGGAACTTGCCATGCCGGATATTGCAGCGGCTTATGCTGCGTGTGTTAATAAGGGCGCCGCGCACATTATTGTGCTGCCGCTTTTTCTTGCTAAAGGCAAGCACTGGACTCGTGATATTCCAAGCCTGACCAGTCAGGCCGCCGCAGATCACCCGAATACCAGCTATCAGATAGCCGAGCCGTTGGGGATGGATGACTTACTTCTCGACTTACTGAAAAAAAGACTCGATGAAGACAGCCAGCCAGTACTTGCCAGCGGTGAAGCAGACCCGAGGCTTAAAGATACACCGGCAACAGACAAACGCATTCAGTGCAACACCTGTCCGTTTCAGCTGGATAAAGAAACAGGGGTAATTTCGATTAAAGCGGGCAGCGTTCTTGATAAAGCCTGCCCACAACGTACTGGTTGAAAGTTTATGAAGGTGCTAATCATCGGTGCGGGTATTACCGGTTTATCTGCAGCCACGCGCTTGCTGGAACACGGTCTCAATACCAGTGATATTACTATTGTCGATAAATCCCGCGGACCCGGTGGCCGTATGGCCAGTCGCAGAATAGAAACAAACGAAGGGACTGCAAGGTTTGATCATGGTGCGCAGTTTTTCACTGCACGCACCCCGGCGTTTAAAACGATGCTACAGGCAGCGCAACAGGCAGGCGCAATAAAGATCTGGTCGCAGGTATTTAATCATGCCGAAGACAACAACCCGCGCTGGTGTGGCAGTACCGCAATGACTGATCTGTGTAAGTGGATGGTGTCGAGTGCAGCGCTAAACGTAAAATTCAGCACTACCGTGGTTAACCTGGGTGAGTATCTTAAACAGCAGCCGTATGACGCAGTTATTCATACCGCTCCGGTTCCGCAGGCACTGGCCACCCTTAACGGCAGTGGTCTTTTACCCGCACCGGGGCTTGCAAGACAACTGGCAAACATTCAATACCGTGGCACAGTTACCGTGATGTTGGCTACCAGTGAACAACCAGCGGGGCTGGATGGTTATGGTGCCATGCAGTTTGCAGAGCATGAGCAACTGGCTTTTATCGCTGATAATTATTCCAAGGGGATTTCTACTGTACCTGCGATCACTGTGCATCTTTCAAACAAATGCAGCGAGTCTGTGTGGTCAATGTCTGATTCCGAGATTATGAGTCTGACGCTAAACGCAGCAGCAAAAGCGCTGGGAGATGCTGCAGACCCTGACAAACTACTCGGCAGCTCCGTGCAGCGCTGGCGTTACGCAGAGCCGTTTGAGCCATCAAGTGAAGGTTGTATCAAGTGGGGTAACAAGCCTGCGATAATTCTTGCCGGTGAGGCTTTTGATCGGCCACGGGTCGAAGGGGCTTTTACTTCAGGGTGTGCTGCAGCGGATGCGTTGTTTTGATGCTGTTACTGTGGCGCGCACTGTAAGATACTATGCGACCGTAATTTACCAATCAGGGGCTGCCAATGAAAACTCGAAAAATAGGTTCGCTGAATGTTTCCGGCATTGGGCTCGGTTGCATGAACATGTCTATGGGCTATGGTCCGGCAGACGACAATGAATCAAAAAAGTTGCTGAATGAAGCACTGGATGTAGGTTATACATTTCTTGACACGGCACAGATTTATGGCTCGGGTCACAACGAAGAGCTGATTGGCAATGCACTATCGGCTCGCAGAAATGAATATGTACTGGCAACCAAATGCGGTTTGTCGCGTGAAGGCATTAACGGTGATCCGCAAGGCATCTATCAGAGTTGCGACAACAGCTTAAAGCGTCTGCAGACTGATGTGATAGACCTTTACTACCTGCACCGGGTAGATCCAAATATCCCGATTGAAGAGAGTGTCGGTGCGCTGTCCCGGTTGGTAGAGCAGGGCAAGGTTCGCGAGATTGGTCTTTCAGAAGTCTGTTGTGAAAATCTCAGGCGTGCACACAAAGAGCATCCGGTGGCAGCACTGCAATCGGAATATTCGTTGTGGTCTCGAACGCCTGAACGTGGTGTGCTTGATGTTTGTGACGAACTTGGTGTCACTATGGTGCCTTTCTCGCCGCTGGGCAGAGCGTTTCTCACCGGCAAGTCAGCCGATACCACTCAGCTTGGTGAAACAGATCTGCGCTGCACGATTGCAAGGCCGCGTTTTGAGCCTGAGGCTTTTCGTAAGAACAGCGAGTTGCTTGTACCGTTTGCGGAAATTGCTGAGGACAACCAATGCACCATGGCGCAGCTTGCACTTGCGTGGCTGTTACACCGCGAAAACGATGTGCCCATCCCGGGCACCAAGCACATTGACTATATGAAAGAAAATGCAGGTGCGGCAGAGATAGTCCTGAGTGATCAGACAGTCGCCGAGCTCAACGAACTAATCAATGAAACGACCATTGTCGGCAATCGCTATACCGATGACCGTATGGCTGAGGCCGATGCCGAGCGCGATTAGCCCATTGCCCATAGCAATTGCCCATTGCCCATTGCAATAGCCCATCGCAAATAGCAAATTGCGACTGGCAGGTTTCGGCTGCCGGGAGTGGTTGGAACTGTCAGTAATCGTTGCGGTCAGACGTCGCACGGCTGCGGCTGGTCAATTGATGCCGACCGCGACTGCAAAATCCTATAACTTCACAGACTTCCTGGAGAAAAAACATGAGTTCTGGACTATTACGCACCGGCAGCCTGCTTGCCACCGGATTTTCACTGCTGTTTTCGACCGCGGTTCTGGCGGAAAAACAGTATGTATCTGATCAGGGGCACACCGAGGTGCTGTTTGGTTGGAATCATGCCGGCGTGACCCGTCAGAACGGCGAATTCACCCAGGCCGTGGCCACAGTCACAATGGCAGATTCTCTTGAAGAGTCATCGGTTTCGGTCGAGATCGATTCCAGCAGTCTGGCCAGCGGATTCAAAGCACTGGACGATCATCTGAAAAACGCGGACTTCCTTGAAGTGGAAACCTATCCCACAATCACATTCGAAAGCACCGGCGTAGAGGTGACTGGTGATAACACCATGAATGTGATTGGTGATCTGACCATGCACGGGGTTACGAAGTCTGTATCTCTTGCAGCTGAGATGACTCTTAATGGTGAGCATCCGCTTGGCAAGTCGATCGATTACTACAAAGGTGACTGGATAGCGTTTCAGGCATCAACTGAAGTAAACGCTCAGGATTTTGGCGTGGGTGGTTTCCCTACCGGCCCGATCGCAATAACAATCAACACTGAAATGAAAGCAAAATAAAAACGATTTTGTTTCTGCAGGTTTGATCAGCAAGCCCGGTGACTCAATAATCGCCGGGCTTTTTTTATTCTGGTTGAATTTTTGGCCTGTGTTTATACCTGGATTTTTGTTTTTTCAACGCCAGTACATTAGAAATACACAGCACGCCAATCACCAATGCTCCACCAGCGAGGGTCCAGTTGCCCGGCTGTTCATTGAGTAGCAGCCAGGCGAGTACCGGTGCCAGAATTGATTCCAGTAAGATCAGCAAGGCAACCTCGGCAGAAGAGATATACCTTGGCCCCAAGGCCAGCATGCAAGAGCTCACTGTAATAAACAACCCACCATGCAGAATCACCAGCCACCATTGTGATTGTGGAATAGAAAAAGGTTCTACGAAGGGCAGCAGCAATAACGCACAGCTGATGTAGGCAACTGGCACTGCCGGTATCATGGACTGTGCTCGTGCTTTACGTGCGGCGGTCAGTGCGATGGCGAAAAACAGTGAGACTGTCACCGCTGCCAAATCACCGATCAGACTCGCCTGAAGATTGTTTGTTGCGTTTTGTGTGGTGCCATAAGCGACGATGGCCAATCCGATGAGCACCAGTAGTATTGTTACTACCATTCTGCGGCTCGGTGCTTCCCCCAGTACAAACCAGCTTATCAATGCTGCAAAAACCGGCATAGATGCAATGATTATGGTGGTATTGGCCACTGTGGTGAGCTTCACTGAAAATACAAACAGTAGTGCGCTGGTTGCCGCAAAAAATGCGTAAATCAGCCCCCAACGTCCAATAGCACGTACCTGCCGGTAGGTGTCACGACGGTACCAGCAACCCAGCGCTGCCAATACCATTAAGCCGGATAAAAGCATACGCCAGAAAGCGATAGTCAGCGCATCAGCGTCAATGAGTTTGACAAATAATGCATCGGGAACAACACAGAGCACACCAATGGTGGTGATAATCAGGCCTTTAAGCTGCGTGTTCAAACAATCTACTCATTTGTTTTATTTGTCTATCTATCTTTTTTTCTGAGGTGCATTTCAGTCGGTTGTTGATGGTAGGTGTCTTTTGGCAAGACCGACAGCGCAGTTATACAAGGTTTTTGTCGTTAAGGTACTATAAGTGGTGTGGTGGCATTGCTGGTAGCCGTTGTATTGCCTGTTGATGCCAGTTCGTTAATTGTTTTACCGCCAGTTGTGAATACTTAATACCTAATTCAGGGTGTGTTGCATTGTCTGTATTTTCCGGTCTCTCTGCTTTTCCTGTTACGCCCGCTGATGATCATGGTTGCGTAGACTGTGACGCGCTGGGTTCAATAGTCAGTCGCCTTGCTGCCACTGAAGTAACATCGATCGGCGCGCTGGGTTCGACTGGGTCGTATATGTATCTGACTTTGCAGCAACGATTTAAAGCACTTGAAGCGATTATTGAAGCTGCAGGTGATAAGCCGGTAGTCGCAAGTGTCGGCGCGATGCGTTCCAGTGATGTTTGCACCTTAATTAAACACGCTGAAAAATCCGGCGCCGGGGGCGTGTTACTGGCGCCGGTGAGTTATCTGCCTTTAACAGATGCAGATGTCACTGCATTATTTGAAGATGCGGCGAGCACAACTGGTTTGCCAGTGTGTTTTTACAATAATCCGATAACCACACATTTTGGCCTGACAGAAGAGTTACTCATCAAGCTGGGTAAACAGGGTCTGGTTGCAGCAGTAAAAAATCCACCACCGGGTGATCTCGATTTTAACGCTCAGGTTGAACGGTTATCAGTCAGTCTGCCGGCAGGATTTTCAATCGGCTATTCGGGCGATTCAAAAATCGCTGCGGCATTGGGCGCTGGTTGTGATGGCTGGTATTCCGTACTTGCAGGCACGCTGCCTGATATTGCTATTGCGCTGTGGCAAGCACGCAACAGCATAGATGAACTGCACAGGCTGAATAGTAAGCTTGCACCCCTGTGGTCATTGTTTGATGAATACGGCAGCATCCGAGTGGTTCATGAAATCGTCCGGATGCAGGGTTATCCGCGGGTTAAACTGCCCCGCCCGCTGCTCCCGCTTCCACTTACCGCTTGCAATCAAATTGAGACAGTCATACAGCAGCTGCAGCAACGTGGCCGAGTGAAAAAAACCTGACTGCAGATACACAAAAGGCTCACCAAAGATACGCGAGTATAATAACGGCGGTTACTGACAAGCAGGTGATTTGCCTGTTAGATGTATCACCGGTTTTAACGGTTGACAGTTAAAATTTTCTGGTGCTGCTGAAGTTGGTACAATCGAGAGTTCGGTGGGGCGCGTCGCGTGCCACCACCAAACAGACTCATTGCACGAAAATTGAGTGGGGTTTGAACTTGTCAGAATATTGTTGCTCAGAATAGTCACGCAACAGTCCATAATAGCCGGTACAGCTCGGAGGACGTCTGTAATCATTTCAGCTCAGGCAGGTAGCCAGAACAGGCGGCCAAAACAGGCAGCCAGAACAGGCGGCCAAAGCGAGCGAAAATCGCAGACCGGACAAGAGTGCTTCCAATTTCGGTGCGGCGAGCCAGAGGTTTCTGCACATCCGTGAAGGATTTTAATTAATGCAACACCACTTAAGCGGTTTGAATTTACCTGAAAAGATTTCATTGAAGCAGATCCCGACAAGACTGGCGGGTTTGCTGAACTCAGCTGCGCGACTGGTGCCGGATTGCTTTACGCGTCAATTTGCCAACGTTCTGTTGCTCAGTGCGGGAGTGTCCTTCGCATCTACAGCTGCCGCCCAGGAGGCGGCGCTGGCGCCAACGCCGGAGCACGAGCAGGCGACTGCAGTGATCAGCCAGTTGATGCAGCGCTATCACTACAAACCTGTTCGCGTTGGCAATGATTTATCAGAACAGATCTTTGATCGGTTTCTCGAGTCATTTGATCCGCAGAAGAGCTTCTTGCGCGGCAGTGATATTCAGGAGTTCGAAAAGTACCGCCGAAAGTTCGATGATGCGCTGCGCAACGGGCGCCTTGAACCAGTGTTCGAGATTTTCTCCCGTTTTCGCAATCGCGTTGAAGAACGGGCAGAGTTTGCCAAAAATCTGCTAAAGCGTGATTTTGATTTCACTATTGATGAAAGTTACATGTTTGACCGCGAAGACGCACAGTGGGTGTCTTCGGTTGCCGAACACGATGAGCTGTGGCGTAAACGAGTCAAGAACGATGTACTGAGTCTGCGCCTGGCTGAACAGTCGGAAGACGAAATCCTCGATACGTTAACCCAGCGCTATGAACGGATGGGTCGGCGCGTTAGTCAGATTTCAGCCAATGAAGTATTTCAGTTTTTTGTCAACGCTTATACGCTTTCGGTTGAGCCCCATACCTCGTATTTCTCGCCGCGTAATTCTGAAAACTTCAGAATCAACATGAGTCTTTCGCTAGAGGGAATCGGTGCGGCACTGCAGACAGAAGATCAGTATACGGTCGTCAGGCGTGTCATCACCGGTGGCCCTGCGGCACTCAGTAAGCTGGTTAGTGTTGATGATCGTATTGTCGGTGTGGGGCAGGGTGAAGACGCCGAGATTGTTGATGTGGTGAGCAAGCCGCTGGCGGATGTGGTCGACCTGATTCGCGGTCCGAAGGGCTCTACAGTCCGCCTGAAGCTATTGCCCGGCGCGGCACCGGCGGGGTCACCACCAAAAGTTATTTCTTTGGTGCGCGATAAAATTAAACTTGAAGACCAGGCGGCGAAAAGCTCGGTTGTCGAGATTCCGGTGGGTGGTGAGACACGCCGCTTCGGTGTTATTGATCTGCCAACGTTCTACCTTGATTCTGCGGGCCTGGCGCAAAACCTTCCTGATTATCGCAGCACCACCCGCGATGTGCGGCGTCTGCTCGAAGAGCTGACAACAACCGACGGCGGCGTCGACGGTATCATTATGGATCTGCGCGGCAACAGTGGCGGAGCGCTGCTGGAAGCGACCCAGTTGACCGGGCTGTTCATCGAAACCGGACCAGTGGTGCAGATACGCGATGCTGGTGGACGGGTTAACCTTGAGGAAGACACTGACCCCTCTGTTGCCTACCACGGCCCGTTGGCTGTGCTTGTAGACCGTGGCAGCGCTTCAGCATCAGAGATTTTCGCAGCAGCAATTCAGGACTACGGTCGCGGTATCATTCTTGGTGAGCCGACGTTTGGCAAGGGCACGGTGCAAAGTGTTGTACCACTGGACAGAGAAGGCAAGCTCGGACAACTCAAGGTAACAATCGCGCAGTTTTTCCGTGTAAATGGTGAAGGTACGCAGTTCCGTGGTGTGGTGCCTGACGTGATGTTCCCAACGTCAATCGACTCTGATGCACAGGGCGAGCGCAGCCTCGACAACGCTTTGCCGTGGGCAGAGGTGGCTGAGGCTGATTTCGAACCGTGGGCTGAGAGTAAGTCCAACTTCAGTCATCTGCAGTTCAGACACGAGTCCCGCTATCGTGCAAGTGATTCCTTCAAGCTGCTGATAGAGGAGCTTGAAACACAGCGTGAAGCTCGGGCTCAAAAATCTGTGTCTTTGCTTGAGTCAGCCAGGCAGGCTGAATTTCAGGCACGTAGCGAAGGACGCGAAGAACGCGAAGAGCTGTTCCGAAGCGCGTTTGGTGCCACCAACAACGACGATGACGACGAAGACGCGGTGCCGGATATCATTCTTGATGAGGCGGCGTTTGTGTTGAGCGATGTGATCGCTGAGGCGAGCAAATCCCGGTAGCTGTTACGATTATTTTTAGACGCGACATACCGCACCAGTCGGGGGCGAGGATTTTCGATGTAATGTCAACGATTCTCGCTCCCGGTTGAATTATTTGGCTAACTCCCACACAGCACACAAGGTGCCTCACTTAATCCAGACTGCGGGCGTAACTGCCTGCGGTTGAAGCCCGGTAGAAGTGAATTCAAATTGCGCGCTTTTATCGAAGACGATTGTGCGCTGAACATTTCTTCAAAATACACTCGCGTGTGAGATGCTGTAATATCTACACAGACCTTTAAGCGCTTTCCACCAGTTGGCGTGTAATATCGCGGCATGCTTTAATCAGTGCGCAAAGACCGTTTTCGGTGTTCATAGGTCACGCTTGTACGTGACTGAATCTGGAAGCAGGTTTCATAGAGTTAACGGATGGGAATCAGATCGTTGGTATGATCCTGCAATCTCAAAAAATACTGTTGATCGGCAAGAGTGAAAGCCTCTCGACGCCCATTCTTGAAGTCGTCGATTCGATAGGCGCCGAGCTATCGGTACTCAGCTACAGCGAAGAGTCACTGGTTTATCTTTGTGATCATGTCTGGGATGTACTGATCATCCACGCAGATGATCAAAGATCGTTCACCATTAACACGTGTAAATACCTTCGCGAACAAAAACCATTTTGTCAGATCATTGTGGTTTCCGAAAAAGTCGATGTGGATTTCTCTGCGAGTGTGTTGAACAGCGGCGCTGACGACTGCACGGTGTTTCCATGGAACAAGGCCGAATTTACTGCACGTATCAATGTTGCGATAAAACGCAGCCAACGTATCACTGGCTTGCTGGAACAGCAATCCGGCGCAGAATTCAAGCCTGCCGCGTATAGGCCCGAAAATGTGCAGCAGTCCGGAAGTGATCCAGCCAGGCAACTCGAAAAACCGCCAGGCAGTGAAGGCAATGATGCTGAAGAGCAA
Organism: uncultured Granulosicoccaceae bacterium; assembly: GCA_938007995.1. Classification (GTDB taxonomy): domain Bacteria; phylum Pseudomonadota; class Gammaproteobacteria; order Granulosicoccales; family Granulosicoccaceae. The sequence goes on along the minus strand of CALLLW010000033.1, from coordinate 14,067 downwards.
AGTAAAACAGCGTATAAAAATACCTCCACGACCAGTGAATCGGGTTGGATATATCTCGGTGATGTCGGTCTGTCTGTAATGCAGCGCGAAATCACTGTGGCAGGTGAGGTGTTGCGCCTGACAGATACGGAGTTTTCATTATTGACGTATTTGTTTGAACGTAACTCCCGACCCTGTTCCAGTGTTGAGTTATTAAATAATGTACTGGGGTATACCGATGAAAATTATCTTCCGTCGCTGCATTCTCATGTAAGCCGGATCAGGCGCAAGCTGAAGAATTCGAAAACGACCACTATTGAAACGATTTGGTGTTACGGTTATCGCGTAGAAATAGCGTTGAGTGATTAGTCATGTTTATTAGTTGATCTCTTAATGCTCGATGCATGCTGTTTTAAAAAGTGTTTGTTGCATTGTATGTTAAGAATTAAACGAAAAAAGTAAAGCGGCCTATCAGCTGAAGACACGAATAAGGAAAATCTGCGTGCTACTTTCAAGTCTCTTAATTGAGACAAGAAGGTTTTTTTTCTTGCTTTTTATGCCGTGGGTAAGTGTTCTGATTTTTTGTTCACTGGCATCGTGGTACAGCTTTTATTTCCTTGACCTTGATGTACTTCTTGCACCTGTTTTAAAAGCATGGCTGCTGCTTAAACCTTTCCTTGTAAAAACATTGCCTGCTTTGCTTTTATGGCTCTGGGTGAATACCTGGGGCAAACTGGTCGGGTGGCTGAGCGAGCTTATCGTTTTGTTGAGTGGCTTGCTTGGTGGATGGAAAGCCTGGTCAGTAAAAAAACTGCTGCGCCAGATGGGCCGCTTTTTTCTTAGCCTTTCTGCACGTTTTCTTGCGCTAAGCGTGGTGATTAATCTTCTTCATGCACACGAACGGCGAGGTGTGAAGCTGCTGCCCCGATTTGCAATGTCAAAGCTTCACTCCACCCGGGTTGGTGTAGTGCTGCGTTGGTGGGCTGACAGCTCTGATCGTAAGAAGAGATTGTTGTTGGGCACTGCACTTTGCCTGGTGCTGGTAGCGGCGGGGCAGACCATACTGGGTATTTCTGTTCTACTTTTTGATCTTGTCTGGGAGTTGTTGCTGCTTGTCTGGCGAATGTTAATTCTGCTGTGGCGTGTGCTGAGCCCGTACCTGCTCAAGCTGGTACCGAACTTTGTCGGTAATTTTATTACCGGAAAACTTCTTCCCTATATGGCTGAGATTATCCCTATAGTTCGAGATGATCACCGTGTGATGTATTTACGACTTAATCTCCGACGCCAATACCGTCGTGTTAAAGCGTGGCTGTACCTGAGAAGTCGCGAGCGTCGGGTGCCGGTCAGGCAAAAAATTACTCCTTTGGTCGCAGACAAATTGAGAGATCGCAAGTCCGCCTTACTGGATGCTGCAGCAAAATTACGAGAGTCGGAAAAAGAAACCGGAAAACGATTCCTGTTTGCCGTCTGTGCCTGCCTGGCAGGGTCGGAACTTAGAGCAAACAGGATGCTCTTAACTCTTGCGATAATTTCCAGGCGCAAATCTGCACTTCAAAAACCCGTACGTAAAAATCCAGGGAGACTTTATGTTAAGACTAATACTTTTGGTGCTATTACTTACCGGCTTAAGTACCGGAGCTGTAAGCGCACAGGAGGATCGATCGATCACCAATATCGCCGGTGATGTGTATCGGTTTCAGAATAAATTCCACTATTCAATTTTTGTTCTTACCGATGAGGGCGTGGTAGTCACTGACCCGATCAATTCAATTGCTGCCGGATGGTTACGTTCCGAGATAGGCGAGCTGACGGATAAACCTATCACACATCTTATTTATAGCCACAGCCACGGTGATCATGCGTCCGGTGGTGGGTCTTTTGGTGAAGTGCCAACCGTAGTTGCACAGGCTAATGCTCCGGCGCAAATAGATGGCGTAGCACCGACAGTTCGTATCGATGAACCCACCACCATAGAATTTGGTGGCAAGACCATTGAGCTGACCCCTCTGGGGCCGGGTCACGGTCAGGACCTGATGGCGATTGTGGTAAAGCCAGAGAACGTCGGCTTTATCGTTGATGCAGTGGCAGCCAGGCGTTTGCCGTTTCGTGATTTCCCGAACTCCAATGTCGATGACTGGACCGATCAGGTGCGCAATGTCGAGGCACTGGACTTTGAAATATTCGCCGGTGGGCATGGACCGATAGGTGCCAAAGATGACGTGACTCAGGGACGAATCTACATGGAAGAGCTGCGCGAACAGGTACTGGCGGGTCTTAAGGCAGGTAAAAGTGTCGATGAGCTGGCCAGCTCGATCACGATGGATAAATACAGTGACTGGGGTTCTTATGACCAGTGGCGCGAACTGAATGTTCGCGGTATGGCACGGCATCTCACGGAGATAGGTGCAGACAAGGGCTGACCAAAAATATCACCGTGCAAGAGTTTCAGGCTGTTTTATAGAGCGGGGCGGCGAATTGCTGCCCCGTTCGGTCATGCGCTATCGTAAAAGGTAGCAAAGGAGCATGGTTACTGTGATGCTGGTGACAACAATTACACTGAGGTTTTTTCTGATAAGGGTCACTACTAAATCCGCAATGGTTAAATAATCTGCTGGACGACTGCAATACAACATGATCCCTGTTGAGCGGGGTTATCGGCGGTAAGCGGCCGCGTTGTACCGTACGTGACAATTCGTAACAAAGGTTGCGGGTTTGGGCTTTGGGTATCTCCTGGCGGGAGAGCTATTTGGCGGATGCGCTTGCAGCTTATGCCGCCCTACGATTTGGAGTGCTTTAATGCATTCGTAGGGGCGATAAGCTGGAAGCGCATCTACCATTGTCCGGGCTGTCGGTGTTGGCGCTGAAAACCACCCTGAATATCGCTGCAGTTCTACTACGGCTGGTATGCCATGACTAAATTGCCTTGGTATTTTCAGGGCCGATACCGAAGTTCGTCAAAATTGATCATGACATGATTCCGGTAATGTGGTCTTTGTATCAGTCTCGCATAGTAGTCTTCAATGCCCGGTAGTGCTGCGCGTTTGATATCCAGTTCAAAATAACGATACAGAATATGCCCGAACTGTATGTCGGCAAGTGTCAGATCTTCACTGGCAAGAAAACTGGAGTGGCGTAATTTTTCCTGCGCGATTCGAAGTTTGTCCTCAAAAACAGTTATAGCGCCCTGCAAATGTTCGGGATGTTGTTCCTCTGGATTGAGACGAATTGCCGGCCAGAAGATCGGCTTATTGAAATTCATTTGCACACTGACTTTGGCCCACTCCGCCCAGCGATCAATATCAGCCCTGTGTACTGGATCGTCCGGCCAGAAACTATTATCTGCGTAGGAGTTGGCAAGATAGCGCAGGATGGCTCCTGATTCCCACAGTGGTGGATTACCTTTATCAATGATCGTTGGTACTGTGCCGTTCGGATTCATTGCCAGGTAGTCGGACGTATTGTTAACACCGTACATCAAGCCGGCATCAATACGTTCGAATGGCAGGTCCAGCTCTGCGATACACCACATCACACTCTGTACGTTGCTGGAGCTTGCTCGCCCCCATACTTTTATCATCTTAAAGTACCTGCTGTTATATTAAGTCAATTGTACAACCTTCATCGCACAGTATTCATAGTAGCCAGAGAGGTTAGCCAGAGAGGTTAGCCAGAGAAGCCAGCCAGAGAAGCCAGCCAGAGAAGCAGCCAGAGAAGTGCTATCTGCACTATCGCAAAGAGGCCGTTACACCGGATATGTCAATCACGCAATCGGGCCCGGTAATAAACAACCGGTCAGTGGTTTCAGGCTGGATTTTACCTGCTCCTGTAAAGTGTCCGAAAGCCGGTAGAACCCCCATTGATTGTTGAAACCAGAACACCGGAGCCTGTAGCTTCTCTTTGCTGTTGTTTTGAATCACGTAAGCGGGATGTAAGTGACCGGCAATGACATACCCGCGCTCGTCCGGCTTCGGAATATGGGTAAAGACAAACGGTGGCTCTACCAGGCAATCCGGTATCCACACGACATCTTTATCGAGTAGACGCTTTGCTGTGTGTTTGTCGTGGTTGCCTGCAACAATCTGGACGTTAAGCTGATCATGCTGTGCCAGGTGATCATAAAAGTGTTTAATCCAGGCTTCATCACGCGTGTGGTAGCCATGGGTAAAATCACCAAGTATCAATAATCGCTCAGCGCAGTAGTGGTCAACCAGAGCAAATAAATGATCCAGTGTGTCTTCACTGATACCAGCGGGTATAGAGATACCCGCACGTCCCAGAATATGTTCTTTGCCCGCATGTACATCTGCAACAAGCAGGGTTTTAGCTGCCGGCCAGTAGGCGACTTTGTCTGGATGTAGTTTCAGCTCCTGCGACTGACAGATGATCTCAAGATCTTTCAAGTGCTTTAATCAAGTGACTCTGCAGCGGCTTTCTCAAGTGTACCGAGCATGCGTTCTACCCTGGTTTGAAATTTCTCGCTTGAGTATGTCTGGCTTTGCACGCTTTCAGCCCAGAGTGGAAAGGCCAGCGGCGTTAATCTCTCTGGTGTACAAATGTGCCATTTTCGTTGCTTTATTGATAACAGGCATTGTTTCAGTCGTTGAATCTCGAGTTGCTGTTCCAGCACTTCGCGTCTGGCCTGATCAACCAGCAGGTTGCCGCTATCGTACTTTTCAAGCACATCAAATATGAGACCGCTTGATGCCTGAACCTGACGCGTTGTTTTCGAACTGCCCGGATAACCCTGAAATACCAGACCGGCAATTCGTGCAATGTCCCTGAACTGGCGTCTCGCGATCTCGCCACTGTTAACAGAGGTGAGTATATCTTCAACAAGATTATCTGCAGTAAACAACTCTTTCAGGTTGTCTTCGCACACATCAATCGGCTCTGCACACTGCAGTTCAAAGCCATAGTCGTTAATCTGTAGTGTGACCGTTAAAGGGTATTTTGCCGAGAGTCGATTGGCAACAAGCATGGCGAGTCCCTCATGAGCCAGTCTGCCGGCAAATGGATAACAGAACATACTGTAGCCCTCACGGGTTTGTATCAGCTCTATAAGCAGGTCGTTGGGACCGGGCAAGACAGACCACTGCTGCTGTAACTCAAGCATACTACCAACACAATCGAGTTCAGGTGCTGATGCGGTTTTCTGCTTCCATTCGACCAGCGTTCTCAGCACACTGTCTGCGAGTTCTGTAGAGATCGGCATCTGTGTACCCCACCAGCGTGGTACCGCACCGGTTTTTTTACCACTGGCGAGTTTTACATAAGCGGTCATATCTGCCACCCGCCGTAGTTCCAGCCGTTTACCGGCGAACTGAAAAATATCGCCTGGCTTGAGTCGGGCAATGAAGTTTTCTTCAGTGGTGCCCAGTCGCTTGCCGCGTTGAAATACTACATTGATCTGAGCATCGCTATTGATGGTGCCAATAGCCATTCTGTGCCTCAGTGCAATCGTCTTGTCTTTCACTCGATAGGTGGCATCGGATAAAACTACTTTGTGGTACTGCGGGTAGCCCTGTAATGCCTGCCCGCCACGGGTGATGAAATCCAGTACCCATTGCCATTCGTCATTGCTTAACGACTGGTAGGCGTAGGTAGTTTTAACTTCAGCCAGCATGGCAGCTTCTTCAAAGCCGCCGCCAAGCGCGATGGTTACCAGGTGCTGGCTTAGCACATCATGACAGCGCAAAGGGCTTCGCCGTGACTCAATTCGTCGTTCTTCCAGCGCGCTTCTGACCGACGCAATCTCAACCAGCTCGAATGCATGCGTCGGCACGCAGACAACACGCGATACAGCACCCGGCTGATGACCGCTACGACCAGCTCGTTGTAATAGTCTCGCTACTCCTTTAGGGCTGCCAATCTGTAACACCTGATCTACCGGGCTGAAATCAACACCAAGATCCAGTGATGAAGTGCAAACCACACAACGGATATCGCCTGTGCGCAGTCGGTCTTCGATAGCTTGCCTGAGTTTTTTATCCAGAGATCCATGATGTAAGGCAATACTGTCCAGCCATTCCGGCTTGTGTTCAAGCAATGATTTAAACCATATTTCTGCCTGCGATCTTGTGTTAGTGAATACCAAAGAAGTGCTTGCGCCGTCGATAACTTCTGCCGCTTGTTTCACCAGTTCGACGCCCAGATGTCCGGACCATCTGAATCGCTGGTTATCCTGCGGCAGAATTGAATCAACAACAACGGACTTTGGAATAACGCCCTGAATCAGCCTGCCATCGGCCTGGTGGCCGATCAGTGTATCCATGGCCTGATCAAGGTTGGCGAGCGTTGCAGACACGCCCCAGATTCTCAGTTGCGGGCAAAGTTTTTTTAATCTGGCAAGGCATAGCTGAGTCTGCACTCCACGTTTGCTGCCGATCAGCTCATGCCATTCATCCACAACTACCGTGTGCAGCTTGCTCAATGACTTGCCCCCATCTGCATAACTCAACATCACAGAGAGACTCTCAGGTGTTGTGATAAGCGCAAACGGAGGAGAACTCTTCTGTTTTGCACGTTTGCTACTGCTGGTGTCACCGGTGCGGGTTTCAACGCGCAGTGCAACGTTTGTGTCTGCGGTGAGTTTATCTGCCGCTTGCTGAAGTTGTTTGCAGGTGTCGTTAGCCAATGCTCGCAGCGGGGTCAGCCATAGCACATTAAGGCCGCTGACCTTTACGTTTTCTGCGGCTGCATGTTGTACCGGACCCAGCCACGCTGCCAGTGTTTTACCACTACCGGTAGGTGAGTGGATCAGACCGGACTCACCTTGATGCCATGCATCCCAGGCTTTTTGCTGAAATTCAAAAAGTGTCCAGTTGTTGTCATCAAACCATTGGTATGTCTTTGTGTACAGGCTCGATGCACGATCGTTTTCTGTTGTACAGTCTGACTTTGATTTGCTTTTACGGCGCGGCTGTTTGGTTTTATCTGGCATTAGTCAGTGTCGATTAATTGTTTGATGTCAGCCAGAGTGTCTGCATCCTTCGCGCTCAGGTCGCGGCGCCAGCGAACTATGCGTGGAAAGCGCACTGCAATACCGGACTTGTGCCGGCTGGAGCGGTTAATACCTTCAAAAGCCAGTTCAAAAACCTGTACCGGATCAACTGATCTTACCGGTCCGAAGCGTTCAACGGTGTTTTTTCTGATCCATTTATCAAGCTCTGCGATCTCTTTGTTATCAAGGCCGGAATAGGCTTTTGCGATCGGTACCAGTGTATCGTCATTCCAGACACTGAAGGTGTAGTCCGTATAGAGATTGGATCGTCGCCCGTGACCTGCTTGCGCGTAGATCATCACCGCATCGACGGTGTAGGGTTCAATTTTCCACTTCCAGTACTGTCCGCGCTTTCTGCCAGTATGAAATGGTGCATCGCGATGTTTGAGCATCAAGCCCTCTACCAGTCGCTGCCTTGATTCAGTTCGCAGTGTTGCCAGGGTTTCCCAGTTATCTGTGTTTAGCAGCTCTGAAATTTTTACTGCTGTGTGATTACATTTCTTGATAACTTGTTCAAGTTGCTTGCGACGAGCTGATAAAGACTGTTCGCGAATATCTGTATTGCCGTATTCCATACAATCGTAGGCGAGAAAAATGCAGGGCACTTCGCCAAGCAATTTTTTACCGACTGTCTTGCGACCGATTCTTCTTTGTAGTTCTGAAAATGGCTGAACCCGGTTGTCACGCCATGGCAGAATTTCACCATCCATCACTGTTCCGTCTTCAAGGTGTTCAGCAGCGTTTGCAATCTCAGGGAAACGGCTGGTGATCAGTTCTTCTCCGCGAGACCATAAAAAGGTTTCACCATTGCGGCGGATCAACTGAGCACGAATACCATCCCACTTCCATTCAGCAAACCATTCATCAGCCGGGCCGAGAGACTCCGGTGAGTCTTCTAATGGTGAAGCAAGGCAGAAAGGGTAGGGACGCGAAATTACTGCTTTGCCATCGTCCTCACTGGTTAGTGTCTGCCAGAACTCGGTGTCCGGCGTCCAGTTACCCATCATCCGGTGCAGAATGACGGCGCGTGGTAGGCTAGTGTGTTGTGCGATTGCACGAGCCACCAGCAGTTGTGAAACACCGACCCGCAAACCGCCTGTTAGTAGTTTATTTATAATGAAACACGCCGCATAGCCGCTCTGTTGCCACCACTGAGTAATGGCCGTGCGTTGCTGATCTTCAGATAACAATGCCAGCGCCTGCAGTGCTTCAACCTGTGCTGTTAAAGACAGCGTTGTTGTATCTACCTCACTATGCGGAGATATAAGCAACGCAATGGTTTCTGCAAGATCACCAACGTTGGCATAACAATCTTCTACCAGCCATTGTGGTAGCTCTGATATCTCTACCAGCCACTTACGCATCAGGCTTGCACCAATCAGTTTTTTCAGTCGGCGACCAGAGAGGAAATAAACAGCCCACGCTGCATCGCATTCAGAAGCAACGGCAAAGTATTCGGCCATTGCCTGTACTTTGGCGTTAGTGGAGGTGGTTTGATCGAGAGTTTGGTAAAGGCGGCTGAAGGCTCTCATCAGTCATCGCCGTTGTTGCTATTGTCTGTTGCGGGTGTGTCGTCGGTATCTTCTTCGCCACCGTACTGAGTGACCAGTTCCTTTGCATTAATACCTTGTTCTTGCAGCAGCCTGATCAACGCATTCGCTTGTCCATGGGTTGTGAGTACCTGGCTGGCGCCTGTTTGTTCGATAGTCTTTAGCAAACCATGCCAGTCAGCATGATCAGACAAGACAAAACCGCGATCATAGCCGCGCCGTCTGCGATTACCACGAATACGCATCCAGCCGGAGCAGAAGCCGGTGACTGCTTTCGGGAAGCGTCGCATCCAGCTGGAACCACTGGCGCCGGGTGGAGCAATGATCAGCTTGCCGGTAAAGTCATTGTCTTTTTTGCGAAGATCTATCTTTTCAGTCGGCAGCATGTTGATGCCTGCCTGACGATAAATGTCTGTCAGTGGTGCGACAGCGCCGTGCAGGTAGACTGTTTCATCGGTAAAGCGGGTGAGCTCTGCAAGTACCCGTTGGGCCTTGCCGAGTGCGTAACAAAATAGAACACAGGTTCTGCCAGTGGCTTTCATTGATTGCCACCATCGATAAATTTCTTCAGCGACTTCACCGCCCGGCTGCCAGCGATAAACCGGCAGAGCAAAAGTTGCCTCGGTGATGAATGTGTTGCACGGCACCAGCTCGAATGCTTCACAGCTGGGGTCCGGGTCACGTTTGAAGTCACCGGTAAAAACCCAGACATCCTGATTATGCTCAACTCGTACCTGCGCTGAGCCCAGCACATGACCCGCAGGGTGAAAAGTAACGTTCGTGTCACCGAGAGTGAACGGTTGGCCGAATGGAATACCACGAATATCGAGGTTCTCACCGAGTCGCTTCTTTAGCAATGGCACCGAGCTCTCGGCAGCGTAGTAGATGTCTGCCACTGCTTTGGCATGATCTGCGTGCGCGTGAGTGATCACAGAGACCCGGGTCTTACGATACGGGTCAATAACAAAGTTGCCTGCACGACATTCAAGGCCTCGACCGGTAGCGGCGAGTAACGGCTTTTCAGCGTTTGTCGTGTGACTTTCGGACACTGGCAATGGTTCACGTACCGGGAACCGTTATGGTAACCGGCAGACCAGTGAATTTTTTGTTACCCGGCCCTGTTGCCTGGCCCTGTTACCTTGCCTGTGTACCCGGTCTGTGTACCCGGTCTGTTTACCCGGGTTGGAGGCTATACCCGCCCGAAGGCGGCCGCAGTGCTGTGGGACGATTGGTGGCGAACGGTGAGAGCCATGCGGTAAGTCCAGGCAGGTGAAGCCTTAAGCGTAGTCAGGTTACCGGGTGCGTGCTACCCGCTGCCGGTCTACTGACCTGTGACCATCCAGAAGAGTAATCCGGTGATGATAAACGGCAAAAGTAACATCAGCAGGCTGAACGGGCCAGGTGCAGTGTTGCTGGTTAGATGCGAAGTTCCTGTAGATGATTTCTTTGTTGTCACGATAATTTTCCTGGTAGGTTAAAAATGAATACTGAGTAACCGCGAGATACTACACGACAACATCCTGTGTTTAGTAATGCGCTTTCTGCATCACAGTGGTGCAAATAAAGTCGCAGTGAATAGTGAGTACGGTGAGCTATGCACTGAAGCCAACACTCGGCCAGGAGTCTGCGCGGTAGAAGTCTGCGTAGCGAGAACGTGCCATGGCGAGGGCGTTTTTACGATCATTTGGGGGGCATAGCTATTTGCACGGGACGAAAAGGACCGATAAAAACGCACCGTCAGGGCGCGTTCGCAGTAGCAGAGGTTCTGCCGCGCAGAATCTCCTAGTTCAGATCAATAGCGTGCATGCGCAGTTGTTCAAGGTCTACCACTTCCAGGGCAGACTCGTTGCATGAACGCAGTACCACATGCGGCGCACAGCCTGCATCTGCAGCTTCAAGCCATCTGGCGGCGCACAGGCACCAGCGATCACCGGCATTTAAACCGGCGAAACCGAACTCCGGTCTTGGTGTCGATAGATCGTTGCCACGTGATTTTGAGAATTGCAAAAATTCATCAGTCACGACTGCGCAGACGGTATGTGAGCCATGATCCTGATCATTGGTATTGCAACAGCCGTCGCGAAAGAAGCCGGTCATTGGCTCTTCGGAACAGGATTCAATGGGCTCGCCAAATGGGTTTTTTTGATTAGTCATGATGACAAAGATTATCGATTTTTATGTGACTGCAGCGTAGCTGCAGTTGGTTCCTGAAACAAAGAAAAAAATATTCATCGTTATGCAACGGGGTTTCTAAATGATTGGCGTTATCGGTTCGGGCAAACTGGGCAGTGCGATCGCACAATGACTGGTCTCTGAGGGAGCATCACTGCTAGTGTGGAATCGCACTGCGGACAAAGCGCAAGCGTTGAGCGGAGTTTCTGTAGCTGCGACACCGCATGAGGTGGTTAGTGCCTGTGATACAACGCTTTGCGTGCTTGCAGATGATGCAGCGACTCAAGCGTGATACTTTAACAGGGATGGTGTCCTCAGCCGGCAGCTCAATGGCAAGCTCATCATAGAAATGTGCACAATGGCCCCGACGCGAGCCATCGAACTCGAGTTCTGCCGTTGTTAAACAGCACGGGCTGTTTGTTGAGTGTCCGGTGGGAGGTGCTGTTGGACCGGCATTGCAGGGCAGGTTGCTGGGCCTTGCCGGTGGTTCTACAGAGGCATTTAACAAAGCGCAACCGGTGCTGCAAAAGCTTACACGCCGGCTTGAACATCTGGGGCCAACCGGCAAGGGAGCCGCAATGAAACTGGCGATCAATCTGCCACTGATGTAGTGTGATAATCAAGTTGGAAACTTACAAATAAAGTCGGTAACTTTACAATAAAGATGGTAACTATTCCCAGCAGATCGCGGGGTTTCCGACTGTCAGTAGTCAGCCAAAAGCTGTCTTTCGCTGTATCAGCTAGTGCGGTTAATTTTTAAAACGTAGTTTCAGTTTTGGGGAAAGTAAGAAGACTGTTCATATACCGAATTATCAATCATTTTGATGTAAACGGTACCGAACTGCACGTGGGGATACTTTGCATGTTGACGGAGTAACCAGTTACTTGAAGGTGTCCCAGATATACAACGAGAATCATGGGTTTTTGTTAACCATGAATGGGGAACGGTCACTCGATCGCGATATTTACGAAGGCAGTAAAGTTAAATTGGTCACGCGTAGAAGTGAATGTTACGGTCTGCAGTGGATCGGCAGTTAAACATGGACAGGGCTATGTAACAGTGAGGCTTTGATGTTCCACTTTGTAGGCACAATATTGACAGCATTTACAACTTCACTGCCGCTACAGTGGCCGAACTGGTCAACATATACCGAGTTATATAGCTCCTCAGATAGAAGACTTATGCATTTCTTCAAATTTTCTGGCATAGGCCCCGTATTGACGAATGTCGGATGACAAATGCCCCAACGCTTCCTGGGCGAGCTCCCTGGTGGGGAAGCTGCCAGTACTAAGACTGTATTGAATATTGCCGGAGCTGTTCACAGCTTCGGGATGTACGGTTACGTCAAATGCTGATGGAAGTTGTTCAGCAAATTTTAATAGAAAAGGTCTGTTGACCGTCAGCGCTAGCTGTATCGTATAGTGATCGGGATTTTGATTGAAGACCCAGTTCATATCACGCAACACATTCGACACATCTGACGAATCGATCTGTAAAGAATAGCTATCTTTGTAATTTGGGTTCGACTGCGGGTGATCAGACACACTCTCCTTCAGGGGTATGGGGCTGTGAATGTTTGATGTTGTTTGTGTACGTACATTGATCGAAGATCTGTGATTTTCTATCGATACACCTGCAATTTCCCGGATTAATGCAAGGCGCTCTGGCGTCAACTCCGGAACGTCTTTATCAACAGGGTAGGACGAGGAAAATTGACCTTCGTTCGATACACCCGCAATCGCCCTGAGCAATGCAATGCGCTCTGAGTTTAATTCTGGAATACCCGCTTGATTCTGGTTACCAAAGCTCCCTTCAAAAGCAAACCAACCCGCTACAAAAGTACAAACAAGCACCGAAGTTTTCAGCATCTCTCTTTATCTCTGTATAAAACGCAGCGATTACACCACGTTTGCGGATTTTATGTGGTAGATAGAACCAACTATATTGTTGTATTCACAAAGGTTTACTTCAGATTACTCAGGGGAAATAAAACGATTTCTGCACTTAGTTTTTAATTGTTTCTATGTATGTCCACTCGCCCAGTTAAATTTTGTTACTGACTATTGAAACTCTATATAGTCATGACATGATGGCACGATATTACTATATGCGCTACCTATAAAATACTGACACAAGGCTTATTTCTATGGATACTTTTACAGTTAACATACGCAAGTTATTCGGCTTTCATAATAATCATCTGTATAACGACAGAAGCAGACGTATTTCAAATATTGAATCCCATCGTACTACTCGCGACACAAAGTCTGATTGGTATGAACAGATACACGGGGTCAACGACGACTCTGTAGGAAAACAAAAGGGGGCGGGTCAATGAATCCAATCAATCAAAAACCATTGATCTTTTGGCACGAGATCGCCCTTATCTGTCTTGCCATAGTGCTAATTATCTATTGCTACTATTCGAAATAAAAGCACTCCCTGAATGAAGCTGATCAATACTTCGGATTAACAATATATACGGTAGACACTATGAAAAATATATTTCTATTGTTTCTATTTTTGGGTACTTTCAATACAGCGTCCGCCGAGTGGAATAGCTATTTGGGTGCTGGCAAAACCAGTAATGCGAAGGAAGGATTTGCCTTCTCTGGCTGGACAATTCTCTTACCATCTCTCAACTGGCCAAACGATAGAATTCGTGCAGCGTTAGTTGCTAGCTGCAACGATAAAGGCGAGAAATCGGTGTACGTTAGAATGCTGGCTACATACCCGGCTTTTGAAACGGATCTACGTGTGGATACAGTTGAAGGAAAAATTGGATGGGACTCATCTAAACCTTATGATGCACCGTTCACTTACGATGCAGGATTGAATGCGTTGCGCCTCCAGTCTGGACTTGAAGATTCACTCTCAATGATAAGGAACGGTAACAATGTAACGTTCCAAATACCTTGGCGAAACAGTCATCAAGCCGTCTTTGAGTTTTCTCTAAACGGATCATCTCAAGCACTTAGTAGGGCATTTTCCTACTGCGCTGACTCAATTTAACTTCCACTCTCGTAAAATATCGTGATGCTCCTCTACTTAATCTGACAGTCAGCAAAGGGCACTTTGCTGAACGCATTCATCAATATTATCCTGCGATTCTAAGGGGGTTAACACCGACACGCTCCGCCATCAGTATAAGATAGTCGATAGTGAAACCATCGATTTTTCCACGACTGATATCACCGATACGAGAACGTTGAACGCCCATACGCTCGGCTGCTTCCTCCTGTGTAAGCTCGTGCTTCTTAATGTAGGCCCTGATTGCATCAAACAAAGCCGCCTTAAATTTCAGCTGAGCAGCCTCAGCAGGATCGGCAGCAATATCGTCCCATACAGAGCCTTTAGATTTT
>CALLLW010000032.1 GCA_938007995.1 uncultured Granulosicoccaceae bacterium | reverse complement strand
GCTAAGCTGATTTTCGTTGTCTTCTCTGATCACTGGTGCACGCCTTTTTGAGGGTCTGTTCAGATTCTCGTGCACCAGTTTACCTGTTTTTCCACTTTTAGCCTTGTTTTATAGGCTTACGAGTTTTTCAGCAGGCTCTAATTATAGTGTTTGTTCCGCTACACCAGTTAAGCACCGGTTCGTTTTGGGGATCGATAAATTTGGCCTACAAGGAACAAATTGTTATACCTCGGCATTTGTAAGATTTCCAAATCACCGTGTGTCAACACAACTTACGCGTAGTATTCGTGACATGGGCACTGCGAATGGAGTCGGTCTTGCACCGGATCACCGGCAAGTTGCAATCGTATTAGTGAGGTGAGTTTCATGAATTCCGGCAACGGCAATAAGGATGACGACAAACGCTCGCGCGCAGGTGACGCGTATCCTGAACAGAGTGGTGCGGGCAAGAATGACAGCGCCGGGCGGAACAAAGATATAGACCCCAAAGGCGTGCTGGGTGAAATAAATGACCGCGCCGATAAAGCGTCTGAAAAAAATGAGAATCGGACATAAATCATTAATCAGTAAAAAGTGGAGAAGAAACCGGTGAGTTAGCTTTTCATCTACCTGCTGTTGCTGGCCTGGATTCAGTTACATCGTGTTTCGATGCAACACTGAAAGTGCGAGAATAACCAACTGACGCCACTGTGCTTCGGTGTAAGAGTACAGAGTCATGTCATGGTAAAACCTTCAGTTTTGGTAGTAGACGACGATCACAACTTGCGCGAAGTGGTATGCAGGGTGGTTGAACAGTGCGGCTGTACTGCCATCGAGAGTCATGACTATGACCGGGCAATGGAACTGGCAGCAAAACATTGTATCAATGCTGTCATCACCGACTGGGACCTAAAACAAGCCAGAACCGGCGTTGATATCGCAAGAAAATTGCAGCGCGAAAACCCTGATCTTCTACTTGTATTTATTACCGGAATGTCGGTGCGTGGATTATCTGCCGCATCGAAGGACTTAATAGTGTACCGAATCCTGGAAAAGCCGGTCAGTCTAGCTGAACTGCGGGTTGTAATAGTGGAACTTGTGTATTAGACAGGTCGTATTAGATCGGAGTGTTCACGGGCCCTCAGGCTGTTGAGCACGAGCAATGGCCGATGATCGCGATAAGAACCGGTCAGATGAGTCGACCATGTAGATTTTACAATTTCCGGGCTTGAGAGGGCTTGTCATTTAAGCTCTGTGGCACCTCGATTCAGAACCGGAAAATACAATGGATGAAAAGCTTAGAAATTACATACGAAGCTCACAGCAGGATATAAATGAGCTGAATGCAAAGATCAAAGAGGCTGCTGATGAGATAGACGGCGATGATCTGAAAAACTCAATAGAGCGGCGCTTTGACCAAATCGGAGAGAAGTTGAAGGAGGCGCTTGAGTCTGGTGAAGAGCTTTCTGATACGGCGCAAATGAAAGCACACCTCGGAGCAATGGAAGCTCGCGATATGCTCGTCGAATCGAAGGAGGTTTTTGAAACCTACTTGCAGAGGGCATCGAAAACCGGCGAGCAAGTGGTGGATGAAGCTGAACTAAAAGCAGCACTCGCGAAAATGGAAGCCGAAGACTTTTGGCAGGAAAGAGGGCCGACCCTTCAAAAAGAGTTCACCCAATCCGCTGAAAAGATGAAGCAAGCCACAGGTGTTGCAATTGACGAGCTACGCGACCAGCTAAAGAAGTGGCGCACGTAGAAACCTGAAAGCAGCTAATATAACTCGCGCTCTAACATCCTGTAGCCGACATCTGTCGAGCACTATGGAGATGTCACTGCTTACTTTTGATTCTTCCTGCAGCGCTCCTGCAAGGTCTCAATACGACGAATCACGAAATTCTCCGCGCGATTCGAACTCGCTCATTTACATATGGAATTACAGGCTATGACCAGAACGATACTCATCACAGGTGCTACCGGTGGGATTGGCTTTGAAACGGCAAAATTATTAGCCCCCGAAGGCCACACGCTACTGTTACATGGGCGAAGTGACGATGCCATTGAAAAAGTAATACAAGATCTATCGACAATACCCGGCGTAGGACCTTTACGTTCCTATATTGCAGACTTATCCGATCTTTCTGACGTAAGGAAACTTGCAGAGAAAGTAACCGAACACAATGCAGTCATTGATGTGCTGATAAATAACGCGGGTATATTCAAGACAAAAGCACCAACAACAGACGATGGTTATGACATTCGCTTCATCGTAAATACAGTTGCACCTTATTTGCTGACCCGGTTATTAACTCCTGCAATGTCTGAATCCGGCCGGGTGATTAACCTGTCTTCGGCGGCACAGGCGGCGGTGGATCTGGCCGCCTTTAGTGGAAAACATCACTTGTCAGACAGCGATGCCTACGCACAGAGTAAGCTAGCATTGACGATGTGGACGTTTTATCTGGCCAAGACACTCGGGTCCGACACACCTGCGCTTATTGCAGTGAATCCGTCTTCGTTTCTCGGCAGCAAAATGGTGAAAGAAGCCTATGGCACCGATGGTAATGATCTCAGTGTAGGCGCAGACATTCTGAAGCGCGCATCGTTGAGCCAGGAATTTGCGTCCGCATCGGGTCGATATTATGACAACGATAAAAAAGCGTTTGCTGATCCCCACCCGGATGCACTGGATGATGCAAAAAACAAACTAATGGTTGATGCAATCGAATCAGTTATTAGCACGCTTGGTTGAGCGTCTCTGGCCTGTTCTTTGGCCTGTTCTCTGGCCTGTTCTCTGGCCTGTTGTCAATGGTCTGCTTTGTAATCACAGAGCTGACGTTAATTGTTATGTCTGCTGTAAAAGGTTATTTGATCAGTAGGCGACCTTTAGCAGACAGCCGGCAAGCAAACGCTACAACGACAAACTTATCAATCACCCGGTTGATTATGTTTTACATGGCTTATCATATCAACTTGATGAAAATGAATAGCCCATCTAAACAATGGTCTCGGCAATAAGTTCACCAATCTCATTCAAAGTAACGGGTTTCACCAGGTAGATATCAAACCCTGCTTGATTCGCGCTTGTCGCATGCTCATCATCAGACCAGCCGCTAAGTGCTACTAACTTTGGCGAGTCGGAGCCGAGCTCTGCGCGAATTTTTTGCGCTGCCTGAATACCGCTGATAGTGGGTAACCCGATATCCAGAATGACGATGTCCGGTTCGAAGGATTTGATCACATCGATGACATTATCGGCATCCGACTCAATATGAGGTACTCCCCCATAATGTTTTACCGCATTGGCCAGCGTGTTTGCGACATCATCGCTGTCTTCCACAATTACAACGCGTCGTGGCTCACCGGTTTGTAGGCCAATGTCCGGTTTCAAAGCAGAAACTGCAATTGACAGCTGTGATTCTGTTGCCAGAGGTACGGTCAATTTGAAAGTTGCCCCCGATCCGTATTCTTTCTTTACAGGGACTACATCGCCACCGTGCTTTTTTAATATCGACTTTGCAAGCCATAGACCTATACCCAGGCTGATTTCACCACGTATAGAATCAGTATGAGTGCTGTAGTAAAGGTCGAATATATGTTCAATCTCATCCGGTTTTATACCGGGGCCGTTATCGACTACTAACACTTCACAGATTGACTCGTTGGCAGTGATTTTTACCTGTAGCTTGCCGCTTGCTGGAGTACAACGTATTGCGTTAGAGATAACGTTGGTAAGTGCCTGAATCAACCTTACCTCATCCCCCCATACCTGAACGGAGTCATTCGTCGAGATTACCTCTACATTATGCGCTTTGTCGGTGATACGTTTGCATAAATCATCAATTACTGTAGTGACCACACTCTGCATGCAAACTACAGAAGGCTGGATGCTGAATACTCCCTGATCGAGGCGGTTAACATCGAGAATATCGTCAACCAAACGTGCAAGATGGCTTGCTTGGCGTTTGATCGTTTCGACAGTGTCTTGACCGTCTTTACTTATAGATTGGTCGAGTTGCAAAAGCTCGGAACCTGTTAGAATTGGAAGCAGCGGATTTCTAAGTTCGTGCGCAAGCGTTGCCAGAAAAGTGCTCTTTTGGCGTGCTGCATCTGTCAGTGATTTGATTGCCTCTTTACGCTCGGTGATGTCAACGGTCACACCTACGAATCCGTTGAAACTATTGTCTTCTGTAAAGTGCGGTCTGGCATATGACTCAAGTTGACGCCATTCGTCCGAACTATTTTTGGCTCGAACCTCAGCATGGAAAGAAGTCTTATGCTTAACAGATTGATAGAACTTCTCCGTGTAGTGCGTGTCTTCCGGGTGGACCAGCATCTGCCATTTGTCACCTTGCAGTTGTTCTTGCGTTACATCAAAAAACTCGCAAAACGTTTGGTTTGCAAACTCATGTCTGCCTTGCGCATCATGCATCCACACAAGGGCCGGAAGTGCGTGGCTCATCTCTCTGAATTTTGTTTCACTTATGGTCAGTGCATTGACATGCTCCCGGAGTGAAGTGGTGTCAGTGCCGGTGATTACGACAGCGGCGTCACTTTCTTCAGACGCTTTCAACGGGTGTACCCAAAGTTCCATTGCCCGGGTTTCACCGATTGCAGACAGATAAGGTACACTGGATACACTTTTACTTTGCCCGGCAGCTGCAGCTTTCAATAGTTCATAAAAATCCGGAGTCGGACCGGACCACCATGGCATCGTGCTGAAAGGAGTACCAGGATCAAAATTGGCAGTGAGCAACTCTGTTGTTGGGTAATGGCAGCTTACCGTTGACCCATCCAGCTGCACCGCTGCAATGACTACCGGAAATGAGGCGTACTGATGGTGATCCATTAGGTATCTGCGGTGAGCGTTGGCTTTTGTAAATTTTACACCAAAGCATTGTTATCTGGCTACACCCGGTTTTTGAGGACGTGTTTTTACACAGCTCTGCAGCTCTATCAGGATTGGCAACGGCTAAGTCGGTACCGATAGTCAAGGCACCTAAACCACCCTTAAACTGAAATAGCTAAAAGAGTTCATGGGCACGGAACGCTGCTATTATGTCAAATAGCAGTCGCAATTCCCCATGGCCAAGTCGTTCCATAAGACACGACAGTATCGGCATTCATAGGTTGTAAATGCACAATGCAAAATTTGTGTAAAGAGCACAGTGACGGCAGTTTACCCGATACGACCACAAGATAAGCAACAACAAGCACGTCTTTAATCACGAATATGCCGATTGCAATCGCCGCATGAAACGACTGACTGTCACCTTGCTCTTTAAAAATCTGTACCGCGTACACTGTGCTGGAAAAGACAACGCGAATACCGGTGTCAAAGGACGATCAAGCCATCAAACGCGAGGGGAGTGTGAACCATACCCGCCAGAACGATTGCCCCTGCGGTAAGTGGCCCGCCAGCTGCCATGTGTAACAGGGTGGGAAGTACGATATAGCGTTGCGAAATTATCGAAAAGCGCAGCTTCAGACCGATTGTAAATAGCAGTGATGTGATGCCGAGATCCACAGTAGTGTTCGGCTGATCGGCACTGCCGATATCGACACCAGCACCCACAAAACCGATCTGTAATTAGCCGGGGAGTGGCGCGCATCCTAAAGTCATGAATAGCAGCCCAGCGTTCAGCGCAAGCGCCAGCAGGACCGCCATCAACTCCATGTACTTTCCAGCTTGCTATCGACACATATGTGCGTGCAAAAATAACACAGCGGTACTTGCTTGCGCGTCTTCTACCGTTGTCCTTCTACCTGGCTACTGGTAGAAGCTCTGCTAAGCACACTAAATATCGACCTACTTCAGTAGAACAACAGAAGTATCTCGGCAACAGATCGAACGAATCGACGAGTAAGGCAAGCGACGGATCGGTTTAACAATTGCGGCCAACGAAGGTGAACCTGCCGACAAACCGCATCGCACGGTCATATTGGACTGACTACACTGGAGGTTTTCGACCACGAAGAAAAGCCACGATTGTCAATACGATAAATAACAAAAACAATATCTGTGCGATTGACGCCGCAGAGCCAGCGATTCCGCTGAAGCCAAGTAATCCTGCGATAACGGCTAAGACAAAAAATGTAAGTGCCCAATTTAACATATGACTCTCCTTCAAAAGATGAAACTTGAGAAGCTGTATGTTACTCAATTTGAAATCCGACTGGCTGATGCGTGTAATTTTAACAACATAGCAGCGTGCTTTTTCTGCCTCTTAGTAAGTCTAACCCGCACTGTTATTCGACAACGATCCGCTAGACATTATGTGCAGTAAGTTCGGTAACAAACTTTTCATAGCCACAGTCGGTTGAGCTTGCGTGAAAAAACGCAGGCATAGCAGGGCCTACGTCGAGCCATTCTCTATCAACTATGGTTAACGCGGCTATGGCGACTGTGGCGAACAAAAGTGTTATCGAACTTTCCGCACAGCCCACTGGCACACCGAGCTTGTCTTATAGTAGAACCGCGTCCGTAATCTGGTAAACGTTGGTATGCAGACTCAAAAATATGATGGATACTACGTTATATGCAACGATGTAGTTTTTACAGTCGACCAGGCCGGGCAAACATGGCACCCTCTGTCTTAAATTTGAGTATCGATGCTTTTCTATGCAATTGCAGAAGTGGATCGACGGTGCATTGTAAAAAATAGAGCTCTTCTGTTGTGTCTGTGATTGGGCTTGTTCATGAGTGGCACAACAGCGACATACGCCAATGATGAAGGCACAAGTAAAAGGTCGGAAGTTGCCAGTGAAACCGTCGATGAGTCTGATGACAAAGACAAAGATAAGGACGACGGTGTAAGTGACAACACACCAGTACCTGTAGAGTCAAACGACGATTCTCCAGACGCAAACAACCAAGGCGAAAACAGCGAGCTTAGTCATCAGTAAGATACATGACGCAACCGACAAGCTCACAAAGCGTACTTTGAATTAACTACCAAATATCACGACATAACTGAACAACCCAAGCAAGGAAATACCCAATGAGCAATGACAACAAGAAAGACGCAATGCAAGATGCCATGAGCCAATCAATTCCAAAGGATCCGGCAAAGAACGGCGACGATCAGATGACTGAGGCGATGAAAGAAACAAGAGTTGGTGCTCATGCCAACAAGAAAGATAAAGATGCCCAGACCAGAGCAATGAGTAACGAATTTGAGCTCACTGACAAGGATGATGATGCTATGACAGAGGCGATGAAAGAAAAAAGAAAAAACGTAAAAAAATAGTCTTATGTGAGTGATCCGGCCAACCGGGCATACAAAAAAGCTCTCAAGACGATTTTGCACTACGGCCGGTAACACTGTTTTCCGCACCATACTAAAACAATGTGAAGCGCGGTATTTGAATTGTAATTCGATCCTGGTTTCGGCTGAGGTTCCGCAATTGCGAACCTAAGTGCGGTCTTGAGCAATCATCGTTAGTGGAGTATGAATAGTAAAAATGCAAGCATCGTATACAGAAAACATTGTTGTTGGCCAACACTTTAAATGTGACAAGTGTGGTTTTGAGGTGGCCGTGGTAGTCCCTTGCGACTGTGAAAATGGAGAACCGGAGCTAAAGTGCTGCGGTGATACACTGAATATAAGTGATCCTGAGAAGACAGAATAACAACTGCCTGTTACTGCCGGACGATTGCCTGGTCCGGCACACAATTGGTTCGGTTGGTCACTCATTTATTTTTTGGTTTTAGTTTACTCACTCTCTGCAGGGGGTGTATCAGCTACTACAGCACCACGCTGACCCATAGGTCGATCAGTCCCTACGGTAGTGTCAACACTGGTTTGGATCTCCATTTCAGCGTTCAATAATGCGCCGAGGATGATGGACAGGCTTGTGAGAAAGAACCATAACAGCAGCACAACAGCAGCCCCTAACGCACCGTACGTCTCATTGTATTTACCAATCGAACCAGCATACAGAGAAAAAAGGAAAGAGCTGCTAAACCACAAAACGGTGGCTAGTAAAGCTCCAGGTGAAAGCCATCTCCACTTGGCGTAGCGTCTCGGTGGCGAAAGACGGTAAAGGTAACTCAATGCAGTGACCAACATAGCGATCAGAGCACCCCAGGAGAGCAGCGCGGTGATGGTGGACTGCCAGTCCGGGATCGGTATGAATCGAAGCAGGGGAGTTAGCGCAAGCATTACAAACATCGCACAGAGCACCAATATGATCCCACCCAGTGTAAGACCGAGAGAGTAAAGAGTCAGGTACAAGCTATTGCGCTGTTCTGACTCCCGGTAGACGATAGTGATCGCTTTTATGAGCGCCAGCACGCCGCGACGCGCGCTCCACAAGGTAAATACCAGACTGAAAACAAACCCTAACCCCAGAGCGTTTTGCTCTGACCCGATAATCGACTGCAGCTGATCGTTGATCGTACTGGATACTTCCGCAGGTAGTATTTTTTCCAGCGCCGCAAGGTGATCAGCCACGTCCACAGGGTCTGAAAACAGTGCGTAGAGTGTCACGATTACCGCAAGGGCGGGAAATATAGCTAACATTGAGTAAAAAGCCACCGCAGCCGCGAGCATGGAAATATCGTATTGCTCTGCTTTTTTTGCAACCCGTATGCATATAGACCACCACTCTAAGTGGTTTAATTCTCCAGGTGATCGGGCACGGTGACGCGAGTTAGTCGATATTTGATCTGATCGGGGCATTACTGAAATGTTCTGGATGTCATGAAAAGTTCTGGACTAAATTGAAGTTTGTATCGGTTTGAACCCACAAGGTGACCGCATACACCACATCAGTGACGATGTTACTCTGCTGATGGGGATCTCGTTTGCACTCTCGAAATTATTACAATCCGTATGACTTGTTATCTGGAAAAAGACAGAGAATCTGCCATCAGAACGCTCTACACTCATCATTGCTGGTACTGCGTTGGCGGTGCCGGGTTTCCCTGCCGTTGAGCACACCTGACGCTTGTAACTCCAGCGCGGTGAATACAAAGAAATATTTGCCGGAGGTCATGGTGCCGAGAATACCCAGTGAACACCTTAATGCGCTTCTTGAGTCGTTACGCGGATCGTTCTGGGCCATTCCGATGGTGCTGATGTCACTCTCGGTAGTCGTAGCGCTGTTAAATTTCCGGTTTGATACACACTGGATTCCAGCCTCACGTTTTTCAGACTTACAGCTGATATCGCCTTTTGAGTGGCAAACAATGAGAAATACACTGAGTACAACAGCCAGCGGTTTTCTGGGTGTTGCCGGTGTTTCTTTCTCAATCACAATCGCATCTCTGACGCTGGCTTCACAGCAGTTTGGTCCGCGGCTGATCGGAACTTTTATGAATGACAGGTTCATTCAGACCGTACTGGGATTCTTTGTCGCTACCTTTATGTATTGCATTTTGTTGATGCAGTTAATTACTAGCGACACCAGCGAAAGTCACCCGCCCGCGATCACAGCACTCACTTTACTATCACTTACATTCGTTGATTTGTTTTTGCTGGTGATTTTCATCCACCGAATCTGTATCGCCATACAGGCAGACTCGATAATCGCTGATGTGTGTGATGAGTTGCAGCAACGAGCAACCAATATGTATCCGGAATCAATACTCGGTGCTAATCGGTCGAGTTATTCAGAAGCAGAATCACAGGCACAGGCTGTGCGACAGCTTGAGCAAAAACCAATATCCCTGACAGTTCAGTCCGCTGAATCAGGCTACATACAGTCAGTAGACTATTCAGAGTTGCTGAAAATCGCTGAAAAACAAGATCTGCAAATTGCTGCACTGCATCGCGCTGGAGATTACCTGGTTGGAAAAACCGATCTCTTTTATGTGAGAGGCGAGATGCCTGCAGATGGACTCGACGGTCAGTTGCTGCAGGATCTGGTAGTCCTCGGACGAACGCGCACGCCCATGCAGGATTCAGAGTTTTCGATCAAACAGCTCGTCGAGATCGCACTGCGTGCTTTGTCACCAGGCATCAACGATCCAATTACCGCCATGACCTGCATTGATCGTTTAGGGAGTTGTGTGGTCCTGCTCGCAGAGGGTGCTTTACCACAAAAGCATGTATACGATGCGCAGGGTGAGCTGAGACTTGTGCTCAATGTTTCAACTTTTGAAGGACTGGTGCAAGCGGCGTTCAATCAGATTCGGCAAGCGGCCGGTGGCCATATTGATATTCAGATTCGTTTACTAGAAATACTGGGAAAAACGATTCGCCTGATGGACGATGAGAGTAAAAAGTCTGCTTTATTCGACCAGGCGAAAATGTTGTACGCTGCAGCCGACTTCGACGCGTTGCAGCCAGCGGATGAACAAGCGATCAGAGAACGATTTGACAAGGTGGAGCGATTAATGTGTCAAGCGGCTTGATTCTGCGTAACTCTATTCACCGGGTTGTTTATCTAAAATGCGCTGCAGGCAACGTTGTACCGCTGCGAGTGAGTCGTTGAGAAATTCCAGCTGGAAACCACACCCTCATTGATACCACGATCTGTGAAGTACAGGGGCCGGGCTTTCGTTGAGTCCCTGTTGTCGGTTCGAGCCATTTAATTTTTCGGCGGTGGGTGTTGTACCAACAGGTGTAGTGTTACCGGTAAGATCTCCCATGGTCCTTGCCAGTGCTATTGCGGCGACGCCTGTTTTTAGCGCTCCAGTAACTTTCTCTATCGCGTGTGCCGTTGTCTCTTTTTTCTTTCTGGTGCTGACACACGCTGTAACTGAGCCCGCAACAAACGACCAAGCCAGGAGCTTCAACGGATGACGTCTGCCGCCCTTCGGGCTGGAGAAACTTGCCTGCTGCAGCGGCTGCGGCGCATTTTTCTGTCGTAACGCCACTTGCGCTTGCCGAAAGCGCAGCTCTACGTCCGCTCGCTGCTGGTTGATCTTTTTATTCAGGATCACGTCGTCTTATCTCGTCTTGGTTCCGACCGTCAGCAGTACTTGAGAGCAGTTTGCGACTGGCGGTGAAATTCAGTCCTTCGCTGCATGATTTGATACCCAGCGCTGCAGCGACAAGGACGATGCCATGTAACAACACAAATACTAATCCGACTACCAGCCAGCTTACGCCCGCCTTCAGCAAAGCGGTGGCAATAAGCGAAATTATCCCGACCCACACCGCGATGCTCGCAAAGGCTGCAATCAGCGTCAGAAAAAGCAGTTGCGCTAGTGAGGTCCCGGCCAGCCGGGCGTCCGCCATCAGTAGCTGCACAGTGCTGACGGAGATGTCACGATAGCCCTGCAGCCATTGCTTAATCAGTTGAGTTTCCTGCCATTGATCGTCTCTCTAATACAGATTGCTCTACAAGGGTTGCTCTTTAAGCAAACACTTGTTCGGTTGTACCGGTTATTTAACGCGAGCGTCGCAGCAGGACAGTTGCGACAAAGCCTGCAGCAAATGCGATACCTATAGCCTGTAACGGTTTTTCTCTGACATAAGACTCCACCTCCGCCACAGTGTTGCTAACAGCAACGCTGGTATCGTCTGTCAACTCTCTGGTCTTGTGCTTTAGCTCTTCAGTTTTCTCAGAAACCTGCTCCGCAGCTTGCTGCAATTTTTCTTCTGCGGTTTCAAGCGTTGCTTGTACGTTGTCCCTGCTGGCACTTTTGCTACTCATGATGTTGCTCCACTTGTTTGGTTATCTGGTTGTTTTGATAATGGTTATTTTGAAAAGGTTATTGAAGCCCGTAATGTGACACCTACAGACCTGAGAGCCGTGCGCGCTTATTTCACCACGAGTGAATTTTTCACAGACTTCACCCCACTCACTGCAGACGCAATTTGCCCGGCCGCCAATCTCTCGTTTTCTGATTCTACAAAGCCACTAAGAATTACTTCGTTTTTGAAGGTTTCCACATCTATTTGCAGCGCACTGGTCGAATCAGACAATGCCAGCTCTGCTTTTACTTTGGCAGTGATCGCGGCACTATCGAGTAACTCACCCGTGCTTTGCGATTTAGGCGTGCTTGCACAGCTGGCAAGCAAGACTGCGATACAGATCAGGCTTACCCAACTACGCAACAATCGATTGGTATTTTTCATAGGCTTCTCCGTATGTGAGCTGAAATGTGCGGCTTCATGTCCCGGGTTTATTGGAACGTTAGTAGTTCATGGCTACCCAGATCGGGCTGCTTCTCGGTCAAATTGCCTTTTGCAATCTGGTAAAAGAATGAGAACGGGTTGCCTGTTGCAAACCAAACGCTTGCCTGAGTCAACTTAAACCGCGCGAGACAGATCTCTGGATCATCGATGTCTCCGTCAAACCACGCGGCTGCAAAGATATTCCACACCTCCTCAAGTTTGTCTCGAGAAGGCTCAACAGAAAGTTGTCCTGAGATGTCAGCGTAAAGTCCCTGTTTGTCCGAACATATCAGATATCGTGCAGAGCTCCCTTGTGTAGCTGCGTCCGCGGTTGCAGTGCCACTGGCAGTCACAAAGTAGACACTATGATTGCTACTGTCGCAAAAGTGAGTCATGGGCACGTAGCTATCTGACACCTGAATTAATCCAGTGCGCACCTCTTTAAGTGACTGCCAAAAGTTGTCTTCTGTCGACATATGTATTTAACCTTGAAACCGTATGCCCCTAAGAGTAACCCTCCAAGGTGTTACCGCATCACCGCATTGAAATGTTTACAAATTGAGGTACATAAAAACCGCTTATAGCTACACTGTTAAAAACCTACGCTAATGGTCCTATCTTGCTAAGCGCATATGAGTGTTAACAGACCTGAGAGCGGCACACCGATCCGGTACACCACTTTAATGTCCACATCTGTGACTTCCCACAACGCGAGCAGTACCCCGACACGAGTAATAACTATGAAAAAATTATGTTTTGCAGTTTCCAGTGTGGAAGCAGCAACGGAAGCGCTGGAAGAGGTTAGGAAACTGGGCATCAGTGATGAAAGTCTCCATGTAATTGCTAACGACAAAATTGAACTTGGTGACTTGCCCGAGGCGGATATCACCGAGGAAAACGACATTGTTGGGGGCGCGGCGCGGGGCGCTGTTGCCGGGACGGCGACTGGCATGATAGCGGGTTTGCTCGCGGCTACGATACCCGGTGCGGGGATAATTGCGGCATCGGGTATCGCCACTGGCGCTGTGGGTGGAGCAAGTTTCGGGGTCTGGATCGGTGCAATGATTGGCAGCTCCGTGCCAAATAGTCAGCTGGAAGAGTGGCAACACCTGATTGATCGAGGTGATATTCTCGTGATTATAGAAACGCCAGATGAATTGGTAGCGCCGGTAAAAGAGTTGTTGGAAAAGGCAGAGTACGAAGTGATCGCCTTTGCAGAAAAGGATGACAGCATTCCTATCACGTAAGGCCGAATAAGGCACGTAAATGGGGAGAGAATCAGATTGATCTGCACCGCAAGCAGAATAGCGATTTTATTGTAAATATTACAATCGCTATTTGTCGATACGCAGTACGCCGGTAGTCGACAAAGATTTGGGTAGCCTGCGCGGCCAGCGGTCCTCTTATTGACACACGCTTGTATCCCGGAATCGATGCGTTACTCGCGAACAGGCGAATTTGTGTCTGCAAGATGTTCAATGATGCCTTGCAGCAACAAAGAACGCGGGAAATCGTTCTGATCAACCAGCGTGTGCGTCAGCAATGATGTCCAGCGTCTGGAGAAGGGTAGTGCGATTGCCCAGTGGTCGGCGTTTACAGTGGCAAGCAATTCGCTGTTAGGGAGCAGCGTCGCACGGTCTATCACCTGGCTGTCGTTATGAGCACTATGTACTGCCAGTTTTTTATAGGTTTTTCGCAGTATTTTTGAAACGCGCTCCGGGGCGGGTACCGCTGCGATACTTGCGTAGCGAATGGCGTGTGGCAAATCGTTCTGCTTAAGCCAGTTCTGCCTGAATTCGCAAGTTAAGTCTCTTATCGCGGTGCCGTCGCCAAACTTGCTGGTGGGGAGTGGCGTGTATTGAACGACGCGTCTCATCCAGTCAGGGGTGGTATCGGCAAGTGGAGAGCCCATGACAATTCCACCCAGACTCACCAGTGCGCTAACGCATTCATGCGTTTGTGGATGATTCACCAACATGTGCATTGAATCTGCACAACCTTTGGAGTAACCAACCACATTTACTTTGCTTTGATAGTGATCAGCTATCGAGATAACCCGGTCTCGCAATGTTTGTGCATTATCGTCGCAGCCGGTTCTGCCGTTTAACCATACCACTTGTGTTTCGTATCCCTTTACTGCCATCTCTTTGCGAGCGCACATAAACGGTCCGACAATGGCCGATGCAGTATCGCCGGATAAACCAGGTACGATAATCGTTGGCAGAGCGTTAGCTTTTGCCCCCGCGTGCTGTGATGGCTGTTCCTGAACCGAAGGTGGTGTGTGGGTTGATTCAGCAGTCACTCCCCAGAAATACCTGGAAACGTCGCCCAGGCCAGCGCTCTGCGCGAGGGTAAAGCACCGATGCCCGAAAGATTGACGCACATCTTTGATGTCTGCAGGGAGTTCTCTAAGTGGTGTGTTCAATCGCGTAGCAGTCCGTGGATGCTTTGCTGATCAGCATTGGATTCAATTTTATTTGTCAGCTTGTCGTGGTTTTTGTCAATCCTGATTGATGCAATACTGTCTGTTGTGATGTAGCCTGCTTCTGCCGCGTGCTCTGCAGCTTCCAGTGTGTTGGCGACCAGTAACATAGGCACATTGTCTGCGCGCAGAGCTGCAAGTCTTTGCGTTAATGCTTGCTGTTCATCTTTATCACTGGCGTTTCTGATATAGATAGCCAGGATTCTACCCGGGTAATCTTTCACACATTGAGCGTAGATTTCAGGATCTTTCTGACCACTGTCACCAATCAGGATAAACGGCAGGTCAGGGTAGCATTCGAGCACCTTCGTTATTTGCGCAAGCTTGTGCGCCTTGTGTTCTCCGGCGATGAATTTTGTCCGATCAATACCGAAGTCTCGCAAAAGAATGGGGCCTGCAACAATACCTTTTAACTGCATAAAGTCATCGAGAAACTCGTACAGATTCCAGGGGCTACTGGAAACATAAAAAAATGGATTCTTGTCATTATGCAGTGCACGATAAAATGCACTGACTCCTTCAAACGCTACTCGCGTTTTGCTGGAACTCATCAGCGTGAGTCGCATCATCTGTAACAACGAGGTAGCTTTGGTGAGTAACACCGTATCATCGATATCGCTGATCACTCCAAAGTGTGCGTCTGAATTCGGGCGCACAACCGTAGCATTCACATTGGAACAACGGTGACTTGCTGTGGGAAGTGAAATTTCAACGCTGTATTCGGTACCTGCGGCTGACGTTGGCTCCCTGTTTTCGATTAACCCGGCAACCAAGTTAAACGTGTAATACCCCTCTGAGTCAGTGGTAGTGTGGTAGGACTGACCAGCTAGTGTTGCCTTGACGTTAATGCCAGGCACCTCATCTGTTTCAAATCGTTGATAGCTGGCTGACAAGGTATTCCAGAGAGATTCTGTATCGGTATCCTGTGGCTTGCTGTATTCCAGTACCCGACCCATAAGGTACACATTATCCCGGTTAGCAAAGCCGCGGTACGGAACTATCTGCAACGGTTCGTCGGGTTTAAAGCGGCGGCTGAAGTTTTTTTTAAGCCGATCTATGGCATTCTCTGTGGTATCACCAACTTGCAGGAGTAGTTCGATCCACTTGCTGTCTGGCGGATGCTGCGGATCTTCAGACGAGGGTGGCAGGGTTCGATTGGCCATCGTTATTCCTGTTCTGATCCCAACTTATAGAGTGGCGTTAATCGTGCTGCGCGTGCACTTATTGATATTTGCAAAAGCAAAAATTCGCTGTGGAATCGAGGATCAAACGAGATACTGTCGATTTCGTTATTAATCCAGGCTCATTTCCATGGCACTTACACTATAACACCAACGATAAACAACAATGCCTGAAACACAAGCCAGACAGCAGTAATCAGTAGTACGACTGCTGTGGCCAGACCTATCCAGATTATCAGCCGGCTGTTCTTTCCCGGGCTTGCGAGCACTGGATTGTCAGCGTGTTCGTGTGACCTGTCTGATCGTGACGGTTCTGGTTGTAGCGTACCTGGCTGTAGCGTACCTGGCTGTTGCACATCACCGGTATCTGCAGACGCATTTTCGAGCTCAAGCAGCATGCCGATATTTCGCATGTTCGATTTATAAACCATATCAAAGAGATCACCGACCAACGGTACGACGCCGATCGTAGATTCAAGCAGTACATTGCCAATCATTCGTACTATCACTCGCTTGGGTGCACCCATTCGCACGCCCTCGGCGACGATGTAACAGGACGCAAGCGCACCGATGATATCTCCCACCCCTGGTACCAGTCCGATGATGGCCTCAAGTCCGATACTTCTACCACCGGGAAGCGGAATAGCGCTGTCGAGAAGGTATGCCAGGCGCTTTATGCGCTTTGGGGTTTTAACCGGCATGACAACTCGTGATTTGTTTGGCATAGTCAGTTTTTCAGTTAACGTAATTGTGTGGCTTGCGCTAAAAAATAGTGTTTCAGACGCATCCCGCGACAGTCGTCGCAGCGGCAATATCTTCGGCACAATCACGCAGTTGCCACTTCCCTGATAGCTTTGCGCGGTGCCGAACACTATACTGCCACTGGAGCACCGTGCGCTAATATCTTTCTCTACGGTGCATAATCCAATGTAGTTTTTACAGAGCTGAGCCGGACTGCTTCAGCAAAGGGCGGTGTGGCGATGAACGACGAAGACAGTGAATCCAGATACCGCCGACATGTGGCGCGCCGTTTGGCAAAAAACAGCATGGAGGTGTCAGACCGTTGGTTGGCCCGGCTTGAGCATGTGGTCAATGAAGACACAAGCGATATCTTCCCGACTGAAACCTATCTCGATCATATTCCGGTGTTGATCGAGGAGGTCGCCATAGTGCTCGAGAATGCGGATGAGTCTCTCGCACTGTCGAACTCAATGATTGAGCGCAAGGCAATGGAGCTCGGTGAATTAAGACATCAGCAAAAAGCCACGGTCAATCAGTTACTCAGAGAGTACGACGTTCTATCCAAAATTCTTGAAGAATTTATCACCGAGGAGACAAACAATTACACCGGTGAATTTAAACAGGTTCACGGCATTTTATTAATGGCATCGGTGTCCCGTATTGTCAGGTCGATACTGCAATCCACTGTTGATTCATTTGTTGACAAGTACATGACAACAATTAAGGATCAAACAGAAAAGTTAGTCGCCTTCAATAAGTTTGTTAGTCATGAGCTTAAAACGCCACTACAGGCAGCTTCACTTAATATAGAGTTGTTGCTTGAGGGGCGAGACCCGACAGATAGCAGCGTTATAGATCTCATCAGAGTGCAGGGTTCGATCCAGCAGGCCGTGTCAATGTTGCTTAATATTGAAACTATCACCAGTAGTACCAGCACAGACACGCTGTTAAACGACACACCTGTACAGCAAGAGGTAGATCTCGCCGCACTGACAAAAGATATTGGCACACAACTTAATGAAACACTGAGCGATAGAAATGTAGAGGTCATCGTCGAGAATGACCTGGGCATGTTGTACGTTGAGACTGCCAAAATAAAGTTGGTTTTTACTAACCTGCTATCCAACGCAATCAAGTACAGCGATCCGCAAAAAACCAGTCGATGGGTAAAAATAAGCAAACAAGACGCTGCAAAGGGAAAGTGCACGCTTGTGCTTGAAGATAACGGACTCGGAATACAACCTGAAATGCGGGATGAGGTATTCAAGATGCGGGTCAGAGCGCATGAGACCCTGGATGAAAAGCATAACGTCACCGGCTACGGACTGGGCTTGTATCTGGTTTCTGAGGCTATTGAGGATATCGGCGGTTCGATTTCACTGGATTCAACAGTGGGCGAGGGCACCCGGGTCACGATTGAGTTTGATGACGGTCAAAAATAAACGGCTTATGGCCTGCTCTTATCTGCTTATACAGGCACTGATTGAGTAATTACCGGGCTCTTGGCCGACTCAGCCAGGCTGGTCTGTAGCGTGTCCTGCATCAGTTCTTTTTCCGCCTCCGTAGGGCTTGCCGGTCCATCGATCAGATCAGGTGCCGTCATCGCAAGGTCAACCAGCATCGGAAAATGATCTGATCCCACATGATTAAGGCGTTTGATGTCACACACTCTAAAGTGTGTGGACACAAAAACATGATCCAGCGGCCAGCGCACAAACCAGTGGTCGGCATGGAAGGTATTAAACAATCCTCTGCCGGTACGAGGGTCCAGTAATCCACTAACACGTCTGAACAGACGCGTTGTACGCGACCAGGCAACATCATTCAGGTCACCAGTGACAATGATGGGTGTATCGACGTCCTCCAGCGCCCTGGCCAGTACCAGCAGCTCGATATCCCGCGCTGTTGAAAATTCGTTCTCCCCGGGAGCAGGTGGTCTGGGGTGAATGATATGCAGGTGAAAGGATTGTCCCGATCCAAGCTCGACAGTTGCACTGATCGACGGCACATCCGGCTCAACAAGAAAGTCTATTCTGGAATCACGGATTTTCAGCCGTGAGTACAAATGCATACCGTATTTATTGGTTAACGGGCACGCGACGCGATGCGGGTAGTCACTCAAGACGTCCAGTTGTTCTTGCCACCAGTGATCAGATTCTAAAATCGCGATGACATCGGGAGAGTGGCGCTCAATCGTCGCGAGGAGTCGTTCCGGATCTCTGTTTGTCATCAGTACATTGCAACTCAGCAGACAAACTCTGTTCTGCTTATCGCTCGCGGATAACGGATCTTGTTTGGGAACCTGCACAGAGTGCAGTGGCGTATAGGGCCAGATCCACCAGATATGGTTGACGATCAATGCCGCCAGCAACAGCCACCAAATGACGGGCATCGGCTGATTGAAATACGTTTGTACCAGCACGAGTACCGCAAGTGCCACGAGACTCAAAAAGAGTTGCAGACGTGGAAAATCAAGGCCTCTGACAAACCAGTGCCTGATACGCAGTACCGGCAATAGTGTCGCCACCGCCAGAATCAATAGAACCGCTGTATTAAAAATTTGAAGCATGGCTGTTCAACACAAACGGGTGGTCTTGTCAATCGTAAGTCGGTGAATGGATGCCGGAGCATACCAGTACCCGGTAGCAGGCAAAAGGGGCTGTCGCCAGGAGTCTGCGCAGTAGCGGACTTTCTTGCCGCGCAGACTCCTGGATTGTTATGCCCACAGTGACAATTCTCGCGCCACAGTGGTCTTTTTTGAGCTTAATCCAGAATTGGTTTGAAGCCGAGCAGGCAGGTCGCACCACTGCGACCGGAGTGAGAGGTGTTTTACAAATGTTTGCTCAGGAGGCTGAACCTCAGCTTTGCATCTGAGGCAACACGAAAATAATTGATCAGTGTTCGCCAGGGAGTCCGTATTTGGCCAAGGCCAGAGAGAAATGCAACTATCACTCCTATCTCTGTTTGATCAATTATCACCAGGTAGCCACCGAACCCTAACACCGCCAAATCAGCGCTGTGATCCAGCAGGTTGAGAATGGCTTTGAGCCCGAACTTCAACTTGCTGATGATCATTCGTAATAAGTAGATCGCGCCAATCCGCCTCGGTAGTCGCGAGTCGGGAATGTCAAGACCAGTGCTTACGGCCAGCGTGTCGTCACCAACCGCTCGCACTTGCTCTATTCGTTTTTTCGATTGTTGATTAATTTGATTTTGGACTATCGGTGTCAGCAGGGCCTGGGGTAAGAATGCCGCTGCAGCAACCCAGGCAAGTACAAATTCTGTGTAAAGCATGTAGCCAAAGATAACCAGCAAAACACCGCCTTCAGTAATCACCTGGGCAAATGCGGTTCCGGCAAAGCTGCCTACCGGTTCTACTTCTCCGGTGATCATAGACACCAGTGACCCATCGTCAGAATCGCTAGTTGCAGACGTGCTATCGGCAAGCTTGCTTCTCAGGTCCTGAATCGTCCTCTCGGCAGCCCGTGCACAAAGCATGTTGTAGGTGAACTTAATGAGCTGCTGGGTGATGATTACTGCGGCGTAGATAACGACAAGCCAAATCAGCAGATTCAGGTTATTGGGCGTAATTGCGTCATCAAAAATACGCCGTTGTAACTCTATAGGAATTAGCGTCAACGGCAGCGTCAATAAAGCAACAAGACACGCAGAGATTTGACTACTGGATGAACTTTGCCAGATGTAGGTGTACAGTTCCCTCACTCAGACTCCATTTCTAAAGACCCTCACAGGTAGTCAAGTGAAGACACGTCATGGGGAGATCCACATGAAAGTAACATACGCGGAAACAACATAACAGTCGCGAATTTATTATCGTTCGATTTGTAAGCACTGACGCAAGTAAGAGATGAACACTTGCACTTATTGCGATGCAAGCTTGTCCGATGTCCATATCCGAGTGGTATCTTCGATCAAACAGGAGTCCGACCTCCATGTCCCGTCCCCTGTCCGCTATCCTGAAAGCACTGCCAGGCATTGGGTGGATCCAGATTATTGTAAAATTTTCACAGCTTGCGCGAGTAGCTGTGGCGCCATTGCCAAGGAGCAGGAACGCTGTACACTGTCTGCAACGTAAGCAATCGAGAGGCAGGTAACATTGAAACAAGACAGAGACATAGAAAAAGAATATTCACCATCAGAGTCAGCAGCCAAATTGCGGCGGCTTGCCGATGCTATCGAGAAAGGGGAGCGTTTCGAGATACAAATTGATGGTGAAAGAATCTATGTGCCTGTACACGCCGTGTTTAACATAGAACATGAGCGTGAAGGTGAAGAAGAGGAAATCGAATTTCAACTGAAGTGGAATAACGCAAAAAATCCCGAGTGATAGCAATGTCACACTAAGTGAACTATTTACCCGCGCGAATCTATTGGCCAAAACCATCGCCTTAAACGGCCTTGTATAAGCGTTGTAATATTAAAATAATAATTCTTCCCATTGGTTCGAGAAACAGACTTGAGTGATGTAGGAATCTACCTTGGCAACTAAACGAATCGCGATTGTCGGTTGCGGGCCTCGTGGACTGGTAGCACTTGAGGCGATAATTGAAAGGCTGGCCAAAAGGCAAGTACGTCAGCCACTGGAGATAGTGTTACTTGAAAGCACTCGCTATCCGGGCAGTGGTCCAAACTATGCCCCGGATCAGACTGCCAGCAATCTGCTTAACATACCGCTACGTGAAATGCCTGTAGCTGCCAGATCAGCTGTGGATGGTGACCTGGCCTATGACGAATTCCCATCGTTTATCCGCTGGTACAAAGATGCCTACAGTGACGACAGGGAGCTGCAGGTTGATCACTTCCCAACGCGGGCCGCCGTTGGTGAATATCTGCAGGCTCGGCTTTATTCGATACTGGAACAACCACAGAATAAGAACCATGTAGTGTTGCATGCAAAAACTACTGTCATCGCTACTGGTTGCGATAGAAACCAATGGACAGTCTCAGTAGAACCTGTATTAGAGTTGCCACTATTTGATGAGCTCCTGCTTTGCATCGGGCACCAGGCAACAAAAGCAGACAGCGCCATTGAGCAATGGCGTGATGCTCGGCATTTATTTGAGAATCCTTACCCCTGTGAGCCGATAATAAAATCAAAGCACATCGACAACAGCAGCACGGTAGCATTGCGTGGTATGGGGCTGAGTATGATTGACGTCGTAAAAGCCTTGACCGTGGGGCGCGGTGGAATTTTTACAATCAAAGATAATGCATCCCGGCAATTTATCTATGAGGCATCAGGATCAGAACCTGCGCTGATGCTACCGTTCTCACTGGACGGGCAGCCAATGGCGCCGAAACCAATGAACCGGTTTCTTGATGATCATTATAAGTTGTCACCGGCTGCAATGAAGGTTTGTGAGCTGGCGTTAGACTTTACCGAAAAGCCGCCAGTGGATCTGCGAGCCCTGTTGGTAGAGCAGGTGGTACTGCACACGCCAGAGATATTTTTTAATCTACAAGCCGACACAGATAACAGCATCGATCCTATCGCCGATCAGCAGCAGTTACAGAACGTCGCAAGGCAATGGCTGCTAGATGAAACCTACCAGCATCCGCTCATTGTGGATTCTGCAGCACCCACTGCGTTTATCATGCAACAGTTTCTGGATATGGCAACTGGCCGGCAACCCGCCAGCCTCGATTACACCATTGGTCAGATTTGGCGGCATCTGCAACCGACTTTCTACAAATCGCTTCGCTTTCAGAACTTCGATGGCGATGTTATCGATGCGGCACTTGCACTCGACGCGCGAATGAAACGCTATGCGTTCGGCCCACCTGTTGACGCCGTTGCGCAGTTACTGGCTTTGCATGACTGCGGGTTACTTAAATTTTGTATTGCCGATGATCCTGATATAGGCCTGACTGAAGAAGGTTGGGTCCTCAAAGACGGCAACGAGATGGTTGTCAGCAATGTGATGGTTAATACTGTACTTGACTCTGTACAGCTGAAGGCCATTAAAACACCGTTGGTAAATCACCTGCAAGCGCAGGGTTTAATTTCACGTGTGCACGACAATCTCGCTGCACGCGCGAATAGTTCAGGACAGTTACTCAATGATGCAGCAGTGCCGGTTAACCTGAGCGCTGCCGGTCGTCTAATTACCGGCTCGATTGTTGAGGCAGACGCTCTGATGAATTGTTTTAATGACGAGCTATACCTATGGGCGGAAGCGGCACTGGATCGGCTTTCACGTCTGAAGTATTCGTCTTTATAGAAATTCCAATTGCATAAGCTGGTACCACAAACGCTCACGTTGAATCCACTGGACGTCACTAGTGGGCTGTGCGGAAAGTTCGGTAACAAACTTTTCACAGCCACAGTCGTCAGAGCAAGGCGAAAAAACGCAGGCATAGCAGGGCCTACGTCGAGTTTTTTTAACGCAGCTATGTCGGCTGTGGCGAAGATAAAGTGTTACCGAACTTTCCAAACAGCCCACTAGCCTGGATAAGGCCTAGCGTGAATTACCGGTGATGCGATACAACTGTAAGCCGTTTGAACAGAAGCCTGTTGTGAGTCATCGGTACCAGCGGCGAACTATGCAATACTAAACGATTGAATCATACGTTGCGGGCTGAGTGCGAAAACACACGGCGCGAAAAATCATAACCGATAGTCATCAATCAGACGATCACACAGTAATGTCGCCGGTTTCCCGCAGCGGGTTTTGCGGTGCTGATTATTACCTACAGCGCCTTTATTTTTGCAGAAGCCTGTTGCATGGCGGCCTTATCTTGTTCGGGTCCAAGCGCCACACCCTCTGCGCGTATGGTGGTAATGTCAGTAATGCCCACCAGGTTTAGTACGGCCCTCAAATAGGTATCCAGATGGTCTTTGGCGGCCGCCGGGCCTTCGCTGTAGATCCCGCCTGAAGACAAAACAAGATACGCCTTCTTTCCTTCCAACAAGCCCTGCGGCCCGCTGTCGGTGTACTCAAAGGTTTGCCCGGCAATGGCCACATGGTCAATCCACGCTTTCAGTGTTGAAGGGACTGAAAAGTTGTACATCGGTGATCCGATCACAATCGTGTCGGCTGCCTGAAGTTCTGTGACCAGTTGTTTCGATCGCGCTGCCAGTTCATCAAGCGCCGCATCGCGTTCTTTTTCCGCAGCCCAGGCGTCGCGAACGCTAACACCGATGTGGGGGAGCTGCCTTTCTTCGAGATCGTGATACACCACATCAGAAGCGTCCAGTTCATCTACTAACTGTGCGGTGAGTCGGCGGGTGTGTGATTCATCATGTGCGCTTGAACTGGCGTCGAGGTGCAGGATATTCATTAAGACTCTTTGTAAATGTTAAGTGTGTGTGGACATCTTTTCACCCATACCAGGAAAGCCGCCCGGGGCTAAAATGGCGGACAACTCTCCGTCAGCGGTAACACCAAGATCGTCAATCTCGCCAATCTCCTCTTCCTGCAGATTGATGACATCGGTACCAACCAAGTCACTGGCGCGAAGTTGGTAGGGACTATCAGCTGATCGCGCCCACGGCTCCTAAAAACAGCACGGCGAAGAATTGTAATTTGCCAGTCATAATTTAGCTCTCTACGACGTTGGGAGAGCAGATGCTAGTTGATCTTTTACCAGTAAAGAGGCGTTGATAAAATATCTACAATCACCTTGCATAATCTACAATCGTGTTGGCAACTTAATGTGAAATTAATCTGAATACGGCGTAGTGCGAGCTCCATAAAAATAACGTGCTCTACCAATTGCTCCCGCCGTAAGCAAAATTCCGAAAATCAATAGCCCGATATTCAATAGTCATTGGGTAAATCAAAAAAACATCGACGCACTAACCGGGTATGAGACGACGCTCACAGGGTGACCGTACATTTTTTGAGTGCCTGAGCCGGCGGAGGGAGGCACCTGTGCACCTTGTGTACACAGGTGATTGCATCCTTACAGATGCTGGATGAATTCGTCTACTTCCTTTTTGGCCTCTTCCTTGGTTTTACCATAACGCTCCTGAATTTTACCTTCGAGTTGCTCGCGATTGCCAGCTGCCTGATCAAGGTCATCGTCAGTTAAATCACCCCACTTCTCCTTAACTTTTCCGGTCATCTGTTTCCAGTTACCTTCGAGTTGATCCCAATTCATTTTGAGTACCTATTCTTTTCACCACGACATTGTGGCTATGAACATATTAATCACTACTCTGGTAAATTAACGAGTTTTGAAAAAAATACATGTTTGTATGAGAGCAGCTGATTGCAGCTTTTACAATCGATCTATGGTTATCATCAGGTGGCATTGCATGCGGTGGAGAATGCGCTGGCACCGGGTGCTTGCCATTGTGCCATTGTGCCATTGTGCCAGCGTAGTGAAACATCTAAACGGTACCAATGAGTCAATCGACAAAAGCGCCGTTTTTCTGCCTGAGAATTGCAGTTAATTCGTTTAGACCCCTCTTTTGGAATGATTGATATTGCCGTGCCGTGACCAGTCAAAGCATGCAAAGTACCCCGGGTAAATGAAAGTGGATATTTACAAAATTGTTCGGAATTCTATAGAATCAAAACCATAGCTTCTGCAGGATCACTTCGGTGCATAATAGCCCACGGGTTTTAATAGTTGACGACAATCCGGTTGATACGGAAACGATTGAACGGTTCCTTGAGCGTGCGGGCTGGTCACAAGACAGCATCAACGTGGTACACGATGCCAGCGCTGCGGAGGATTTCTGCAACAGCGGGTCACCGGAGTGCATTATTCTGGATTACCGGCTCAGTGATATTGACGGTCTGGCGCTGATGCAAAGAATAGCAACCAACGTAAACCGGGTACCTGTTGCGGTGGTGATACTCACCGGGCAGGGAAACGAAGACGTGGCCGTAAGCGCGATGAAGCTCGGAGCCCATGACTATATTACCAAAAGCAACCTGACACCGGAACGCTTGAGCCGCGCTGTGCATGAAGCAATCCGGCGCCGTGCCCTGGAACGTGAAAGTCGGGAACAACTGGATGGCCTGACGACTTTCGTCAACGCTGTTTCTCACGACTTGCGAACCCCGCTGACGGCCCTTGGGCTCAATCTGGATCTGCTGGCTGAAGAAATATCCAGCAGCGGCAGTTTACAAAATTCGTCATCACTGCCAGTGGCGTTAAACGCTTACGGTCAACTGAAAGACCAGCTTGAAAGTCTGCATCGGCTGGTAAGTTCAGAGGCAGCACGATTTAAACGAACCGTGGTGGATTTACACGGCGCCGTTCAGACTACTGTCAGAACCTTAAAGCCGCGCTTAGCCGATGCGAACGCCGTAGTGCACTGCGAAAGCCTGCCGTCTGTTATCGCCGATACACCAGTCGTGACGGAGGTACTACAAAACTTAATTGATAACGCTGTCAGCCATAATGACAGCGACAATCCACAAGTGCGCATTCTGCCAGCCGTGGATAATCTTGAGAGTCGAGAGTATGCCGGCCTGGTAGTCATAGACAACGGCCCGGGGCTGAGCGATGAAGTTCGCGAAAACATGTATGCGCCGCTATGGAGAGTTGGCTCAACACTCAATGCAGCCACAGAAAATTCGACTAGAGAAATAGAGCACTCCGGTCTGGGCCTGTCAATTTGCGCAAGACTCATGGACCGCATAGGCGGCAAGATTCTGGCTGATAACGCGCCCGAGGGGGGCGCACGCTTCTTTTTACTTTTCTCTACTGCTTTGTCTGGTTCACTGGAGGCTTTAGATCCTCAGGCAGAGGTATGTGTGCCAGGCGCTGATGCTACGGGGCCTATATTATGATTTTTCTGATAGAAGACAGTGCGGTTGATGCAGAAGCCATCATGCGAGCGTTCATCAAGAACGGGGTAGATGAGGAGATCAAGCACTTCGAGACAGGCGATCTTGCGCTGGCACACCTGAACGCCAGCTTTGAAAATGACGATGATGCGTTGCCGCCATTGCCCAGAATTATCATGTTGGATTTAAACCTTCCAGGACTTGACGGGCGTGAAGTACTGCGCCGTCTCAAGGAATCTGATCGGCTGAAGGCAATACCGGTGCTGGTGCTAAGTTCTGCGACCTCACCTATCGATATAGAGAAGGTTTATGCGTACGGTGCGAATGTTTTCATGCGCAAACCTATTAGTTTTGAAACACTTACTGAAATGATGCACTACACGCGACAATATTGGTTCGATGTCGCTATTATGCCAAAGCTGGTAAATTAAAAGCTCTGTACAGAGCCGCCGTTGGTTGTACCGTGATCGGTTGTACCATGATTGGTTGTACCATGATTGGTTGTACAGGGAAAAAAGTGTTGGTAACACGCGTTGGCAACACACTGATTACAAGCATCACCCTGTCAATCCCCTTGAGTTTGTAAAAGTTAGCGAGAACCCAATGGTCACCGATGAGTAGCTCAGAATTCAGCGCCAGGTTACGCCGTGCTTCCATGCCATTGCATGAGGAGCTGGAGCGGGTGACCGGATTGCCGGACAAGCTGGCCAGCGTGCGCGACCTGAGCCAACTGCTCAAAACATTCCAGTCAGCTTACCAGATCATAGACCCCGTACTGTCTGACACCACGCACAAGCTTGTTGGAGTACCGGATTATGTACGCCGGTATCCGTTACTTGGGACAGACCTGGCCGCACTCGGTCACAGTGACACCCTGACCATAGACACGCCGGAAAAGCTCAGCAACCCGATACTGAATGGCTCGCCTATGCAACGTGTGGGTATGCGCTACGTCGTTGAGGGGTCGACCTTCGGCGGCAGGATTATGTTGCAGCACATCAATAATTCCAGCTGGGGTGAGTGTGTGAAATCGCCGCTGAACTTTTTTCGTATGGGAGAAAATCCTGCCAACGTGAAGTGGGCTGAATTTAAAGCCTGTCTGGATGGTCAGCGATACAGCAACCAGCAACACGATGACATCACGGATGGCGCACAGCGTCTGTTCGGGTTCTTGATCTCCTGCTTTTCAAACGCTGCTGCACAAGTGGACCAACGCACCTGATGAATGAGTCTGATATTAGCAGCTGTGCGGATGAACCCATCCGCACGCCGGGAGCAATTCAACCCCATGGAGTGCTCTTCCTGGTAAATAAACCACACCTGCAAGTGGAAGTGGTAAGCGAAAATGTGTTGGAATTTCTTGGTCGTACTGTGGAGTCTTGCATTGGTGCAACGCTCTCGGAAATATTTCCCCGCGGTGCTTATGAGCAGGTACATGAGATTATTGAACTGCTGGTCGATGGCGAAGAGGAAGGTGCAGCGGAGTTAACGGTCAACGCAAAAAACGGAGAGATAATTGTCGACTGCAGAGTCTGTTCGACGGGAAACCAGGTCCTGATTGAACTAGACAATGCACGAACGGCGGGCGCACTGTCTCACACACCGGATATCGATATCCTCGCTGTACAGAGCATACTGGCACGTCTAGGACGGCAGAAGAACGTTAGCGATCTTGCGAATGCTGTCGTGCGGGAAGTGCGGAAGGTCACCGGTTTTGATCGCATCATGGTCTATCGATTTCATGCGGATTTTCACGGCGAAGTGATTGCTGAATCGATCGTGGATGGTTGGGAGTCCTATCTGGGACTGCACTTTCCGGAATCTGACATCCCGAAGCAAGCGAGAGCACTATACCGCGAGAATCCTATCAGACACATTGCCGCAAGCAAGTACACCCCGGTTGCGTTGTGTGCCGATACTTTGCGGAGTGACGCAATCGATCTTTCATCAAGTCAGTTACGCTCTGTTTCGCCTGTGCATTTAGAGTATCTTGAGAACATGGGAGTCGGCTCCTCCATGTCAATTTCATTAATGGACGGTGATGCACTGTGGGGATTGATCGCGTGCCATCACAAGACGCCCAGGTACTTCGACTATCGCTCCCGTAAAGCCTGTGAGTTACTGGGTACGACCTTCTCATTGATGTTGCTGCAACTCGAAGAAGCAGAACACAGCAGAGAATTGGTACGACTTCAGGATATCGAAAGACAGCTCATCGCTTTCATGGCCAATACTCTGCCGTTCATCGACGGCGCATTTCGATACCTGCCTAATCTGAGTGACCTTGTGAATGCAGACGGTGCTGCGTCGATTACTGGTGATCTCATTTCCAAGGTGGGTCTGCTACCGAGCAATATTCAAATACGCGACTTTGTAGACTGGCTGGTTGAAAACGATGATTCAGAAGTCTTTGCTACCAACAGGCTGGTTGAACGCTACCCCGCGGCAAGACAATGGGACAACGAACTGCGCGGCGTGTTAGCGATTGAAGTGTCACGTGCCAGAAAACAATTCCTGCTTTGTTTCCGACAGCAGATTATGCACACGGTGACCTGGGGCGGGGATCCGAACAAGAACGTGACCCGAGCAGCGAGCCCCAACCAGTTAAGGCCACGGACTTCGTTTGCCGCCTGGGTTCAAGAGGTTGCTGATGAAAGTCAGGAATGGTCATCCATGGAAGTCAGTGTTGCTCACACGTTACGCCGGACCATTCTTCACGTGATAGTCGACTGGACAAAAGAGGTAGCCGGGCTCAACGAAAAATTGAAACGTAGCAACAAAAATCTGCAAACCTTCGCAGAGACGGCAGCCCACGATCTGAAAGAACCCCTGCGCGGCATCGGCAACTACATTTCTTTTTTTGAGGAAGATCACGCCACTGACCTGAGTGAGGAAATGCGGCGCAAGTTCTCAGTGATTGATTCATTGGCGAAACGCGGACACGATCTCACCAATGCGCTTTTGACATTTTCCGAAGTCGGGTCGAGCTCGACTGTCCGCAAATTGCAGCCACTTGATCCATTGCTTGATGCAGCCTTGCTCGCCATCGATCATATGCTCAGCGAGTCTACGGTCGAAGTGCGCCGTCAGTCGGCGTTACCTGACGCGTGGGTAGACGAGACCTTGCTCACACAGGTGTTTCAAAATTTACTGACCAATGCGATTAAATATTCCTCTCAGAATGATCCATGGGTGGAGATCGGAGCGCTTAACACCTTGCCTGATGATTGTGATGACATGGCTGATTACGTGTACTCGGCGGGTGACGTTATACTGTACGTCAAGGATAACGGCATCGGTATATCAGACGAACATGTCAATGATATCTTCAAGCTATTTAAACGCGTTCACCCGCGTAGCGAATACGGCGGCGGAAATGGTATCGGCCTGTCGATTGCCCAACGAATTGTGGAATATCACGACGGCCATTTGTGGGTGTCTTCGGCACCAAATATTGGCAGCACGTTTTATTTTATTCTGGGCAGTGAGAAGGTGACGTCGAACTAGTGCCAGGGCAAAAAAGGTTTTACAGAGAGCATGGTTCACAACACAAGCAGCTCGATTACATCAACAATCGCTACATAGCATTTCTTTAAAACAGAGCACGGATACTTAACACTCAGGCCGTATTTTGCACTGAACCAACCATTTAAAACACGGCTGACAGTGCTAAAGCCAGGGAGTTGAACTGGGCAAAGTTAAAGACCTGTTCAACGTCTGCACCACCTTCGAGTATCCGCAGGTCTGCACCTAAGCGAAACCGGTCAGCAAATTGATAGTCCAGAGTGACGCCAATATCAATGGCTCTGCCGGGCCCACCCGCAAGACCGTCCAGATCGGCACCGAGTATCCAGTTGTCATTAATCTGGTATTTTCCCGCCACATACAGCAGCGGCACCAGACCCAGGTCATCGTCCGAACTTGCTGTGGCTCCCTGATCGAGCCGAATCTCTGCATCACGCACCTTGAGTGTGCCACCTAGCTGCAAGTTGAAATTGTTATTTTCAATCACGCTGTAGTGATAGCCAACGCGCCATGAATTGAACTGATAACTCGCCTCCA
Organism: uncultured Granulosicoccaceae bacterium; assembly: GCA_938007995.1. GTDB lineage: Bacteria > Pseudomonadota > Gammaproteobacteria > Granulosicoccales > Granulosicoccaceae. The sequence continues at coordinate 10,206 of CALLLW010000032.1, read as the reverse complement.
GTGGTTGGTTTGCACTGTAAGTCACACCGGCAAATGCCACGGGTTGTTCAAATTCAATGGTCTCTTCAAAGGTCAGTGGTGCCAGCATGATGCGTAGATTATGGCGTGGCTTGTACTGCCAGTTGAGTTCCAGTCGGGTAGCTGCTGCAGGACCTTCACCGGCAGCGTCAAACAGTGAGAATCGTGTGCCTTCAGCCGAATTAGGTGTCTGGATATCGTTCTTGCTTTGAAAGCTGCTACCGGCAGACAGGCGCAGACTCACAGTATTTTCTGCGGCCATGGCAGTTGTTAACGGCATCAGCATAGTGGTGCATGCTATTAAATATTTCTGAGCAAAATTCTTTACGTCACTGCTTTTTAATAGCATGTGGAATCCAGTATAGGCGAAGGCGTATGAAGGGTATCGTAATTGTTGTTACCATAGGGTGAAATATTATGGGCTGAAATATAAAGATGCGAGTCGAAAATTAAGTCACTCGAATCCGGCCTGCATAGACAGTTAAACTATATAGATACGGGTATGCGGTGTGCGGATCTGCATAGCCATACATCACCAGTGAGCTATCAGAAAAATGGGTAATATTGACGCCGGGAATCCTCATCAGGTTGTGGTAGTAGGCGGAGGTTTTGCGGGCCTTCAGTGTATAAAAGCACTGAACAGATCGGGTGTAAAAATTACACTGATCGATCAGTGTAATCATCACTTGTTTCAACCGTTACTTTATCAGGCAGCAACAACCATTCTCGCGCCGTCACAAATCGCCTGGCCACTACGCCGGCTGTTTCGCCACAGGAAAGAGGTCACCACTATTCTTGCAACGGTAGTCGGTGTAGATACACAAGATAAGCATGTGCAATTAGGGGAGGGCACGAAACTTCAATACGACACACTCGTACTGGCAACAGGCGCTAGACATTCCTATTTTGGAAATCCCGATTGGGAACAATTCGCCCCAGGCTTAAAGACGCTTGAAGATGCCACAACCATACGGCAAAGCATTTTAACTGCCTTTGAGATGGCAGAAAAAGCGGATGACCCTGAGCAACAGCGCGCCTGTCTAACATTCGCGGTTATCGGGGCAGGTCCCACCGGCGTTGAGCTGGCGGGCATCATTGCAGAGTTAGCTCACCGGGTTTTACCCGCTGAGTTTCGACGTATCGATACACGCTCAGCGCGCATACTACTAATAGAAGCCGGTGATAAAGTGCTGTCTGCTTTTCCCGACAAGCTCTCTGACTATGCAGCCGACGCTTTAGCAAAACTGGGGGTTGAAGTAATGCTTGGCAAACCTGTAACTGATTGCAGAGAAGGCGGGATAGAAATCGATGGTCAGGCTATCGCCTGTCAGTCGGTAATATGGGCTGCAGGGGTACAAGCATCTGCCGCAGCAACCTGGGTGAACGCCGAGAGTGATCGCGCTGGTCGGGCACTTGTGTTGCCGGATCTAACCGTGCCCGGACACGCAGATGTTTTTGTTGTGGGAGATACAGCGGAGGTGAAAGACTCAAAGGGTAATCCGGTTCCCGGTATTGCGCCCGCGGCAAAACAAATGGGTAATTACGTGGGTAAGGCCATCAGGCAAAGGTTATCCGGCACTACAACCATCAAGGCGTTTGAGTACCGTCATGCAGGAAGCCTGGCTACACTAGGGCGGCGTGCGGCGATAGCGGACTTTGGTTTTTTTAAACTAAAAGGCCCGATAGCCTGGTGGACGTGGGGATTTGCACATATCTGGTTTCTGATCGGCAACCGCAGCCGTATCGCAGTTACCTGGAGTTGGCTGTGGTCATACTTTACGGGGCAAAATACAGCGCGCATTATCACCAACCCGAATGCCTACGAGCGAGCAGCTGCAAAAAACCCCACTGCCTCTTAGCTAGTGAACCATATAACTGTCGTCTTTCATCGCGACAGGTCAAATCAAGTGCGCTTTAAGCATTACGCGGCACTTCGATTACACAAACAGGGCCGGTCAAAAATAGCCGCTCAGTGTATTTTTCCTTTATCGTGTTTCCGCCGGTAAAATGTCCGGAAGAGGGCGGCACGGCAACGTCATCTTGAAACCAAAACACTGGTGCGCTGATACCCGGGTTTCTGCGTCCACCGTATCGGCGCTTGTTATTCCAGTCGCCACACCAGGACGCGCATTGGACCGTGGCATCGTTGGCGAACTGGTATCGCTACACCATTAAGAAGCACACCGGCATGACAAGATTATCAGCCTGACCCTTGTAGATCTTACACAACATAACTTGCACGCCAATTTGGGCGCTACGCTTTGCGGGCAAATCTATAACAGGAGTGTTGCATGTGTAGTCCGGGTGATAAGGTTAAGTGGTCGTGGGGCAACGGTTACGGGCACGGCACGATCAAGTCTGTGTTCGAGGAAAAAACCACGCGAAAGATCGATGGCTACAAGGTTACTCGCAAGGGCAGCAAGGACGATCCTGCCTGCTATGTGGATAGTGACGACGGCAACAACGTGTTAAAGCTCTGCAGTGAACTGGAAGCCGACAGCTGACATAGCCTGCAGTATTCTCGCGTATGCCAGACAAAGTTAATTGCTAACGCTACTGCGGTCGGCCAACGCGACGCAAACTTTCACCGACCATGTTCGCTGACCATGTTCCCTGACTATGGGTAGTTACTAATGAATACCTACGCGCCCACATGTAGCAGGCGAAGTTTGACGGTTGCAGTACACTAGAACGGTGCGCAAGACTGTCTCGTGGTTTCATTCCAACCCCAACCAATTGATATAGATATAGCAGCATTGCTGTAGTCACAGCCCGCTGGCGCTTATATCCTCATTCCGAGCTCGCTAGAAGGACAAAAAATCACCGGTCAGGTTGATCCTCGATTCGAGATGCAACCCGATAATCGTGGTACGGTTCCGATCGACATGAGTAAAGCATTTTTTACCCTAATCTGGGACACGACTGTGAACGATATGGAAAGTAAATTGAATGCGATCAAGTAGTAATGACTGATTTGGATGCCGAGAGTATTTTCTCAGAAAATCCAATCCCCAGTGTAATGGAACAGTTTCAGCTAAATCAATTAACCAAATACGCAATACCCAACTCCTGAGCAATATTTTCTAATCGTTTGTCAGCTGTCCATATTTGGGTGTCTGCCACTATTAACGTCGATGCTAGCAAGTGCGCATCGATAAGGCCTATGCCACGGCTGTAAAGCTTCTTGGTTTCAATAAACAGCAGTGCTTCTTGAGTAGAAACTGTTGGCAATGCAATCAACTCTTTTAAGTATCCGAGTGTTTCTTCTCTGGCTTTCAAACTACCGCACGCGATCTCAGCAACCACAAACTCATGCGAAACAACCGACTCTGATTCCAACAATTGAACTACGCGGAGGTTGGATGTTTTGAAATGCCTGATCCATACCGACGTATCGAGTAAAACGTTCACTATTTTGAACGACGTCGCGGGATGTCTTTTAACTTTGGTTCAGATCCACCAAGTTTTGCTAAGCGTCGAGCACTCTCCCGAGCGATCAGCGCTTCCAGACCCCGCCGCACCAAGGCAGTTTTCTCATCAATACCAGTCAATTCTTGTGCACGGTTTAAAAGTTCATCATCAATATTGAGCGTGGTTCTCACTGGGCTTCTCACAACAGTTCGGCTACAGAGGCACGATTATATGCACATTGATATGCATATTCAATATGTTTGATATGCGAATTCCTGACCGTACCGCTTTTCAGGAATTCACACCAGAAACATTATTCACCAATCGCAGCTCTACGGAGCGAGGGACGCAGACGTTACAGTGGCTCATTCGAGTACCCCAACTCGCGCGCGTCAGTCCACCAGTGATTAACCGGTGTTACACGGCCACATGACCTGATTGAGGCCAGTGGTCGGAGTTGGCTGATTGCTTACTCATTTACATGCAATCATAACGCAGGAAATTTCCGACAGATCATTGTCGGCACTACATCCGGAGTGTGCCATTTGCTGTCTTTCGATCGTTACCGGCGAACGACAGCTTTAGAGAAATTCGTGGCTTTTCTGCCAGATAAAGTGAACAGTTTGGTACTAGATTGTTCAGGTATTCAGAATGCTAACTCCATACTGTATATAAATGCATCATATAGTCGACCAAGTTGATAGACCGTCCGCTTTGAAGTTTTAAATAACTACGGAGAGTTCAGGTGGTTTTACACTGAGATTTGCATGAATGTTGATGCAACCACTACGAGGATAGAGTTGTGGTAGATTCACCAAGGATAACTACCTTGAAAAGGTTACCCTCTATTAACTTAGCATTCAACTGATAGCTGAGAATCTCACAAAATGTTCTCACCAATGACAACCCTAGACCACTGTGTTCCTCGCCTGTCCTGGAGCTATCTTTTCTCCACAGTCTGTCAAATACACGTTCAATATCATCCACTTCGAGATCCTCGGTGACATTAGTACAACTCAACTGAAATTCATCATTGCTCTGAATGAGAGATATTTCTACTTCGCTGCCAAATGATGAATACTCGATTGCATTATTTAATACATTGGTCAATATGATTGGCCACTGCTGAGAACCCTTCAATGCGAAGCAGGCATTATCTACGTTAAGTACAAATGTCAGGTCGCGTTGAGCTACTCGTTGTTTTTGTGATAGCAGGTGCGATTCAATTCCTTTTGATAGATCATAGCCGCCTGAGATATCAAGCTGCCCAGACTCTCCTCGGCCGATCGCTAGAATATTTATAACCAATAATTCCATACGCTTTAGAGATCCGAGTAGATCAGCGGAGAGGTTATCCCTCAAAGCTGGATCATCGGGCCATTGTCTGTTTACCTCCAGCAGTGTTTGCATTTCGGCAATGGGTGTCCGTATCTCATGCGCCAGGTTTGAAGAGAATGTTTTTTCTCGCTCCATACTCTCGCTCACAGATTGTAGTAGCTCATTGTAGGTGTTGGACAGCACATCTAATTCAACAATATCTGTATCCATCGTAAGCTGCGTGGTGACATCACTTCCCGTACGCGCTCTCAGGCTATTTACCAGTGCATTGATTGGTCTGACCGCCCGCTTGATGGCGTGATGTTGGAGCAATGCAAGGGCGGACGTAGTTATTAAGGCAGTCACCAACAAAATGAGATTCAACTCACCCAGAACCTCTTCAAGTGGCCGTCGACTTGTTGCAGCAGTGACTACAACCTGTGTAGGTGTAATTGTGATACTAGCTCTTTTGACCAGCTCGCCGGGTAAATGAAACGGCTGTGAAGCATCAGTCTCACTTCCGGCATCGTTGTCATCAATATCAATCTTCGGATAGTAGGTTCTACGTACCGCTCTGCCCTCAGATCCGTTTGGGAGCCATATGTCCTGAAATACTGGTATATTGTTTTCTGGCAGTTCAAATCCAAGATTGTGTTTTCGGATGGTTTCGGAAGCAAACAACCGATTACCCTCGGTATCGTGCACTTCAAAATACTCTTGTGAGTTTTCTTCAAAATAATACGGCATTGCTACTTGGTATACTTCGAGCTCAACACCGTCCTCATCCTGCTCGGTAATGCCAATAATCGCTCTCGCCTGTTTATCAAGCGTGCGGTCAAACTCTTCGATAATATTACGGCTAATCATGGTTTTAGCAATCCAGCCGCTCAACAGCAACATCAAGACAAACCCGGGAATCAAGGTCCTGAATAATTGGCCTGAGAGAGATCGCTTGGAAGAGATAGTGTTTCCGTCAGTCATTGAAGCAACAAAGGAGGTAGTCAGGCATTCACCGATTCCTATAGAGTAACTGCCGAAATCCCAAGCCTGCAATAGCTGTCTGAAAATAGCCTGAAGATCGTATTAATTCTGTTACTGTGGTTCAATTCTGTTAGTGAGACAGTCCATCGCGCCATAAATGTCCAGCTGTATTCCTGAAAACGCTATTTTCGTTGTACCACGTCCGGCAAGGTCTGCGTTGACTAATCTAGAGTATTGTTGATGAAACTTCTATTGGTAGAGGATTCCCCTATATTGCAGCGCTCATTGAGTGCTGGATTGACTAATTCCGGCATGACAGTGGATCAGGCTTTCGATGGAGATGAGGCAGAGAGCTACCTGGAGCTATCAAAGTATGATGTAATCATACTGGATGTTATGTTACCTAAGCGGACAGGACTTGATGTTTTGCAGCGCCTACGAGCGAAAGGAAACAGAACTTTCGTGTTGATCTTATCTGCAAAGGATCAGGTTGAAGACCGAACACGCGGGCTTGATTTGGGGGCAGATGATTACTTGGTAAAGCCGTTTTCTTTCGATGAGTTACTGTCCCGTTTACACGCTTTGCAAAGACGGATGAGTAGTACAGATTATCCGATAGACTGCCAGCTCGCTCTTGCAAATATTATCATTGACACAATTAACCGAACGGTTACTGTGAATGATAAACCCATCGAACTGACGCCTTCGGAGTACAGAATACTGGAGTTGTTGGTCACAAGGAAAAAACAAATCTTTTCACACGACACACTGATTGATCGCCTATATCGCGCAGATCAGAGTGTCACCCGAAACGCGATAGAAGCACACGTCAGCTCTCTCAGACGTAAATTACGAGTAGCTGGAGCTGAAAAAAACGTACTGACGCGCCGAAGCTTTGGTTACTACATAGAGTAGCTGCCTGCTTAGTAAGCTTGGAGTTGAATTTTCATCCGAGTAGAAGCTCTAGTAATCATGCGGTGTGAATGACAAGGGGCGCCAATAACTAACAAAAAAGTGTGTTTTCCTCAGTAAATCTTCAGATTCTGTCTCTAGCATACGCATTTCACTAGAACAGCGGAATAATCAACGTGTGCAAGCTATTCATCGCGATCATCGCCACAACGGTTCTTTTTTTAGCGAACGCGCCGGCACAAGCTCAAGTGCTAGGCGGTTTCTATGTCGGGGGTGGCCTCGGTGCCGTGGTGGCCGGGAATACGAGAACAGACGGAGTTTTTACTGATACAGGATCGGTTTTAGATGGTCAGCGTCTTGGCCTGGAACCAGGTGACGCGGCGTTGGGAAAGTTCGATCCTAGTTTTACCACCAATGCGATAGCCGGATACGACTTTGGTAAACGTCGTTTCGGACGCTTTCGTGTCGAAGGAGAACTATTCTCTCAGACAGCAAATACCACCGAGTACGAAGGGCTGCTCAACGGTACTGATATCGATCCGGCAGGTCAAGTGGATACAACTCTTTCAGGTTTTACGGGGAATGTTTTGTACGACATCGTACCCATCGGCAACGTAGCTCCGTATATTTTCCTTGGCTTCGGGTTCGGGACTGCGGAGACCGACTTTGATTTTACGGACCGTGGAGCTGTCACTGTTGACGACGATGTTCAAGTAATAACGGCTGGCTTCGGAACTGATATTTCCCTTAATGGCCTCGGTGTTAATAACGCCATTATTGAGCGCTCGTTTCTCGATTTGAAATTTCGTTTTCGCCGCGCAGGAATGAATGTGGCAGGACTTGATACAGACATTGATACGTTCGGTCTTGAGCTCGGACTTCGATATAAATTCTGAATCTAGATGTAATCACTAGTCGCGAGTAATGTTTCTAAAGATTGGAAGGTACACTTCAGTGCGATCAAATATTGATGATTACCAACCACCAAAATATTCCGGTGAGATTCAGGTACCGATATCTCCAGGTGAGTTGCTCGACAAGATAACCATATTGGAAATCAAGTCTGAGCGCATAGTCGATCCGACCAAACTGGCTAATGTGAACACTGAACTTACTTTGCTCATGACAGTGTGGCGAAAGTCTGTTCGCGTTGATGCGGCCATCTCGGACCTAGGCCGTGAGCTGAAGAGCGTCAACAAGCAACTTTGGCAGATAGAGGATGACATTCGCAATGAAGAACACAACAAGCGATATTCTGAGCGTTTCAAAGCCCTTGCGCGCAGCGTCTATGTTGTAAACGACAAACGAGCTGATATCAAAAAGCGTGTGAATATCCACTTGAATTCTACGATTATGGAAGAAAAATCATACACAAAATACAACAATGATTAATCTCTGTGCATAATGTGCCGCACGGATATACCTGAGAAAGCAACCATACTCAGCTACCCACAACTTCAAACTAACTCATGACAATCAAAACATACGTTAACAAAAAACGAAAACGTATTACGCAATTTTTTAGCAAAAGAGTTGGAAACTCATATTATATTCCTGATTCAGGGTCCTTGGAAATAGCCACAATTAAACGTGTTTTGATAGTCAGGCCCAACCATAGACTTGGAAACCAATTACTACTCACACCATTGGTAGACGACGTTGCAAATACATTTCCAAACTGCGAAATTGATTTATTCGTAAAAGGGGGAGTCGCGATCCCAGTATTTCAAAGTCACACAAAGGTATGTAATATATTTCAACTTCCAAAAAATCCGTTCCTACATATATTTCAATATTTAAAAGTATGGATGTCCATAAATAGTAGACACTACGACATAGCAATCAACGGAGAGGTTAATTCCTCATCTGGAAGAATGCTGACTCATCGCTCAAACGCTAGATATAAAATATTGGGAGAGCCAGGGGATAGTTCTCAAAAAATTGCATTGGATTACGAACATAAATCAAAGCGGTCGGTTCAATATTTTAGGTGTTTTTTAGCCAAATTAGGCTTACCAGAAAACACCCAACCGATCCCATTGCTTGATCTAAGGTTGACCAGCTTCGAAATCAACTATGGCAAGAAATATTTGGATGCACTCGTGCAAAACGATAAAAGGACTATCTGCATATATACAAATGCTACCGGCGATAAATGTTATTCAAAAAATTGGTGGGAATCATTGTACGAACGACTGCTCAAAGAGTATAAAGAATACAATATTGTTGAAATGCTGCCTATAGAAAACATTTCAAGGATAAATTTTAAAGCGCCAAATATATATAGCAGGAATATTCGTGAAATGGCCGCCATTATTCACAATACGGCTGTTTTTATAGCGGCTGATAATGGTGTTATGCACTTAGCGAGCGCCTCATCTACACCCACAGTTGGATTATTCTCTGTCACAAATTCTAATAATTATGCACCATACGGAAATGGCAGCATTGCGATTGATACAAACATTAGTACTGTTGAGGATATATTCAAATCACTTAACAGTATCCTCACAGCTAAATAACAATTAGTATTTTTTAGCATCATCTATATCCCTAGCTATTGGGCGCGGGAAATCGACACAAATTCTGAATCTAGATGTAGTCACTAGCCACAGGTAAGTGGACTAGTGCCAAAACAGAAAATGAAAACTCATAGAAGTCGGTTCCTAAGAAAGCGGCCTAATAAAAGCCGACTGTCACGGGTATGTAATCTATATATGCTATTGGACTGACTGGTGACGGTCGGTAGGGTGAACACATTGGTACTAATGTGTTCATTTTTTCGCCTGTCACGTCAATCCTGATCCCCTGTATCAATTTGACTTTCTGGAGTTTCCGGTCCAGAAAACACGAAAAACAGCACAGATTTGATACCCGAACTGTTCACTGTTCAAGAAAGCGGACATTCTTCAGGCGGTTTGAAGCGACTGAAGTTGGCCGTCTGCAGCCAGTCCGGCAGCCTCAATCGGACCATTTGGTAAGAATCTTTATTCTAAGGGTACCAACTATATTGGCAAATTACCGCCTTTATTGTCACGCTACATCTGTTGCGGTAATCATCTGTTTTACCAGTTCCAGCGTTTCGGCATCTTTTGCCGTTAAGTCTTGACGCCATTGCGCGATACGCGGGAACCGAACCGATACTCCGGACTTGTGACGACTGGAGAGACTAATACCCTCAAACGCCAGCTCAAACACCTGTTCAGGGTCTACAGCGCGCACTGGTCCAAAACGTTCTTTGATGTGTTTGCGAATCCATTTATCAAGCGTATTAATTTCCTTGTTATCAAGGCCGCTGTAAGCCTTGGCTATAGGGACCAGTATATCGCCATCCCAGACACCAAAAGTGTAGTCGGTGTAAAGGTTGGATCGTTTACCGTGCCCTGACTGTGCATACAACATCACAGCATCCACCGTATAAGGCTCTTGCGTATTCCGGCGAAAGTGATCAGTCATTCTGGTTTTATTTGATCACCTATTTTCCTAACGCTCGAGTGGCTGATAGTAGCAGCTCAGGTGATCAAATTGATCCGGAAAGTGTGGATAGCACTTTACGCATTGATTCTC
>CALLLW010000031.1 GCA_938007995.1 uncultured Granulosicoccaceae bacterium | reverse complement strand
GGATTTTGGCCGGCTGTGCCGGCCATTCTGGAAATCACCAAAAAGTGATCATTTATTTCCAGAATGGGTGATCAAATTATTCCAGAATCACTGATCATTTAATTCCAGAATCGGTGATCACTTTGCGCCAGAATACGCATTCAGTATGCCGGTGATTCAGATGCGTCGTCGGTGACAATGTCACGCCCGGTATTGCACAAGTTTGTGCGTCAGGCCGGATTCGTCAATGATTTGCAGGTATTTTCTGTGTCGCACAATGAAACCTTGTTTTTCAAAGTTAGACAGTCGTCGGCTGACAACCTCCCTCGCGGTACCGATCTCAACGGCGAGTTCCTCGTGGGTTACTTGCAGATTATGATTATGCTGCCACTCTGATCGTGCCAATAGCGCTGCGGCAAGCCGTTGATCAATACTGTAAGTTGCCAGCTCGCTGGTGCGTTGCATCATGGCAGACAAGCGTTCCGCAAAGCCATCAAAGACAAACTGCCGAAAGCCAGGGGATTGAGTCAACATAGTGTTGAAGTCGTTTTCCGGCAGTAAAGTGATACTCGTATCTGTATCTGCAATAGCCTGTGCTGAGTAGTTGTTGCCACTCATCAGGCACGACGTAGTCAACACACAGGACTGACCGGGATAAATCCGGTAGAGCACCAACTGTTGTCCGGTAATTGATGAGAGCTCAACTCGCACCTGTCCCTCATTGACCAGTACATAGTTTTCGCAGGGGTCATTATGGGTAAAGAGACATTTGCCGGCGGATACGGTTTGCGTTTTGCCGAACTGTTCTATCCAGGTGCGTATATCTGCTGAGTCTTCCTGCAACGGTCTCTCCCCGGTGACACCGGTATCTTACTCAATCTGAAACGTAAACCTGCATTCCTCGTGAGGCGACCAGTACTTTAGAACAAAGGCTGTGGTGATCCAAAATGCAGGTTGAGTCTTTGGATGCTCTGTTCAGCGTCTTGTTCATTTTGTGTAAGCATCCTGCACGCATTGTAAGTAACAAATTACTGACCAAAATCAGCTGTGGCGCCTGATAGACGGGAAGTAGCGCGGTACCTCTTGTTGATATATATGGTACTCAGCACCGTATAATTTTAATAATTTACGTTCTTCGTAGCGTGTGCCAATGATCAGGTACAGCGTGCCGAATACAGCGGTCCAGATTCCGAGCTCCGAAACTGCACCTCCCCAAAGTACCAGGAAAGCTCCGGTATAAAGGGGGTGTCGGACCCACCGATTTAAAAATTTCCGTTGAAAAGGCTCTTTGCATGGGTCAGTTACTTTTTCACCGTGCAACGCCTGGGTGATTCCTGAAAATCTGCCCACATCATAAGCCAGTAGTGATAAAGCCAGTATGAAAACCCCAAGTAGCTGGATGCTGTACATGGAGAAAATCAGCGTACTGTTGTTCAGTGAAGATAGCCGCATATCGCTCATCCATAGCTTACCGATGTAAAGCACAGTGATAATTTTGCAAAACGCCAGTATGTTATACGCCAGTCGATAATAACTATGGAAAACAGTTTCAAGAGTTTTTTGAATTTTCTGCCGTGCCAGAAGTGAGTGGACCGCTGCGAAAATCAGCCATGATATTGCGTAGATTATTATGCCCATGGGTATACGAAATTCTCTTTATGGCGCAAAGTGTTCTGTCACTGGCCGGCAAACATACAGTAGCTGCACTTCAACTGATGTTATTTACACTAATTGTATAGGCAGAGATAACCGTGTTCCAAGGTCTGACAAGGCCTTACAGAATATTTCTGTTATGCGCTTATTGCGTAGTGTGACCACCTCAGTTGAGATGGCTGTCCGTTCGGGTGTATAAGGCATCAAAGGGACACCTTGCCGGGCGTTATCAGGTTTGTTGATGATTGGCATATTTTTTTATCCATCTTCGCGTACAAAGTGTTTCATTAGCGCACGCTTTTTTTATTTGGCCGAGGGTGACTTTAAACCATGTGTTGAAAAGGCTGATTGTCACGCACTAAAGAAAACCGGGGGGTAATTTTTTCGATGACGGGAAAGTGCCTGACAAGGCTGAGCTGCAGGGGGTGCACAAAACCGAAAAACGCTGAATATTTTGTGCTTCATGTAAGCAATTACAAAAGCCCGGTCGACGACCTTCTCAATGTTGTGTTCTTCAACGATGAGATAACGGCTCCGATTTTCAGGAAACAATGATTGATGTTTGTTAGCAGCGTGTATTCACTTGGCAATTAGCAGCTTGAGGTCGATAAACCTCCAAGCCGCTAACTTCTTTAGGAATGGCCATGCAAATTATTGCTGCTGTGCATGACAAGCACAATGATCTGCCACCTTAAGCTAAAGTAATGGCCAATGTAATGGCCAGGGTATTGTTGTTAAAATGTTCTTATCGGGATAACCAATGCAGTATTCGTTTTGTCGGTGGTAGATGGCTCACCAGTGTCAAGCGGATTGTTATCTACTCTGATCAGCACAATAAATGCGTTTTGGGGGCTATCTTCGGTAGCTGACCAATACGCATCGCCTGAAACACCAGGTAACAGTCCAAGCTCTCGAATCGCTATCAGTTCGTCGGTCGATGGCAGGTACCAGTCATTGAATCCGTTGCGATTGAATTGGAATGTCAGTTCTGCGGCCTCGGCAAAACAGATCCCGCTGCTATTCACGCTGCGCAATATTTCACTGCTTTCAGCCCCTGGTGGTGCGCCAATACCGTTAGAGGCGCGACCGTCAACGCCTTCGTCTATATTTACACCGGCACAGCCCCATGCAGCCTGGCCGATGTCTACTGGGTTAACTTCCAGGCCGGTGGTGTTTTCGTCATCGAGAAAAGCGAACACAATCCCGCCGCCCGGACCTTCGCTGCCAACAACAATTGGCTGATTGGACTGGCTTGAAGAACTGCTGCATGCCGAGATGCTTAAAGAGAGCAGGGTGCAGAGTAGTAGCGTGGCAGATAGTTTCATTTTGACCTTGATGAAATGTAGGTTTTTTGTTGAGAAGACAAAGTGGCGCAGCCTGGCGAGCAGTACACGTTCAACATTAGCCGTATCGATATGGTCGCACAGACAAACTGTATCGGCAAAAAAAGCCTCGCATAGGCGAGGCTTTGATGTTGCTGTGTTGAAGAACGCTACTTTAGCCAGCCAATCCTTTAAGCGTTTCCATGATAGGACCGACCACAGGTTCAAGCACTCCCCAGATACCTGAGTCACCTTGAAGTTTATCGATTACTGGTGTCAGCTTCTCCATACCTTCCCCGATCACTCCGCCAGCTGCTGATTTAACAGAGTCATCAGCGCCGGAGAGCATTCCGCTCAGGCCGTCGAGTGACGTTTTAGCTTCTTCAAGCTGTGGCAATGCTGCAGTGGCGGAATCCGCATCAGTAATGCCGCCCAGGGTTTCAGTGGTTGAGCTGAAGAAGTCACCGATCTGACTCACGGCTCCAGTAGCAGAGCCGGCTGCATCAGACATCGCATCTGCAGCACCTTCTGCCGCTTCACCGGCTGCATCTGTGGCAGATTCAGTGACGTCGGCTGCGCCGTCGGCCATGTCTTTGTCGGCCAGGCCTTTAAAGCCGAAGAATGCCAGTGCAGCCAGTACCAGTGGCAGCAGCCACTTCCACAAACCACCACCGGGTTTTGGTGCTTCGTAGTCGCCGCGTGGGTGGTCAGAGCCTGTTCCACGTGTGCTACCGCCTGAGGTTTCGCCCCGACGGCTGTCTGTGGCGCTGCGCGCTGCTGATGTTGCATCATTCGATGCACTTCTGCCTGCGTCGCGGGTTCGGTCTACAGCTCCGCCGACTTTGTTGCCTGCAGCATCGACGCCGCGTTCTGCGGATCTGGCTGCAGAGCTTGCGGCATCACGTGCGCTGTCTGTGACGCTTTGGGTTGCATCCCCAACATGGCGTCCGGCGGCACCTGCTGCCTCTTTTGCCGCACCTGCGGCACCACCAACAGCGCCAGAGACTGCTCGCCCTGCGCTCGCTGCAGCGCCGGTTGTGGCGTCTGCGGCCTGATCAATACCTCGTCCCGCTGCGGCTGCAGTATTTTTGGCGGCGTCTACACCGCTGCCCACTGCGCCTTTGGCGCTGTCGACAGCGCCTCGTGCGGCACTGCTCGCAGAGCCTGCTACGTTGCCGGCAACGTCTGAAACTTTGCCTGCTGCATCGCGTGCTGCATCACCGGCAGCATTGCCTGCACCGCGCGCTGCATTGCCAGCGGCGCCTGCAGCGTTTCCTGCGGCATTGCTTGCTGCACTACCTGCCGCACTGGCAGCATTACCTGCGGTGCGGGATACACTGCTGGCCGTATTGCGTGCAGCGTCTGTGGCAGTGTCTGCACCTTTTGATATGCCGCTGGCAACACCGCTTACTGCGCCTCTGGCTGCACTGGTGGTTGAGGCAGCTGCATCACCTGCACCGCGGCCGAGAGACCCTGCAGCTGATGCAACGCCTCCGGTTGCGGCAGCGGCACCTGCGGCTATTTTGCCACCGGAGAATCCGCCGCCGTGCGTGCGTGCTTCGCCAAATCCAGATGCTTCCAGGTGGCTCAACATGCCTGCAGGCATGGCAGAAGAGATGTTGTTACCCTGGTTTTTGAGCATGCTGGCGAGACCTGCTGCGTTGAGCCCGTCTGCACTGACTTTTCTTTTAAGTAGACCGACGACCATCGGTGTCATCATCCCAAGCAGCGAGCCAGCCGAGCCTTTGCCCATGCCGGTATGACCTGAAAGTCCGCTAATCATGGTGGTGACGCCATTGCTGCCGAGCAGGGCACCGAGCCCGCGGGTGCCGGATTCAATAAGTTCGGATGATTGATTGCTGCCAATCATGGAGCCGATATTTTCGACGACACTGTCATCTTGCCGGTTTACCAGGTTAAACAGCGCATCGGCGCCGTTCGGGTCCTGAGCTGACTCGCCGATACCTGCAAGCAGCGTTGGCACAGCACTGTCAACTGCGCTGCGAGTCTTGTCCGGGCTTTCACCAAGAAGACCACCAATCTGGCCTAACAGCTGGTCACTGATCTGCCCTTTGACCATATCCATAATATTGAATGACATATAAAACCCCTGAGGTTGTGCTAATCCCGCAAGTCAATGTGTTGCCACTATGATGTATAGTTTTTGCAACAGCTGCTGCGGTGAAGTAATGTGTAGAGCATGCGGCGTGTCTGCATGCGGCTGTGGTCGCCTGCAGTAAAAACTTACCTCTGATAAGCGGCAGTCTTCATTTACAGTCAACCAGCCTTCAACCGAGACAAAAGTTTATCATCGAATCGCGGGTCTCGTATCTGCGTATGGTGTTAAATACTTAAACGCTGAGTGTATATGTCGCGACTGCGGCAGAAGCTTACGTTGCAATTCAGGCTGCGGAAGGGTTATCGAGGTCTTTATCCACCGTGGCTTCACGGGGCGCAAGTTTATACTCAAACTCTTTTGCTGTCAGCGGCCTTGCGTATAAAAAGCCTTGTCCCTTATTACAGCCCAGTTTCTGCAGGCACTCTGCCTGCTCAGGAGTATCAATACCTTCGGCGATAACGATCAAGCCAATCGCACGCGCAATATCGACAGCTCCTCTTACAATAGCCTTGTCTTTTTCATCTTTGAGTAATTCTCTGACAAAAGACTGATCTATTTTTACTGACGATGCGGGCATGCTCTTAAGGTATTGCAGCGACGAGTACCCGGTACCAAAGTCGTCCAGTGAAATATTAAACCCCCCATTTCTGAGTTTTGCCAACTGATGGCGTCCGGCTTCAAGATGTTTTATTGCAACTGTCTCTGTCAGTTCCAACGCAATGTTATGTGGCCGAATTTTCAGATCACTGGCAATCTTTGCAATGCTATGGGAAAAATCATCCGCTTCGAGCTGGCGTGCCGATATATTCACCGACATAACAAATCCTTCAAGATGATATCGCGACTGCCAGTCCCGCAGTTGTCGCATGCTTTTTTTAAGTACCCACAAGCCCACCTCGTTTATATCGCCAAACATCTCAAGGATTGGTACCAGTTCGGCAGCGCCGAGCTGTTCGGGTTTTTCCGCACACCACCGCAGCAGACATTCGCAGCCGGTAATTTTACCGGTTTGCAAATCGACAATGGGCTGAAAGGCGAGGTCAAAGATATCCTCTGAAGGCTTGTTTTTTAATGTATTGATGATCTGCCGCTGTCTGCCCAGTGCTTCCTGTTGTTGATTGGAAAGCAGGTATGCCGAACCCCTTCGGTGTTGTTTGGCCTGAACCAGTGCTTGATCGCTGAGCTTGAACAAATCTGCAATTTCAATCGCTTTACTATGTTGTATTGCTGCACCCACCGTGCAGGTGATATTCAACGTATTTTTATGATAGTGAATCGGTTGGGCGACGGTGCTTTGTATGCGACCAATGATCTCTTCTGCGTTTTTTGGGGAGGTTAGCCTGCACAGTACAATCGCGTAGCGATCTGCATCGAGTCGACCAAGCTGGTCCCCATCTTTGAGTTGTTTGCTAATTCGATCAGCTACTTCTTTCAGTACAGCATCACCCGCAAAGTAGCCAAAAACATCATTGATCTGTTGAAAGTAATCTATATCAAGAATGGCCAGTGCAATAAAATGGTTATCGCTACTGCCTGGCTGATAGTTTGAAAGAAACTGTGTTATCGCTTTTCTGTTCGAAGTTTCAGTCAACGGGTCATTGTATGTGAGCGTGTCAACCTGATTGTCTTTCAGTTGTAGTTCACTGGCTACCAGAATCGATCTGTGCATCAGTCTTCTGTACACAAGCCAGTGGTAAAGAGCAGTCCATAAAACAAAAGCCGGCACAATAAAGGCGGCAATCAGCTTCAGTCGGGGAGTGTTGGCAGGTGGTTTGGCTTCAAGTTCCTGTATTACCGCCTGTAAGCCATATAGCAGGGTGGTATTGGCAACTCGCTCCAGGGCATCAATGTTGTTATCGGTTGTTCGACCGGCGAGCTGTTCGATGCGATCGTGTAGTCGGTACGGCAGTTCATGGTAAAGCACATGAAGTCGTGGCCAGTGCGATTGATTGGAGTATTCTGCGAATTGATTCTGGTTAGACAGCCAGTGTAGTTTCCAAAGGGCAGCAGCGTTTTCCTGGCCACCGTTTTCAAGCAGCATGCTGGCAGTGTGAAACTGCTGGTAAGCGTTTGAAAGCCGTTCACTATGAATTTGATTGTCTTGCCACAGCATACGCAAAACTGCAGCGCTGAGCAGCACCATCAAAAATAGCAGAGCCATCATCAGCTGGTGACCCAGTGATGATCGTCTGAATCTGGTTGGTTGTCTTTTGAACCAATCAGGAAAATTGTTTAATAAGCGCGCGAGCATGGGTCAATTGCTGTTGTGTACAGCTAATCTACACTACCTGCCAGTTCCATACCATTTTGACGAGACAGAGCCTGGTTTTAATTTTGATCGGCGCGGGGCGGTGCGGAATCAACCGACTCTTTAGCTGGCTTGTGGTCAGTCGTTGCCGGGTGCTGTAACGGGTTGCAGTGCTTTTTTCCATAAAGCTGTTTTATCATCCAGTGATAACGAGGCCATGGCCGGGCTACTCGATGGCAGGCTGCACAGACTGTCTTGCCCGATACTCGAGAGTTGTGGCAATGCTAGTTTGATGAACCATTTTTCAGCGGCTTTGCCGTTAAATGCAATCTTTGTGATTGTGGGGGTTTGCTGCAACAGCGATTTAAAATCGTTGCAAATCACGGAGTTTGTTTGAATGTTGCTATCGAGGCTGCCCGGCCTGCTGCAGTGTTTCAGCGTATCCCAGAGTGCCAGCTTGTTGTTATGTAGTATTTGCAGCCGCTGCGCATAGGTGCGTATTTCACCGCCGTAAATTGACTGCAGGATTTTCCAGAATGCATTGCGTGGGTGTGCGTAGTATTGCTGTGCGTCTAAAGATGCGACACCAGGCATCGAACCGAGTATCAGGCAAGCAGCACCGGCGGGTATTACCGGTGCGAATGATTGCAGTTTGTCTGTCAATGGTTAAGCGGCTGGCGGCGAGGTCATTGCGGCCGGGTTGCCTTTGGCCAGCTTACTTGCGACCAGCTTGCCAGTGGCCAGGTTGAGCAGGGACAGGGCAATGCGCGCTCTATGAACCGGCAGGCTCACTCAGCCTGCGGAAGTAATCAGCCGTTTGATCGTCATAGCCATCCGGATCAGCAACGCGTTGTCTTGAGCGAGTTACCTGTATATCTCTGCTGTCGTTGTAGATCTGCAATTCCAGCTGTTCCAGTTGTCGCAGTAGCAGCCGCACATTGGCTTCAATGCGCCGGGCGTTTTCTGCATCGTTGCCAAGCGTGAGTTGCTGAGTCAGTGCATCAAGCTCTTGCAGGGTTTGATCAGACAGTTCAGTCGGCGGTGCTTCGCCCAGGCCCTGTAGTTGTCTGATGGATTCTTCGATCAGCTGTACCTGGCCATCGTTCAATGGAATCTCAAGGTCTGTTGCCTCACCGTTGTTAGGCCCCCAGCTGGAACTGCCACCGAGCTGACCGCCGCTTTGAGAGTTGCCCGATGTGCCGCTTTGCCCGCCCTGGGATTGACCGTTCTGGCCCTGGTTATTACCCTGGTCATTATTGCCTTGCCCTTGCCCTTGCCCTTGCCCTTGCTGTTGCAGTTGTTGCAGCATAAGGCGCTGGCCTTCTCGGTCTGAGGGTGAGACTTCGATCGTGCGGTCGTCGAAGAGTGATGAGAGTTTACAAAAAAATACGCGATACGTATCGCGATACGTGCAATGTATTAATACTGTGCTACGAACATGATCATAAGCTTCCGGGACAAGAAAACTCAGCAGTTTTCCGATGGTGAGTTCGTTCGGGCTTTTCAAGGCTTTCAACGACAGGCCGAGAAACGTTTGGAGATGCTTGAAGCCGCTGAGTCAGTCGCCGATTTGATGGCGCTGCCCAGCAATCGATTTGAGAGCCTGTCGGGTGATAGGCAAGGCCAGTTCAGTATTCGTATTAACTCGCAATGGCGTATCTGTTTTGAATGGCAGGGCGAAGGAGCTGAGAATGTTGAAATTGTTGATTACCACT
>CALLLW010000030.1 GCA_938007995.1 uncultured Granulosicoccaceae bacterium | reverse complement strand
TAGCTGCTCTTCGGCGCTCGCAAGTTCTTCTCGAATCGATGTGGTGTTGACGCTAGGCACAACTCATGTTGCAGTACAACTGTTGCTGATAAAAGCTTATTTACTCAATTGACATGTGGCAAGGGGGTGAGCAGTTACGTTTCAGCTAAAAAAAAATAATCAGACGGATTGTCAAATACTGTCAGGCGATTGCGAAAATCCTGGTTGATATTATAAAGTGTCAGCTTGAACTGTATCTGGAGAGCATTAATGAGTACAAATTTTAACGCTGAAAAACGCCGAACTTTAAAAATAATCACAGGCACTTGTATCGTCGGCACTGGCCTGACTTCTTTTACAAATGTGCTGGCAGACTCGTCAAAGGAAAATCCCGTTCAGTCGGATTTTCAGTTAACCCTAAGCGCCAGACTGATCAGTCGCGCAGATGTATCGCGCGCCCATTTGTTGATACATAATTCATCTGAACATGCGGTTCAATTAAATGCATTCGCTTCTCAGGTTATCTCTTATGACCTGACTTTACTGAATCTTGCTGCGGCCTTTAAAAGTCCTGCTACCATACCAGCCAAAGACAGAGTGATGCTGCGTCTGGATGTAGCAGCTGGAATTGATAATGTCGGTAGTATATCCTGTGTACTGGATATGAATCGTGCCACTTCCTATCTGCCGCAGGGAACACGTGTGGTGGATCTGACACTTCATGTGGCTGCTACCACTGCGCGAATTTCTGCAGAACCGGTGTTGGTTTAATCAATGATTTAGATGTATGCCAGTCGCCATTATTTTTCAAAGTGAATTCTGATGCTTCTTGTGATCCAGAAAGACAGTTATTTCTTTCTTGAAGGTACGAGTTGTGCTACGTTGAAGTCTCCATTGGCAACTATGAAAAGGAGGTGATCACATGTCTAGTGTTTTTCAACGGGGTGATCAGCTCTGGGTACTATGTTAAAGCGACCGCTTTTTTAAGCTTTTGCTTTAAATGATCGTACTCTGATCAAGGCTGGTTACCCGGCCATAGAAACACGGGCCGTCCTTTATGGGCGGCCTTTTTTTATGCGCGATCTATAACCTTTGCCTGCTGTTAACCTTATTGCTATCTCAGTCAAGCGCGGTCGCTTTGTTCTTGTTACAACTTTTCTTGCTGCAGGACCTGGCCCGGGCTAGAGCGTCTGATCACCGGTTTGCTTGATACGTTGTTCAAGTATTGCGCCCTCCAGATGATCCTTTACTCGTGCGTAGCGGCTCGATGGCACCGGAGTGGACAACGCAGAGACATCTCCAAGGCTATCGGATATGGCAAACCCCATCGCACTGATGCCTTCAGTGTGTTCGTCTTCATCCTTGGCCAATGCACCTGCGCGAATAGTCTTTAGTTCTTGCAATAGTTGCTTGCGAATTCGTTTACCGGCGACATCATTGGTCAGTTCGGTCTTCAGCAGCGCATCAACGGTATCGGAATCGAGGCAGGTTCATATTCGCTTCTGAAGCGGTGATAATCGGTGGCCTGGGTAATCTGTGAGGCACGCTGGCAGGTGGTGTGGTGTTAGGTGTTGCACAGACTCTGGGTGGCGAGATTAATCCAGGCTGGCAGGTACTGGCCGGTCATATTGTTTTTCTGCTGGTGCTTACGATCAGACCGCGCGGCTTCTTCCCACGAGTGGAGCACTAGAATGAAAATGATGGATATATGCGTAAAACGATCGTCCCGTGCTTCAGCCATTGCGGTTGTTGTGCTTGCAAGCGGTGCTACGCTGATATTGTAAGACGGTTCACCGTTCTATCCTGACGGCAACGTGCTGTTTAATTATATCGATGATGAAAATATAACTATTTTCGGCACATCGGCAATGTACATTGATGCGGTCAATTCGGTTGTTTTATTGGTGGCAATCCAACCTTGCCAGTATACAGAGGCGAACTGCAATGCCGTGTGCTGGGTATGGCGGTAGAAGTTTTTAATGATGATGGTCAGTCGGTTATCAATGAGAAAGGCGAGTTAGTTTGTACGGACGTATTTCACAGTATGCCAATCGGTTTCTGGAATGATACTGACGGTAGTAAGTACCACAAAGCCTAGTATGATAAGTATCCGGGCGACTGGTGCCACGGTGACTTTGTTGAATTAAACCAGCGTGGCGGCTTGCTTATTCATGGACGGTTAGATGCTGTGCTGAATCCCGGTGGGGTTCGAATTGGTACTGCGGAGATATACCGCCAGGTTGAACAGCTTGACGAAGTGGTTGAGTCGATAATGATCGGCCAGAATTGGCAGTCTGATGTGAGGGTCGTGCTGTTCGTCAAGTTGCGTAACGGAGTGGTCTTTAATGATGAACTGCAAACCCGTATCAAAAGGTAAATTTGCCCACATTGCACACCCAGGCACGTGCCTTCTGTCGTGCCGGCTGTACCCGATATCCTCAGAACAGAAAGCGGGAAAATTATTGAACTGGCAGTGCGTCAGGTAGTGCATGTTGAAGAAGTAAAGAATATAGAATATAGAAGCGCTGGCAAATCCCGAAGCACTGGAGTTCTACAGAGACAAGGTGGAGTTGATCCAGTCTGAGTAGTGCACAGTCGGGTGAACAGTGGTTTCTGTGGAGGATAAGTTGACCGGCATGATATTCTTTGCTGAAACAATGCATGGTAACGTCTATGGATCTGCAAACTCTATTCAGCCTTGACGGGCGTACGGCTTTGATCACCGGCGGATCGCGTGGTGTCGGCAAAATGATACTCGAAGGGTATCTGGCTGCTGGCTGTAAACGTGTTTATATAAGTGCGCGCAAAGAAGATCAGATCAACGCTGCTGTGGATGAATTCGGTGACAAGGTCATTGGTATTCCCACTGATCTTGCGCAGGTAGAAAACTGTCAAAAACTGGCAGAGCTAATCAGTCAAAAAGAAGATAAGCTCGATATACTGGTCAATAATGCAGGGGCTGCCTGGGGTGAGGATTTTGAGACTCATTCTGAAGCCGGGTGGGACAAGACCATGGATATCAATGTAAAAGGTTTATTCTTTCTGACACAGGCATTGCATCCGCTGCTAAAAAAATCGGCAACCTTTGAACAGCCTGCCAAAGTGATTAATATCGCATCGGTCGATGGCTTGAAAATCAATCCGTGGCAAACCTATAGTTATCAAGCATCAAAGGCTGCTGTAATTCAGTTAACCCGACGTGTAGCTGCAGAACTCATTAAAGATAACATTCAGGTGACAGCAATAGCACCCGGTGCATTTCAATCTGATATGAACAAGGCGGCCAGAGACCACATAAATGAGGTTGGGAAAAATATTCCCTATCCGCGAGTTGGCACACCGGAAGATATTGCAGGGCTCGCTATCTTTTTAGCAGCCCGTGCCGGTAACTATATGGTGGGTGAAACTGTTGTCTGTGATGGCGGTATTGTTAATGCTTCTCTGCCTGGCAATAGTATTGACATTGACTAATACGTTGTAATCAGGCGCGCGGTATGAAGAGGGTGCCGTGTAAACGGCACTGGCTAATAACGGCACTGGCTAATAAACGGCACTGGGCTAAGTTCAGTGTCTGCACGACAGATTTAGCGGTACTCACCTAACTGCACCTCGAATCGCACCAGGCCGCCGAATGTGGGCTGACTATTATTTTCGGTTAGCCAGCTGATACTGGGCCACAGCTCGTAATGGAACCACGGGCGGAAGGTATTCTTTCGGTAACGGATTCTGACGGTATGGCCTTCATAGTGTCGGTTGTCATTTTCCGGCCGGGTGTTGTAGCCCGCCAAAAATTCAAATGCCAGCAGAGAGTTATGTCGTAGCTCTTTATAGATTCCCACGCTTTGATCTACCCGGGCCCCGTTTTGTATGTTCTCCCAGTTAAAGTTGGTAGCAGTTCTGAAGATCATCGTTGGGTCATTGTTCAGTGTATGCCAGAAATTCAAGCCCATGCGGTTGGTATAACCGGATGAGTAGTATTGCCGGAGGTCGTTTTTAAACTCGAACGACCAGCCTTCTTCGTTTCTAAATCTTGTGGATAATCGCAGCCTGGCAAACGATTGAAATCTTGAATCAAAACGACGGGCTCCAAGGTCGATGTTGAATCGGGTTCTCTCTGTGGTATTGCGGATGAATCTTAGTGCAAATGAAAAGTCGCGGTTTAGATCCTCTTCGGGCAGTGTTGGCGGTGAATCCTGATCATCGCGTTCATCCACGTCCAGTAAAAATCGCAGGCGCTCCTGACTACGTGGCAGTACCAAACGTACTTTTAGCTTGGCGGTAGTAGAAAAGCTGCCATCGGCAGGATCAACCAGATCGGTCCTAAGTGTTGCTCGTGACTCATTGACGATATTTTCATCGTCTTCCTCGCCAAAGAAGTTATCCAGCTGGGAGGCGAATTTGTTGAGCATCAGGCTGGCATTTTCGTGGGCACTATCAATGCTGGCGGTGACATTCGGGATGGGCACAGGTATGCCGTCCGGCTTTTCGTTGATGTCGCTGTTGGATTCCTGCGCGTGCAGCATGGTGGAAAAGGCGATCAGCATCAGTGAAACCAGCACGGGCCCTATCGGCTTGCGACATATTCGAGCATGGTTGTAGCGGCAGTGATGCATGGTAAGAATGGTATACGAGAACCGAGTGCTGAGCCTTCCTGGCATGCATCGGCAATTGTTACGTTGAGTAAAGATACACTTTAAGATTTATGAGTTGTAGCTGTTTCACAATCGGAATCAGATACTTAGCCTGCAGAGTGGTAAACTGCCGCGGGCGGGGGTGGAGCTTGGGTGTGGAGGTAGTTAAGCCTGCTTCAAGGATGATCGGCAGTATGCCGTTAGTAAATTAACAACGTTATGCGGTAATCCCCAGTAGAAGGGTGAAAAAAATGTCATTGAAAGTCGTAGTTCTCGCTGCTGGAAAGGGCACGCGGATGAAGTCGGCGATGCCAAAGGTGCTTCACCGGGTTGCAGAGAAACCGATGGTTGAGCATGTGGTAGATGCTGCATCATCGCTGGGCGCCGAGAAAACCGTGCTGGTGATCGGCCACGGTGCCGAGCAGTTGCGCGCGACCATCACCCGTGACGTTGAATATGTGGAGCAAACCGAACAGCTAGGTACCGGCCATGCCGTACAGCAGGCGCTGCCGCTGTTGAATCCCGACGATACGGTTCTGATCGGCTACGGCGATGTACCGCTGACCAAACCCGGAACCTTTAAGCAGTTGATTGACGATGTGACAGAATCCAACATCGCGCTGCTGACAGTCATTATGGAAGATCCTACCGGCTACGGTCGTATACTGCGTGATGATTCCGGCAATGTAATCGGTATTGTCGAGCAGAAAGACGCGACACCTGAACAGCTGCTCGTCAAAGAAGGCAACACTGGAATTTTGGCGGCAAAGGCGTCTGCGCTGAAAGAATTGCTCGGTCGGATCGACAACAACAATGCCCAGCAGGAATACTACCTGACTGATATTTTTGCTTTGGCGGTACAACAGGGTATGACTATCACAACCCATCAGCCGGACCACGAGTGGGAAACTGCCGGAGTCAACAGTCGGTTGCAGCTTGCCGAGCTCGAAAGAATTTATCAGCTGAACAAGGCAGATGAACTAATGACCGCAGGGGTGACACTCAGAGATCCCGCCCGAATTGATGTACGTGGTGAGCTTACTGTAGGGCAGGACAGCATTATCGATGTTAACTGCGTGTTTGAAGGTGTGGTAACCATAGGTGAGGGCGTCAGCATTGGTCCAAACTGCACGATCAGCGATTCGACTATCGCAGATGGTACAGTAGTCAAGGCAAATACCGTGATTGAAAACAGCACAGTAGGTAAAGACTGTACTGTTGGACCTTTTGCACGTTTGCGTCCTGGTACCGAGCTTGAAGCGCAAAATAACATCGGCAACTTTGTTGAAATTAAGAAATCAAAAATCAGTAAAGGCAGTAAGGTAAACCATCTTTCCTATGTGGGTGATAGCTCGGTGGGTGAGTCAGTAAACATAGGCGCTGGCACCATCACCTGTAACTATGATGGTGCTAACAAGCACCAAACAATTATTGAAGATGGTGTATTCATCGGGTCGTGTACCCAATTGGTAGCGCCGGTAACCGTTGGAAAAAATGCTGTAGTTGGTGCTGGTTCAACCATCACAAAAGAAGTATCACCGGGGCAGCTGGCATTTACCCGTGCACCGCTAAAGACTGTAGAAAACTGGCCACGGCCGCGTAAAAAATAAATGTACCAGGTCAGCTGAGAGAACAATTCATGGCTGACAATACAGAATAATTTCGATTGCGGGCGTTGCCGCAATGGTGTGAAAGAGAACTGGAAAAAGACTTATGTGTGGAATAATTGCCGCTTACGCACAACGTAATGTCACGCCGATATTGCTTGAAGGATTACGCCGGATGGAATATCGCGGATACGATTCTGCCGGAATCGCGGTTCTTGATAAAGACTACAACATCAACCGCACCAGAGCGCTCGGTAAAGTTGCAATGCTTGCAGATAAGCTTGAAAAAGCGCCAATGGATAGTGGCATAGGTATCGCGCACACCCGCTGGGCAACTCACGGCGAACCATCAGAAGTAAATGCTCATCCGCATAACTCTACCGAACAATTTTCTGTGGTGCACAACGGCATCATTGAAAATCACGAAGAGCTGCGTGCAGGATTAAAATCTGCCGGATATGAGTTCACCTCTCAGACCGATACCGAGGTGATCGTCCATCTTATCCACAGTGAAGTTACCAAAGCCGGTAACGACTATCTGGCTGGAGTGAACAATGCTGTAGCTCAGCTGGATGGTGCCTATGCGATAGCTGTACTAAATACAGAAATGCCGGATCGTATGGTCGCAGTACGCAAAGGTAGCCCGTTGCTTGTTGGCCTTGGTATAGGTGAGTTCTTTCTTGCTTCTGATACAGCAGCGCTAATACCGGTCACCCAGGAATTCATCTATCTTGAAGATGGTGACCTGGTTGATATTTGCGAAGGCAAGATGCGCATTCTTGATGAGTCTGGCACTGAAGTTAAGCGACCGGTCAAAGTGTCTTCGTTAACCGCCAACTCAACAGATAAAGGTCCTTACAAGCATTACATGCTGAAAGAGATCTATGAACAACCCAACGCTGTACGAGCGACACTGCAGGATAGAATCACAGAAGACAAACTGCTGTTAAACGGCTTTGGTGATCTGGATATGAATGTACTCAAACGAGTACAGGCTATTCATATTGTTGCCTGTGGTACCAGCTATCACGCCGGCATGACATCCAAGTACTGGTTCGAAGAATACACTGATACTCCTTGTACTGTGGAAATAGCCAGTGAATATCGCTATCGTGAAGTCGCAGTACCTGACAACACACTGTACATCACACTATCGCAGTCAGGCGAAACCGCAGATTCGCTTGCAGCACTTGAAGAAGTGAAAAAGTCAGGCAAGTATCTTGGCACGCTGGCGATCTGTAACGTCCCTGAAAGCACGCTCACGCGTGAAGCAGACGCTACGTTGCTAACCAAAGCAGGCCCCGAGATCGGCGTAGCCTCTACAAAAGCATTCACAACCCAGCTGGTCGCGTTGCAGCTGGTGGCGCTGACAATGGGCAAAGCCAAGGAAGCACAGTCAGAAGAGGATCGTCGCGATATCATAAAAGCGTTATACCAGAGCCCCATCACGATGGAGCGACTGTTAATGGTAGATCGTACTATCGAGCACCTGGCAGAACAGTTTGTCGAGAAAGATCATGCAATTTTTCTTGGCCGTGGGCCATTGTTTCCTATCGCCCTGGAAGGTGCCTTGAAGCTCAAAGAAATATCCTACATTCATGCTGAAGGTTATCCTGCCGGCGAACTCAAGCATGGTCCATTGGCATTGATTGACAATGAAGTACCAGTGATAGCTGTTGCACCTAACAATCACTTACTTGAAAAACTGAAATCTAATCTTGAAGAAGTCCGCACCCGAGGTGGTCAGTTGTATGTAATAACCGAAGAGGATACAGATATTGAGACTATCGAAGGTCTGACTCTGGTTAAAATACCCGGCTGTCCCGAGCCGGTCAAACCTCTGCTGTTAACCGTGCCACTACAGATATTGTCTTATCATGTTGCTGTGATGCGTGGTACAGATGTTGACCAGCCACGTAATCTGGCCAAGAGTGTTACTGTCGAGTAGTTTTACTCATTTTGTAGTGTTCATATGTAGCGTGTTAATAAAGTTGGTAACTTTACAATAAAGGTGGTAACCAAACCCAGCAGTTCGTTGGGTTCCTGACCGTCAGCAGTCGGCCAATTGCTGTCTTACGTACTCCGAGTAACCGAAATAGTGTTTTTTGTTAAACCGGACACTGGATAAGCTCACCTGAATCAACGAGATGCAGTCTTCTCCGAAACTATTGTGTTTCCACTTAAGATCTTAAGATATCAGCAAAGAGGCAAATACTGGGGGCGATTTACGCGTTTTGCTTCTCAATCCCTTAATGCGCTAATGCGCTAGCATTGATAGTAAGAAAATACATTCGTTAATGTTGTGTGTAATGAGAGAGTTACTTAAAGACGCAGATCCGAAGCTACTGAGTGAGCTAGTTCGCCCCGAAAGTAGTAATGTGGATACCTCGAAGGTGTTCGTAAACTCCGGCACAAGAATGATTTGGAAATGCAGTATCAATCCAAAACATTTGTGGGTGCAAACGGTAAAGGCCAGGGTAGTATCTGGATACGGTTGTCCTTTTTGTAGTGGAAATCGTACGCTAAAGGAAGACTCGCTGGGGGCGCTTTATCCAGAACTCCTAGAAAACTGGGCATTTAACGATAACAAGAAAATTGATCCCTTCTCTATATCGCCTCACAGCAACCGTATAGTAGTTTGGAGATGTGAGCGCGGACATGAGCGAAATATTGAAATTCATCGGTATGTTGTAGAGCGCCCCAAATGCGCTAAGTGCATAAGGCACGAATCTCTGCTTGTAAACAAATATCCTGAAATAGCTGTCGAATTTCACCCAAATTTGAATACGGGAATCGACCTTGAGGACTTAATCTCTAGCGCTCATATATCTGTCTGGTGGCAATGCTTGAGGGAGCCGGATCATGTTTGGCAAGCATTAGTCTCGAGTCGAGTTAAAAGTAAAGCGTTATGCCCTCAATGTAAGGCAGGAGGCGCACGGGTTAGGCACAAAACGCTAGACGAACATTCCCCTGAACTAGCTAAACAGTGGTGCTACGAAAAGAATGGAAGCAATAAGCCATCGGATTATACAGCTGGCTCCAGAAAAAAAGCATGGTGGGTTTGTCCAAGTAACCCGAAGCACGTTTGGGAAGCAGCAATCTATAACCGGGCATTGAAAAGTAAAGGCTGTCCAAAATGTGCGCCTGGAGGACAAAGCCTTTTAGAGCACAGCCCTCATATTGCTTCAATGTGGCACACAACAAAAAACGGAGATCTTAGTCCTAGTGGGGTTAGTTATGGAAGTTCGAAAAAAGTATGGTGGCGATGTAAAGAGTTCCCAGACCACGAGTGGGATGCTACTGTCGTAAGCGCAACTCGTCATAAGTCCGCACTCTGCCCCTATTGTGCAGGCTATCGTGTAGACCATCGAAACTCGTTAGCGACCAATTCACCGCAGCTCGTAAAGGAGTGGCACACTAAAAGAAATGGTGAGCTAACGCCGGTCGATGTAACAAATACAAGCGGTAAAAAGGTATGGTGGATATGTAAACAAAACCCAGACCATGAGTGGCAATCAGAAATAAAGAACCGGAGCTTACTAAATAGTGGCTGCCCAGTATGTTGGAAAGACTGGAATTCTATCAGAAGAGGAAAAAATATATCCAATACTGCATACCTGAATACGGAAGCATTCAAGGCTTTCGCAACAAGTGTGGTTCAAGTAAAAAAATTGAATAAGAGTGCTATTGTAATCGAAAGAAATTTGCATCAATCACTCTATAGGATGCTATTTGTTTCTGTTATAACCGCCATGGAAACGTATTTATGCAAGGCTTTTCAGAGTACGATTGAATCTAATCAGCGTTTTACAGAACGCCTGCTTCTTAGAAGCACTGATTTCAGTTCTAGAAAATTCAGTAACGAAGAAGTTATTTTGTGGATGGAGAATTCATCTATTGAAATCGAAAAATATATAGACGAAATATCATGGCACAACTTGCCAAAGATAAGGAAAATATTTCACGAAGTTTTGGAGGTGATATTTCCGTATAACAAAGATTCTGTCTACAGAGCAGTTTCAATGAGGCATGATATCGTACATCGGAATGGAGTTGATAAGAAAGGTAATGTTTTTAAACTGACAAGTGATGATATAGAAGAGCTAGTCTCTGATGTGATCGATTTTGTTCTTGATATAGATTTGAAGTTGGTGCAGACAATGAAGACATACACCGACGGCTCGTGATCGAAAAAATACAAAGTATCAACTGCTGCAACTGCGTTTTTTATATTTTTACTTCGTAACTGCTCACCCCCTTGCCACATGTCAATTGAGTAAACAAGCTTTTATCAGTAGCTGTTGTACTGCAACATGAGTTGTGCCCAGCGTCAACACCTCAAGTACGACAGAACCACAGATGCCCTGTGCGGATCGCACCTGCTACGTGAATTGGAATTTATTATCGATTCCAATGGGTATCGGTGGGCGTCCAACATGAAAAAGCTGCTACAGGAGACCTGTTCCACTATCAGTGATCGCAAAAGCAAGCGATTGACTAAAGCGGAGGCTATCCACCTGCAAAAGCGCTATCGCAGTATTTTGACCCGGGGCGAAAAGGAAATGCCACCTCCGCCCGAGCGTCCCAGCGGCAAGAGAGGTAGGCTGGCACAATCAGATGCTCAGAATCTTGCAGATAGACTGAGAAAGCACGAAAGCGCGGTATTGTTATTCGCAAGCCGAGCCGACGTACCGTTCACGAACAATCGTGCAGAGCGAGACATTCGGATGAGCAAGGTCAAGCAGAAAGTAAGTGGCTGTTTCCGCAAGCAGCAATACGCTGAGGCGTATTGTCGGATAACGAGCTACCTGCAAACGATGGAAAGGAAGGGCTACAACTCGCTCTTGGCCATCCAAATCGCATTAGCAGGACGAGCCACCTCAGTTTAGGGGTGAGTAGTTACGTGTCTCCAGTGAATCCCCGGATGACAGTGCTATGGAAATTGTAAACTTGTTTCCATCGAGTTATCGTGCAAAGAAGGTATGGGGTTGGAGTGAATCTAACGACTGGGCATCTCTGGAAAATGAATCGGCTTTTAGGTTTCCTCATCTTACAGAATATGAGTTAGGTTATTGTGAAGAGTTGGACTGTAGACAGTCCCTAATACGATCTGCTGATTTTCACATGGCTGTTAATACCACCACCGACAAGAGCTCTGATGTGCGCTTGAATATTGGGGCGCGGGAAGGAATCGGTGGGTATAACCACAGAAACCCAAGATTCGAGGCAGGCTTTATATTAACGCTGTACGACAGGGAAGACGATCAGTCATGGGATGAGACACTTACAGGTTTCTACACAGGAATTTATTTACCGAAAATCACTGAACGTATAAGCTTCACGCTCCTGCCGTACGAGAGAATTGGTGGTATCCTGAGTTTTGACGCCGGATTACGCGTCGGAGTGGAGGACATATTATCAACAGATAAAAATTGGTTTGCATCTACAGTTATTGGTTTTGACGTTAATTTTTCTAACTTTCGTTTATTCGCGGCTCACAATTATACCTACCAACGTGAGACTGAAGAGTTTAGTGATGGGATCGAAATAGGATTCAAGATCAACTCGAGTTTTTAGATTTATATACATGCGGAAACGAGATAATTTCAAAAAGGAAAAACTACCCCTACTTGTGCAGAAACTACACGTCGCTCACTGTCTCTAGCTGATGTTTTAAACGTAAGTTGAGTTCTAACTTTATCTGAAAACGCTCCAAAGCGGATTATAGGTCTCCATTTACCAGAGCCGTCCTTTCTACTAACCGGCGCGCTGTACTGAACCCCAAAGCCTAGCGAACTAAGATTCCCACTTTTTATCCCAAGATTGGACCATGTATGCATAAATGTAGCTCCGATCTCAGGTACAGCCCGAATATTGTCACGCAACGGGAGGAAGGCTGAAAGTTCTAAATCTACTTTATTAAATCTACACTTGTTGTCATAAATTATATTAATACAGTCCTCATCTTTCTCTGTTTTACGATCTAGACTTTCGACGGACCTATAGCGATCTGCAAAAGCGCTACCACCCAAACCAAGTGACAACGCATAGTTATAGACATCTAGACCGATGAACGAAGTATATCGCTTAGAATCTGACAACAATGTTGTTTGTGGTAAAAACTCTGCGGCTAACTTAGTAATGCCTGATTCAGAATTCAGTTTATCTATTCGATTGAGTGCACGCTCTGTCAACGGGGCGTACCAAATGTAATCCCATCGTGGCAACATATACTCGACCGTAGATGAGTATAAACCAGGCCTTTGTGTTTCAAGTAATGAAGCTATAGAAAAAAATCCTTCCTCATCTTGTTTTGCTTTAAGATGCTTCCTGACCGGAACATAAAGTCGGTAAAGAAAATCAGTAAACTTACCATTGTCGAACTCGACAGCTTCAAATAATAGCTTTTTACTTTCACTCAGTGAATCTACATTCGGATCAAAGTCTTCTTTGATTTCATCATAGAGATGATTCTTATATTTCTTAACAAGCTCTAAAAATACAGAACAGACCTCACTACTATTTCGAAGACATGAAGCCACAGCTTCAGAATCGAACAGATCAATACTTAACTGCACAAATCTATCATCGACACAGGTACTATCCTTTTCTGAAACACCTCTACAATCATACCTAGCAATATTCAGCAAACCATCATAAACGCCTGATGTGTAGTCATAGACCCTGAAGCCAGAGTCTAGAAAAGCTACGAAGTTAAATAGGTAACTTCCTGTCAAAGGAACATGTCTCCTTGTTCGGAGAAGCTGTCGGTAGCTACTACCTTCAAACTCTGAGAGTAATTCTTGGTTAAAAACCTGCTTTCTAAGCCCACCTAAGAATATATTTGCAACTGTTTCTAGGTTTTTTTCAACAATAGGTGTCGGTTTTTCATCCTTTTCTTCAAGTAAGGCTTGATATTTTGAAGGAATGTTAGATGGGTCTACATAGATGTAGGCCGCCAACGAAATATCTCCTTGACTAAGGTCAACAGCTACACCAATAGGACTGTTGTCGTAAAAACCTCCGTCAACGAAGTCGCTCCGCTCAAGAGAATAGCCCTCATCACAAAAGCCATTGGAGCCTGCTGTACTTTTGTTTACGATCTCTTTCTCCAGGCAGTACGCGATTTCAACTGGCTCAAATGCAAAAGGAAAGGCAGAGGAAGCGTAGAGTGCCCTTAGAATTATATCTAGCGGAATAACCTTAGTTGTTGAAGGCAATCCAGCCTCTGTCGGTAGATCGTTATCAGCTGGCAGTCGAGCATAGAGATAGTTCTCTGATCTGTCTTCACCTCCTAGCAATGGATTTTCGATTTCGAGATTGTTGGTAAAGTAGGGTACGCCTTTTTCAGATACCCCAAAGACCAACGGAAAAACAAAACGCTCTACATTGATAGCGATGTCTTCTGGATCCAGCGGAATTTCTCTTTTAAACGGTCTTTCCTTCGTGACAACAATACCGATCTTAATCGTGCATCCAGCTATAAATGACGCGGTACTTAACTCTTCCTCTATTCTCTCTGCGACTTTGTTAAAAGCTTGACGCGAAAATAGACCTTCTTTCAAGCTTACTGCCTTACTTTTTGGCATTTGCATTAGTGACGGCTCTTCCGTCCGTAGTGCGGCGTCTGGCATCAAGGTTTCTATATCAATATCCCACGCTTCTCTAATCAGGTTGTTTGAAACATTCCAATTATCGCTTTCATCATTTGTACAATAGCGAATTGAAGACAAAACAGAATTAATTGATCCAGCTGAAGCCCCAGTAATTGAATCTAAGGTGTCACCCAAATGCTTTCTCCTCGATCGGAGTGCTTCAAGAATGGCCCATGTAGCTCCGGCCTGGTATACCCCTAAGCTCACACCTCCTGGAATAATCAATGAATATTTTTGTGTAGTCGTTTTATCCTGACTGTGCACAAAAAGAGGAAGTGATATACATACAAAAAAAACTATAACTTTTATCACAGTGTTCAATTCCGTTTACTAATTCTGATCGTCTTTGATATAATTAATTATATTATAAGAAGATACCCTTGTGATACGAAATCTATCTGTATACATATAATTTGCTCTTTATCCGGGTTTTGCCATATTTGTATCTCCTAGATTGTTGGCTCCCGGTTTCAATAAAACCGAGGGAGCCTCCCTGTATTTCCGGAAAGTCGTTTTCTTGACACGTTTTCTTGTAATTTCATACTCGCGTCGAACGGACACAATATTCGCTTTCGCTCTGCATGTTTTTGTGGAGCAGTAGTTTAACATTAGGTAGGAATATCTCTTCGACAAAAATGGATCACCTCGACCGATATATGGAATATTTCCCTTCCCCTAGACTTCACATATTTTATATATATTGTCGGATATAGTCGCCCGTCTCCTAGGTGATTCAGCCTTACGAGGCATTCTTAACTTAGAAAATTATGTATGGTCTCACTTGCTTTTTTTGATTGACGTACAACTGCCGGATCCCTGGAGAATCTTTGCGATCTAGGGTTTCGACCCCCTGGAGGTGTGTAACCGTCAATGCTTTTCAAAACGGTTTTGTTAGCTACTGTGATTTTCAACTTGATCGAGGTATCGATACTTCGTAAACGCACCATACAGCACGTACTTGACGTGCGCGTATTGATAACAACATAGATCCTAAGAAGCGTGGACTTGTTGGAGTATCACTGAGACGTTTGTGACCGAATTAACAAATGCCAGCATTCAGTAAAAATGCGGTGGCAGAAGCACACGAGAAGCGCTATTTTCTTTTCAGAGTCTGCGGTAGGAACTGTTGTTGTGTTTCTTTGACTCTGAAGATGTAACCAGCGTCTTTGATCCAGGTTTCACCGCGGATTCGTTCTTACGACTCGACGTAGAACTCGCTATATATTGACTTCAGAGT
>CALLLW010000029.1 GCA_938007995.1 uncultured Granulosicoccaceae bacterium | reverse complement strand
ACAGTCACATTAAAAAGAGGTGGAGACTGCTCACTGAAAGCCATGGTGCTGAGAAAATACATTTAGCGGTAGCTTGGCGGGTGATTATTGGTGTGGTTAGCGATGGTTTGACCGCAATACCTGAAGAAAAGGCGCGGATATCTTTTTGGCGTACATTGTTTGCACGCCTGGAAATATTTTCATTGAGCACATTCATGAACCAGCTGATGTCACAAAGTCGTCTGCGCCAGGTATCGATCAATACATCGACTTGCTTGAGCTCGTGAGATTCCAGATGCTCTCCGTTGATAAACTTCTGAGAGATTTCTTTTGGCTTGAAGAGTTGATGCCAGCGGCGAACAACGTCTTTGGCAGACGCGCCACGGGCTTCTTCCCGGTCAACATGTAGTACCAAGTGATAGTGATTCGAAAGAGGACTGCGAATGCCGCTACATCGATATAGAAGATGGAAGCAAGTCTTAACGAGGCGCTTATGGTCGTGTAGTTCGTTTATGTACAACAAGATCCTTGGGTTCTAACATCTCGCATCCATCGCGAATCATTTCGGCTATGTTTGATGGGTACTCGCGGCAATCATCCGGGCGATCGTAGTATATCTCACAACGATAAGCCGACGAATCCGGCATTTTCTTTAGCCAGGGGCAAAGCGTTAAAAGCTCACCTGTCGTAGGGCTCGACCAAATTTTTTTGTTGTTAACGTATTCAGCAATTTCCGGCCGAAATAACTCCCAGTATTCAATATCCTGATCCGTAGCAGCAAGTTGCCCGTTACTGTATTTAATGCAGCATTTGCCGCATGAATTGCATTCTTTCATTTGTTAACTTACAACCTGATCGGTCGTCCATCATACCTGCCCGGGCAGAAGACATCCGCATTTATTAGGGTGATGTTGCGAATGTTCCGGGTAGTCGTTATCAAGCTGACAATATTACGCGAACATACCTTGCAAGTGAATCTTGCGGTTTTCTTTGTGTGTGCTTCACTGTAACAGGATGGGCGCTTTACCCTTCTTGACGAGGTGTGTTGGAAAAGCTGCCTTTCGAGGTAAATAAAAAAACCAGAGGACGCAGTGCCTTGCAGCACTAATCACGTTAGACAAAATGATATCTGCGATGACCTGCAGAAGACATCACTGTTTTCAGAGAAGTAGAAAGGGGTAGTGGCGGTGGGTAGCGCAGTTGGGTCCTAGTTTTGCGCAAGAGTAGAGGGCAGGGCAGTGTACGCCATGGTTGTGCAGCACGTGATTTGTGCGGGACCATGCGCATAGGGATGAAGAGGGATGAAGCTCACTGCAATAGACACATCGTCAAAGGCAGGTACCATCACCTGCCGAATCTTACAAACAAACGGCATCAACAGGGATGCCGTTATAATGTTTCGTGCTAGGAAGTCATATCGTAAGCGCGTTCGCCGTGCGATGTCAGATCAAGGCCGATGGCTTCTGCTTCTTCGTCGACGCGCAAAGGAGTGATCAGCTTGGTGATGAGAACAATCGCTATGGTCATCACAATGGTGAAAGCACCTACCACGATCAGTCCGCCTACCTGTTCTGTAACTCCGGCGTGACCAAACACCACAAGCATCAGAATACCGAACATGCCGCCGGCTCCGTGCACTGCGAATACATCCAGAGTGTCGTCGATTTTTAGCAGGTTTTTCACAACACCGCAAAGCACCTGGCACAGTACGCCTGCGATAGCGCCGATGATAAGTGCCTGTAGCGGATCAACTGATCCGGACGCTGGAGTAATGGATGCGAGACCGGCGATGGTGCCTGTTACCATACCTACCAGTGTCGCCTTGCCGTGCCTGATTTTTTCCCACAGTGCCCATGTAAGTGATGCAGCCGCTGCAGATATATGAGTTACCGTTAGAGCCATTGCCGCACCGCCGTCTGCGGCAAGCTGTGAGCC
This sequence comes from uncultured Granulosicoccaceae bacterium, assembly GCA_938007995.1. Taxonomy (GTDB): domain Bacteria; phylum Pseudomonadota; class Gammaproteobacteria; order Granulosicoccales; family Granulosicoccaceae. The sequence goes on along the minus strand of CALLLW010000029.1, from coordinate 77,010 downwards.
GCCGTTGAACCCGAACCAGCCAACCCACAGTAGTGCGGCACCGATCATGACCATGCCCGGGTTATGTGGGGGTACGCTTTTCTCTTTTCTGGGGCCAAGGAAAGCTGCAAGCACCAATGCTGCGAGACCTGCAGTTTGGTGGACCACAATGCCACCGGCAAAGTCGTTTACGCCGTTCTCAAACAGTGACCACTCGGCACCGGCCAGTAAGCCACCGCCCCAGATCCAGTGAGCAACCGGTGCGTAGCAGAGCAGCATCCACAGGCTCGAAAACACCAATACAAAACCGTAGCCGATGCGTTCAACGTATGCGCCGACGATCAAGGCTGGTGTAATGATGGCGAAGGTCATTTGAAAGGCAAAAAACAGAACTTCCGGAATAGTGCCAGACACTGTTTCGGCGTCAACACCTTTTAAAAAGGCTTTGTCCAATCCACCCCAGTAGGCATTGCCCTCGCCGAATGCGATCGAGTAACCCAGTGCGAGCCACAACACACTCATCAGGCAGGCGATTGAAAAGCAATGCATTAGCACGCTTAGCACATTGCGCGATCGCACCAAACCACCGTAAAACAGCGCCAGGCCCGGTAGTGTCATGAGCAACACCAAAGCTGTTGCCACTATTAGCCACGCAGTATCTGCTCCAACCATTTTTTCTCCCCAGACTAGCGTGGCGAGTGCCGGCTAGATTTTAGATGTTCTATAAAAGGTCGCTCTCTCAAACCTCAAGTCAAGGTCGTCCAGAGCTTTCAGCCGCGCGTAGCATATCAGCCTGGGTGCAGGTTGCATTGTGCAGATTGCGCATCGGTGTGCTGCAAAATATGCAGCAGAATTATCGGGGCTGAGATGAGTTGTATGGACAGGGTTACCAGCAGGGTTACCAGGACACTAATGAGCTGGTGCCAATGTGCTGGCCCGCGCTAATGTCATGGGTACCGGGGGTATATGAGGACAGGTATTAATGAGCTTTTTTGGACGAATCGGTTCGCTGACGGTTGGGTTTTTCCTTGCTACGCGCGTGGCCTCAAGTATTCGATACGCCAAGGGTGAGGTTAATCTCGGGTAATGGTGTGGGTCAACATGCGGTGCGAATGTCTTAGGGCTTAATTTAAAACTTCTTTTAACCATTCGCTTGCATACGACTGCAAATTTCTACCAATCACATCATCCCGCGGTCTGAGCTCAACACTATTCGCAGGCCATTGTTCAACTTTGCCAGCCAACAAAGCCCCTCCCTGACTTGTACCGGTCATACCTGTTGAGCTCAAAACCCGCGATTGCGAAGCGACAGCCAACATGTCCAGGTATACCCGGTTATTCGTAAACGGGCCTTCGACAATAACCGGTCCGTTATGGCCGATAAGGTCCAGGCAATGCGATGTAACCATCGCCAGATACAACGCTACAGCCGCACCTCTTGGGCTGGTGCCGACAGCAGGTTCCACATCATCACGCCACATCGATTGCACTCCTTGAAACGGGCCGGTGTCGGGTACAATCGCGGGAAGCAACATTATCCTGTCCTTTAATACGTTTTGCAGATCGCTATCGGTTGGATTTGGGTAGGGCTCTTGGGTAGCCAGTTCGTATTCGCGCCCTCCCATAAAGCGGGCGGAAGGCACTGGGTCACCCATCGCGTTCACGTTAATTAGCGTATCTTTGTTGGGGTCGAGCGCGCAGTGTTTCCCACCAATTGACATGGCAATAACCCAAGTACCGGTGGATACCACACTGAACGGGGGACTATTGCGCAGGATGTGTGGTAGCAACGATGCGTTTGAATCGTGAATGCCGCATAACACAGACGTGTCTTTGGCAATGCCTGTTCGTTCTGCGATATCAGGCAATAGTGGGCCCAGAATGTCTCCGGGTTCATGTACTGCTGCCATCTTGTCAGTTAGTCCAAGTGTTTCAACCAACGATGAAAAGCGGCGCTCGTAGGGGTTCCATAAATCACTATGGCATCCTAATGAAGTCATATCAGTGGCGGCAATCCCTGTCAGTCGATGGCCCCAATATTGAGGATAAGTAACAACTTGTGCCGTCCGCGCGAGCAGTGTGGGATCTTTCAAGAACTGCCAGTGAAGTTGAGCACCAATGTTCAAACCCCCTGCAAGTCTGGGTGAACCGGTTTCGTCAAAGGTAGGTCTGATACGGTCGTATTCGGCAGCTGTTTCCTCAACGCCGGTAAATTCGTAGTCCAGAATAGGTGCTGCAAGCGTGCCATCGGCGCTAAGTAGTGCGGCACAGGCTCCGTGGGTGGTCGTGGATATGGCATCGATACCATACCGAGCGTTGAAGTCTTGCAGCCCGTCTATTAAAAACGTCCATATTGCTTCAGTGTCAAAGTGTGGCCAAGGTTGTTCGTCAACAATCGTATTGGATTTTATAATGACGTCCAATTCGGACAGATCGGCAATATTGACCAAGGCAAGTTTTGCGTTGGTTTTGCCTACATCGATAACAGCAACATTGCCTGAGATCAAGGTAAATGAAAAACAGTTGTTAGTTCGGTGGCAACCGGTTGGTTATCGCTGTGTGTTTCCATGATGTCAGCCATGTGCTTCCACCAGCGCTGCATAACCTCGGTATTAGGTAATTCGTCCATTGTGTGGTCATCGTTACGCCACAGTACACCAAAGAGTAGGTTTGTTTCCTCGTCTAGGTGAATCGAATAGTCGCTTATGCCGGCTTCTTTTAACAGTGTAGTGAGTTCAGGCCAGATTTCGTCATGGCGCTTGCGATATTCTTTTTCGCAGCCAACATTCAATTTCATCTTAAAGGCATATTTTTCCATTAGCGATGTTTCCATTTGGACCAGAGCCTGGGCAGTGCGATCACTCCAATCAGTAGCGCGCCAATGACGATAGACATAACGATGCCGGGTACATTCAGTAAACCCAGTCCGAATGTGACTAATCCCATGACAAAGGCGGCGATGACAACTCCGGGCAGGGTACCAGAACCACCTAGAATATTAACCCCGCCGAGTACCACCATCGTCACGATTTCAAGCTCCCATCCTGTGGCTATCGATGGTCGTGTCGAGCCGAGTCTGGAGGTTAGGCAGATGGCGGCAACACCTGCCATTAAACCTGTTAATAAAAAGAGTATGAACTTCACACGCGCTACACGTATGCCTGAAAACAAAGCGCCAGTAGGGTTGTTTCCAATGGCGTAAACGGCTCGTCCAAAATTCGTCATGTGGAGCAGAACGCCGTAAATAAGAGCTAGCAGTACAAACAACACAAACTCAAATGTAATAACCCAGAAAACGTAACCCTGGCCAAAGAAAGCAAAATCGGCAGGATAGCCACGATAAGCCTGGTCGCCTAAGATGATGTAGCTGATGCCACGGAACAAACTCATCGTACCGATTGTGGCAACGATTGATGGCAGGCCCAATCGTGTAACAAGTAAACCGTTGAATGCACCACAAAGTAAACCGGTGCCAAGACCGACGAGCACCAATACTGGCGTGCCAGCACCGGCCTGAACAGCGGCACCCATGGCTGTAGATGCCAGTGCGATAATGGCCGCGACGGATAAATCGATTTCCCCGGCTATAATCAATAGAGCCAGAGCAAATGCGATATAGGCTTTTTCAGTGAAGTTGAAGGTTGCGTCGCTTAAGTTCCAGGCATTGAGAAAGTAGGGCGATGCAAGGGAGTTGGCGATAAATATGGCAATCGCCACCAGCAATAGCAGACTCTCCCAACTTTTAAAACATTGCTCAAGTCTTGATCGAATGCGGTCGGGAATAACGTTCGCTGCATCAACGGCTGTATTAGAAGCACTCATGCGGCTTGCTCCGCTGACTTGAGGATGATGCGGCCCTTACGGCGATTGGCGCGAGCATTGAGTGTAACGGCGATAATGATGGCGGCACCCGAAATGGCGAGTTGCCAGAACGGGGAAATATTAACCACCGGCAACGCATTCTTGATAACACCCAGAAAGAGTGCACCCAGTAAAGCGCCTCCGACTGTCCCTATTCCACCTGTGATGGCCACACCACCAATAACGCACGCTGCGACCACGTCCAGTTCGAAACCACCGGCGATATCAACATAAGCTACCGCATAGCGCGACACCCACAGGTAGCCGGTCAATCCGGCTAATGCGCCGGAGAGTGTAAACGCGTAGAACTGTGTTCGACCGACGTTGATGCCCGCATAGGTGGCAGCGTGACTGTTGCCGCCAGCCGCGTAGGCAGCACGTCCAAACGTGGTGCGCGTCATCACAACGGTGAAAACCAGTACAGCAAAAATTGCGATCCAACTCAAAACAGGAAGGCCAAGTAGCGCAGCGCGCGGGAATGCTTTGAACGCTGGACTCATTTCGTGGCTGTTAACCCATTTGCCATCGGAGATGAGAAAAATAATGCCTCGAAAGATTGTCATGGTGCCCAAGGTGACGACAATCGGTGGGATGTCGAGCTTCCAGACCAGCAGGCCATTGACCATACCCATGAGTGTGCCAAGCATGACTGCAATAACCAGGATAAAGGCTATGGGTAAATTCGGAAACGCAACATTGATCATTGCTACCACCATGCCGGTCAACGCCAAGTTTGCAGCAACAGAAAGATCGATGCATTTAGTCAAAATGACGATCATCTGACCAATAGCGAGCAGAATAAGTGGCGAGGTGTCGTTGAAGACACTTGCAAGGTTTGCCGGTGCAACAAAGCTAGGAAAACGAAGCGATATTAACCCCAGTAATAGGGTGATGGCGGCGAGAAGTAGTGCTTCACGTGAGGTAATCAGTCTGCGGAACATGACGTTGCCTTATATTCCCGCTGCATGGCGAACCAACGATTCGGGTGTTAGATCACTACCGGTAATTTCAGCGACACGACGCCCTTCTCGCATGACGATGACGCGGTCTGACATGCCGATGATCTCCGGGATCTCGGAGCTCACCATAATCACGGCTAAACCCTGTGCGGCCAGTTCGGCCATAAAGTCGTGCACGGCGGCTTTCGAACCAATATCGATACCTTTGGTTGGTTCATCGAGAATGATCACCTTGGGTTGGGTCGCAAGCCACTTGGCAATGACGATTTTCTGTTGGTTGCCACCCGATAAATTACCCGTCAGGGTGTCTAGGGATGCAGCACGTAAGTCGAGCCGCTGGGTGTACTCGCGCGCCAATGAGAATTCTTCAGCCAGGCGAATGAATCCTTTTTTTGACGTCTGCTTCAGCGAGGGCAGTGTGATGTTCTGAAAGATTGGTAAGGCGGTGATTGCACCCTGTGTACCGCGGTCTTCTGGCACATAAACAATACCCGCCTTGGTGGCATCCGCAGAAGAATGGATCGTGGTGGGTTCGCCATCTATCTTAATGGTGCCAGTTGCTGCGCGCGTAATGCCAAATAGCGACTGCATGAATTCGGATCGACCGGCACCAACTAATCCGTAGAAGCCGAGAATTTCACCGCGCCTCAGTGTGAAGCTTATGTCGGCAAACTCGGTGGGGTGGCTCATGTTTTCCACCTCAAGAACATCCTTGCCGATGTTTGGCTCGCGGGTGGGAAATATCTGGTTGACATCGCGGCCCACCATCATCTTCACTAACTCTGCTTCATTTATTTCATCAAGGCGTCCATCGGCGACAAACTGCCCATCGCGAAAAACAGTAAAGCGATCCGCAATGCGGAAGATTTCGTCAAACTTGTGGCTAATGAATAAAATCGCCTTGTTCTGCGATTTTAGTTTTTCAACCAGTTCATAAAGCTCCTGGATTTCCTTATGGCTTAGCGCTGCTGTGGGTTCGTCCATGATGACGACACGTGCGTCAGTGGATAGTGCACGAGCTATAGCAACAAGGTGCTTGTTCGCAATTCCCAAATCGCGTAGCCGTTGAGCAGGTTCTATATCAGCACCAATACTTTCGAGAATTTTGGTCGCCTTTCTCACCATGGCCGAGCGATCGATCAATCCAAAGGCGCCACGCGGGGCGTGACCAAGAAAGATGTTTTCAGCTACCGACAGCTCATCGAACAGCACAGTTTCCTGATGAATAGCAGTAATACCCATCTCGGCTGCGGTCTGAGCAGTAGGTAAGTGTGTGGGTGTTTCATCAATCTGGATGGTGCCGCCATCGGGCTGATAAATGCCAGTAAGAATTTTTACAACCGTTGATTTGCCTGCACCGTTTTCGCCTACCAGCGCGGTTACCTCGCCAGAGTACAAATCCAGATTAACTTCATCGAGTGCTTTGACACCCGGGAAGATTTTTGTGATGCCCTTAAGAGACAAGATAGGTACCTTGCCAACATTTGATTGAGCGTTTATTGCATGCATGGACAAGTCATCAATACGTCAATTGGCCTCGGCAACTGTTTGTACCGAGGCCAAGTGACTGGCATCTTAGAAAATGGTTTTAAATTCGTCGATGTTTGAACTGTCGTAGACGAATGGGTCAGCCATAGCGCCAGAGGTGGTATCGTCTAGCGTGACAGAACCCATGCGCCCCATCGGAATCTCGGAGCCTGCCTCAGCTTTTGCATCGCCTGATGCGAGCGCATGAGCGATCATGGTCGCTGAGTAACCCAGGTCGATAGGGTTCCAAATTGCGAACGATTTTGACGCACCGCTTTCAATGGCGCCCGCCATTTCTGACGGAAGACCCAGGCCCGTAACATTTATTTCACCTGACTTGCCGGCGTCATCCACCGCTTGCGCTGCGGCTACGATGCCAACCGAAGTCGGTGCGATGATGGCATCAAGGTCCGGATGAGATTGCATGAGTCCTTGCGCTTCGCGATAAGACTTGTCAGCCAGATCATCACCGTAAACTGTCGCCACCACTTCAATCCCGGGATAATCGCCCATGACCTTGTTCATCTCTTCAATCCAGATGTTCTGATTGGTCGCTGTAGCGGTTGCAGAGAGCAATGCCACTTGACCGCCATCAGGTAAGTGATCGGCTGCCAGTTTTATGATCATGTTGCCAATCAAACTGTTCGATGATGGATTCAAGTGCATCTGACGACCCTCTTCTGCCACGCCCGAATCCCAGGATATGACAGTGATGCCTCGCTGCATGGCCTTCTTCAACGCAGGAACCAGTGCGTCTGGATCGTTTGCAGATATAGCGATTGCATCCACGTTTTGTGCGATAAGTGAATTAATGACTTCTATTTGACCTTCCGCAGTGGTGTCGGTTGGGCCGGTGTAGATAATCTCAACATTGCCAAGCTCGCCTGCGGCTTCTTCGGCGCCTTTGGCTGCTGCTTCAAAAAAGCCAATGCCCAGTGCTTTGACTACCAATGCGATACGCATGTTGTCTTGTGCAAATGCGGTATTTGCGAACAGACCGGATGCGAGGAGGAGCCCCGCTGCCAGCTTAAGGGTTTTGAATCGAATCATGTCATAACTCCAAAGTGTCTCGACGATGTAGGCTGATTCATGAGGCAGCCTGGTCCTCGTGCTGCGCGGCGCCTGATTTGGCGACGATCAGTGTTACCTCTGCCGATTCGAGCATTGCAGCTGACTTATCTGAAATGCCTTCATCGGTAATAACGGTGTCAATACGATCAAGAGCGCACAACACTAAACTTGATCGGTTGTCAAATTTTGTACTGTCTACAAGCACCACCAATTCATCAGCTTGATTAAGCAGTTTCTGTTCGGCCTGAATCAACAACGGATCGGCTTCCATAAGCCCGATTGGTGCAAGACCCTGCGCGCCCATAAACATGCGCTTTGCGTAGAAGTTGCGGGTTACATCATTTTCAAAAGGGGACAAGATGACATACTGCTCTCGATAAATAACGCCACCGGACAGCATGATGTTATTTTTGGAATGCTTGAGTAGATGCTCAGCAATCGGAAACGAGTTGGTAAACACCTGACAGCGGCGCAAGGCTAATGGATGCACCATTTGGAATGTCGTGGTACCACCATTGATGATGATCGAATCGCCATCCTCGCAAAGATCTACAGCGCATCGAGCGATGGCCTGTTTTTGCTTGATTTGCCGTGTCTCATTAACAGAGAAAGGTCGACCGGCAAGACCGACAATTTGTGGTGGGTTTACTGCCTCTGCTCCACCGCGTACCCGACGCAGTCTTTTTTGCATGTGGAGCGCGGCAATGTCTCGGCGTATTGTGGCTTCGGATACCTGGGTCAGATTGCAAAGATCAGCCACGGTTGCTACTGCTCGTTCTTCTATCGCAGAAAGAATGATTGTGTGGCGTTCTTTTTCGTGCATCAGATCCTCCCGTGTGAACTGATACTGGCCTGATTTTTTTTGAGTGTCAATCAATAAAATACATTTTCAGTCAACAGGGCAATCATCATGATTGATTATGATGGTTAGTGATTGACATTTTCGGGTGATCAGCGCATTGTTTGCCATTCATCATTTGTCAGCAGTGGTACCCATGACCGGAGATGTCCGTTTGAAAACTGCAGAACCTGAACTGCTGGTTAATCGTTGGAACAACGACGACGCGCGGGATAAATCCGAAGCTGAACTGTTGTTGTACCGTTCTAATATTCTCGGCGCTGACAAGCGGGTAACCAATTACGGTGGCGGCAATACGTCTGCCAAAGTGATGGAAAGAGATCCACTCAGTGGAGAATCAGTCGAGGTGCTTTGGGTTAAAGGATCCGGCGGTGACATTGGCTCGATCAACATGGATGGGTTTGCCACGCTGTATATGCAAAAGCTGGAGGCACTGAAGTCGCTCTATCGTGGCGATGAACATGAAGACGAAATGGTGGCCTACTTACCGCACTGTACGTTCAATCTAAATGCGCGGGCTGCTTCTATCGATACACCTTTGCATGCTTATGTGCCAAAAAAACACGTAGATCATGTGCACGCTGATGCCATTATCGCTATCGCTGCTTCTCGTAACTCAGAACAACTAACGCGGGAAATATTTGGCGAACGCATTGGTTGGTTGCCGTGGAAAAGGCCGGGCTACGAGTTGGGGCTTTGGTTGGAGAAATTTTGTAAAGACAATCCTCAGGCTGATGGTGTGGTGCTTGCCAGCCATGGATTGTTTACCTGGGCTGATACAGCACAAGAGTGCTATGACATGACGATTGATGTCATCAACAGCGCAACTGCATGGCTTGCAAAAAAAACCAATGGCAAAGCGGCGTTTGGCGGGTCAAGGTACGAAAGCCTCGATGCAGATTCTCGCCGTTCGATCGTGGCTCGGTTGATGCCAGCCATACGGGGTTTTGTGTCGGATAACCAGCACATGGTCGGCCACTTTATGGACAGTGATGCCGTGCTGGAGTTTGTTAATGCACAACAGATGGAGCCACTTGCAGCTCTTGGAACATCTTGCCCGGATCATTTTCTGCGAACTAAGATTTGTCCCTTAGTGGTTCCCTTCGACCCGGCTGCTAATAATATTGATGCCGTTTTGCTGGAGCTTCCTGCGAAGATAGAAGCCTATCGAGAGGACTATGCGGCTTACTACAATCGGTGCAAACACGAAAACTCACCGGCGATGCGTGATCCGAATGCAGTTGTTTATCTTGTACCTGGTGTAGGCATGATTACGTTTGCCAAAGACAAGGCCACGGCGCGAATCTCCGGTGAATTCTATGTCAACGCAATTAACGTAATGCGCGGTGCCTCGGGGGTGAGCGAGTACGTCGGGTTGCCCGAACAAGAAGCCTTCGATATTGAATATTGGCTTTTAGAAGAGGCGAAGCTGCAGCGCATGCCCCAACCTAAATCACTCGCCGGTCGAATCGCGTTAGTAACAGGTGGTGCCGGTGGTATCGGTTCATCCACAGCGCAGCGATTACTAGCAGAAGGTTGCTGCGTGATGTTGGCGGATATCAATGAGGACGGCTTGCAGCAAACGGCCCAAAATTTGGCAGCGCGTGCTAGCACTGACGTGGTGCGAACCGTACAAATGAATGTAACCGATGAACAAGCCGTAGCCGCGGCGCTGGCTGACACAGCCGTCGAATTCGGTGGAGTCGATATTTTAATTTCCAATGCTGGTATTGCATCCTCGGCACCAATTGAAGACACCACGCTGGAGCTTTGGAATAAGAACATGGATATATTGAGCACCGGCTACTTTTTAGTCTCGCGTGAGTCATTCAGATTAATGCGCGTTCAGAACATGGGCGGTTCGATTATTTTCATTGGCTCAAAGAATGCGTTGGCAGCGAGCCCGAATGCTGCCGCCTATTGCACAGCTAAAGCGGCAGAGATTCACCTGGCGCGGTGCCTTGCACTTGAAGGCGCGGATATTGGTGTGCGCGTCAATGTGGTTAATCCGGATGCCGTATTGCGCGGTTCTAAAATCTGGGAAGGTGAGTGGTTGGATCAAAGAGCCGATACTTATGGCACTGACAAGGAAGGTTTGGAAGAGATGTATCGCCAACGTTCATTACTGAAACGTTCAGTGCTTCCTGAAGATATTGCCGAGGCCGCATACTTTTTTGCTGCTGATTATTCTGCGAAATCGACAGGCAACATCATCAATGTAGATGCGGGCAACAAGGACGCCTTTACACGTTGACAACAACAGGAGTCTGTCTGTGACGACAACACATTATTCACTGGCACGTGAGATGTTCTCCGAGTGGGATATTGATACCGAAGCTGCCATTGCAGCACTTAGCGATATCTCCATTTCGATGCATTGCTGGCAGGGTGATGACGTCGTCGGATTTGAGCAAAAAACAGGGTCATCAGGGGGCGGGATACAAGCCACTGGAAATCATCCGGGCAGGGCGCGCACACCGGATGAATTGCGTACAGATCTGGAGAGTGCGTTTTCCTTGATTCCAGGTTCACATCGTCTCAATCTACATGCGATGTACTTTGATACGGATGAATCACCGGACCGTGACGCGATCGAATATCACCATTTTGCCCCATGGGTGGATTGGGCCAAAGAACAAAAGATTGGATTGGATTTTAACCCGACCTTCTTCGCACATGCTAAGGCTGATGACAATCTAACACTGTCTCATCCGGACAAAGGTATTCGTGATTTTTGGATAGAACACGGCAAACGTTGTCGCGATATTGCCGCGCGTATCGGCGCTGAATTACAGTCGCCCGCCATTAACAATATTTGGGTTCCCGATGGCTACAAGGACATACCGATCGATCGCATGGCTGCCCGCGAACGTCTGGAAGCCTCGTTGGATGAGATGTTGAAATCGCCGCACGACAAGTCTCATATGCTCGACGCGGTTGAAAGCAAACTCTTTGGTATCGGTGTTGAAGCGTGCACTGTCGGTAGTCATGAGTTTTATTTGGGCTATGCCATCAGAAAAGGCACGTTGTTGTGCCTGGACATGGGGCACTTTCATCCCACCGAAAATATTGCCGATAAATTGTCCGCTTGTGCTTTGTCACTGGATGAGATTTTATTGCACGTATCGCGACCTATGCGTTGGGACAGCGACCACGTGATTTTGTTAAACGATGATATACAGGCCATGGCGAATGAATTGGTGAGTGCCAATCTGCTGAGTCGCACTCATATTGGTTTGGATTTTTTTGATGCGACAATCAGCCGCACAGCTGCATGGGTAATTGGTACGCGTAACATGCAAAAGGCATTACTGCGCTCATTGTTAATGCCATTGGAAAAGCTGCGGCAGGCGGAGAATGCATTGGATTTCACCACTCGTTTAACCGTCACTGAGGAACTCAAGGATTTACCCTATGGCGCCGTGTGGAGTGAATTCTGCAGACGCCTTAATGTACCCGTGGGGCAAGAATTGATTACGACTTTGGATAGCTATCAGCAAACTGTTTCGATTCGTGAGAAGTGACTTGGCATTATAATTAACGCTATATCACCCTAAGGGCGAGGTTTATCTCGGGTAATGGTGCGGGTCGAAAAATAAAGAGTGAATGTCTTAGGGCTTAGGTTAAATTTACTTTGGGCGGCTAGGGTAGGCTATCGGTTTTTCTAGTGACATGCCATCAAGCATGACGGAATACTTAAACCAAAACTTGTCTAAAGCTTCATGCTGCAAGCCGTATTCCTCCCAGAGTTCAAGATCTTTCTCGGCAACACTGATCGCGTACTTCGAGTCCTGGTTCACTCGCACACTGGGACGTATTCGAGACACACGCTTAACGTCGTCGACGAACACCAGAAATAAATCGTATCGTCCCTCTACACTAATTAACCCATCAAGCTTGATGTCTTCCACGGCCCCAAGATTGTATTCAAGTGAATCCAGCGCATACCAGCTATCACTGGTATGCATCTGATCATACCGGCGGTCTAATGCTGCGGCGATGTCGGTAATGGTTTTGCCGTCAGCCACCATGGCTTGGGCACTTTGCATCTCGCTTTGGTTCCATAAGCGAAGCTCGCCGCGTTTGATCAGCACGGTGTCAACCAGAGTGGGATGGCGTCGCTTTATCATCTGTTGATAGTGATCAACAATTCGCTCTGCGGTGATGCTTTGTTCATTGGCCTTTTTCATAACGTCTGATGCGATCTTTTTTTAGCCTCAAGATCGTACTGCGCGAGCTTCTATACCTCGGTATCCGCCACACTGGCTTTTTGGTCCTCGAGGCGTTTCAAAGAGTCCTCCATGGCCGTGGTTAGCTGATTGCGATCACGCATGTCAAGATCTCGAAGCCAAATTCCGATGGCTTGATCCCGGAAAAAGGCATCACTGATCGGTGCGCGTATCACCGATCATTTAATTCCAGAATCGGTGATCACTTTGCGCCAGAATACCTTTGTCTGAAAAGGCGAACGGCGTAGGTTCGGAAACTGGCGGCGCATTAGCAGAGGGAAACAGTAGTTTACAACTGCATAAAATTAGCGTGACTGCATTGCAAATAGGCATTGCAGGTATTCGCCGTTGATAAGCCTGCAGGAAATATCTTTCGGTTGTTATAAGAGTTAATGCCAGCGTCGAACAATGTCCCGGATATCTGCTTCAGTGGTGCGCACTCGTTCTGCCAGCAGCACAGCATGTTTGCGCTTTGAAAGAGCTGTGAATGCCACTTAGTTGATATAAAAGATGTAGCTGAGTTTTAACAATATCTGCTCAATCTGATGTCTGTGGTGCTGGCATGAGCTGCCGGCAACTGCGGCCAGGCCAAACAATAAAGCTCGCCAGACGCGGCCAGACACACACGGCAAGACAAGCAGTGATGAAAAGTGTTTTGTGAGATCTGAGGATTGCCTGGCTCGTACATAATAGAGCGTAATTCTGCAGCTTTTATCCAGCTTGAAAGTGATTCCCGCTAAAACATTACAACGCGAACCGTATCTCATTTTTTCCTTTGGGATGCCTGTCCTCGTAAGGGGTATGCCAAGGGGTATGTCTGTCCCCGTAAGTGCGGTACAAGCTCAAAATCTGTTTCGTTAATCATTCCATGGAGAAAAAATCTCTTGTCCGATATGATTGCCGGATGACGGGTAAATAGATTTTTGATATGGCTCTGAGTTACACGATTAGAATCACAAGCCTAGTGTTTGGTGGGCTGGTGCTCGCTGCTTGTGGTGGCAGTGGCACTGAATCTGTCATGGATGACCAGGTTCGAGTAGATGGTGTTGCCGTTGAGCAAAGCTTGCCGGCCGATCAGGTTCAAGCTGTACAAGTAAACTCAGCTGCTATTGTGAATCCTGCCGATACAGATGACTTAACTGACGAAACCAATACAGACGCAGGTTTTGTATCGGAATCAGAAAATCAGCCTATACCGGATGCAGAAAATCAGAGTGTAGAGCCGGGATGTGTTAGCGCAGGTTCGGCAGGTCGGGAAGTGAGTGTGCTGTTGATCGGCAATAGTCTGATGAACGATGTTCAGTCAAAGCTCGAAAAACTATTAAAGTGTGGCGGATATATCACCGATCTGGCGACTTCCAATCCCGGCGGCTATTGGTTGCATCAACACCTTGATAACACCCATACAACTGAGCTGATTGCTAAGGGGTATGACTTGACTCTTGTGCAGGAGCAAAGTCGAAGTATTGCCACGCACATGTCGCCTTACGGCATCATCAATACATTAAAACAAAGGATTGAAGCCGCTGGCAGTGTCATGGGGTTCTACCAGACGTGGGGATATCAAAACAGAGATGTCGCTTTAACAGACGAAATTCTACTGGGCTATGAAAATCTGGCCGCTGTGTTCGATGCGCCTGTTGTGCATATAGGCCGGGCATGGGACCATTTTTATACCAGCTATAACGATGCTCCTCCCTTTAGTCTGTATCTTGACTACGCCCATGCAACTCCCCACGGAAAAGCCATGATTGCTTATGTGCTTTATGCCTACCTGACTGGTGAGTCACCGGTTAATTTACCTACACTGTCATTGCCGGCTGATGAGGCGCTGGAATTGCAGAGTGTTGCATGGCATATCTATCAAACCAATTTGTAGTGGCGTGGCTGGAAGTGACAGACACGCAAACTAATCTGGTCTGGAAAGTCACCGTAATAGATACCGGATTCTCTGATAGGCCTACATTGCCTCTGTGGAATTGGTTTGTGCCAATGCGGAGCACCTGCTGCAACAGTTACCAACGTTAAGGGCTGTATGCGTTGTGAGGTTGTTCAAAACAGCTGTCTGCAATTCTATTTTTGAGTATGTGCTTCGTAAGTATGACTCTTTGATTCGTTAGCTTTGACTTGGAAGGTACGAGGGTCGACAGATCATTAGATAAGCACGGTAATTTTGAGCTTATTTCTTACGTTGGACAGATGCTGGCTGAAAAAATCTGTTCAAAGCGGGTATAAAACCTCGGAGTGTTATTTCGGTGGTTGCAGCCACTGTGCTGAAACAGCCGGTGCACTGATGACTGATTCAAGAAATACCTCGAGTTGTTTCAGCTCGGTTTCACTCAGGTTCAGGGGTACCAGGTCATCACTGATCAAAGTTGCCTGCGCTTTATTGTAATGCTGCAGCACCTGGGCCATGGTAGAAAATCCACCCGTGTGCATGAAGGGCCCCTGGTGCATGCCGCGCAAGGATGGTGTGCGAAAAGCTGCAACCAGTTCAAGGCCATGAGTCTTCACAAATTCAAGTTCTTCACAGTCACCACGATCACTTACGGCTATTACGCTCAGGCAATTAAACTCACTTGCAAGCAAGGGCTTGATCGCTTCTATTCGGCCACGATCCACCGGAAGCGTGTCTGGTGGAAATAAACCGGTGTTATGAAAGTCATTGTTCGTTAGCAAAGGCCCGTTGTGGCAATGCATGCAACGGGCTTTGCCGATAAATAAACGCAGCCCGGCGCGTTGATCTGTGGTTAAAGCGGTGGCTGCAATCTCTGTGTCGCCACTTTCCAATGCCCGTATGTAGTGATCAAGTTTGGACGGGCCGGGCAACAAGCGACGCTGGTACGCTTCAAGTAGTCGCCCTATATTTGCAAAAACATGGTTTGCAAGCGCTCTGTCTTGCGGCGTCATTGAGTGCCATGCAGTTACCCGAGCTTCATTGCCAAGTGGTCCGGCAGTGGCTGGAAAACGTTGCAGTTCCTCTAACGTTGGTAACTTGCCGAATAGTGTTTCATAAGGCTTCCGCAAGCGCTCATCTGAAGCTAAAAGATGCAGGTACTGCACGCGTGTACCGCCATGCTCTGTCGATTTTTCAAGTGGTTCGAGCGCTTGCGCCCAAAGGCTGTCACTTCGACCATCCCAGAAAAACCACGGACTGTAAGCCACGCCCAGTAAGCTCATTGTCCGTCGATCAGTTTCCCCGATTGCTTTACCTTTGGCCAATCCGTCTGAAAAGTTATGTTCCGGTTGATGGCAGGTGGCGCAGGCGATAGTGCCGGTGCTGCTAAAAGCTGTGTCAAAGAATATACGGTGACCGAGCACGGCGGCTCTGTCATCATCTGCAAATCTATTACCAGCGGAAGCGGGTAGGGACGGCAGGTTGTCTATGCTTAATGACTGAAGCAATTTTAATTCTCCATCGCTCCAGTGTTCGAGTTGCACCGATGCGAGTGTGTTGTCTGCTGCAGTATCGGCACGTAGCATAGTGCTGAGGCACAAACACAGCACAACCAGTACAATACCGGCTATCAGTGACTGTTGTGCTCGAACGTTGCGAAAGAAAACACTCTGAAACAAAGACTCAGACATGAAATGCTCAGGCATGGTGCAGTGTTATTTTCTATCCAACTACATGCTCAGATTGAAGGTGACAGTATCGGTAAGGTCATTTGCGGTAATTTTGAAATTGACCACCCAGTTTCCACCCATTTGAAATTTCATTCCCTCCACCAGATAAACACCGGGTTTTAATTCTTCGGTCACACGTGGTGCAGTAGGCAATCCATGATTGTGTGCAGGCATACCTCCGGTGATGGCTATCTCTGCGTTTTCAACCGGTACACCATCAGCATCAAGCAGCGTTAGTTCCCATTGGTGAATCTGATTGATCTGGATTGGATTGATCCTGCTTTGCACCAGCGCTCGGTAGGCTTGTTTGTCTGACTCCTGTTCTGCCGTGATGAATTCTCCTGCATGAATGGTTGTAACACATGCGAGGAAGATGCAAGCGATCGCCTTTCTGCCAGCGTTTACAATCAGTGCGCTTCGTATGATGTCGATCATTGTTTAACTCTATTTTTTGTCACGGTAAAAATCAAAAAAGGGCAAAACCGGTTTGGTTTTGCCCTGTCGGGATTTGGTTAACCGATATTCATTGCATAAACTGTGGTTAGCCTAACCAATTTTTGCAGTATTGATTCTGCGCTATGGGAAGCATGTTGCGAAACCGTCCCAACCAAAGCCATCACCATCGGTGTCAATACAAACGCCACCGTTGCCGCCGCCTGTGCTGTTATCGAACACAGTGTTGTTCTGACGCTGCACATTACCTGTTATTCCAGCTCCAAAGCTGTGTGCTACTGTGGTGTTGGCAACGACTCCGCCGGAGCCACCCTGGAAGGCAATTCCAACGCCTGGATCCGGTGCGATGTCACCGCCCGGAGTCAGTCCCAAAGAGCCTGACCGGCGGTAGCCAGAGCCGTTGATCTGTGAGTTCGTAATTGCAACTCGCGAACTGCCGGTGACCTGAATCCCATAGTTTACGTTACTGTCTGCTCTAACCTTATCAATGGTGACACGGCTTTGGCCTTGCACCAGAATACCTGCGGTCCAGTTGCGTGTAACGAGGTTGCGTATTTCTATCGGGAAACTTCCATCAGTGTCTACGACAATACCAGGTGCTTGTTGTCTGGCATTGTTTAGTTCCACATCGCCGCCGCCATTGAAAGCCTCAACAACAGCGTTGACACCCGGTGCTGCTTCCAGTGCTGTGACGCCAGTGCCCGCAAGGGTTACGGTTTCAAAGAATCGTCCGGAAGTAACAATCATAACGCGTCCGTTGTCGGATACGCCATTGACGCCACCCATTATGGTACCAAATACCTGATCGCCATCCGAGTCTTCGTTTGCACCAAGTAGTCCATCGCCGTCAAAATCCTGCTCACCCTCGACAAGGACAGTGTGGTTTGCAAACACACCGCCTGATGCAAAAAGGGCAAATGCAGTAGCCAGAGCTGTCGTGCTAAATCTCTTCATCTACTTTTCCTGTTTATTAAATAGTAAGTCAGTGACCCTGCCATACGCCGAAGGCGTGAGACTGACGCAAATTACTGCGTGGTTGCGGAGCCGTTTTGTATCCCGACATCATGACGATACGCATGGCACGATGATTTAGATGCGTCGCGCATTTCACTATCACCGGATAAGTTCGTATCCGGCAAACTGCACCGATACTCTGCGCACGCATCGGAACACTTCGAGCATACGTGTAAGCGTATCTGACTAATATATCTCGTACCACAAAGTGTAATATTTACAAGGTCCGCGCAGATGTCTTCAGGAAAACATTTATTGGTGGCTCTGTTCAAGCATTCACGTCTTATTCACATAGCCGCCTGCATACACAATAAAACTTGTTTGCTCTTATGCTGTCACCGTGTTTTTCCAGTGCTAAAATAACAGTGTGAAATCTGTTATTGCGCTGGTGAAAAGTTTTTTGTTTGGCAAAGCATACTATGGCCACGGGTGGCGACACATGGCACGGCTTATCAGCCGCTATCTTTTGAGCAGGCTCAAGAGGTAAGAGCAGACAACACTATTTTCAGTGAATACGTTTTACACAACTGGATCGTTAAAGGGCGGCTGAATCAGTATATCGCCTCGCATAAGCACGATATCGCACAGTTGGTTGATACTGGTTGTGCAAGCTCAGATCTAAAGATGAGTTTGCTACAGCACCAACAATCAAAAGAGCATTGGGTTAAACGACTGAAAAGCCGGGGCAGTAATAGCTGGTTTAAATACCAGCGTGTGAACGAAAGCACTGCTGATAAACTCAATCAGGCTGATTCCGGTTTCGTTTTACCTGACGATTGAAGTCACTTAAAAACACGCGACATCAGTTCAAAGCCAGTTGTCGTAGTCTGATACCAGCAGATGTATCGGATCTACGTCTTCTTCAATCTTTGAGAAACGCCCGATGGGTGTATGAAACACATTATCAGTCAGATCATCGTTAACTGTAGAGACCTCACCGATCAGAACGTCACCGCCTTCGCCCCAGAACTCGTGCCAGTTGCCGGGTAGCAGGGTAACGCTTTCACCTGGTTGCAGTTTCAGAATGTCACCGGGTGCGAGTTGTCTGGGTTCGCCGTCTGTGGCGACTATCACCGGTGCAGACTCATCAAGATTGCCGTCGTTGTCTGACTCGTACATTTTTATTGCAAGCGTAGCACCACCTCTGTTGATGATATCTTCTGCTTTGGTGATGTGGCGATGCATGGGTGAGGTCTGATCTTTGCGTGAGATCATTATCTTTTCTGCGTAGCACATACCGCTGCCGCTTTTCAGATTATCAAGGCTGCCATTGCGTGTTGTGAAGAGCACAAGACCCAGTGATTCAAAGTTAGCTTGTCCGTAGTCAGTGATGTCCCAACCCAGACGCGCTTCAATTAAGGATTTAGCCTTATCTTTTTTCTCAATCAGCTGCTGAGGAGACCAATAGGCAAAAGGCGGCAGATGAAATCCGAAGCTCTTAATAAAGTCATCGCTCTGAAGAATGATTTCATTGATGCGGGAACGTTTCATTGGGATTTTTCCTCAGTGTGCTGTACGCCATTGGCACTGCCAATATTACCTAACGATGCATTAGCAGTGCCGGGCTTTTTTACCGATCAGCTGATTTATTTTTACTTGCCTGCAGCAACGCTTCACCAAAACTGCCCATCTGATTCGCACTAGACGTTTGACCGCCAGATGATTGATTCCTGTTTACGTGCCTGTTGTTTGATTTTTTTCTATTGTCACTGCGGGGCTTGCTACTGGACGAATCGCTGCGTCGTGGCGCTGCATCATTTTGATCTCTGGCAGAGTCATTAAGATTCATAGTCAGTGCGATACGCTTGCGCTTTTCATCGACCTCCATCACCTTTACTTTTACCACATCACCTGCAGCGACAACATCACGCGAGTCTTTGACGAACGTATTGGATAGCGCCGAGATATGCACCAGCCCGTCCTGATGTACGCCAATATCAACAAACGCGCCGAAGTGGGTCACGTTGCTGACGACCCCTTCAAGAACCATGTCTGGTGTGAGGTCTGATATTTTTTCAACCCCTTCCCTGAAGCTTGCGGTTTTGAATTCCGGGCGTGGATCGCGACCGGGTTTATCGAGTTCTTTTAGAATGTCCTGTACTGTTGGCAGGCCAAATTGTTCGTCGGTGTAGCGTTTCGGATCAAGCGCTTTTAACGTGCTTGAGTCACCGATCAGCTTTCTGATGTCACATCCGGTATCAGCCGATATTTTCTTCACAACAGGATAGGCTTCCGGATGTACTGCTGAGGCATCCAGTGCGTTGCTGCCATCCATGATACGCAGGAATCCTGCACTTTGTTCAAATGCTTTGGGGCCAAGGCGTGGGACTTTTTTAAGTTCGGTTCTGCTTTTGAATTTACCGATTTCATCGCGGTAACTGATGATGTTTTCGGCAAGCGTCGCTGATAAACCTGATACGTGAGTGAGTAACTCGGCTGACGCGGAGTTGATGTCTACACCTACCGCGTTAACACAATCCTGCACCACCGCTTCAAGCGAACTGGCGAGGTTTATCTGGTTAACATCGTGCTGATATTGACCCACACCAATTGCTTTGGGTTCAACCTTAACCAGCTCTGCCAGTGGATCCTGCAGTCTGCGTGCAATTGAGGCGGCACCCCGCAGTGATACGTCTATGTCCGGCATTTCTTTTGAGGCGGTCTCTGAAGCAGAGTAGACAGATGCACCGGCTTCACTGACGATGATCTTCTGCAAGCCAAGATCCGGATGTCGTTTTATGGTGTCACCGGCGAGCTTGTCTGTTTCTCTTGAAGCAGTGCCGTTACCAATCGCAATAAGCGCTGCGTTGTGTTTTTTTGCAAGTGTGGCAATACTTGCAATTGATTGATCCCACTGGTTTTTGGGTGCATGCGGGTAGATAGTCGCAGTATCCAACAGTTTACCAGTAGGTGAGGTTACGGCGACCTTTACACCGGTTCTTAAGCCCGGATCCAGTCCAATTGTGGCTTTGGGGCCGGCGGGTGCTGCGAGTAGAAGGTCACGCAGGTTTTTTGCAAATACGTCTATGGCTTCGGTTTCAGCGGATTCACGCAGCCGTGTTCTGAGTTCGGTTTCGAAGCGGGTGTGTAGTTTGATCAGCCAACACTTACGTATAGTTTCGAACAACCATTTTGATGAGCTGCTTACCTGCAGGTGGCTGGCGATCCTGGTGACACAGGGATGAATGTCAGTGTTGTCTGGCTGTGGCAGATCAAGATTCAATCGCAATACACCGTCGTTACTGCCACGGAACAATGCCAGTGCTCTGTGTGATGGGATATCTTTTATCAGCTCGTTATATTCGAAGTAATCTGCGAATTTTTGTCCTTCTTCTTTTTTTGTTTTCACCACAGTACTGGTGAGTTCAGCTTTACTCCAGAAAAATTCCCGCAGTGATCCGCTAAGCTCCGGAATCTCTGCGATCTCTTCCATCAGTATTTGCCGCGCACCTTCCAGTGCCTCTTCGGTGGTGTTTATCTCAAGCTTTGGATCGATAAACGCGCTGGCTGCCTGTTGCGGATCTGCGTTATGGTTTTCAAGCAGTGCATCGGCCAATGGTTGCAGGCCTGCTTCACGTGCTTTCTGCGCTTTGGTACGTCGGCGTGGTTTGTATGGCAGGTATAGATCTTCAAGCTCGGTCTTGCTGCTTGCATCAACAAAGCTCTTGCGCAGCTCATCAGTAAGTTTGCCCTGTTCTTCAACACTGGCGAGGATGGTTTTCCTTCTGTCATTGAGTTCGCGCAGGTAACTGAGGCGCGAGTGCAGCTGGCGCAACTGCGTGTCATCAAGACCACCGGTTGCTTCTTTTCGGTAACGTGCGATGAATGGTACGGTGGAACCTTCGTCAAGCAGCGCAATGGCGGCTTCTACCTGTGCGGCTTTGGCGCCAAGCTCGTTGGCAATCAGTGAGGCGGTATTCATTATTACTTCGTTTATTGCGGGAGCTAGATTCTAACGCAATTCACAACGGCTAAGTATGAGTAGATAGAGAAGGTTCCAGCGGTCTGCGCGGCGGATTTGTTACAGCAGAAATTGAAAAGTTGTAGCGGCAGGTAGGTCGGTGTGCAGGACGCCGGATTTAATTATCCGGCGTCAATTCACTGGTTTGTACCTGGCTTTGTACCAAGCTTTGTACCCTGGTTCGTATCTGGGTTCGTATCTGGGTTCGTATCGGGGTTTGGTACGGTTTTAACCTACAATGCCTCCATCGTCACGTGTGATGGCAACCACTGCAGATCGTGGCACAGCGTTGCCGCCTTCAGGCCAGTGGCTGTTGCCTCTTTCCCCCGGATGTTGAATACCAACAAACATGGTGCGGCGATCCGCGCTCCAGGTTAAGCCAGTGACTTCACACTCGTTGGGTCCGACCAGAAAGCGTCTGATCTCACCGGTGGCAGGGTTGCCGACCAGCATCTGATTGTTGCCATGACCGTCGAAGTCTTCTTCATTTGAATAGTTGCCATCGGTTTGAATGTACAACAGACCGTTGCTGTCAAACTTGATTCCATCCGGTGAATTGAACATGTTGTCTGCGGTTATGTTGTCAGAGCCTGCATTCAGGTCATCATGTATCGCAGGATTACCTGCCAATACAAAGAGGTCCCAGGCAAAGCCGTTGCTGGTGTGATCACCATTGTCCGGCCGCCATCTGACAATCTGCCCGTACTTGTTGCCTTCACGTGGGTTCGGTCCGCCGGCCGGAGTCAGGTCGCCACCGGCATTCGGTTTGATACCCCGGTTTTTGTTGTTGGTCAGTGCGCAATATACCTCCGGTGCCCTTGGGTTCGCGGTAACCCACTCGGGGCGATCCATTGTGGTTGCACCCACCGCTGATGCAGCTATGCGCGTGTGAATACAAATTTCGGCGTTATCTGCAAGGCCGGTAGATTCCGGTGTGAGCTCAAGCCATTCACCTGCACCGGTATCATGAAACTTTGCAACATAGAGCTTACCGTCTTCAAGTAGCTCGTCGGTAGCGGCACCTGGTGCGTATACGCCGTTTGAAACATAGCGATATAAAAACTCGCCACGCTCATCATCGCCCATGTACACAACAATTTTTCCATCGTTGTTAATAACAACTTCAGCGTTTTCATGTTTGAAGCGACCCAGTGCTGTGCGCTTTTTGGGCGTTGATGCTGGATCGCGCGGGTCTATCTCAACGATATAGCCAGCACGGTTCGGTTCGTTAGGGTTTTTAGCCACATCAAATCGGTTGTCTACCTTTGCCCAGCCATAGCCCCAGTCCTTGGAAGAGACACCGTATCTTTTCAGTTCATCTGAAACTATATGGTCTTCATCTTCAGCGGAAAAGTAGCCGTTGAAGTTTTCTTCACAGGCGAGGTAAGTGCCCCACGGCGTGGAACCATTGCCGCAGTTATTCCAGGTGCCCAACGCTTTTGTGCCAGTCGGATCATCAGCTGTTTTTAACAGATCGTGGCCTGCTGCAGGGCCGGTTATCTGCATCTCGGTGTCTGGTGTGATCCTTCGATTAAAAGGGCTGTCTTGCACCATAGACCACTCGCCGTTCTGTTGCGCTATCTCTACAACAGTCACACCGTGGGCGGCTTTGCCTTTCATCACATCGTCATCGGTTTCAAACCTGCCATCGGGTCTGTTGCCCCAGATAATCTTACGGTTGGTGTATTCGTTGTTCACTACAAGCAGGTTCTTACCCTGGTGTGCATAGACTTCCATGCCGTCGATGTTATCGCCGAAAGCCACAGACTGAGTGTCGCTGGTGCCACGGGTATCATGATCAAAACTGCTGCCTTCAGACCAGAGCGGATCACCCCATCGAGCAACAATCTGAGAGCTGTATCCTTGTGGCAAAGTGATGTCATCGAGTGTGTTGGCGTCAACTTTGTCGAACGCAAACCGTGTTTGTGATGCGACTGCCGGGTCACTGAAAAATTGACTACCCAGTGTGGCGATGCTGCCCAGAGCGATCACGCCTTTAAATAATTCGCGACGGCTGATTGCTGTCTCTAGCACCCGGTCAAAATCATTTTCTTCAGGCTTTGGATTGACCAGTTCGTCGTATTCATCGAAGGATAATTCGTCTGTTTTACTCATGATTATTCCTTGTTTGTCGCTGATGTTCGGAAGTACGTGGCGCAGCCCCGCGTTCACGGTGGTACGTGCCACAGTCGATAGACTATCAGCGAAAAACTACAGATTCATTACAGAGGGAGAGTTTTTAATTCGAGCGTTGCGGCCATGTTCGGGCCATAACGACTACCACGTTGAGCACGGCAACAGTTGTTGCCGGTCTTGTATCCGCGATCGAATTACCGAATGTGCTGCTTGTGCCAAGTATCTATAAGCCAGAGCTTTGCTAGTGGAAAGCAGATTAACCTGCTGGCGGTGTTTTTTCGAAGTCTATCTTTTCATTCACCGGCAGACCTGCAAGGTATCGGCGCAGGCAGTCGAGCGCAAGTTCTGTCGCGCCCAGTCTGGTCCAATCTGTCTTGCCCGGCAGGATTGCCTGCCGTTGGCTGGCGCCTTTTGGTCCGAAAATACCAATGCTGACAATCAAGTCTGAACTGGTTTCAGTTTTGCGTTCTTCTGTCAGCACGACCAGTGCATGAGTTGAACCGCAGGACTTTGTATGAGCCTCTGCCAGTATTGTGGCGAGCCCGGTAGTCAGTGGTGGGGCATCGGTGACAAGATTAAGTGAATCAGTCAGCTGTTTCAAACCAGGACTGACCTCGCAGCGCAGCAGCGTGTTATCGCTCAAAGATGTCATTTGGGATATCATTTGAGCTGTCATAAGGCGTTGCGCAATACCACCGGCGGTTGCCATTTCCATACATGATAACGTGCTTTGACTCGCCCGCAGATTTTGCAGAATAACTGACTCAATAGTTTGATCGTCTTCGCAGAGGATCGCATTGCCGAGTCGTTTGCGGAGTTCTGCTACCACGGGATCAAGCAGATCATTAATCTGCGACTCATCGGCGGCCTGCACGGCGAGCTTGGTCTCGAGTTGTGGGTAATGAGTTTGAAAGCCAAGCTTGATCGCGTTTTTATTTTTCGCAGGAATAACATCAAGAAGCAGTTGATCTGCTCTTGATTCACCGATTCCAAATGTGTGGAATCGTTTTAAACTGGTAACTGTATTGTTGCCATGCATTTTTCTTAATCGCGGCATCACCTGCTCGTTAATCATGCGCTTCATCTCCCGTGGTACTCCGGGTGTGAAAAAAAATTGCGCCTCGTCTATGGTTACGGCAAAGCCGCAGGCAGTGCCAATTGGATTATCCAGCAGTTGTGAGCCTGCGGGCAGCATGGCCTGTTTTGAGTTGTTCTCCGGCATATCTCTGCCGCGACTTTTATAGTGATGCTTGAGTTTTTCGAGCCACTTGCTGTGTAATACCAACTCAACACCCGCTGCATCGGCGGCGGTTTGCTGAGACAAATCATCTACAGTAGGGCCGAGACCGCCGTTGACTATAACTGCGTCGGCGCGCCCGGCAGCTTGCAGAAAGGCAGCTTTCAGTGCGCTGCTGTTGTCGCCGACGCTCGTGCCGTGTACAACGGTGATACCGTTTTCGGTTAGCCGCTGTGCAATGTAACTGTAATTCGTGTTGGTGGTTTTACCAGTCAGTATTTCATCACCGGTACAGAGGATTTCTACATTCATGGACTGCACGCATCTTGGGTGGTTGTAGCGGGGTGCAGTTGGAGAGACTATTTCAGCATGCGTGAACTTGTTGTGACTTCGTCAGTAGAGATTGAATTGCATGATTAAAGGCAAAAAAGACTCAGCGGTTTTTCCGCGCCACTGCCATAGTGATCTGCCTTTTCTGGCTTCCGGCAAAGGTTGTTATCTTTATGACTCGCAGGGCAAGCAGTACCTCGATGGCTCCGGAGGGGCTGCAGTGTCGTGCCTGGGGCATGGTGATCAGGAAGTAATCGCGGCGGTGAAAGCTCAGCTTGACCAGGCGGCTTTTGCGCATAATAGCTTTTTCACCAGTACACCGGCAGAGCTACTGGCAAAGCGTTTGGCAGACAATGCGCCGGGTGATTTAAACCGTGTGTACTTTGTTTCCGGTGGCTCCGAGGCAGTTGAAGCGAGCCTTAAACTCGCCAGGCAATATTTTGTGGAGAAGGGGCAGCTCCAACGTCACAGAGTGATAGCGAGAAAACAAAGTTATCACGGCAATACCGTAGGAGCACTGGCTACGGGTGGCAATGAATGGCGTCGCGCAACTTTCAAGCCCATGTTGCCCGAAACCTCGCACATCGCACCGTGCTATGCATATCGGAATTTGCAGGCGGGTGAATCAGAAGACGATTATGGTCAGAGAGTCGCCAACGAGCTTGAAGTTGAAATACTACGCCTTGGTGCTGACTGTGTGATGGGCTTTATTGCCGAGCCGGTGGTGGGTGCCACGCTTGGCGCAGTTGCGGCAGTGGAAGGTTACTTCAAACGGATACGCGAGATCTGCACACAGTATGGAATTTTACTGATACTTGATGAAGTGATGTGCGGCATGGGCCGTACCGGCAGCCTGTTTGCCTGTGAGGTTGATGGCATCGTGCCTGACATCGTTACTATTGCCAAAGGGCTTGGAGCGGGATATCAACCATTGGGTGCGATGATGTGCACAGATGAAATCTATAACACCATCAGTGAAGGCAGTGGTTTTTTTCAACATGGACATACGTATCTTGCGCATCCGACTGCATGTGCTGCGGGACTGGCCGTTGTAAATGCATTGCTTGACCGGCAACTGGTATTACGCTGCAAACATCAGGGTGAGAAGTTGATGCAGTTACTAAATGATAAATTAGGCCAACACGAATTCGTTGGTGATATACGCGGGCGCGGTTTGTTTGTGGGTATTGAAATAGTGCAAGACAAAACCGGCAAAACGCCTTTTGATCCAGCCCTTGGGGTGAATAAAAAGATCAAGAGCGCTGCGTTTAATAACGGACTGATCTGTTATCCGATGGGTGGCACTATAGATGGTAAGTCGGGTGATCACATACTGCTTGCTCCACCGTTTATTATTGACGATAACCAGATACATGAATTGGTTGAAAAACTGTCTGTATCGATTAACAGTTCGTTATATTGTGAGAAAAGTGCATGACGCTGCCAGCATCAAAACTGATTTTAGTCACAGGTGTTAGCCGGGGATTGGGCAGGGCGCTGACAGACGGTTTTATTAATGAAGGTCATCGTGTGGTGGGTACAGCAAGGAGCGAGGCTGCCATCAAGCAGTTACAGGATCACTATGGCGCTGATCACCGCTTCGATGTAGTCGACCAGTCCGATGCGGTGCGTGTAAGCGAGTGGAGTACATCGGTAATGGCCGAGACTGGTGTGCCTGATCTGCTAATTAACAACGCTGCGGTGATTAATAAAAACGCCCCTTTGTGGCAAGTGCCTGAGTGTGAGTTTTCAAGTCTTATCGATACCAATGTGAAAGGTGTGTTTTATATTTGTAAAGCGTTTCTGCCGGCACTGGTAGAGCGCGGATCAGGAGTAATTGTTAATCTCAGTAGTGGCTGGGGCAGATCTGTAGCGGCTGACGTGGCTGCGTATTGCGCCAGTAAATGGGCTATTGAGGGAATGACGCAGGCATTGGCGCAGGATCTGCCACCGGGTGTGGCGGCGGTGCCACTGAATCCCGGTGTGATCAATACCGATATGCTGCAACGTTGCTTTGGTTCAGGTGCCGCTGATTTCAAAAGTGCCAGTGAGTGGGCAGCGACAGCAGTGCCTTTTTTACTTGAGCTGGATGCATCTGATAACGGTGTAGCACATACAGCACCGTAAAGTGGGCTGGCAAGTGAGTGGAAAGGTGAGCTGTCAACGTGTCAGCCAAATATGGCCAGCGTACTGAGTCTGTGATTTACGCTGACTTATAGTTGGCAAGTGACACGGCTTTATCCCATACGTCAGATTCAATAGTGACTTCATTGACGATCTCACGCTGACTGCCGGGCAGTCTTGCACCGGGCTGACACTCAACCGCTTCAGAAAGTGTATCGATGCGCTGCCAGAACTGCTCACCGGAAAATACCTCGGGTTCAACGATAAAATAAAACTGCCCCAGATTATGAGGCTTGCCTTGCGGTGCCTTGAGCGCGCCGGAGTGTACTGAATTCACACTGCCGGTCACCGCTGCGGCAAGTACTTCTGCCATCAGGCCAAAGCCATAGCCTTTATAACCTCCGGTAGAAACCAGAGAGCCTTTAAGCGCATCTGCCGGATTGGTGGTGGGCTTGCCATCGCTATCTACAGCCCAACCTAACGGTATTTCCTCGCCGGCAGCGGCCGCCATGGTGATTTTGCCAAGCGCGATTGCGCTGGTGCTCTGGTCAAATTGAAACCTGACGCCATGGTTATTGCTGTTGGCATTGCCTGGTGCGTTAGGAATTGCCATGGCTATCGGGTTAGTGCCAAGCACGGGTTGTGTGCCACCGGGAGGTGAGACCACTGCCGATGCGTTAGTCAAGCCAATACCGATATAGCCTGCTTTTGCTATCTGTTCGGTAAAGTATCCAAGTGAGGTGCAAGTGTGTGCATGACAGACAGCCAGCGAACAGGTGCCATTCGCGTTAACTGCGCTGATCGCTTCGGGCAAACCGCGGGCAAACGCTGACTGAGCAAATCCGAAACCAGCATCAACTTTCACACTGGCAGGCTTTGGTTTGGTAACAACAGGTTCTATGGTGCCGTCGACGCGACCGGTAATCAGTTGCTGACAGTAGCTTTCAAGATAGTAGAGGCCGCAGATCAGGTTGCCGTTTGCTTCTGCTTTTTCAACAGCAAGCGCGACTTCGTTCGCAATCCATTGACTCGCACCGTGCGCGACTAGCGCAGAGGCGGTGGTGTTGCGTACTTCTTCAAGTGAGACGGTAACTGGCGGCATGCGGTGAAACTCGTGTGATTGTTAGTCGAGTCTCTCACATCAATGCATTTGCTGCTATTGGTTGGCGCGTCCCTGGCAGGGCGGCCTGTGTGTTGGTTACTACGGTATGGTTGTTGTGAACGTATGATCCGGCGAGCAGGAACAGCCGCCGGATCGAGTCAGGTACTAATCAGTAACAGTTATTGTGATCAGTTCTGAAACCACAGGCGGTGTGTGTGGCACGTGCAGGTGGTTGCCAAGAATCAGCTGCAGTGTGTGTGTGCCTGGCTCGAGCTCGACCTGAGTTTCAGTCTGGCCACCGCCGAAGTGCAGTGGTGGAGCGCCCATCGGTTCACCTTCTTTTGGCAGGGTTTCCTGATTGATAAGCAGGTGATGATGACCAGTGTTTTCCTTCTCTACACCAGCGGGTGCGACACCCATGCCATTCAGGCCGAACACCACAGTTACCGGGCTTTTGACCGAATCACCTTCCTGAGGCGACACGATGTAGGCTTTTGCACCTTCAGGTGAAGGACTGGACAGATCGGATGCGGAAGCGTTCAAAGAGACTGCAGCTGCAGTAATTAGGGAGAGTCCGAGGATGTATACTTTTGATTTCATAAGATTTATCTCTGCAATAACGTGTGAAATACTCAGGGCTGAGCGTAATTGTATTAGCTCTGTTACCGACAACCCCCGAACCGCTCAGTTCATTCCGTTTCATCGGTAGGATGACATTACTAACGGCTTTTTGTTTCTACCACAGCGCAAGCTATTGGTTTACGGCGCTAAGCCCTCGCCAGTTAAACGCCGGATTCAGGGCTGAATACAGGGTCGGATTGCTGGTCAGGTGTTATAAAGTGCAAGCCGGATTTTTATCACAAACAGCCGTTGCTACCAGGCTGACTGTGGTGGCGAAGCGTTACGGCCTCGGGTTTTTGCCTTCCTGCGGATTACGCACGTGTTATGTGTGTTGCAGCCCTTGGGTCCGGCCATTGCGTTATAATAGAGGGCCCCGCCGTATGGCTGTGTCGCCTTCCGAACCGTGTAACCTATGACTGCCTACCAATCTGATTTCCTGAGAATATTGTCTGAGAGAGGTTTTATCTATCAGACCTCTGATGATGACGCGCTGGATAAACTGTTTGCCACTGAATCAGTCACCGGCTACATCGGATTTGATGCAACAGCAACCAGCCTACATGCAGGATCACTGATCCAGATCATGATGCTGCACTGGATGCAGCAAACCGGTCACCGACCCATCACGTTGATGGGTGGTGGTACCTCTATGATTGGCGATCCGTCGCTGCGCGATGAGGCGCGTAAGTTACTGACGCCTGCGGATATCGATTCTAATCTTGCCGGCATCAAACAAGCGTTTTCAAGTTACCTGAGCTTTGAGGAGCAGGGTGGCAGTGCCCTCATGGTGAACAACGCTGACTGGCTCATGGATATTAACTACGTTGAGTTTTTGCGCGATGTCGGACAACACTTTTCCGTCAATAGAATGTTGTCTTTTGATTCCGTCAAGCTGCGCCTTGATCGAGAGCAGTCTTTGTCTTTTCTCGAATTCAATTACATGATCCTGCAGGCCTATGACTTTACCGAGTTAAACCGCCGTTATGATTGTAGACTGCAGATGGGTGGGTCCGATCAGTGGGGCAATATCATCAATGGTATTGATCTGGGGCGCAGGCTGGATGGATCAGCACTTTTTGCACTGACTTCACCGCTGTTGACGACATCATCCGGTGGCAAAATGGGTAAGTCAGCCAGTGGTGCGGTTTGGCTCAACGCAGACATGCTGGGTGAATATGACTTCTGGCAGTACTGGCGTAACACCGAAGACGCTGATGTGGAGCGTTTTCTTAAACTGTACACCACGTTGCCCATGGATGAGATTGCCAGGCTCGGTGCACTGCAAGGGGCGGAATTAAACGATGCCAAGCAAGTGCTTGCGACAGAAGTCACCGCATTACTCCATGGCCGTGAAGCGGCGGAAAAAGCTGCCGAGACTGCGCGGGTTACGTTTGCTGAAGGGCAGACTGCTGCGGATTTGCCAACGATAAATATTGAATCTGCGGCTCTCGACAGTGGGGTCGGGTTGCTGAGTTTGCTGGTGCGTGCAGAGTTGGTTAAAAGCAATGGTGATGCACGGCGCGGGATCAAGGGCGGCGCGGTGAAGGTTAACGATGTATCAGTAGCTGATGAAAAGATGGTGATAGACAACAGCCACTGTATTAACGACGGCGCAGTGAAATTATCCTTTGGCAAAAAGCGTCATATACTGGTGCGCAAATCATAGCGCTTTGATACACGGCCCGATGCAGTAGCTTGCCGGGCGCTTGCTACTTGCCACCTGCCACCTGCTACCTGCCACCGGTAAGGCGTCAGCACTTAATTAAGCGCTGACAAAGCCTTGAAGAACTGCTCCATCTGATCATCCGTGCCGATGGTAATACGTAGCCAGTTATCAAGCCCCGGTTTGTTCCAGTAACGAATCAGAATATTCTGCTCATCGAGTGCTTTAAAAATCTCTGCTGCACCATTGCGATTACCGTTGTTGCGTTCGTTAGCGTCACCGGGACTTGCAAAGATAAAGTTTGCCTGGCTTGGCAGCACGCGATAACCGAGGCTATCTAGTCGCTTGATTGTCTGTGCACGAGTGTGGCAAATTTTACTGATGGTTTGCTGGTAGTAGCTTTCATCCTGAATAGAGGCAATACCTGCCGTTTGCGCGACGGCGTCTACCGGATAAGAGTTAAATGAATCTTTGGTACGTACCAGGCCTTCAATCAAAGGGCTGCTGGCAAACGCCGCACCCAAACGTAGGCCTGCCAGTGATCTGCCTTTGGAAAACGTGCGTGTAACCACCAGATTCGGATAATTATTGATCAGGCTGATAGCAGACTCAGCACCAAAGTCTGCATAGGCTTCATCGATTAACACTACCTGGCTTAGGTTTTCTTCCAACAGTGCTTTTATCTGTGCAAGGCTAACCGCAATACCGGTGGGTGCGTTTGGATTGGGAAAGACAATGCCGCCGTAACCTTCGGCAGTTGCAGAAGCGGCGCCGAACTTATCAAGGGCAATCGTGTAGTCTGCATTGAGCGGAATTTTATTTGGTGTGATACCCAGTAGATCGCAGTAAACCGGGTAGAAACTGTAACTGATTTGCGGGAACTGTAAAGCCGGTTTGCCTTTAAAAAACGCCATAAAAGCGAGGGCCAGAATTTCATCAGAGCCATTGCCGGTGAACACCTGATCAATCGCAAGACCATGGTATTCGGCGAGTGTTGCACGTAGCTGGGTTGAGTCCGGATCAGGGTAGCGGCGTAGCGAGTCGGACTGTACGCTGTGAATAGCTTGCATTACCCGTGGTGATGGGGGGTAGGGATTTTCGTTGGTATTGAGTTTGACTACATCAGTGCCGGTGCGTTGTGCGCCCGGCACGTATGGCGTAAGGCTTTTGACCAGATCGGTCCAGTATTCTGACATTTTTGCGTGGCGGGTAATTGATAAAACAGCAGGTTAAAGCAATTGCTCTATCGTGCCAATCTGTGTGTGGAATAAATCGCCCCGGTGGTATTCCCGGTAATGATATTCCTATTGTTTAGGTATTTGGATTTCACTGGTTTTTGTGCCAGATTGGCACATCCAGAAACGCCGCCAGTGCAGAGCAATCTTCGAGAATCGCACGACGGTTGCGATGACTAATAATATTCACCCTGTTACCACTGCGGAACACCACGTTGATTTCGTATTCTTTACCGCAGCCGTGTTGCGTCTTTATTTGACTGAGATTGTCCTGAGCTTGCAGCGTGTGTCGCAATTGCCGTTGTTTTGAGTACTGAATGATTTGCAGTGCCGCCACCTGTGCAATTGGCATTTGTGCGGATTCTCCGATTTTCCAGCTGAACACACGGTACTTTTCGATCCAGAAAACACCGAGATTTTTATTAAAAAACAGTGCACGGGCAGACTTGCGCAGCAGGCAGCTGACGCAGCATAGAGTCAGGGTGCCGAGTAGAAACAACAGGGTTCGATACGTTGGGTCAGTGGTTGTCAGGAAGCCCGCATTTATCCAGTTTGGTTTCATTGAAGACAATAGGTTTGCTGACAGGCACAGAACCACAAGTGACGCCAGAAATGCGGATGAGTACTGCAGCGACATAACCGGTTTGAAGGTAAGCTGGTGGTCATCTGAATGTTTGCTAATTGTGCAATTTCTTAGCGCACCGGCGTGGTTGGGGCGCAGTGCCTGCCACGAGATCTGACTGAACAGTTCGTCTTGCGGGTAATCTGTTGCTGGAAGGTTTATTCGATCCGGAGCATCTCGTAGCTGAAGAGAGAGTCCGCTCACCAACAGGGCAGAGCTTAGCAACAGAAACAGTCGTGCAGTATCGTCAGGCCAGATATAACCGGACCAAAACTGCAGCGCTGCGGTTACAAGTAGCCATAGCGTGGTTACCAGCAGCAAAAGTCTGCTTGTCTGTTGATGCTCGCGAGTAATAGACGCTCCGTCGGACGCGGAGTCTGGAGTAGTGACGGAATTTTTCATGGCCAAGCTAGCGGGCCCGCGTCGAAAAACTTTAGCTTTTTCTTAATTGATGCAATCCCGGACTTATTGCGCTTTGTCAATTTTGTATGGACTTGCCCGCGCGCAGTAGCTGTTGCTGAACAGCTTTGCCTGTTGTTGTCTGCTATATTCGCCACGAACTTCTTGCAACTCACAGGCAATTCATTGGCTCTTATATTTCATGTGGCAGCGGCATCGGATGTGGAAAACGCTTCGCAATCCGGCAGCTATGTTTGCGATTCAATTGACGCAGAGGGGTTTATTCACTGTTGTAAGCCGGATCAGCTGCAGGGAGTGATTGAACGCTACTATAATGGCGTCAAAGGGTTGTTGCTTTTGCACATAGATACAGACTTGCTGCAGTCAAAACTGGTGTTTGAAAACACGAGTGGCGGCAGTGAGTTGTTTCCCCATGTTTACGGGGCAATCAACATGGATGCCGTGGTTCAGATCGCATCTGTTTAGTGCGGATCATTCACCAAATCTGCGGCATCTCATTTGAATGTAGTGTTGCTAATGGCTTTGCTTATAAAGAGGCCTGGCTTCTGGAAACCAATTGTTCAAGTGCACTACGCTGTGGATTTGTCGGGTTGAGGGTCAATCCGCGTCTGGCAAGTTGCAGTGCTTGCTGTGGTTGATTCATTGCCAGGTGATTGCTGGCGAGATCATGGTAGGTTTGCGCGTCTTCCGGCGAGATTCGCAATGCTCTTTCCAGTAAACCAACCGCACGCGTGTGGTCGCCCGCTGCACTGGCATTGGCTGCCTGATCACGCAGATTCACCGCCGCAGGTAATGTTGGCGCTGGAATTCGAGGGGGCAGTGTCGCGGGTTCAATGCTGCTTCGGCCGGGGGTGTTCAGCGCCGGTTCTATCGGTGGCTGAGGATCACCGCTCAATAGCGGCGGACGGTCTGCAACGGTGGGCGGTTCAGTAACATACTTGCTTGCGCACGCGGTTACTGACAGGCAAATAGAGACGACTGCGAGATTTCTGGTAATCATGATGGCTTTCACTGACTGAACGAGCGACTCGAAGTGCATTGCAGGATCGCTGCTCTGCGACTGAAAATATAACGATGAGTTTAACTTACGCCACCCCGCAAATGTTATTCCATTGTGAAAGGGTATTTGCGGGATGTCTGGCTGTGTTTCCGCTTATTAGTGCCCATCCAGAAACAAGGGTGTTGCGAGAATTACTAAGGTGCGTGAGATTTCACCGACTACATGTAGTCGGTGAAAGATCGAGTGCATTCCGGGTTTCGCAGTAGCGCATGTTGCTGGATAGGCACTAATTACAGGAGCCAGACAACAGAGTTTCCGCGCTGCCAGCGGGCTCGTGGTTGCGATGAAACGGCAGGCGTACGCTGCCCGGGCAGTTGGCGATGGTGCGTTGCCCGTTGGCCGGATTGATGTTTGCGTAAGTCACAGAAGGTGGCACGCTGAATTGCAGGCTGCTTGCACCAAGATTGACGATAGCTCGGGCCCAGACTTCCAGCGCACCGCTGCTGCCTGTCACGGGCCCCGGGGAGTTATCGTCGTGTCCCATCCACACCACCACACTGTGCTTTGCGTCAAAGCCTGCGAACCAGCTGTCACGTTGTTCATTGGATGTCCCTGACTTGCCTGCAACGTAGGTGTCTCGCGGGATAGTTCGGTATGCGCGTCTGCCGGTTCCAGCGCGCATGACGTGCTGCAAGGCATAGGTGACCTGATGCGCTGTGGCATCATCGAGCCGCTGTTGTAAACGGTATTGATATCGTTGCAGCAGCTGGCCGTCGCTTGCCTGCACTTCACGTATTGCGCGTAGTGGTGTGTTGAATCCTGATGATGCAAAGCTTTGGTAAAGTGCTGCGACCTCAATGACTGATAAATCCAGCGCGCCAAGCAGTAGTGAGGGCAGAGGATCAATTGATTTGTTGAGGTTGTAACGCTCAAGTGATTCGACAACCTGCTCGAGCCCAATATTGAGCCCGAGATTAACGCTTGCCTGATTCAATGAGTGGGTTAATGCGTCCAGCAGCATCACTGGTCCAAGACTTTCACCCGTATAGTTTTCCGGGCTCCAGGTATTGCCGTTGCGCTGTTGATAAATTACCGGCGCATCATCGACCAGAGTTGCAAGATTATATTTTTCCGGCTGCTCCAGCGCGGTGGCATAAATAAAAGGTTTCAGTAGAGAGCCCACTTGTCTGGTTGCACCCAGTGCTCGATTAAAACCGGCAAAGCGCGCCTCTTTGCCTCCAACAATCGCCAGTACTTCGCCATTATCTGCACGTGTTACAACAGAGGCAATCTGTAGTTTGTCTATCTGTGGCTGGGTTAATGATTTTTCGGCGGCGATCTGTTGATAACCCTGTTGCACTGCAAGTTCCAGTTGCTGTTGTGCCACTGGATCGAAGTTGGTAAAAATACTGAGACCGTTTTTATGCAGATCTTCGGTCGGGTACTCCTGCGACAGTTGTTGTTTAACCAGATCAAGATAGGCAGGCTGCTGGTTATCGCTACTGACTTTCGCAATGACCAGTGGCTGTGCAATCGCTGCATTCATGTCATCAGTTGATAGTAAATTCTCTCTGTTTAATATTCGCAGCACCAGGTTGCGGCGCTCTGTGGCGCGTTGTGGGTGTCTGAGCGGGTTGTAGTAAGACGGGCCTTTCAACAAAGCGACTAATAGCGCGGATTCATGTAACTCGAGTTCCTGTACCGGTTTGTCAAAGAAATAAAGACTGGCAAGTCCAAAGCCGTGAATTGCACGTGATTTATCCTGTGCAAAGAAAACCTCATTGACAAACGCCTGCAAAATTTCTTCTTTGCTGTAGCGTCTTTCAAGAGCGATAGCCATTGGCCATTCAGTCAGTTTGCGTTTGATGCTCCGCTCACGAGTGAGAAAAAGGTTCTTCACCAATTGTTGGGTCAAAGTGCTGCCGCCCTGAGCAAAACGTCGTTCTTTAATATTGACCCAGATCGCTCTCGCGATACCGCGAAAAGACAAGCCGTTATGTTGGTAGAACTTTGGGTCTTCGACGGCCAGCAGCGCATCTGTCAGGCCCTTTGGCAGTTGCTCCAGACTAACCAGTAAACGGTCTTCCGTTTGCGCAGGTGAGATGCGGCCGATCACTTGTGGTTCAAGACGCGCTATTGCAACACTATTGCCCTCGTTATCAGTCAGGGCGCTGACTCTGTCTGATTGAAAGCTTAGCGAAAGCTGCCTTGCCGGCTCAAAACCATCGGCAAACTTAAAGCCGCGAGTGTGGAATTTCAGCGTTTGTTGTTCGCCGGCAGTGCTGAGTGTGAATTCACCCGCTCTGTTACTTTGACTTGCCGCCGGTTTATAACCGAGCCTTGCGAGTTCTTCTGTTACCGTGACGGCATCAACCTGCAGCCCCTGGTACAGCTCAAGTGGTCGTGCATAGACCCTGGCTGGTATAGACCACTTGGGACCGTCGAATACTTCTTTGATGCGCGCATCGAGTGTTGCCATGGATCGTGCGGCGAGCATACTGGCAACAACAGCCAGCAGTAGCAGCAGTACGGCCACACCAAGCAGCCATTTGTGGCGCGCGATAAACGCTTTTAAACGCAGGGTTTTGTTCAAGCTGGATGTCATCAGTGATCCTGATGCTGTAGTGTTGAAAGCGGAATAGCAGCTAACGTTTGATCATGCGGTTTATCAGTGGTAGCACCGAATATGCAATCTATTTCTTAATTTTTGCGCGAGTGATCTTTTTAAAAACCCTGAGGGTTTCTTCCGAGACATGATGCTCCATTCCCTCCGAGTCGCGGATTGCCGTATCGCGGCTAACACCAATAGCAAGCAGAAAGTCGAGCACGATTTCGTGGCGGAGTCTGCTCTGAGTTGCGAGTTCCTTGCCTTGCTCTGTGAGAAAGATCGAACGGTACGGCTCGGAGTTCACATAGCCATCGCGCTGCAGTCTTGCCAGTGTTTTGCTGGCGGTGGGTTGAGTCACCCCCATGCGGCTGGCAACGTCGACCAGTCGTGCTTCACCGTTAACACGAATCAGATCATCGATCAGTTCTACGTAGTCTTCGGTGGCTTCGGTCTTATGTGCCTCGCGCACCTGGGTGAAGCGGGCGGCCTGCTCATGTGCTTCAGGCAGCGCCTCTTCATTGTGCTTAAGCCTGGCTGAGTTCTTGGTTATTTTTCTTTCTCCTGCCTGGTGGTGTGAAACCTCGGCCGGTGCCGTCAGTGGCGACGAACTGGTTGCTGTGGACTCTTCCGCTTTGTTAACCCAACGCTTGATATATTGCGTTAAGTGTATAAACTAAGCCTTGGCTAAATTATAGGTCAGTCAATTCCTGTTTACAAGAGATCGTACTGCTGCCGGTTGATGGGTAATTACGGGCTGATGAGGGTAACTGTGAAAAAAGTAATCGTTGCGGCGTTATTAAGTCTGCTGCTGGTCTCGCCAGGTTATGCCATCAAAGGCGACAAACTGTTAGTGGCGACCACCTTCACCGTGATTGCAGATCTTGCGCGTAACGTTGCAGGTGATGCTGCTGATGTTGTCTCAATCACCAAACCAGGCGCTGAAATACATAACTATCGCCCCACGCCACGCGACTTGTTGCGTGTCAGAGATGCAGATCTTGTGCTGTGGAACGGGCTTGGACTGGAGCGATGGTTTGAGAAGTTTATCTCGCGGGTGAAAGATGCCACTGATATTGTTGTATCCGAAGGAGTGGTACCACTACCGATCCGCGATGGACCTTACGCGAATCAACCGAATCCGCATGCATGGATGTCTTCTGATGATGTTGCTATCTATGTCAGGAATATTGAAGCCGCCATGGCAAAGCTTGATCCGGCTAATGCAGCGGTGTATCGGGAAAATGCCAGGCAATATCTGCAACAGATCGCTGAGGCGGTGACCAGCATCGACCAACGCTTGCAAGCCGTACCACAAGAACAGTTGTGGCTTGCAACCACTGAGGGCGCGTTTAGTTATCTTGCAAGACAGTACGGCATGCAGGAAATCTACCTGTGGCCAATCAATGCTGACGGGCAGGGAACCCCGCAGCAGGTGAAATCGATGGTTGATGCCGTTAAAGAAAATAACATTCCAGTGGTCTTTAGTGAAAGCACAGTATCCGATAAACCTGCAAAGCAGGTAGCGCGTGATACAGGCGCCGCTTATGGCGGGGTGCTTTATGTTGATTCCTTGAGTGAGGTTGACGGTCCCGTACCCACTTATCTGGATCTGCTGCGTGTGACCACTGAAACAATCGTACGAGGCCTGACGGGTGAATAGTGATGTCAGCAATGTCACTGAGGCTGCCGGCCAGTCACAGCGATTATCCGGGGTCGACTCCGGTGTGGTAAAGGTAAGCAGCGCGGCCAACGAATCAGGCAGGGCAACACGCAGGAAATCAGGCAATGAGCCGGGCAATGAGCCGGGCAATGAGCCAGGAATAGCCGCAAAGAATATTACGGTCACTTACAACAATGGCCATACTGCATTACGTGACGCGAGCTTTAGCATTCCCAACGCCACCATTTGCGCTCTAGTGGGTGTTAACGGCTCCGGTAAATCAACACTGTTTAAAGCCCTGATGGGTTTTGTGCCGCTGGCTTCGGGTTCTGTCGAGATACTTGGTAAATCTGCAGGGCGTGCCTTAAAGCGCAACACTGTGGCTTATGTACCGCAAAACGAAGACGTAGACTGGGACTTTCCAGTACTGGTAGAAGACGTCGTGATGATGGGGCGTTACGGACACATGAATTTTCTACGTCGGCCCTCTGCAAAGGATCGATCACAAGTCGAATCTGCCCTGCAGCGAGTGAACATGTGGGAATACCGTCATCGGCAAATCGGACAACTTTCCGGCGGGCAAAAGAAGCGGGTGTTTCTGGCTCGGGCACTGGCACAGGAGAGTCGTGTTATTCTCCTCGATGAACCTTTTACCGGCGTTGACGTTAAAACCGAGGAATCCATTATTGCGCTAATGCGCAGCATGCGTGACGAAGGTCGGGTGATGCTGGTATCAACGCATAACCTCGGCAGCGTGCCGCAGTTTTGTGATCATGTGGTTTTGATCAATCGAACTGTGTTGGCAGATGGACCGGCCGATGTGGTTTTTACTCGTAAGAACCTTGAGCACGCATTCGGCGGCGTGTTGCGCTTTCATGTACTCGGTGGCCACGAACTGCATGATGATGACGATGCTCGCGAAGTTACTGTTATCACCGATGATGAACGGCCATTTGTACTCTATGGTGAAAATGACGATGCACCTGAACATCAGAGTTTTGACAAAGACTGATGTCAGTACTGCTTGAACCATTCTCATATAACTACATGGTCAATGCCATTTGGGTCAGTGCACTGGTGGGTTCGGTGTGCGGATTTTTATCTGCTTATATCATGCTGAAGGGCTGGTCACTGATTGGCGATGCACTTTCACACTCGGTGGTGCCCGGCGTAGCCGGTGCCTACATGCTTGGCTTGCCGTACTCAGTCGGGGCTTTTTTTTCCGGTGCACTTGCCTCTGTGGCCATGTTGTTTATCAGTACCCGCTCAAGATTAAAAACAGACGTTGTGATTGGCTTAATCTTCAGTGGCTTCTTTGCACTCGGGTTGTTTATGATCTCGATCAGACCGGCATCGGTAAGAATAGAGACCATCATATTCGGCAACATACTCGCCATTTCACCGGAAGACAGCATTCAGCTGGTGATCATCGCTGTGGTATCGCTGTTGATACTGTTATTGATCTGGAAAGACCTGATGGTTGTGTTCTTTGATGAATCACATGCCATGTCTGTGGGCTTGAATGCCACGTTGCTTAAGGTCATTTTCTTCACATTGCTGAGTGCCTGTACTGTCGCGGCACTGATGGCTGTCGGTGCGTTTTTGGTGATCGCGATGGTAGTAACACCCGGGGCTATTGCCTATCTGCTGACTGATCGATTTTCTACTCTACTGTGCATTAGCGTTTCAGCAGGAGCCGTTTGCAGTGCTTTGGGTAGCTATCTCAGTTACTTCATTGATGGTGTCACCGGTGGTGTGATTATCCTGTTACTTACCACTTTACTACTGCTGGCCTTTTTGTTTGCACCGGCTCACGGTGTGATTGCATCGCGCAGGCGGCTGAAAGCAGGGGCTGTCAGTGCTTGAATTGCTGATTGCACCATTCACAATTGACTTTATGCAGCAGGCAATGCTGACCGCAGTGCTGTTGAGTGTTGCCAGTGCCGTGTTGTCCTGCTTTCTGGTGTTGCGTGGTTGGGCGCTGATGGGGGATGCGATATCGCATGCCGTGCTGCCGGGTATTGTGCTCGCCTATGCATCAGGCATTCCTGTGGTGATCGGGGCCTTTGTGGCCGGTATGATTTGTACGCTGGCAACCGGTTATCTTTCAGAAAACTCCCGACTAAAAGAAGACACTGTGATGGGGGTGGTGTTTTCCGGCATGTTTGGTTTGGGCGTTGTGTTGTTTTCGGTGATGCGTATTGATGTTCATCTGGATGAGATTTTGTTTGGTGATATTCTCGGACTAACCTGGGCAGACGTGCTGCAGACCGGTTTAGTGGCGCTGGCCGCCAGTGTCATCATCTGGTTTCAACGAAAAGATTTACTGGTTCAGTGTTTTGATCCGCAGCACGCCAGAGTGATTGGACTGCCAGTTAAGGCACTTCACTACGGCTTACTCGTGTTGCTGTCTATTGTTATTGTTACCGCCTTGAAAGTTGTTGGCATTATTTTGATTATTGCGCTGTTGATTGCACCTGGGGCGATTGGTTATTTGATGACAGACCGATTCGATGCAATGCTTTTCTATGCAGTCGCAGCAGCAACCATTTCATCTGTGCTGGGTATTGTTATAAGTTTTGTGCTTGATAGCGCACCGGCACCAACCATTGTTTTGGTGCTGATGTTTATTTTTGTTCTGGTGTTCCTGTTTGCACCGGTACACGGTTTGATTGGTGGCAGGCGTGCTCGACGCACCGCTGTTGAACCGCAATTTCATTGATTCAACACCTCGGTGCTAAAGGAGCACTCTCAATGAGTAAATCACTCCAGGAACAGCTGTTAAAAGCCGGACTTGCCAACAAAAAGCAGGCAGTGCGTGCGAAGAAAGCCAAGAACTCCAAAGAGAAACTCAAGCGCACCGGCAAAGAAGTTACCGACGAGGTGACTGAAGCTGCTGAAAAAGCCCGGCAGGAAAAACTCGAGCGCGACCGCGCGCTTAACGAAGAGAAAAATCGCAAAGCGAAAGAAGCAGCAATTCAGTCGCAGATCGTTCAGTTAATTGAGCTAAACGAAGTGGCCGAGCGGGGTGACATAGCGTTTAGCTTTCCAGAAGACAAGTTGATAAAAACAATTAATGTTACTGAAAAGCAGCGTGATGCTCTGGTCACAGGCGCTCTCGCTATTGTTACGCATGACGGGAATTACAAGTTTGTGCCGCGTAAAACTGCCGAGAAAATTGCCGAGCGTGATGAAAGTTATATTGTGCTGTGCAATACCGGAGTAGAACAGGATCAGGTTGAAGATGAATACGCAGAATTTAAAGTACCTGATGATTTAATGTGGTAGCAGGGTCACCTGCATTATTCACCTACCGGAAACGGTAGCAAAAAACAGACTTGCTATGGATTTACTGGATAAAAATATACTCCCTAATCTGATCGCACTGGCGCTTGTTGTGACTGGCTGGCTACTGCCTGGCGGCGTCGGTAGCATTATTTTTTACACCGGGTTGTTTGCGTTATCTGGCGCGATAACCAACTGGCTTGCCGTGCATATGCTGTTTGAAAAAGTACCGGGCTTGTATGGCTCTGGTGTGATACCGGTTCATTTTGAAGAGTTTAAAGCCGGCATCCATACCTTGGTTACGCGTGAGTTATTCAACCGAGAGAATATTGATCGGTTTTTCAGTAAATCGGAGAACGCGCCGGCAGTTAACGTAGAGCCTGTTATCAATAACCTGGATATGGATGATGCTTATGATCAGCTGGTATCAGTGGTTATGGATTCATCGCTTGGTCCGATGCTGGCAATGGTCGGTGGAGAGAAAACGCTTGATACCATGCGTGATCCGTTCAAAACGCGAATGCGGGAGTTTCTGCTAAAGACAGTCAGATCGCCTTCCTTTCAGGCCAATCTGCAGAAACAATTGCAAAGCGTTACCAGTAGCGATGACTTCAGTGATCGTATTGGTGGCATCGTCAGGGCCCGGCTTGATGACATGACACCGGAACTGGTTAAAGACATCATGCAACGCATGATTCGAAAGCATTTGGGGTGGTTAGTGGTTTGGGGGGCGGTATTCGGCGGGCTAATCGGACTGGTGTCGTCTCTGTTTCTGCTTTAGCCGGTACTGGCTGGCATCGGCTTTCGCTGGTCTGCTTGCGTAGTACAGACTTTACTTACAGTGGTACCGCAACTTGCGGTACCACACCCATTTTTAACTAATGGTTATTCCTCTTCACCCAGCTCGATAACCGGTCGGTTGGGTTTGGATAACGGCAGCACTCTGGCCGCGGCGGGCTCACTCGGCTCGCTGGTTTCAACATTCGCGCTTCTGCTGCTGATGCTGTTGGCTTCCGAGAATGCTTTTATCTCGGCAAGATACTCGCGTCGATGGACGTCTTTCTCTTCTTCCGTTTCTGTCGGTGCATGGGTAATGCGGTAATCCCATGCCAGTGCGCCGACGTAACCATTACTGAACCAGCTTTCGAGCATGGTGGTGTGGTCTGCATCAGAAAGACCTTCCGCCGGGTACTCGCCCATCATCATTGGC
Organism: uncultured Granulosicoccaceae bacterium; assembly: GCA_938007995.1. Lineage (GTDB taxonomy): Bacteria > Pseudomonadota > Gammaproteobacteria > Granulosicoccales > Granulosicoccaceae. Next base: position 34,217 of record CALLLW010000029.1, on the reverse strand, counting down.
TTGTCCCCAAACCCTAGTTCAGCGGGAGAACTCGAGTATGGCCAGTAGGCGTTAACCCAGTCATAAATGTGAGGTTGATAGAAGTCTATGTCGGTCTCTTTCCAGGCGTCGAGCCATTTAACCGCAGCGTTGCCAATGGTAACTGGTACGTCTGGCGTCTCTTCGCGCATGATCTTGATGGTGTCACCGATAAAGGTTTCCATCTGATCGTGTGTGATCGGCTCTAGCTCGCTGTTTGGCTCGAAGGCGGCACCACCGTACTTGTTGGCACCGGTCATGGCCCATTCTGGCTCGTTGATGACATCCCATGAATGCAGTGCGTCTGCGTGCGGGCTGTCTGCCAGGGCTGCAATAAGTGGCCGTACAACGTTTGACATCAGCGCTGCGCGCTTGTTGTTATCCACAACGATGTCGTGATAGCCGGTCATGGTGATACCAAAGCGCTCACGGGTAGGGCGAAAGCCGTCAAATGAGAAGATGCAAAACATCACCCGCATGCCGGCATTGTCGACCAGCTCAAGTGCTTTTAATGCATCGTCAATGGCTTGTTGGCCCAATGCATTCGGTGATCCGTTTTCATCAAAAGTGACCGCATCATTCCAGAACTCGGGCCAAACCCACCAACGTATCACATCTACGCCGTTTTCAGCCATGTCATTGATTTCTGCTTCAAATGTGGCCGGGTCTGATGCAACACCTTGTTTGGCCCATGCCTCAATGCCACCGAAATCACCGGAGTAACTCTTCCATGCATAGTTCAGCCCGAGGCTGAAGGATTCTTTCAACTCAGCAGTGTGTACCGACGTGCACAAAGTCACGGCCATAAATAGTGCTGCTACACTCAGCTTGCGCATACTAACTGTCTCCAAAACACACCCTGGTCAAGCAAATATTGAACAGGACAATTACCAGCAGAGCAAAAAAACCGCTGGAACAAATAGTTGGTTAAAGTGGATTCGTTACGTTGAAAAACCGGGCTTTAACTTATCGTGCGGCCTTGCGATTATTCTATCTAGAGAAGATCGGCATATCAGCCGACTTCTTCAGTTTTGGTATACCTGCGAAAAGCTGAACATTTAGTGATAAGTGAGGTTAAGTTGTTGATTTATGGGCTCACCTGGTGAGTGAAACACCTTGATTGCTGACTACGTTAAAAACTATGTCAGCGCGTGGCGTGAACTACTTCAAGTCGGATAAGCGTCACAGTCGCTGTTTATGCCGATGTCAACAAGAGCTGCAGTATCGCGCCACTGAACGTGGTTAATCCTGAGTTTCTGTAGAACTGAAGACGATCGGCTTTTGGTCTGGCGCCTGTTTCTCTGGCGGTGCAGGCGGTGGAGGTGCGTGAAAAACCGGTTCCTGATTATCTACGGTTTTTTCAAAAGGCTTTTTCATTTTTACCTGTGTGCCGGTTTGTTCTGCGTCTTGCTGCGCCTTGTGTAGTTGTTTTGCTGTTTCTTCAGACCAGGGCAACTGATAGGCACGCGGCTCGTCTACGTTTGGAATTTGTAACCAGATGTAGATTGCTTCGCCTTCCCGCATTACCGAGCCGAGGACACTGGCTTCTGAGACATCTTTATGGATTGTCTCCAGCATGACTGGCTTCGGGCGGCTGAGAATATCATTGAGTCCCAGATAACAGACCGGTAAAAGTGCGGTGGCGCAGACCAGTGAAGAGACTTTAAGCAGCAGCGCACGAGGTGACCAGATAGCGATTGACGCGAGTATTGCGATCAACGTAGCTGCGATAACAAACCAGTAGGTTGTGACGATCATGATTTTCTATTACGCAGTTTCTTCGGCAGGTTATGTACACTGCCTGTGACCAATCGTGCGTTTTCATCAAGATTAAACCGGAACACGGTTGACTCTTCGCCCTGATGTTGCAGCTCATGCTTGCTAACCAGGATTTGCTTGGCTGATTTCTGACCCGGCCGTTTTAAACTGACAACAATGGTGGCGGGGATAGGATAAACCCCGGCCGGGTTACGGTATAAGTGCACGTTTACCGCGTACTCACCTTTTGGTACACCGCGGCTGTAGCTGAATTCGTAATTGAGTCCGGTAAGATCTGCTGTATCTCCGAGATCATCACGCAAAAGGTTGAAAATTTGACCGCCTTTATTAGAGTAGCCAACCGGTTTGTCACCCGGTGCTTCCACCCAAAGGTCGACGTCTGCATTGATATCATCCGGCCAGCGCAGCTCCACGGTCATATTGCCGGGGGATTTGGCTGTATCTTCAGCCACTGCCTTTGGATTAATGTGTGGCAGTAAAAGCATGACCAGTGTTACAAAGCCGGCCAGTGCTAACATAATGACATCGCGGAACAGAGTGGCCGAGCTGTCTTCATCAAACAGGTCATCGTCACGCATTTTGTTCTACCGCACCCTGAATGTCACTGATCAGTTGCACGGTACCGCTCGACAGCATTTGAAAATTGGCCATCAGCCAGACATTAAAAATTGATCCAATCAGAGTGGTATAAAGCGCAGTAGACATGCCCTGGATAAGCTTGGACACCATCGGTGCAATTGAATTAACATCCGATGCGGTTTCCGGATCGACGCCGGAAAGTGCAATGATGAATCCCAATACTGTACCGATCAGTCCGAGCAGTACCAGTGTATTGCCAAGGTGTCTGATCACAGAGATTCTGTGTGTCAGGCGTAACCGCATAGAACCACTGATTGATGCACCGTTATCCTTTTGCACTAATAAATGCGAAACCGTTGTTGAGCGGATTCCGTCGGCGGTTTTTAAAGCATCAATTTCACGGTTTGTCAGCCAGAGCTTCTGTGTGCACAGAACCAATCCAACAATAAAAACAACGAAGATAACAACTGAAAGGTAGGTTTGATCTGCGTTTACTACTTTGTGCACATAGCCCTGAGACCAGGCAACGCCGAGCAAGGCAAATGCAATAACATTCAAAAGAAGATAGCGAAGCAGTAGCAAAGACCGATATGGGTTACGGGCTTTGTGAGTGCTGTGCGACGAGTTTGCTGCCAGGTCGGATGAATCCGTATTGCCGTAAGCATGCGCCATGGATAGTACCCCCTTGCCGGTGTCTAACACCGATTTTTAGGAATAGCTGGCGCAGAAGCCGCGATGTGCTGTCCGGCAATGCGGAGTAAGCGGGTGTAAATGCGCAACTATCGAAGATACGGTGGCGCACCATTCGTGCCAAGCGGGAGGAACTTATGTCGATGTTTTGAAAAAGTGACATGTTGACGTGGACACATCAACATGTCTTGTGGTGAAACATAACCTGAGGTTGGAGGGTACTGGCAATCAATTGAATTGCCAGTATCAATAAGCGAACTTAAGCAGTATTTTTAACCTGTTGTCTGCGCTCATACAAAATAAATTCAGTATAACCGTTAGGTTGCATTCTGCCTTTGAGTGCCAGATCCAGTGACGCCTGGAAGGTAATGCTGTTATCAAAATCCGGCGCCATTGGTGTGTAGTTGCTGTCGTTTTTGTTTTGCGCATCTACTGTTACCGCAAGTTTCTTCATTGAATCGATGACTTCTTCTTCGCTTAGAATGCCGTGATGTAACCAGTTGGCAATATGCTGACTTGAAATGCGCAAAGTTGCGCAGTCTTCCATTAAGCCAACGTTGTTTATATCGGGCACTTTAGAACAACCGATACCCTGACCCACCCATCGAGCAACATAACCGAGAATGCCCTGAACGTTATTATCCAGCTCTTTCATGATTTCATCGGCAGATAGATTTCTATCAAGGAGCGGAATAGTAATGATGTCGTCAACGCTTGCGGCGGTGCGCGATTTTATTTCATCCTGTCGCGCTTTTACGTTAATTTGAAAGTAGTGAGTAGCATGCAGTGTGGCAGCAGTGGGCGAAGGAACCCAGGCGGTGCTGCCGCCTTGTTGCGGGTGAGTTATCTTGGCTTTTAGCATGGCTGCCATTTCATCCGGAATCGCCCACATGCCTTTGCCGATCTGCGCTTTGCCTTGCAGACCACAAGCAAGACCGCAATCCACATTATTATCTTCGTAGGCTTGCAGCCATTTCGCTTCTTTAATTTCTGCTTTAGGCAGCATGGCACCAGCCTCCATGCTGGTGTGAATGTCGTCACCAGTGCGATCAAGAAAGCCGGTGTTTATAAAAACAACTCTTTCACGTGCCGCGTTAATGCAGTTCTTCAGGTTTACCGTGGTGCGGCGTTCTTCATCCATGATGCCCATCTTTAATGTGTTTTTCTCAAGTGACAGTGCTTGCTCCACCCGATCAAATAGTTCTACTGCCAGTGCGACTTCTTCGGTTCCATGCATTTTTGGTTTTACAATATAAACCGAGCCGGTACGCGAGTTACTGAATCCGTTATGGTTGCCGAGCAGCTCATGTTTGGCGCACAGAGAGGTGACCATTGCATCGATCAATGTTTCAGGTACCGCTTTGCCGTTGTAGGTCACTGCATCTATTTCACACTGGGTCCCGACGTTGCGCACCAACAGCACACTGCGACCGGGTAAAGTTAATTCACTGCCATCAGCAGCGGTGTAGTGACGATCACGGGCGAGTACACGTTCTATTGTTTTTCCGCCTTTTTCAAACGAGCTTGCAAGGTTGCCCTGCATGAGTCCGAGCCAATTGCTGTACACCTGGCATTTGTCTTCAACATCGACTGATGCCACCGAGTCTTCACAGTCCATGATTGTGGTGATTGCGGACTCCAGATGAACGTCAGCCAATGATGCCAGGTCTGTTTTTCCAATCGGATGACTGGCATCAAAGATCATTTCAAGGTGCAGTTTGTTTTTGCACAGCAGCACTTTGTCCGGTGCGGACGCATCGCCGCTGTAGCCGGTAAACTGCGCAGGATCTGCCAGTGCGGTGGTGTCGTTAGCGGTGATGACTTTTAGATTGCCGTTTTCTATCTGGTAGCCGGTAGCGGCTTTGTGGCTGCCACTGGCAAGCGGAAAGTGTTCATCGAGAAATCGTCGGGTGTACTCAACCACTTTCTCACCGCGTTCAGGATTGTATCCGCCGGAGCGTTCCGCGCCATCGTCTTCGGCTATGGCATCGGTGCCGTACAACGCATCGTAGAGGCTACCCCAGCGCGCATTGGCGGCGTTGAGTACAAATCGGGCATTATCCAGTGGCACAACCAGTTGCGCACCGGCTATTAAAGCAATCTCAGGATCGACATTGGTGGTGCTGATGGTTGTGGCTGCAGCTTCAGGTTCAAGATAGTTAATTGATTGCAGGTGGCTTTTATACTCAGCTGCGTCAAAAGCTTTGTTGTCTCGATGCCATTGGTCAATCTTTTCCTGCAGCGCATCGCGTGTTGCCAGGTGCGATTGAATCCGCGGTGTGAAATCGGCAATAATTTTTTCAAGTTCGGTAAAGAAATGCTCTGTGGAAATGTCAGTTCCGGGGCATATTTTTTCATTCACCAGCTTGTGTAATGGTTCAGCAACACCGAGTTTCCCAACCTGAATGCTTTTCACTGATATCGTTCCTCTTTTGATGATTGGGCAAGTGTATCTTGTCGCACTTCAGTATGCATGGTCTTAGAGAGTAAACAACGCAATGATGGAGGGATTTGCAGGACGAAGCAGCATTTGGCTCGTGGTCACTAAGAACTGGCTGTGGTACTTTTAACGTAGTTCAGACAACACTGTTTAATATGGCTCAATACGTCTACACCATGAATCGCGTGAGTAAGGTGGTTCCGCCCAAACGCGAAATTCTAAAAGATATTTCCTTATCTTTTTTCCCGGGGGCCAAGATTGGCGTACTGGGGCTCAACGGTGCCGGTAAGTCAACGCTGTTGAAGATCATGGCGGGTATCGATAGCGAGATCGACGGTGAAGCTCGTCCAATGCCGGACATAAACATCGGTTATCTGCCTCAGGAACCGGAACTTGATCCCGCTAAAACTGTGCGCGAGATAGTCGAGCAATCAGTTGATGAAATAAAAGGTGCGCAGTCGAGGCTGGACGAAGTTTATGCCGCCTATGCCGAGCCCGACGCCGACTTTGACGCGCTAGCTGCCGAGCAGGCAAAGCTTGAGGCGATTCTGCAAGCCAGTGATGGCCACAACCTGGAAAGACAACTGGAAGTCGCTGCAGATGCACTTAGGTTACCGCCATGGGACGCCACAATAGGAAATCTGTCAGGTGGAGAAAAGCGGCGCGTTGCTCTGTGTCGGCTGTTGCTTGCCGCACCGGATATGCTGCTGCTGGATGAACCCACCAACCACCTGGACGCAGAGTCTGTTGGCTGGCTTGAGCGTTTTCTGCATGACTTTGATGGCACTGTTGTGGCGATCACTCACGACCGATATTTTCTCGACAACGTGGCTGGCTGGATTCTCGAACTCGATCGCGGTCGCGGTATTCCGTTTGAAGGCAACTACTCTGGCTGGCTGGAAGCCAAGGCTGATCGCTTCGAACAAGAGAAAAAACAGGAGTCTTCGCACGCCAAAGCCATGAAAGCGGAGCTTGAATGGGTGCGCAAGGGTGCCAAGGCGAGACAATCCAAGTCGAAGGCAAGGCTGGCTCGCTTTGAAGAAATGCAGTCGCGCGAGTTTCAAAAGCGCAGCGAGACAAACGAAATCTACATACCGATGGGCCCGCGCCTCGGTGAGAAGGTACTGGATTTTAAAAACGTGACCAAAGGTTATGAAGATCGTCTGTTGATAGAAGATCTAAGTTTTTCATTACCTCAGGGTGCAATCGTTGGTGTCATCGGTGGCAATGGGGCAGGTAAGTCCACTCTGTTGCGCATGATTATGGGCACGGAAGAGCCAGACTCAGGTGTTATAGAGCGCGGTGAGACCGTTGAGATTGCCTGGGTAGACCAAAGTCGCGACGAGCTCGACGCAGACAAAACCGTTTGGGAGCTTATCTCCGGCGGTCTGGATAATCTGACGGTTGGCGATTTTGAAATGCCATCCAGAGCGTACCTGGGTCGCTTTAACTTTAAAGGTGCAGATCAGCAAAAGCGGGTTGGTGATCTTTCTGGCGGGGAGCGCGGCCGATTGCAGCTGGCGTGGACACTCAAGCAGGGCGCAAACGTGTTGCTGCTCGATGAACCCTCAAACGACCTTGATGTTGAAACTCTGCGTGCACTTGAAGAGGCATTGCTGGACTTCCCGGGGGCTGCCATTGTGATCTCTCACGACAGGTGGTTTCTTGACCGCATCGCGACCCACATTCTCGCCTATGAGGGTGAATCGCACGCAGAGTTTTTTGCCGGAAACTACACCGAATATCAGGAAGATTTCCAGCGCCGCACCGGCACCGACATCAGTCAGCCGAAAAGAGTGCACTACAAAAAGCTGAAGTAAAGCACTGCAGATGTGCGCTAAACGGCATTTGTTGACAAATCAATGTTACAAAAGCGTTAACTGAATTTACTGCCTGATAACTATAAAAAACAACAGGTTAGATGAGAATCTCTGTCTTTAATTACTGAATTTTAGCTGACTACAGCCGGCTGAGCAGTACGCTTTCTGCATTGTTTAAATCCGGGCGACTATCTTTAGGTGTGTGCTGTCAGGGAAAACAGTTAAGCGACCTGTCTGATTGGTAATTTTGCTGAACATTGGCTGAATAACAACTGCGTACACTCTGTTGTTCATGTGAAGCATTAACTTCCTATGTCATTCATGTACTTTGTTTAACCTGACGAAGCTGGTGTTCTTCATATACTTCGCCCTCAGTCTGTGGCCATGTTCCGGCGTCAGTCGCCGGCACGTAACTTCTTGTAATTATAACGCTGGTGTTTTACGAGCCAGCCTGATTGGAAACGGTATTTACTTTATGTCCCGAATTATATTCAGGGTAATGTCCAGTGGTCTCTTTTCAGCAATATTGCTCATTTTTAGCTCTCTCGGCTTTGCGCCGACTGCATCCGCGAATCCCACTTGCTCTGCCAACGTATCTGTCGATTCGAACGGTTGGGGCTTTGAGAATGGGCGATCCTGCGTCTCATCGGCCAGTCGGCCTTTTTGCTCAGCCAATGCCGTAGACAATGGTAACGGTTGGGGTTGGGAAAATAACCGAAGCTGCCGTTTTGGTGCAGGCAGTGCCTCGGCATCCGCCAGCTCAGGCAACAGCAGCACGCCGATTTGCAGCAGCTCTGCGGTTGACAACGGTGATGGCTGGGGTTGGGAGAACAACCGCAGTTGCCGGTTCGGTAGCGCTGGATCATCAGCAACTGCCGCCACCAGTTCTTCATCATCTACACCCTCATGCAGCAGCGCTGCAGTAAGCAACGGCGATGGTTGGGGCTGGGAAAACGGACGCAGCTGTCGCTACAACGGAAATGCATCTGCTGTTTCCGGTAGCGCTTCTGCCAATACGGCTGCCAGTGGATCAATAGGTGCAGCGTCCACTGCGCCGACCTGCAGCAGTGCAGCGGTTAGCAACGGCAATGGCTGGGGTTGGGAGAACAACACCAGCTGCAGATATCGTGGTAATACCGGCCAGGCGGCTTCAGTGCCTGTCCAGTCAATCAGCGCAATCAGCCAGCCGGTCCGCAACGAAAATGGTGTTCGGGAGTGTTCTGCCACGGCTGAGGATAACGGCAATGGATGGGGCTTTGAGTTCGGCGAATCGTGCATCTGGGGTAGTGTTCAGCCGATTGCCGATCGCAACAGTGTGGTGGTTGCACCACCTCCGGTCGCAGCGGCCACTGTGGGCTTTCAGGATGGCGTGCCAATCTGTCTGACTGATGCCAGTGATGGTAACGGTGACGGGTTCGGTTATGAAAACGATCGCAGCTGTCGGGTGGTTGCAGGCCGTACTGCAACTTCAGCAAATCCTTTGCTGAATACTCGCTGGTGCCAACCCTGGGCAGAGATTTCGTATGGAGACTATGTGCTGCAAAACAACACGTGGAATTCAAGCGATGTCTACTATGATCGCTGGTCGCAGTGTATAGAGCTGAACGGTGGTCCGGGCAACTACGTGGCCAAATGGGATTACAACTGGCTTGATCGCGATGAAGGTAATGACTTCTCGGTTAAGAGCTACCCGCAGGTTTACTACGGTCGTAAGACTGGAAATTCGCAGTCTGGCACTCCTGCAAAGCTTGGCCTGCCGGTGAATGTAAACAACGTTCCGAACTACAAAGTACGGTATCGTTATTCTGAAACCGGTGTTGCCGAACGAAATGTTGCGCTTGAGTCGTTTTTCCACACTAGTTGCGAAGCGGAGGAATGGAACAAACACTTTGAGTTGATGGTCTGGGTAAATAAGCCGGTTATCAAAACTCCGGGCAAGCTCGTGACCGAAGTGACCATTGATGGCAAAGAGTGGGATGTTTACATCAACCCGCAGTTATCCTGGGGCTATGTTGCTTTCGTCGAGAAAGTGCCTTCAACTGAAGGGTGGCTTGACTGGAAAAAGTTTGTCGACTGGACTCGCTTCCAGGGCCGTCAATATGGAATCTGGGATGTCGGCAACACCTGTATGGGTGCGATTGAAATCGGCACTGAGACCTTCTGGGGTAACGGTACATTTACGCTGCATGAGTTCGAGGTTACCCGCTAGCGCATCAGTGAACTGACGATGTACAAAAGAGCCGCAACAGCGGCTCTTTTGCTTTCTGGCTCTCCAACTGCACCTCTCCGTTTTTTTTGCTGAACCCGCTTTGCTAACACGTCAGCTGGCAGGCTGTGAAAACCCCTTTTCCGCTGCTGCTGCGATAAACTGAATAACAAGCGCGGTGTTATCCATGCCGTGGCAGAGACAGAGGATTACCTGCAGGCGTGCTCGGGTTTTCAAAAGCGTTATTCCCAATAAGCGATGAGTCGCTGCTGCAAGCCTACGCAGCGGGCGATGCTGCGGCGTTTGAAACGCTCTACCACCGACACAGGAACGGACTGTATAACTTTGTTCTGCGTAATCTTGCCAGCACGGCCACGGCAGAAGAGATCGCCCAGGATGTCTGGCTGGTGGTCATTGACAGTGCAGAACGGTTTGAGCAACGTGAGGCAAGGTTTCGAACCTGGCTCTATAAAATTGCCAGCAATAAAGTGGCAGATTTTTACCGGCGAAAATCTAATCGACCAGCCGATGTGCTGGATACTTCTGACGAGCAGTTTGAAGCACAACAGCTCAGCGCTGAAGATCGGGTGTTGCTGCGGCAGCTTTTAGAAGCTTTGTCGAGGCTGCCGGAGGAGCAGCGGCTGACATTTTTGCTCCAGCAGGAGGGCTTTAGTCAACGCGAAATTGCCCGCATGACAGGAGTTGGCGGAGAAACAGTTAAAAGCCGGCTCAGGTATGCAAAGTCTGCAACCCGGCAGCGTATGGAGTTAATCCCGTGACAGAACTCGACAAACTCACACAGCGTGCGCCGCAACTGGAATCACCTGCAACGCTGGATGATCAGGTGTTGCGGGCTGCCGGCAAAAAGCTGCAGCGGCAATCAGTCAGGCCAAGTCGAGAATATGAACCGCAAAAAACACGCTGGCCGGTTGTAGCGTATGCGTTGTCGAGCCTGTGCGCATTGGGTATTGGTATCGGACTGTGGCAGCAGTTCAACAATGCATCAAACAGTCAGTTAATTGACAGCGCGCCTGTACAGGCCGAGATTGCGTCGGTTGATAACAGACTGGAGGAGAGTAAGCCAGACATCCCATGGGTCGCAAAAGATAAACTGCAATCCCAGGTAGCAGAGAATCGATCAATATCAGCAGATACTTTGCGAAGTGCCGTGACAATGAGCAATTCCACCAGCGAGTTACACAGCGACATCTCAGCAAGTGTGGAATCATTCAGTCGCAGCACCAATTCAGGCGCACAGTCGGCCACTGCTGCGATTGCAGCAGATATTCAACACAATAACCTGGAACTGGAGTCAGTGGCGGACAGTCAGCCGTCTGCTTCAATTCAATTGAAGCGCCGTGAGTCGGTAAATACAAACAAAGCCGCAGCGCAAGCATCTGCAACAGTGGTTTCTGGCATAACACATCGCTCAACTGGATGGCTGAGAAGTCAGCCGGATAGTACTTACACTGTCAGAGTGGAATTTGATGGTGCGCTGAATGAGCTTGAAGTTGTGTGGAATGCCTTACCGGTTCGGGCGGATCTTGTGATACCTGATTCCGCTACGGCTAACCGGCTTCTCCTGTATGGTACTTTTAACGAAGAGGCTGAGGCTGAAGAAGCGCTATTCCGGCTGTATAAGGTTATGCAAAGTAACCTTGCAACGCATGCACGCATTGAACTGACTATTGTTCAATACGCTGATCTGCCTTTTTATATTGAATAACATTTAGTCTGAACGCAGATTGTAATGCACCTGGTCTTGATGATTTATAAGGCGACAATCAGATAATCGGCAAATGCTATTTATACAGCTCCAAATCATTTTGGGCGCCTGTTTTCAAAATAGCAGTTCGTCTATTCGACCCCGGAAGAAAACCTGGCGTCACACTGCGCCCCATCCTCTTTGTCACGTGGCGGGCCACGTATCACAGACGATTGGCTGACCTGTTTAGCCACATTTTGTCTGAATGACGAATCCTCATGAATAATCCAGGTCAGTTCATTGACTTCTGCATTGTGGAGTCCGTGAATCTACTGGTTTTAGTGATACTCGCTTAAGTTTGTAGCGATCAGTTTTTTGTTAGTTATTGTGGGTGAAGTTATAGTGGTGTGTGTTGCTGGCTGGTTGCATCCAACGATATCACCCTAAGCAATTGTTGTAAGACCGTTTTATTCATCCAGCTGTTACAAAAAATTACCTGTGTGCGAGTCTTGTGCGTAGGGTATAAATGTATTGTGTTATCGGTCAGTCAGTGGTGATTGCAAGTTGCTATCAACGTAGGTAGCTGCAGCGCTGCGCAGGGAGGAGGTTCCCGACTGGCCACGGTCTCGTTTATACAGGGGGGAGTGGTATGAAATATCTGATTGGTGAAATTGGAATTTCGCTTTTGGTCGCAGGCTTCATCGGACTATTGGTGGGCTGGGTCATCAGCCGGATGTTCAGGTCCGGTAAACAGCGTCAGACAAACAACCGTTATGAAGGTCAACTCAGCGAGCGTGAACGCGAGATCCGCTGGCTGCGTTCAGAGCTTCAGGGAAAGCGTGGTAACCCAGAAAGATCGCAAGGTCGATCGCAAGGTCGATCACAAGGCCGACCGCAAGACCGACTGCAGGGCCAGGCACCAGATCAATCAACCCGTGACGATGGTCGGTCTGCAGAGCGTGGCAATCGTGTGGCTGCATCCGGTGCAGGCCAACCAGCTCGATCTGCTGCTTCTGGAGAATCCGCAACAAGCTCCGCTGAATCCGCAGCAAACGCTTCTACCAGATCGTCGGCTGGGTCTTCTGTTGCACGATCCGCTGAAGCTTCTGCAGATAGAACCCGAGTCCGGCAGTCAGAGGCGAACAGTGACAGGTCCGGGGCCAAAGGCAACAACTCGGAAACAGTCAAGCGTCGGTCTTTAGCCGCCGTTAACAGGCCGCCAATCGCTCCTGTTGCAAAAGGTCGCAACGAGCGCGGTGCCAACAAACGGCCTGCAATTGGTCAGCCAGGCTCGTACTCCGTTGCAGCAAAAGATATTCGCGGTAACCGTGCCAGCCTTAAAGTGCCGGTCGGCCATTCAGATATGACAGGTCGTGAGTATGAACTAGCCAAAGCGCTGGATGATGAAGCCTATGCGAAGATAAGGGCACTCGCCGCACTGGGAGAAAGAGATCGTCAGTTGCAGTATTCCTCTGGCAACGCAGCAACCAAACAGTCTGCACAGGTTGTCCGAAGTTCGCGTGCAGACGTTGATCACTATCAGGCACTTCTTGAGCAGAAGAACACCCAGGTAGAGGATCTGCAAAAAAAGATTCGTGAGCTTCTGGCGGCGCAGGGCGTGTCTGCTAATGCGGCCTCTGGCATCAGCATGCGGGAACGAAAGCTGAAGAACAGCTATGAGCAGGAATCCTATGAGAAGGTGCGTGCGTTTGCAGGCTGGGGAGAAGCTGAGCGCAAACTGTCACAGTTGTCTGAAGTGCGCAATGATAGTGACAGCGAGCTTGTGCCTTTACGCCGTCGTGCCGAGCAGCAAGACGCGATCATAGCCGACCTGCGCAGACGACTGGAAAAACAGCAGCATCAGACAGATGAAGTGCGTCGTCAGGTAGATCAAAGCGTACGCCAGGTACAACATCAGCCAGTCAAAGCGGATCCGGAGCTGGTACCACTCAGACGCCGTGCAGAGCAACAAGAGTCTATTATTCATGATCTGCGTGGCCGCCTTGAAAAGCAGCAATCACAGTTTGACAGCACCCGGCGTGAATACGAGCGCAAAATTTCTGCTGGCGAGGCAGATATTGCTACTTTGCGCGCGGATGTTGGTAATGATAATTCGCAGGTGGACACGGACAGTTACAAAAGAAAAATTGCTGAGCTGGAGCGCTCAGCGCAAAAGCGTATTAAAGAGTTTAATGCCACGCTGGAGACGCGGAACAAAGATTACGATCAGCTGGGAAAACGGCTTGAGGATCTCCGTCAACAAGTGGCTGACCGTGACGCCCGGATAATTAAACTTACAAATGAAACGGAAAAAAATCTTGCTCTGAAATCCACAGCGGATACGGAGGCCAACAAATATCGTGAAAAGCTTGGCGGTCTGGAAATAGATCTTAAAGAGCGAGACGCAACCATAGCTAAGCTCAAAGCTCAGGCAGGCGAGCTGGATAGTTCCAGGCTGGCACTGCGTGAGATGGAAGACCGACTGGCTGGGTTTACCCGTAACTCCGAGCAATCATCAAACAAGTATGAGGGCGTTATCACCGAGCAGCGCAATAAAATTGCACGACTGGAAACAGAGATCTCTGCTCGAGATAAAGCTGTTGAGCAACGTGATACCGAGATTGTGTCGCTCAAGAAGTCTGTAAAAGAGCACGAGGGCAAGCTGACCACGGTCACTGCGGATGTCAGCCGCTTTCGAACCCAGGCATCTGGTAAAGACACAGAACTGAGTAAGCGCAACAAAGATATTGAAGCGCTGCGCCTGGTAGAGGCAAATCTTAAAAAAGAAAAGTCCAATGCGGATAGCAGGATCACTGCGCTCAACAAAGATCTGGTGGCCGCCAGACAGGCGACCACAGATGCCCGTGGCGAGATCACAGCAAATGAACAGAAAATTGCAACGCTGAACCAGGATCTGCAGGCGTTGAAGAAGACTGAGTCTGATCTGAAACGGGGTAAATCAGATATTGAAAGTCGCGTCGCCGATCTTACCCGGGAACTGGAGAGCGCCAGAAAGGCCTCAACCGATGCAAAAAGTGAAATCAGTGGCAAAGAACAAAAGATCGTCTCACTGAACAAGGACCTGGATGCACTCAGGAAAACTGAAGCAGACTACAAGCAACAGAAATCCAATGCGGAAAATAAGGTTACAGGCTTAACCAGTGAACTTGAATCATCGAAAAAAGCTACTTCTGATGCACTAAGCGAGATTAGCAGCAAAGATCAAAAGATTACTGCTTTAAACAAAGATCTCGAAGCATTACGCAAAGCCGAAGCGGACCTTAAACGACTGAAGTCAGAGGCAGAAGGTCGAGTGACCAATCTGACAAAAGAGCTTGAGGTGGCGAAAAAGACCACCGCTGATGTTCGCGCCGACATCGGTAGTAAAGATCAGAAGATCGGTTCGTTAAACCAGGATCTCGACGCATTACGTAAAGCCGAAGCGGATCTTAAACGACAAAAGTCAGAGGCAGAGGGTCGGGTCACCAATCTGACAAAAGAGCTTGAGGCGGCAAAAAAGACCACCGCTGATGTTCGCACCGAGATCGGCAACAAAGATCAGAAGATCACTTCGTTAAACCAGGATCTCGAGGCATTACGCAAAGCCGAAGCGGATCTTAAACGACAAAAGTCAGAGGCAGATGGTCGAGTCACCAATCTGACAAAAGAGCTTGAAGCGGCGAAAAAGACCACCGTTGATGTACGTGCCGAGATTGGCAACAAAGATCAGAAGATCACTTCGTTAAACCAGGATCTCGACGCATTACGTAAGGCCGAAGCAGATCTCAAACGGCAGAAGGCAGAAGCTGAAGGCCGCGTGACGACTCTCTCTACAGAGCTCGAAGCAGCGAAAAAATCTGCTGCAGACATTCGTAACGAACTTAACAGCAAAAACCAGTCGCTGGCGGCTAGCAATAAAAAAATTGATGAGCTAACGCCGCTGCAAGGCCGCTTGCGTGATAGCGAAAGCAAATTTTCGTTGTTGCAGAATGAGCTTAACTCAACGGTCGAACGAGATAAAAAGGAACTTGCTGATTTGCAGCTCAGATTAGATAACGACCAGAAATCTCACAATGCCAGGTTGAGTCAGCGTGACAATGAGTTGTCTGAGTTTAAAAAGAAAATCGCATCTCTCGAAGCACTGAAGTCAGACCTGCAGAATCGTGACAATGAAATCAAATCATTGCGCTCGAAGTTACAGAGTCTTGAAGGTGAAAAACAGGAGCTTGTCCGTGTACGTGAGCAGCACCAATCGCAGCTTGGCAAGACACAACAGGAGCTTGACGGATTGCGCCCATACAAAAA
Organism: uncultured Granulosicoccaceae bacterium; assembly: GCA_938007995.1. GTDB lineage: Bacteria > Pseudomonadota > Gammaproteobacteria > Granulosicoccales > Granulosicoccaceae. Next base: position 18,675 of record CALLLW010000029.1, on the reverse strand, counting down.
GCAATCTGAAGAGGCGAAAAGCCAGCTGGAGAGCAGCAAGCGTCGGATAACCGAGCTTGAAGCTAATCGCGATAAGTTAAATAATGAGGCTAAAGCGAGAGACGCCCAGAATCTGGCGCGGATTAAAGAGCTTGAGCCGTGGCAGAGCAAGTATCAATCCGCTACAGACCAGCTCAAAGCCAAAGAGGCGGAATTTTCCAGGTATAAAGCTGAAACGCAGGCGAATTTTGATCGCAAGCTGAAAGACGCAGAGGATCAGCACAGGCAGCTCAAGACGCAACATGAGCAACGTATTGCGGAACTCGGGGTAAAGACCAGAGAGCTTGAAGGGCTGCGTCAGGATATTGATCAACGTGATAGAAAGATTGTTGCTATGAACGCGGAGATAGCGGCAGAGAAAAAACGCCACGACTCGATTGAGGAACGGATGAAGTTGGCGGAGGAGCAATCGACTGCCAGAATAAGCAAACTGACCTCCGAGCTTGATAGCGAGAAAAAACAAACAGGTGTGTTTCGGTCAGACATACTCGGTTTTAAAAAGTCTCTCGATGAAAAGCAGGGCCTGTTGAGTTCACGCGATCAAAAGGTCGTTCAGCTCGAAACACGGGTAAAGCAGCTGGAACCGCTCCAGCAGCAACTCGGTAGCAGGGAAAATCAGCTTAAGACCCTCGAAGAGCAGCACAAAGCTGCCAGCTCAAAGTGGGCGTCGGAAATATCCGGCTTGCAAAGTCGTGTGAAAGAACTTGAGCCTTTGCAACAGCAGCTTTCCAATCGTGAAAACGAACTAAAGCAACTTAAGGAACAGCATCAAAGTGCGAGTAGTAAGTGGTCGACTGAGATTGCCGGATTGCAGAGTCAGGTTCAGGAACTGGAGCCACTAAAGTCGCAACTATCGAAGCGTGAGAGCGAGCTGAAGCAGCTGGAAGAGCAACACAGGGTGGCGAGTAGCAAGTGGTCGACTGAGATTGCCGGATTGCAGAGTCGGGTACAGGAACTGGAGCCACTAAAGCCGCAACTTTCGAAGCGTGAGAGCGAGCTGAAACAGCTGGAAGAGCAACACAGAGCGGCGAGTAGCAAGTGGTCGACCGAGATTGCCGGATTGCAGAGTCGGGTGCAGGAACTGGAGCCGCTAAAGCAGCAACTTTCGAAGCGTGAGAGTGAGCTGAAGCAGCTGGAAGAACAACACAGGGCGGCGAGTAATAAGTGGTCGACTGAGATTGCCGGACTGCAGAGTCGGTTGCAGGAACTGGAGCCCTTACCGCAGCAACTCTCGAAGCGTGAGAGCGAGCTGCAGCAACTGGAAGGGCAACATAGGGCGGCAAGCACTAAGTGGTCAACTGAGATAGCTGGATTACAGAGTCGGTTGCAGGAACTGGAGCCCTTACCGCAGCAACTCTCGAAGCGTGATCGCGAACTGCAACAGTTGGAAGAGCAACACAAGTCTGCGACTGGTAAATGGTCTTCTGAGATTGCCGGATTGCAGAGTCGTATAAAAGAACTCGAGCCCCTGCCGCAGCAACTCTCAAAGCGCGAAGGTGAATTCAGACAACTCGAAGAGCAGAACAAAAGCATGAGTACCAGGAGTGCTGCGGAAATATCAGCGCTTCAGCGTCGCATAAAAGAGCTTGAGCTTTTGAAGCAGCAGCTGTCTGCGAGGGAATCTGAAAATCAAAAACTTAACGCACTTCGTCAGTCCGATAACGCTAAATGGTCTGCTGAGCAGGCGGAACTGAAAAAGACGATTCGCGAGCTACAGCCATTACAGCAACAACTGTCAAAGCGCGAAACGCAGCTGCAGGCTGCTGAGGAAAAACATCGAGAAGCAAGCGTTGAATTTTCCGCTGAAGCGTCACAAATGCGCCAGCGTATAAGACAGCTTGAGTCTGTCGAGAAGCGGCTTGAAAAAAGAGAGGCAGACTTTAGATCGTTGCAGCAAGCGCAGAAGGGCGCCAGTGCCAAGTGGAATGCGGATTTGGTCTCGCTCAAAAAGCAGATTAAAGAGCTTGAACCATTGCAGTCTCGATTGCATAGGCGTGAGGCAGAGCTGAGCGCCCTGAAAGATACGCAAAAATCGGATAAGGCAAAGTACTCGTCTGAGTTGAGTATTGTTCGTAAGAGCGCTGCGGAGGCCGGTAAAAAACTCGACGCATTAAAGAATTCGACTGACAAAGCGCTTGAAAATTACCAAGCCAGTGAAGCGAAGCGTCGGGCGGAGCTTGACTCACTGAAGCTGCGGCTCAAACAGGCTGAGGCGCTGAAGGCTGAGGTCAGCTCCCGTGATCGTAAGATCAGTCAGTTTGACAAGCAGATAGCCAGCTTGACGCGCACTGTTGAAAGCCATGAATCTAATGTGGTTTCCTTGAAGAAACAGGTTAAAGACACTGAGTCACTTTCGAGTCAACGCAACAAAGAACTGATCAAGTTGCGTCAGTCGCTGAAAACACTTGAAGATAAAATGTCTGGCAAACAGATCGCCGCAGATGAAACCCGCAAGTCGCTGCAGGATGAGCTGGCTGCAGCCAAGAAGAGGCGGGCTGAATTATCCAGACTGGAAAAAGAAGTCAGGACCCAGAAAGCCTCAGTCGGTAGTCTGCGTAAGCAGCTTGAAGAGAAGAAACTGGAGCTTAGAAAGATTGCAGAGCTGGAGCGCAAGCTGGCCAGTTTGCAGAAGTTGCATGGCAAAGATGTGACGTCACGCGACAAGGAAATCGAGCGCCTTAAAGCACAGATTGAAAAGCTCAAGCGTGTGCCCAAGCCGAAGCAAACCGTCAAAGCCAGAACAAAAGCGACGCCAAAGCCGAAGGCTACACCGAAGCCAAAGGCCGCATCAAAGCCCACACTGACGGCAGATGGTAAGAAGACCACCCGTAAGGATGGTCAGGATGATCTTAAGCTTATATTTGGTATCGGACCAAAGATTGAAAAAATGCTCAATGGTAAAGGTATCCAGAGGTTTGAAGATATCGCCGCGTGGAACAAGGCGGATATTGCGCGCTATGCCGAGATGCTCGATGGATTTCCCGATCGCATAGAACGTGATGAGTGGGTGTTAAGTGCACAACAGATTCTCAAAGGCACATACAACTGGGAAGAACGACGCAAAGCTCGCGAGGTGCTGAACAAAAAGGCTGCTGAAGCAAAACAGAAAGAGGCAAAGCAGCCTAAGGCTGCCGTTACAGCCGATGGCAAAAAAACCACGCGTAAAGATGGCAAAGATGACTTGAAGCTTATCTTTGGCATCGGTCCAAAGATAGAGAAGATGCTCAACCAGGATGGCGTGAATAACTTCGAAGATATCGCTGCGTGGAAGAAAGCGGAGATTGAAAAGTACGCAGAAAAGCTGGATGGTTTTTCAGATCGCATTGAGCGGGATGAATGGGTGCTGAGTGCCAAACAGATTATTGATGGTACTTATAACTGGACCGAACGCCAGCAGGCGAATAAGGAGAAAAATAAAAAGTAAGCAGTCAGGTATATCTCGACTCCCCGTACGGCCCGCTGCATTTAGCAGCGGGCTTTTTTACGACTGGTTGCGCGTGTTCTTTCGTGCATAACGAGCGGCATTAAAATGTGGCTTGCACAATCAAGCTTTATTTGAGCCTGTGCCTCGGCAATGTGCCAGCTCGGTTCGATGTTTTGCTTGCTTTTTCAGCACCGTGTTAGTGGAAGCTTTTTTGCTTAAGGTTCGTTGCATGGGCTGTTAACATTACTACTTGAAGACTTGGTGGTTTTTCAAAACCAGGGTGTTGCAAATGTGGGTAATCGCTCGCATTCTCAACTTCCCAACAGATTTCGCAAAGTTGTTATTGGCTAGACACAGGTTATGCTAATAAGATAAAAGCTTTGATATCAATCGGTAGCTTAACTTTGTTTACCACAGGTTTCTCGTGCAAAAGAAAAAGGGGACGCGATGCATCCCCTTCTTGTTACCACTGAAGTGCGACAATTACGCCGCGGCTTTATCTTTCTGTTCGATCTGTTTTGTGCCAGTGCCGATGGCAATCCTCTTGGGCTTCATGGCCTCTGGAATTTCCTTCACCAGATCGATCTTCAGGATACCGTTTTCCAGTTGCGCTGCAACTACCTTGACGTGATCCGCCAGTTGAAACTTTCGTTCGAAAGTCCGGTTGGCGATACCCTGGTACAGGTAGTTACGCTCGTCTTTATCAGACGTGTCTTTCTCGCCGCGTATGGTAAGTACGCCGCGTTCGCTTTGTATGTCGAGTTCTGACTCTTTGAATCCCGCAACGGCGACTGTGATAGCGTACTCGTTCTCTTCAGTGGCTTCTATGTTGTACGGTGGATAACCGTTGCCATGGTTATGCTGAAGTGCGGAATCGAGCAGGTTTGCAAATCGGTCAAAACCGACAGTGCTGCGGTACAAAGGTGTAAAATCAATAGCGTTCATGTTCATATTCTCCTATGAAGCAATATGTAAGTTAGACAATGTCCGGCGACCTGCTAGGCAGCATCCCCGGCGCCCTATAGATGTAGGGATACGCGCATTTATTTTCAAGCCTGAATTGTTTAACAGTTGCTATGTGATGAACAACACAATATTGATTTGCGGGCTGTTCTCTACCCGACCCGTGGCATGTATCGTGGATTACTTGGGGTGCTTGGCTGGGTACAGAAATCAGGTTTGAGTTGTAGGCCAATTTGAGCACTGCCTGTACCAGCAAGATCTCACCCCCAATCGGGCCCGCTTTTGCGGGCTCTCTTTTTATCTGCACTTTAGCGCTAAACAACAGCAGTTGTTTTAATGTCAGTCAGAGCAGTGCAATCACCTGTCAGGTGTTAACTCTTTACTGCTGATTAAGCGTATGCCCGCATCTTCGAATGAAGCTCTGGCGGCGTCTGCGCTTCCATTCATATCAATGGCTCTGCATGCATCTTCAATCACTACTGTTTGAAAATTTTCTTTGACTGCGTCTTCAGCGGTAAACCGGACACAATAGTCAAACGCCAGCCCGGTGCAGAAGACACGCTTGATATCGAGTTGTCGAAGGTATCCACTGAGTCCGGTGGTAGTGGTTTGATCGTTTTCAAAAAATGCCGAGTAGGAATCTATATCGTGATGCATGCCTTTGCGAATGATCAGTCTGGCGTTGTCAGTCTGAAGCGAAGGATGAAACTTTGCGCCATCGCTTCCCTGAACACAGTGGTCAGGCCAGAGTGTTTGTTCGCCATAGTGGAGGCGGGTAGTGGAATACGGTTCTGCGTTGTGGCTTGACGCAAATGAGGCATGACCTGCCGGGTGCCAGTCTTGAGTGAGTACAATGTGTTGGAAGTTTCGCGCTACAGCATTGATCACACTGACGACCTGATCACCCTCTGAGACTGCGAGCGCGCCCCCCGGGCAAAAGTCGTTTTGTACATCAATGATCAGCAGTGCGTCTTGTTGATTGGGAGTCAAAGCAGAGTCCTCCTTCCTGTTAAGTGTTCAGAACATTGGGTCGAGAAAAATCGTCATCAATTCTGCCTCGGATTGGGTATATCATAGCGCGCAGTCGCAGCTGGTAATAAAGTCTTTCTATCTGCCTGCTGCATGAATCAACAACTCTATCCGCAAGGCTGATATCCGCAACATGCGAAGCAAAATACGCTCGCCGCAACTGGTTTTTGATGAACTGTATCTTGGCAAAGCTGGCTCAAGCGAACGTTTCCTGATTGCCGGTGTTGATGAGGCCGGGCGTGGGCCGTTAGCCGGAAGCGTGTACGCCGCTGCGGTGATTCTGGATCCGGCACATAAGATCGTCGGTCTGGCAGATTCGAAGGTGTTGAGTGAAGAGCGCCGTAATGAGCTGGCCAGCGAAATCAGGCAGTCAGCGGTCGCCTGGTGTATTGCCGAGGCCAGCGTTGAAGAGATTGATCGATTGAATATTTTGCACGCCTCGATGCTAGCCATGGCGCGTGCAATAGAGGGGCTGTCAGTGACACCCAACCACTGCATGATCGACGGCAACCGTTGCCCGGTGACCCAATGCAATTGCCAGCCGGTCGTGAAGGGAGATGCGCTAATACGAGAAATATCTGCCGCATCTATTCTGGCTAAAGTCGCTCGTGATCAGTCGATGCATGAGCTGCACAGCCGCTATCCGATGTACGGCTTCGACAGCAACAAAGGCTATCCGACTAAAACTCATCTGGCAGCGCTTGAGGCGCACGGGGTGCTGGAAGAGCATCGCCGATCCTTTGGGCCGGTCAGGCAGTATTTACAAACGGCAGCAACATCGCTATGACCGGCTTCGTACATCTGAGAGTACACACTGAATTCTCTATGGTAGACAGTGTGGTGCGCATAAAGTCGCTTGCTAAAACCGTCAGAGCCGGGGGCATGCCTGCAGTCGCACTGACAGATCAATGCAATATGTTTGCTTTGATCAAGTTTTATCGTGCGTGTCTGGCAAACGGTATCAAGCCAGTGGTTGGTGTGGACGCGCGGGTTGTGACTGACGCCGAGCACGTCACACCAATGGTGTTGCTGGCTCAGGACACCGAAGGTTATCTCAACCTGAGTAAACTGGTTTCACGGAGTTACCAGCAAGGGCAGGATAACCACGGCGCGTCAATACACGTAGACTGGCTTGCAGAAAACACCTCCGGCATCATTGCGCTTTCCGGTGGCAGATCCGGCGAGATTGGTCAGGCGCTGCTGGCGGGCAACATTGATCTCGCCACCGAAAGGCTAAAGCGTTTCATGGCGTTGTTTCCGGGTCGGTTCTATATAGAACTGCAGCGTACCGGCCGAGCAGACGAAGAGCGATACATTCAGGCCGTATTGCCGTTGGCGGCCGCGATGTCGTGTCCGGTGGTGGCCACTAATGATGTGCGCTTTCTCAAACCCACTGATTTTGAAGCACACGAGATCAGGGTCTGTATTCATGACGGCTATGAAGTCACCAACAGCAAACGGCCGCGCATCTACAGTGAGGAACAATATTTAAGAACTGAAAGCGAGATGCAGGCACTGTTTGCCGATATCCCGCAGGCACTGGAGAATACAGTCCAGATAGCCATGAGCTGTAATCTTGAAATTTCTCTCGGTGATCCACGACTACCGGACTTTCCGGTGCCCGAAGGCATGGATGAGAATGATCATCTCAGATCAATTTCACGCCAGGGGCTTGAAGATCGACTGAGCCGACTTTACGACACAAGCGCTGACAACTTTGCAGAAATACGCAAGCCTTATGATGCACGCCTGGAACGCGAGCTCGATGTCATCATACAGATGGGGTTCCCCGGTTACTTTTTAATTGTTGCCGACTTTATCGAATGGAGTCGCAACAACAATGTACCGGTCGGGCCTGGGCGCGGTTCTGGCGCGGGGTCACTCGTGGCTTATGTGCTCGGCATTACTGATCTTGATCCGCTGGCTTATGACTTATTGTTTGAAAGATTTCTGAATCCAGAGCGGGTATCTATGCCTGACTTTGATATCGACTTCTGTATGGATAAGCGTGACAAGGTTATCCAGTACGTTGGCGAGAAGTACGGCAGTGATCGTGTATCGCAGATCATCACTTACGGCACCATGGCCGCCAAGGCGGTGGTGCGTGATGTTGCCAGAGTCATGGGTCACCCGTATGGCTTTGGTGATCGCTTATCGAAAATGGTGCCAATGGATATCGGTATCACCTTGTCTACCGCTTTAGAGGTGGCCGAAGACTTAAAGCGCGCCTACGACAACGAAGAAGAAACCCGTACCGTTATCGATATGGCATTGCAGCTTGAAGGTTTATCGCGCAACGCCGGTAAGCATGCGGGTGGGGTAGTGATTGCACCTACTCGCTTAACCGACTTTACGCCGCTCTACTGTGAAGCAGATGGCAGCAGCCTGGTGACACAGTTCGATAAAGACGATGCCGAAGCGGTGGGTCTGGTTAAGTTTGATTTTCTTGGCTTGCGAACCCTGACGATCATTGAAAACTGCATTCAGATGATCAACAAAAAACGCGATGCAGAAGATCAGCTGGATCTTGAAAAGCTCAGCTACACCGATAAGCCAACTTATCAGTTGCTGCAGCAAGCCAACACTACCGGTGTGTTCCAGCTTGAATCAGGTGGTATGAAAAAGCTCATTGCCAGATTAAAGCCGGATTGCTTTGACGAAATTGTCGCATTGGTGGCGCTGTACCGACCGGGCCCGATGAGCTCCGGGATGCTGGATGACTTTATTAACCGTAAAAACGGGCTTGAGCCGGTTTCTTATCCGCACCCGGACTATCAGCATGAAAGCCTTAAACCAATACTCGAATCAACCTATGGGGTAATTGTTTACCAGGAACAGGTGATGCAGATTGGTCAGGTGCTTGCTGGCTACACGCTTGGTGGTGCCGATGTTCTACGCCGTGCCATGGGTAAGAAGAAGCCTGAAGAAATGGCCAAGCAGCGTAGTGTATTTACTGACGGCTGTAGTAAAAACGGAATAGATGTTCACCTCTCTAAAAACATTTTTGATCTGGTAGAAAAATTTGCCGGCTATGGTTTTAATAAATCGCACTCGGTTGCCTACGCTGTGTTGTCTTATCAGACCGCCTGGCTTAAGTGCCACTATCCTGCAGAGTTTTACAGTTCTGTACTCACCGCAGATTATGATGCTACGGAGAAAGTGGTTCGTACTGTTGAGGATCTGCTGCTCTATGATTGCAAGTTGCTACCACCGGAAATCAATTATTCAGAAACGGGCTTTACACCGGTAGATAAGAGAACTGTGCGTTACGGCCTTGCTGCTATCAAGGGAGTAGGCGAGGCGGTCATCGATAAAATTCTTCAGGAGCGTAGTGCTAACGGCAAATTTAAAAGCTTAATGGATCTTTGTCAGCGTTGTGTAGATGCCAATGTCAATCGCAGCGTCTATGAGGCCTTGATTCGTGCCGGTGCCCTCGATTCACTGGTTAGTTTGCCAGAATCAAAGCCAGATACGAAAAACGATGAGCCGGTAAAACTGTGGCAGGGACGTTCAACGTTATTAGCTAATCTGGAGGTTGCATTGAGTGCGGCCAATCAGCAATCGCGTAATAAACAAAGTGGCCAGGTGGATCTGTTTGGTGCCACAGCCGAAACTGAAGAGCTTGAAGTCGTAATGACCAAGGCAGAGCCGTGGTCTGCCATTCAACGACTGACCGCTGAGCGAAAAACCACCGGTTTGTTTTTGTCGGGTCATCCGATTGAGCCGTACCTGCCGGAGCTTGCCAAAATAACCAGTGGCAGACTTGCAGATCAATGTGCACGTGTCTCCGGCGGTGGTGGTGACGGGCGTAACAGTCGTGCAACGGTTGATGCAGTTGTTGCCGGGTTGGTCAGTGATTTGCGCATCAGGGCAACCAATCGTGGCAGTAAGATCATGACTGCAACGCTCGATGACTGTACGGCAAAGATCGATGTCGTGGTCACCGGTGAGCTGCTCGAGACAGACGGCCAAAAGCTTGGTCAGGACAACGTGGTAGTGATTGATGGCGGGCTTGGCATTGATCAGTTCAGCGGTGGATTCAGCATCAAAGCCAGGCAGATTTATTCCATAGAAGACGCGCGCGAGCGTTTTGCCAGATTGCTGTTGGTGACCTGGGATGGCGGCAACAATGAATCGTTGGCCGATATACAGCTGGCGCTTGCTTCGCATAGAAGCGGTGGCAGACTGCCGGTCGCAATCGACTACACCAACGATAAAGCGACGGCCAGAATCCGACTGGGCGAAGACTGGCAGATTAATCCGTCACCGCAGCTGCTGGAATCACTGACTCGCACCGCCGGGGTTCGTGATGTAGATCTGGTGTATTAGCGGTGTGTTGAAAAACTCTTGCGCGCAGTCTTGGGGGCTCCAAAGCATTGAGGCGCTCCACCTGTGACCTTTCCCGAGGAGGCCAGTAAGCTGGACACGATCTATCTTCCTGCTGCGGTTGGTAGAGAACGTCCGCGCTGGCCTGATTTGTTATACTTCAAAAAACACAGATTCAGGGTTAGTGGTACTGACTCTGTGCCTTACTATTTTTCAACGCTGAACCCTGACCATAATGACCCCCAGCTATCTGGCATTTGAACAGCCCATTGCAGATCTTCAGGCAAAAATCGAGGAACTGACCAGTGCCACCGAAGATGTCGACGTCGATGTGGCTGAAGAAATTTCCACGCTTCAAACCAAGTGTGACGAGCTGACCGAGTCGATCTTCGAAAAGCTCGATCCGTGGCAGGTGTCGCAGGTGGCGCGTCACCCGAACCGGCCGTTCACGCAGGACTATATCGACCTGATCTTTACCGAGTTCGAAGAGATGCACGGTGATCGTGCATTTGCCGATGATCCGGCAATTATCGCCGGTATTGGTCGTGTGCGCGGCAGAGCGGTGGCGGTGATAGGGCACCAGAAAGGCCGTGACACCAAGGGCAACCTGCATCGCAACTTCGGCATGCCAAAGCCCGAAGGTTATCGCAAAGCACTGCGGGTGATGAAGTTTGCCGAGAAATTCAAACTGCCGTTAATCACATTGATAGACACACCGGGCGCGTACCCCGGTATCGGTGCAGAGGAACGTGGGCAGAGTGAGGCAATCGCCCGCAATCTGATCACCATGGCAGATTTACGCACGCCCATTATTTGCACCGTAATAGGCGAAGGTGGGTCCGGTGGTGCGTTGGCAATTGGCATCGGTGATCGCGTCAACATGCTGCAGTACAGTACCTACAGCGTTATCTCCCCGGAGGGCTGTGCTTCTATTTTATGGAAAAGTGCAGACAAAGCCTCGGATGCGGCACAGGCAATGGGTATAACCAGTGATCGTTTAATGGATCTGGGTTTGATTGACCGCATCATTGATGAGCCCTGTGGTGGTGCGCATCGGGATCACCAGGCGATGGCAAAGCTGCTTGAGGAAGCTTTAGTCGAAGACCTGAGTCAGCTTTCGCCGATGCTGTTTGATGATCTGATCCGCCAGCGCAGTGAAAAGCTTCGAAGTTACGGTGAATTCAAAGACTCCTGATGGCAGCGTGGCAGAGCTTACACGCTGTCTTGAATCTGTCTTCAATAAGTCGATAGAGCACCGTGCGTCGGCGGGCAAAACGCCGTCGCTGCTGATTGCGCTAAGCGGCGGCATTGACTCGGTAGTGCTGCTGTCACTTGCAGACCAACTGCAAAAAATTCACGGCTGTACGCTCAGGGCAGTATATGTAGACCATGGTCTGCAGCAGCACAGTGGTCAGTGGGGTGAGCATTGCGCTGCTTTGTGTCAGACGCGATCAATCAGTTTCTCTATTGAACCCGTAGAAGTTGACCTGCAATCCGGCCTGAGCCCGGAGGCAGCGGCCAGAGATGCACGTTACGCAGCGTTTGAGAAATTGCTCGAAGATAACGAGTATCTCTGCACAGCCCATCACGCAGATGATCAGGCGGAAACCTTGCTGCTGCAATTGTTGCGCGGTGCCGGAACAAATGGTTTGGCAGCCATGCCGGAGTTGCGCCGTTTCGGCAGCGGCTTTTTGCTGCGCCCGTTGTTGCAGGTATCGCAGGCTGAAATACAAGCTTACGCTATCCGTCACCAGCTCAGTTGGTGCGATGATCCAAGTAATAATAATCTCGACTTTGATCGAAATTATCTCAGGCATGAGTTGTTGCCACGGCTGCAAAAGCGCTGGCCAAATGCGGTAAAAAATATGACTCGCAGTGCGAATCACTGTGCTGAAGCTGTTGCCCTCGCCAACGATCTCGCTTTGCAGGATTCATCTCACAGCGTGGTAGACGCAGCGGATCAAAGCATCGCAGCGCAAATGCCACCACAGCTATCGGTGCGGCATCTACAGTCGCTCAGTTACTTAAGGCAGAAAAACCTGCTGCGAAACTGGATCCGGCATCATGGATACCAAATGCCATCAACAGTGCAACTGCAACAAATACTGAAAGACCTGGTAGTCGATAACGGGCAGGGCCACGGACGTGTGAACTTTGGTCGTGCATCTGTCGCCAGATATCAGGACGCGCTGTATGTAGATGATCGCGATCAATTTGATCCACTACCTGACTTTGAGTATCAATGGTGCTGCAGTGAACCGCCATTGCTGATCAGGGAACTCGGCTGGCAGCTCGATGCTTCGTGTCATCCCAAACTATTGCCGTTCATCGGTAAGCCTTTAGTGGTACGCAACCGGCGAGGCGGCGAGCGCTGGCGTCGTGACGCTGCCGGGCATTCGGTTTCGGTAAAATCTTTGCTGCAACAAAAAAATATTCCGCCCTGGCATCGGAGTCGTCTGGTGTTTGTATTCCACCGTGATTTGCTGGTTGATATTTGCGGCCCCGACTTCGTGTTGTGATTTCGCGTGTACAATCGCGTTGAGCAATTTCGCAGGGTTTACACCTGTGCCCCGCAGTGAAAACACAAACCTGTCAGCATGGTTGTTTGGTAACGCTTTGGTAATGCAGCTGTCGGGTTGAAGCCGTGCTGTGCAGCCCGTCCACAGTGGCTGTTTTCAAGTAAATTGTGCAGGTTTTGAATCGAAACGCTGGCAAGTTGTATCAGTTATGAAAGCCGTGAATCAGCCTTTGTCATTGTTCGCTACCGGCGCATCTGGTAACCTGCAGCCCCATCTTGTGTACCTCTTCCTCACTAAACTTTAGAGTGAATCAATGACACGATTCATATTCGTGACAGGCGGTGTTGTATCGTCTCTCGGCAAGGGAATTGCGGCTGCTTCACTTGCAGCCTTGCTGGAGTCACGAGGCCTGAGTGTCACGTTGATGAAGCTCGACCCCTACATCAACGTCGACCCCGGCACCATGAGCCCGTTCCAGCATGGTGAGGTATTCGTCACTGACGATGGCGCCGAAACCGATCTTGATCTTGGCCACTACGAACGATTTGTTCGAGTGCAAATGACCCAGAAGAATAACTTCACCACCGGTCGCGTCTATGAAAACGTGATCGCTCGTGAGCGGCGCGGTGATTACCTTGGCGCCACTGTGCAGGTAATTCCTCATATCACTGATGAAATCATCCGCCTGGTACGTGAGGGTGCAGACGGTGTCGATGTCGCGCTGGTCGAAATTGGTGGCACAGTAGGTGACATCGAATCACTGCCTTTTCTGGAAGCCATCAGGCAGCTGGGTATAGAGCAGGGACCGGATGGTGCGCTGTTCATACATCTGACACTAATACCGTATATCAGTACCGCTGGTGAGATGAAGACCAAACCCACCCAGCACTCGGTTAAAGAGCTGCGATCTATCGGTATACAGCCCGATATTCTGATGTGTCGTTCTGATCGTGTACTGCCGCCAAGCGAACGTAAAAAGATCGCGTTGTTTACCAATGTTGCAGAAGAAGCCGTTATCAGCGCTATTGATGTTGACTGCATCTACGATATGCCACGTGTGCTGCACAACCAGCAACTTGATCAAATAGTCCTGCGAAAGTTTGCGGTGGAAGCACCACCGGCCAACCTTGATGAATGGGACAGAGTCGTTGATGGGTTGCTGCATCCGGTGCGTGAAGTGGTTGTCGGAATGGTCGGTAAATACACAGAGCTAACTGAATCATACAAGTCTTTGAATGAAGCTTTATCGCATGCTGGAATCAGCAGAAAGACCAAAGTGGTCATTCATTACATTGACAGCGAGACCATGCGCGATGGCGATATGTCACCCCTGGATGAAGTCGACGCCATACTGGTTCCCGGTGGCTTTGGCTCTCGCGGTGTTGAAGGAAAAATAAAAGCGGTACAGTACGCGCGGGAAAATAAAATTCCATACCTTGGGATTTGCCTTGGTATGCAGGTGGCTGCTATTGAGTTTGCGCGTAACGTTGTCGGGATTAAAGATGCCAACAGCACAGAGTTTGCTGCGCAGTGCCCTGAACCGGTCATAGGATTAATCACCGAATGGCAACAGCGTGATGGCAAAGTCGAGCTTCGCGATTCAAGTACAGATCTTGGCGGTACCATGCGACTCGGTGGCCAGGAGTGCTTTCTGACCAGTGGTACGATCGCGCATAGCCTCTACGGCAAAGATGTTATTGTTGAGCGGCACAGACATCGCTACGAGTTTAACAACCACTATCGTGACAAGCTGGTCGAGCATGGCTTGATTGTTTCAGGTCAGTCTGGTGATGAAGAACCGCTGGTTGAGCTTATAGAGCTTGATGATCATCCATGGTTTGTCGGTTGTCAGTATCACCCGGAGTACAAATCCACACCGCGTGATGGCCATCCTTTGTTCAGCGGGTTTGTAAATGCGGCAATCCAGTACGCCGACAATACCGCGAGTGTTGCTTAATGAAGCTGTGTGGTTTTGATGTCGGGCTTTCGCACCCGTTGTTTTTGATCGCCGGTAACTGTGTTATCGAAAACGAAGAAACAACATTTAAAACCGCAGAGACACTGGTTGCGATTGCACAGAAGTACAATGTTCCTCTGATCTATAAATCATCTTTTGATAAAGCCAACCGGTCATCTGTGGAAAGTTATCGCGGTCCCGGTATCGAGGCAGGATTGCGACTGCTTGAAAAAGTACGTTCAGAATTTAACGTGCCTGTGATTACCGATGTGCACGAAGACACTCCCATAGATGAAGTCGCATCGGTCGTTGATGTCTTACAAACACCTGCCTTTTTGTGTCGCCAAACTAATTTTATCCAAAAGGTTTGTGCCGCAGGTAAGCCGGTGAATATCAAGAAAGGCCAATTCATGGCACCGGAAGATATGCAGAATGTTGTGACCAAAGCGCACGATACCGGTAACAAACAGCTACTTCTCTGCGAGCGCGGCGTCAGCTTTGGCTACCGGACTCTGGTTTCGGATATGCGTGGTCTTGCAATCATGCGTGAGACCGGATGCCCTGTGGTATTTGATGCAACCCATTCGGTGCAACAGCCGGGTGGCTTAGGTACGGCTTCAGGTGGGCAGCGACAATTCGTGCCGGTGCTTGCGCGTGCTGCTGTTGCTGCCGGTGTTTCCGGTTTGTTTATGGAGACACACCCCGATCCTGACAAAGCGCTCAGTGACGGCCCGAATGCCTGGCCGCTTGCAGAAATGGAACAGCTCATCGCTACACTGGTCGAACTAGACACAGTGACCAAAGCTCACGTTCTTCACGAAAACAGCTACCTCAAACTGCCTGCTTAACGCTTACGAACTCAACGGAATTACTATGTCCAAGATAACAAAAGTACACGCACGTCAGATCATTGATTCGCGTGGCAACCCCACACTGGAAGCAGAGATAACACTTGCTTCCGGTGAAACAGGGCGTGCTGCGGTGCCTTCCGGTGCTTCAACCGGTGAGCGTGAAGCACTTGAACTACGGGATGGTGATAAAACCCGTTATCTCGGTAAAGGGGTGACCAAAGCAGTCAGTCACGTCAATGGCGAAATCGCCGATGCGGTCACCGGTATGGATGTGACCGACCAGGAAGCCATTGATGAAGTCATGCTGAAGCTCGATGGCACAGAAAACAAAGACCGGCTGGGCGCCAATGCCTTGCTGGCTGTGTCTATGGCCTGTGCACACACTGCTGCAATCAGCAAGAAAGAGATGTTGTTCGAATATCTTGGTGGCGATAAGGCCGTTACTCTGCCGGTGCCAATGATGAATATCATCAATGGTGGATCGCATGCAGATAACAGCGTTGATCTGCAGGAATTCATGATTATGCCGGTTGGTGCAGAATCTTTTTCAGAAGCATTGCGGTATGGAGCAGAGATCTTTCATACTTTGAAAAAAGTGCTGTCCTCCAAAGGAATGAATACCGCAGTTGGTGATGAAGGCGGCTTCGCACCGGATCTGCCATCCAACGAAGCGGCAATAGACGCGATACTCGAAGCAATTGATAAGGCCGGCTACAGCGCGGGTAAAGATGTATTTTTAGCGCTTGATGCCGCGAGTTCAGAGTTTTGCGAAGGCGGAGTTTATGATCTGGCTTCCGAGAATAGAAAATTTAACAGTCAGGAATTCACTGACTACCTGGCAGACTGGGTGGATCGCTTTCCAATTGTTTCAATCGAAGACGGTATGGATGAAAACGATTGGGACGGCTGGAAAATGTTAACCGAAAAAACCGGTGATAAAGTGCAGCTGGTCGGTGATGATCTGTTTGTTACAAATCCAAAAATTCTGGCAGAGGGAATAGAGAAATCTATCGCTAACTCAG
This sequence comes from uncultured Granulosicoccaceae bacterium, assembly GCA_938007995.1. GTDB lineage: Bacteria > Pseudomonadota > Gammaproteobacteria > Granulosicoccales > Granulosicoccaceae. The sequence continues at coordinate 2,545 of CALLLW010000029.1, read as the reverse complement.
TGCTGATTAAGGTCAACCAGATCGGCACATTAACCGAGACACTGCGCACAATAGATATGGCGCATAAAGCAGGCTACACCACGGTAACTTCGCATCGGTCTGGTGAAACAGAAGACACCACAATTGCCGATCTTTCAGTCGCGACAAACTCGGGGCAGATTAAAACCGGTTCGCTATCGCGCTCTGACCGTATTGCAAAATATAACCAGTTGCTGCGAATAGAAGAAAAGCTTGGCAGTCGAGCAGTGTACGCTGGCAAATCCGCTTTTAAGCACGCTATATAACTGAATCACAATTGGTTTATCGGAACGTCTATGCTTAAAGCGCTGATGGTCTTCTTGTCTTTGCTGTTTGTGGTGCTGCAATGGCGGCTGTGGGTGGGCGATGGAGGTGTACGTGAAGTGCAGCGTCATCAGGCAGAAGTCACCCGCCTTTCAGAACAACTGGAACAGCAGAGAGATATCAACAATGCACTGCGTGCTGAAGTAAGAGATTTACAAGAAGGACTTGGGGAAATCGAAGAACGCGCTCGCAGCGAGCTGGGCATGATCGGTGAGGGTGAAACCTTTTATCAGTTCGTGGGTGAAAAAGTTGATAGTGGTCCAGACAGCGACAACCTCGCTCGTATATCAACCGGTCAGCAAGAGCTTGGATCGCAAATAAACAGCCCGCAGTGAGTGCTCTTGCAACTAACCAGCACATCAATCCCGTCAGTATATAAAGTTGAGATGAATCCATACCTACTGATTCAGGTCCGGCGAGTGGTGAAATCGCCCGCAGAAGGTTGAGCTGAGTGGCACGCTATACAGGGAGTCTGCATGCAGTAGTACCGGCGGCTGGTATCGGTTCACGTATGCAGAGCACAATACCCAAGCAATTTATCTCAATTAACGGCTTGTCAGTGCTTTCGCATACAATTGAAAGACTGCTGCACGTTGAGTCGCTGTGTTCCATTGTAGTTGTGGTGGATGAAAGCACATATAGCGAGCAAAAGATCGCTTTTGATCACCCGAATATTGCTATCTGTGTCGGTGGTGCTACGCGTGCCGAATCTGTCAGAAACGGCCTGCAGCATCTCGCAGCAGTGACCGAGCCAGATAGCCAGGTGCTGGTGCATGATGCCGCGCGACCCTGTGTGCGGGTGGCAGATATTTACCGATTGATCGATGAAGTCGCCGGTGATAAACATGGTGGCTTACTGGCAATGCCGGTGACAGATACAATCAAAAGATCTGATGGCAATCAGCAACTGCTTGAAACAGTGGATCGCGATCAGCTATGGCGCGCAGCCACACCCCAGCTGTTTTCAATAGTGTTGCTGTTGCAAGCTTTAAATGACTCTCTGAGTAATGCAGCAGCAATCACTGATGAAGCCTCTGCGATGCAGCTTGCAGGCTATCGCCCAAAGCTTGTGCAATGTAGTGCAGACAACATTAAGGTCACCACACCCACTGATATCGCACTGGCTGAGCATTATCTAAATGCGCAGCAATTTGAATCGCCAACCGACAAACAAACAGAGGGTGGATCGTGAATCAGTCAATAAGAATCGGACACGGATACGATGTGCACGCTTTTTGTCAGGGAGAACATATTGTGTTGTGTGGTGTAAAAATCCCTCACAATAAGGGATTCAAAGCGCACAGCGATGGTGATGTATCTCTACACGCGTTGACCGATGCAATACTCGGCGCTTGCGCGCTTGGTGACATAGGCCGACATTTCCCGGATACGGATGATGCCTATAAAGGCATTGATAGCAGAGTGCTGTTGGCACGGGTAATGGAGCTGATTGCAGCCAAAGGCTATCGGATCAACAACGCAGATATCACCATAGTCGCTGAGCGCCCAAAGCTCGCAGAGTATATAGACGCAATGTGTGAGGTTGTAGCATCAGACCTTGGTGTTCAAACAGATCAGGTTAACGTTAAAGCAACCACCAGCGAGAAGCTGGGTTTTACCGGCAGAGTGGAGGGCATTGCTGCCCACGCGGTTGTGACTGTAGTAGCCGCGTAACACCCGCTGATAACGCATGATCTGTAGTGCCCTGCCACACGTATTGTAGTTCTACTACTCTCTGCAGGTTGTACATTCAAACAAGTCGTTGAAGATATCAATGATATCGGACACGTATTCCCGTTGAAGTTATAGATAAAAATTGAACTCTAACAGTTAATTAGAATTTTAGCGCTTTCTGCAGTACTTTCTGACGTTGTCTTATATTATTAGCCTTTCTTGCTGGATAGTTATCACAGACACTGGTGAGGATGAAAAACTATAATGACTTTGCTACGAAGTTTTAAGTGCAAAGGCATAATGTTGATTGCTGCAGTATTATCCGGCTGTGGTTCAAGTGATGGTTCTTATCGTAGTTTTTTTGGTGCAACCCTAGCTTAGATATTACGGGTCCTCAGAGGAATCTGTGGGTAAAAACACGACAAGTGGCGGCTGAATAATGGCCCATAAGGCTGAAGGTGCACCCGGCACTAAACTTTGACATGATTGAGTTGCATAAAACAGTCAATCAAAGAAAAGGGCCGGAGTG
>CALLLW010000028.1 GCA_938007995.1 uncultured Granulosicoccaceae bacterium | reverse complement strand
AATTTCAGTATTTGGGACAAAATCGTATTACAATGAGCCATGGCCTGATCTCCTTCTATGGCAGTGTTTTTTAGCAAACCCATTGTACTAGAACTGGCGATCAGGCCATAACTCAGCCGCTGTTAACGGGACAGGTGTGATCGATTTCCTATTGGCAGGAACCTGTCTGCCAGCAAGTAGTATTCAGATATGCAAATACTATTTATTTACTGACAGTTGTTCACTAATTGCTGCAATATGCGTGTCGACAAAATGCAATCTACTGAAGTTATCCCTGAACTTTAACGCAGCGTCACCAAGTTCGCCGCGCTGCGCTGCACTACCGGCCAAGTCATTCATAACAGCCGCCAGATAAGACACCGTTCTTTGTTCAAGCAACACACCCAATGCACCACCATCAACAACCTCACGACACCCCCTGCTATCACAGGTGATCACCGGCACTCCCATTGACAGCGCCTCCATCAGATTTACTGGCACTCCTTCCCTTTCACTCGGGAACACAACAACATCTGTCACACTTAAATATCGATCCACTTCATTGGTCCAACCAAGCTTGACTATATTATCGTCTGCTTTGAATCTTGCTACCTCTTCTTCGTTTAATCCACTAGGGTGGAGCCGGTCAAACTCGCCACACACCACAAGTTTTACGTCATCTCTTTCACTGAAAGCCTGCCAGAATGCTTTCACTACCAAATCAAAACCTTTGAATGAAACTAATCGACCGATATAAGTGAGCACCACGTCGTTGGCACTTTTGCCAATCTCTTCGGTGGTTACCTTTTTTTGATCTGCTGTAAATCGCTCCGGATCATATCTTTTGAGATCACAACCAAAGCCGTACCCGTCTTGTAAGATCACATTCTTACAGCCCGTTGCAGCCATTGCATCAAAATCATCCTGAGTCAGAACAATAAACTTATCAGCTCGTTTTGCAGACCAGCACTCCGCCCTTTGCAAAAGCATTCTTTGAAACCCACTTGAGAGCGGAAACCGCAGGCCCTGTACGGTCACTATCACTGGCGGCCAGCTTTGTTGACGTGCAAGTGCAGCGGTAAACGCTGCAGCTGAGAAGTGCACATCTACAATATCAGGTTGAAGTTCGTTCACAATACCACGCAATCGACCCGCAGCTTGGGCATGCGATAGCGGGTTCATTCCCCGGGGAAATTCAATGTTATGAAACTGCACGTTTGCAGCATCCTCTGCATAGGTTCCTAAATCAGAAAACGACGTTGCCAGGTGTACTGACCAGCCACGGTCAGCCATAGTCACACACAATTCACGCAGGAATATATAGGACGTTAAAGTAGGAACAACAACAAGTACTTTCATAACTTATCCGGAAAAATCTAATGCCTTATCAGTGGCTGGATTTATAAAGTAAGGCAATACAATTGTAAGTAGAATCGGTAGGCTTAGAGATAGAAATCAAGTTCTGCAAAGCTTTGTATTACAGCGTCTGGCGCACCTTCATCATGACGCTCATACTGTTTATGAATGTGCCTACCATTATCTATTCGCATATACGTACCCCAACCAAATTTGTTAGGGGTAATGAAATCTTTGGCTGGATTATCACCAACAAAAACCACGCTCTGACCCTCCAGCACTTTTATCACTGGCGCAAATGCATCTTGAGACGGTTTAGACGCCCCGCTTTCTTCGGAGATGGCCACTGCAGCTGCATCATTTAACCCGAGTGCTTCTATTTTGGCTCTTTGGGTGATTGAGCGCCCATCGGTCACTATCGCAAATTGAAATTTACGTTCACGAAGCTTATCTAAAAACAGTTGTGTGTCCGGAAACAGACTGATAGTGGGAGGGTGGCTGCGCATTTGAGCAATAAATTTCGCTTTATCTGCCGGCTTCAGGTTGTGCTTTTTCCAAAACTCACCAATAACATCTGACCCTTCGTTTTGAAAATAAGATAAAAGCTCATCTGCAGCATTGCTCGTTGAGAACTCCCCATCCAGCTGCCTACCGAGAAAAGTCAGCGCTGACATACTGTAGTCGCGCTCCAGATAAAGTGTGTCATCAAGATCAAATACAAAAAAAGGTTCAGTCATGCGTTAACCAGTACTTCTGCATCATAGCGGAGCATGGTTAGACCATGCTGCCAGTCACGAAACTCAGCCACTTCCAGATTTCCGATATATTCCTTCACAATCCACGTCTGAAAATCAGCACCTGCCAGCTTGGTTAACGGGTATCCACCACCAAATCGTGGGTTCATTTCTATGTACCATTTCTGATGTGTTTCATTGTGACGCATCAGTTGAATATTGACGCAGCCTCTGAGCCCCGGAACTCTTTTGAATTGTCCAAACAACTCTTCGACAATCTCATTCTTTACCGCTTTGGCTTTGGATACTTCACCGTCACGCACCTCAAGACGCTGCCTCGGCAGCACACACTTTAAGCAACTATTTTTATCAAAATACAAATCACAGGTAAATTCAGTATGTTCTGCGTGATCAATGTACTGGCAATACATATTCTTTGCGTTTTTTCTGATTGATGACGTTAAATCTGTGGCACTGGACAGCAAGTGCGCTCCGACTCCACGCGATCCATCGTAGGGCTTTACAAAAGCGGGAAACTCAATTTCATTCTCTGCATAAATTGCTGGCACATTCAGACCATAATGAGAGAAGAAGTCCGCTGTCTGGCGCTTGTCTCTGCACTGGCTGATGATCTCCGGATCCGAAACCAGCAACGTAGTGCCAATACTTTGAAAGTCATTAATTCTTGAGCTGAGCACAGCCAGCTCTGTGTCGATTGTGGGTATGACAACGGCAACTTCCTGTGCCTGACACAGTTTTTTCAATTCTTGCGGGAATACAGAGTCAAGACAATGCGGCAACACAAAGTGAGCATCAGCTACCTGACAGGCAGCGCTCAACTCCGGATACATATCGGCCGCAATAACCCGCTCGCCAATAGCGGAAACTGAGCTCTGGAATCCCCTGACCAGGGAAACCCTTCGACCCGCTGACAAAATAAGAATATTACCCATACTGCTGCTACAGCCTATTGAGCGGAATCAGAATTGTTTTCAATATCACTTCCTGTGAATGGTGGCATCGTGGCGTCACCCCGAGCATTTATATTTTCCTTCTTAAACACTCTCATGATGGTCAGGTACAGTATTTTCACATCAAGCCTCAGGCTCTGATTATTAACATACCAGACATCAAGGGAAAATTTTTGCTCCCAGGAAATAGCATTTCGTCCGTTGACTTGCGCCCAGCCCGTGATACCTGGCCGGACTTCATGCCGCCGGGCCTGTTCGTGTGTGTACAGTGGCAAATACTCTTTAAGCAGCGGTCTTGGGCCAACAAGGCTCATTTCACCTTTCAGCACATTCCACAATTCGGGCAGCTCATCGAGGGAAGTCGATCGTAGTTTATTGCCAAAAGCAGTGAGCCGCTCGGCATCGGACAGCAACTCTCCGCGACTGTTGCGAGCGTCGAGCATAGAGCGAAACTTGTACAATTTAAATAACCTGCCACCCATACCAGGCCGCTCCTGACAAAATATTACCGGCACACCGAGTTCTTTTTTGACTTTAAAATACAGCCAGAGCAGCACTGGCGAAAGAACCACCAATGCGAGCAGTGCCGCTATCAGATCAAAAATGCGCTTGGCAATCATTCTATCCTGCTAGCCCGGGGGAGGCCGGTCTTACCAAAGGATTTTCAATTTTCGCACAAGCAAAAACTTGCTGCCTGTTTACACACAGAAATCTGGCTTAGCGGGGCTGTTGTGCGAAAATTTTAACCACAGGATGTGAACAGAGTCCCAGCCTTTTCAACAGGGTTTTCACCATTCAAACAGCGTCAACATCACGGCGTTGCCTCCCAACCATTACAGATGGTTGTGGTTAGGGCTTAGTTGCACTGAAAGTGGCCTGCTTGGGGTACGATAATTGCCCACCTGTTCCAGTGTGCTTCGGACTTAAAATATGAAACATTCCACTGACAATAATTTTCCAGTGATTCTGGCTGGTGGCTCAGGCACCCGTCTGTGGCCACTCTCCAGATCTCTCTATCCAAAGCAGTTTTTAAAGCTCAACAGCGATAATTCTCTGCTACAAAATACTATTGACAGAGCATCTCATGCCTGCGGTGGGCAGCTGATGATTGTTTGCAATGAAGACCATCGCTTTCTCACCGCTGAACAAATGCGTGAGGCCGGTCATGAAGGCACTATTATTCTTGAGCCAGTGGCACGCAATACCGCACCTGCAATCGCACTGGCGGCACTACATGCCCATACACTGCATAAAGACGCCACTATCACGCTACTTGCAGCGGATCATGTGATCTCGGATATTGAACAATTCGCAACGCATGTTGAAGAAGCCCTCAGCTGCGCCCGCGATGGTGCGTTGGTGACCTTTGGCGTTGTACCTGACCGACCAGAAACCGGGTACGGATACATTAAGGCGGCAGGTGAAGGTATCAGCGACATCGCAAGCTTTGCCGAAAAGCCCGACTTTGACACAGCAAAACAGTACGTTGATTCCGGTGACTACTACTGGAACAGCGGCATGTTTGTATTTAAGGCCAGCGCCTATCTCGATGCATTGAAAACCCACGCACCACAAATACTCGCATCCTGCACTGCAGCCTATGAAAGCGCCGCGGAAGATCTGGATTTCATCAGAGTCGACAGCGAAGCTTTTGCCGAATGCGAGAGTATTTCTGTGGATTATGCCGTGATGGAAAAAGCTGACAACGCCATGGTCGTTCCATTTAAGGCCGGCTGGTCTGATATTGGCTCGTGGGATGCGGTACACAGCATTTCTGAAAAAGACGGAAACGGCAATGCCACCACGGGCGACGCCATGCTGGTTGATAGTGAAAATTGCTACATCAATGCAAGCACCAGACTCGTCGCCGCTCTGGGTTTGCAAAACATCTCCATTATAGAAACCAGTGACTGTATTCTGGTAGCCAGCAACGAACACGCTCAGGACGCTAAAAAGTTTGCCACCATGCTGCGAGAAGCGGGCCGGAATGAGGCCGACACACACACCAAGTGCTATCGTCCATGGGGTAGCTATCAGACTATCAATCTGGGGCAACGATTCCAGGTTAAAAGAATCACGGTAAAGCCCGGTGCAAAGCTGTCACTGCAAAAGCATCATCACCGTGCGGAGCACTGGATTGTTGTGGAAGGCACAGCAATCGTTACCTGCGACGATAAGGAAATCATGCTAACCGAAAACCAGTCAACCTATCTACCACTGGGTGCTACGCATCGACTGGATAACCCGGGGAAGATTCCGCTGGAGCTGATCGAAGTTCAATCTGGTAGCTATCTTGGCGAAGATGATATTGTCCGATTTGACGATGTCTACGGCCGCAGTGGCACAACCAACGATTCCGGCACTGCCTGACAAAGCATTAAAAAAACAATTACGCTCAGACTGAGGGTGCAAAACACCCTCTCATTAGGCTAATTTATGAGCCATTAATTGCGCTTTATAAGTATTAACTTTCCTAACTGGAATAGTGCGCAGTATATTTGCTACACAGGTCTGGGCGAATAGCTTAATGTGGCGGGGAGTTGTCGTTGTACAACTTCTCGTATTGCCGCACAAATGAATCAGCACCATCAAGGTTGAAATTCTGCTCTATTCGCTCTCTGGCTTTACGCCCGAGCTGCTGCAGGTCTTCAGGTGCCAGGGCAATTAGCGATATCATCCCATCGGCCAGCAGGGTCGGATTATTTGGCGGCACGACCGCACCGGTGTCACCGACTATCACTTTACTGTCTCCTACATCTGTGGTGACACAAGGTACTTCACAGGCCATTGCCTCGCCGAGCACATTCGGAAATGACTCACTAAACGACGAGCTTAAAACAAAAACATTGACGTTATTCAGTATCGACTGAATATCTGTGCGCTGACCAAGCAGGTGGACATGCTCTACCAGTTCTAATTGCTGTATCTGTTCACACAACACAGCATTGTCCTGATCAACACCGGGACCCACCAGGACAAAATGTACTAATGGAAACTTCTCAACCACCAATGCAGCGGCATCGATCAGGCTCTTGTGATCCTTCATTGGTGCGTAGCGCGCTATAGACACCACAAGGAGCGCATCTTCCGGCAGTTGTAAATCGCTGTGCAGCAACTTTGCGCTTTCAGTAGTTTTAAATGCCGTTAAGTCAAAGTTATCAAGAATAGTAAGCGCGTTATCAGAAGCAAACCCGTTGTCTATGTGCTGACTCCTGCCAACAGAGGCTGAAAAGACGACAGCCTTTAAACCACCCGACAACCTCGCAGACAGCCTGACCAGAGAAGCCAACATCGGCTTCTCGGCTTTTATATCTGCCAGTGATTGATGAATGCTCCAGTAAATATTTGCGGTAGAACCGGAAAATTTCATACCGATCCACGCCAGCAGATTTCCGTGGTACATCCACCCTTGCACAATGTCTGGCTGAAACTCTTTGATCAGTTTTCTAAACCTGAGCAATGCACCCAGGCCAGGCACACCCTGCCGCATACCTAAATCATAAACAGGAACGTTTAGCTGGACGGTACGATCAAAAAACATCCCGCCAGGCATTAGAGAAATCACCATTGGCTCAAAGTGTTCACGATCAAGCCTTGAAAGCAGCTTATACAACATCATCTGTGCGCCGCCGGTACCAAGACTGGTTATGACGAAGACAATTCTTTTTTTTCTACCGGTGTTGATGGCCGATCCTTATCAACATAAACACAAAACAAAAAAAGCCGCCAAAGTGGCGGCTTGATTTTCTCTGTAAAGTTAAGGGGCTTTCAGGCTACGCCCTGAAGTCCTCATCAAGCATTGGATCAATGGACGGGTCAGATCGATGATCAGCCTCACGACGCTTTAAGCGCTTTACCTTGCTCGCTTCACGCTCATCTTCACGCGCCCTGGATCGAGCAGCAAAGGTTTCATCGTCACCACGTGTTAAAGACTTCTTTTTACGGGTAGCCTTGCTCTCGCCATAACCGTAGTAGTCGTAGTAACCCTGGTAGTAATAATCACCACCGTAGCCGGATATCTTCGCAAGATCGACTTGCGAAATAACAGCACCGGCAACGTTAATACCAACTTCCTGCAAACGATCAATACCGCGGCGTATAACTGGCAATGGTGTGCTATCAGACTTGACAACATAGATGGCTGAATCGACGTATTTGCCCACAACAATCGAGTCGCTCACTGCCTGTACTGGTGCAGTATCGATCACTATTCTGTCGTATCGGCTCTTGAGCAAATCTATCAGCTCGGCAAACTCTGGTGAAGAAAGTAGCTCAAGATGAGTATCAGGCACACGACCAGCCGGAATGACATCCAGCTGACCGATCGCATTAACACGCATGCAGTCTTCAAGGTAAGCATCACCCTCAAGCAGTTCGGAGAGTCCGTTTGAGCGAATGCCCATTGCTCTGCCAAGACCCGGACGTCTCATATCTGCTTCGATTAATACAACATTCTCAAGCTTCGACATTGAGTAGGCAAGGTTACTGGCAACTGTTGATTTACCTTCAGATGGAACAGAAGACGTCACCATGACAACTTGATTGCGTTCTTCAAGCTCTGCGACTGTCGCGCTGGTACGAATGGTACGGATAGCTTCTTCGAAAGCACCACGCTTATCATCGAACTCACCTGGAACAAGTGGTGCTGTTTTCTTACCGAAGAATTTGCTGCGCATTACCGGCACGATGCCGAATACAGGAATTCCCAACTTCTTTTCAACATCGTGTATGCCCTGTACAGTTTCTTTCATGCTTTCGAAAGCAAACAGCAGTGCGGAGATGCCAAACAAGCTGAGTAGGAAGCCAAGCAGTACCATCAGTGTTTTCTTAGGCTTAACAGGGAAATCAGGTACTGCCGCTGTATCTGAAACATTCAGAGGCACTGTCTGCAGATCTTTTTCTTCAATGTTCGCAAGCTCCGCCAGCGCTTCTTCATAGAACTGCTTACTCGTATCACGGTCAATTTTGATTTCGTTAATCGCTGAAGCATCGGCAGTTTCCTGGTAGTTTCTGCTCTGCTCACGGTTGATGTCTCCTTGAATAGAGCTGACCAGTCTGCGTGCGGCGATGAATCTGTTCTCTACAGAAGACACTACGTTCGCGATCTGTCGATCCAGATTACCAGTGGCAGTCGCCAGATTAGATGTTGCATCAACAACCCTCGGATGCTTCGCACCATATCGGTTGCTTAGCTCAGCCAGCTCGCGACGCGCTTCCTGCACTCGCTGCTTGTCACGCTGAACAACTGCGTTGGAGTCCACAATCGCCAGGTTCTCATAGGCCGTATCAACATACTGGAAGTTGCCAAGCACTTGTGGCGCACTGCCGCTTTCACTCAGAAACACTTCGTTGGCGCTACTGCCGCCGGTACCGACAGCGTCTCTTACCTGCCTGACTTCGTCCCATTGAATTCTTGCATCTTCAAGAGCTGTTCTGGCGTCAACCAGTCTGTTGGTGAAAAGCGCGATTGTCTGATCTGTTGAGGTGCTGCCATCGCCAGAGATGCCACGACGCTGCCGCTCTGACAGTAGTCGCTGCTCTGCATTTTCATACTTTTGCTTCAGGTCAGAGACTTTGGTTTCCAGAAAGCTACGCGCATCATTATTTCTGCCATCAGTCTGGTCGAGGTAAAAAGAGACATAGCCGGTGCCCATGCCGTTGGCAATTCTGGTTGCCAGATCCCGATCAATGCCATCAACACTCACTTTGACCAGGTTTGTGTTCTTAAGTGGGAGGACTGTTGTATTGCCCATCAACTTGCGAACCATCTGATCACGAATATATTTTTCGTCGCTTAGCAGTTCACTGGCTTGTTCTTCCTGTGCCGGTAGAAATCCCTTGATCTTTTCTTTCAATGGGGCAAATGGGCCCACATTGGTGTATTGCTCGGGTACTTCCAGGTTCGGGTTGTATTCCCAATGATTGACCAGCTGAAGCTCATTAACAATTCTCTCAGCCAGTGTTCTGGATTTCAGTACTTCGACCTGAGTCTGGATATCCTGCTGGGTGGTTCCAAGCGCAAACGGATTTTCAAAACCACTGCTTGAATTACTGGTATCGAACATCAGCGTCGCAGTTGAGCGATAAACCGGCGTCATGCTCGAAACAACCATTGCCGTGGCTGCCGTAGCGAGTGCGGTGGTTAAGATAATCGGCCACTTGTACTTGCGCAGGGTAATGATGATGCCTCGAAGGTCGATCGAGTCATCGCTTTGTCTGGAAGAGTCGTCCCTGAACCGGTCACTACGGTTCTCTCTGAATGAGGTTTCGCTCATTAAACTGCTACCTTATTGTTTAATAAAAGATGGTATCTGACGTCTAAAAACTAATGTTATCCGACCAACGCCCGGCAAATAATGCATTGGCGGTTGTCAAATTGGATCACGCTGGGGCGAGAGGATAGAGCAGAAGAGTTTCAATTACAGTGATTTGTATTCCGAAAACTGAACACACCTGCAACATTCCTTTAACTAGCAACCTCACCTGCCTCCATGCCGGTCTTATCTCAACCTACTGATTTGATTGAATATATAAGCTAAATTCAGCACTATAGATTCAATCAGCCGTAAAACTTCGGGCAGTGGCAAGATTGAAACTTATTCCTGCAATGCCCCATTTGTCAGGACATTATCTACGATATACCGCGTCGACTCAACGCTTCGGTGAGTTACGACAAACTGTTTTAAATTTCGGTGGCTCGTTTAAGGCGCATTAACATGGTTGCTCTGCTCTACTGAAATTACCATGGGCCGTTCACTCTCGACTTTCTGGCCTGTGCTAGCCGCCGCTAGCATTGTACCATCTTGAAACCAGCGGTACTCCTACTGGCTTTCGCCAGCACACCCCCACAAACCATCCGGCTAGAAATCTTGCGATTAATATTTTTTATCATTTTGTTCGGCGTTGCGTACCTCAGCTACCACTTGTATGGCAAAAAGCTGCTGCAGCAAAAACCCTCAAGTTTGATAAAGCCGCTGCTGATTCTGGTGGGGGTTCTGCTGGTGCTGGCTGTGCTGACCGGCCGGGCGAATGCTATATTTGCGGTTATTGGGGGTCTGATCGCCTCTGCGTTCCGGCTTGTTCCTCTGGTGCTCAGGTTCTACCCGCAAATTCGTGAGCTGCTGTTTAAGTTCGGCATCGACGCGCCTGCCGGACCCGGTAGCTCGAAAGTTAAAACTGCTTCTCTTGAGGTAACACTAGATCCACTCAGCGGTAAAATTGACGGGAAAATAATCGCTGGAGCGTTTTCCGGGCAAAAACTATCCAGCTTGTCCTATGAAAATCTGCAAGCGTACTATGAGGCAGCCGCAACCGCCGACCCACCGGCCCTGCGGTTAGTCGAGGCGTTCGTGCAGCAGGAATTTCCGGATCAGTTCAGCGCTGGTGACTGGAGCGCCAGTAAAAAGCACCAGCACCAGGGACCGTCGGCCAATGACAGCAGCATGTCGGTGCCGGAAGCCTGTGAAATACTGGGTGTTGCCAAGGACGCCAGCAAACAGGAAATCACCTACGCCCATCGCAAGCTGATGGCAAAACTGCATCCGGACAAAGGCGGCAGCACTTTTCTCGCGACCAGAGTCAATCTTGCAAAAGACACGTTGCTGGATCGACTCAATACATAATGGAAATGGTCGAAGTCGGGCACCAGCGACGGAGGCCTTTTTAGTTATTTAAGATCAATGAGCCACTGGTAAGAATTCGGCATTACCGCAGAATTTGTATCATGATCTGTTTGCATGGTCTCTAATCCCTCTGATTGGCGGTCAGCAAGGCCATGCAATCCGGCCAATGACTGCCCCGTGTCAGTCACCCTCAAAAACAATTTTATTCAGCCAAAATCAGGTAAGCCCAACGTGCGAACACTGCTGTCTATACCGCTGAACATGATTTTACTGTTTGCCTATAACGTTCTGGTTTTTTCCAGTACTCAGGAGAACTACCTTCCCGATACGGTTATCGCCTCATTCGAGATACCTTCTTCGGGTGCAATACTCACTATAACCTGGAACATTTTTTTTGTACTTGCAGGCATCTGTATTCTGTATGTAGAAATACTAAAGGCGACTCGAACAAGTTATCTGGCAGTCATTGACCACTTGCTTTCACTGGTGGTATTCGTGATTTTTCTGATCGAATTTATTGTGCTGCGCGAGATGGGCTCGGCTACCTTTCTGATCCTCACGCTGCTTTCTCTGATAGATGTTATTGCGGGCTTCACTGTCTCACTATCAACAGCCAGACGGGATATTGCACTGGATGGTTAAGAACAGCGAGTACAAAAAAAATGCTGCCGCAAAGTGCTTGGCGGGTCAGGATTCGACCAACTCAGCCCATAGATCATAGTCGCCGGAATCCGTCACTGTAACCTCGGCAAACTTACCGGCTTCTATATGGCCGGCAGCACCTTCAATAATTACCGTGCCATCAATCTCGGGCGCGTCTGCAGAGCTGCGTGCAATGGCGTTGCCATTCTCTTCAATAGCATCAACCAGCACCTGCATGCGCTGACCCACTTTGGCTGCGAGTCGATCAGCGCTTATCGCAGCCTGTGTTTCCATAAAACGATGCCAACGCTCTTCTTTAACTTCATCCGGCACAGGGTCAGCCAGTGCATTAGCAGTAGCACCCTCAACCGGTGAATACTGAAAGCAACCAACTCGATCAAGTCTTGCTTCGCGAATAAAATCCAGCAGCTCTTCAAACTCGGCGTCTGTTTCACCAGGAAACCCAACAATAAATGTGCTGCGCAAAGTGATATCAGGACAGACAGACCTCCATGCTTTTATTCGATCGAGGTTACGCTCTGATGCCGCCGGGCGTTTCATTGCCTTTAGCACTCTTGGATTCGCGTGCTGAAAAGGTATATCAAGATAAGGCAGAATTTTATTCTCAGCCATCAGTGGAATGATGTCATCGACATGAGGATAGGGATAAACATAATGCAGCCGGACCCAAACCCCCAACTCTGCTAACGCTTCACACAACGCTTTTAACTGGGCTTTAACCGGTCTGCCATTCCAGAAAGAGGTGGCGTACTTTGCATCAACACCATAGGCACTGGTGTCTTGTGAGATAACTAAAATTTCTTTGACACCTGCTGCAACCAGCCGCTCTGCTTCATTCATCACATCAGCAGCACTGCGACTGACCAGCTTTCCGCGCATCGACGGGATAATACAAAAGCTGCATTTATGGTTACAACCTTCAGAAATTTTCAGATAGGCATAGTGTCTGGGTGTTAACTTGATCCCTTGTGGTGGCACCAGATCGGTCAATGGATCGTGCTTTACTGAAGGTGGCAGATGACTATGTACTGCCTGCATCACCTCTTCATAAGCCTGCGGCCCGGTGACTGACAACACATTCGGATAGCGTGCTTCGATCTCCCCTTCTTTCGCGCCAAGACACCCGGTGACTATGACCCGACCGTTTTCATGCAGTGCCTCACCAATAGCATCAAACGACTCTTCAACTGCACTGTCTATGAAACCGCAGGTGTTTACGATAACCAGATCAGAAGACTGATAGTCCGCTTCAATCTGATAACCCTCGGTTCTCAGTTGCGTGAGAATACGCTCTGAATCGACCAGCGCTTTGGGACAGCCGAGACTGACAAACCCTACTTTTCCTACATCTGACATATCTGGTTATCCGGTAAATGGCACGATTCGCAACCACAGACCTGCTTCGCGAACTCTATTCGGTCCGCCTGAAGACCGAAAAAAGAAGTTTTGGTGCAATATCTCCGATGGTTTGTTTTTTGTCACAACCGGTTCAACGGCCATCGGGATCAAGCCGTCTCATTCTACCTGACCACGCCGGGCAATTTGATATCTATTCGCCTGGCCGTTTCTCGCCTGGCCATTTCTCAGCGGGCCGTTTCAGTTACTTGCGCAATCGCGCCCAGCTGGCAAGAGTTTGGTAGACATCAAATCGTATCTGCAGAATAATCGGCCTGGGGATTGACGGAGCCCGTGGTCAGAAAATGCAAAGTTTAAATGATCAAGACGAAAAGTCTGCGGTGGGAACCGCTGTCAGCTGTAGCGGTATTGAAGCATTTCTGGCAAAACACAAGATCAAACCGACACGCCAGCGAGTGGCAATCGCCACGCACATGTTCGAAAAAGAACAGCACCTTTCGGCTGATACCATTCTCGAGCGCGTAAACAATGATGCTGGCACTACCAGCGTATCCAAAGCAACTGTCTACAACACACTGAAGCTATTTGTGAAACAGGGCATTCTCAAGGAAGTGGCGCTGGATCCGCAACGCATCCTGTTTGATACCAATGTCAGCGATCACCATCATGTGCTGAATCTCGACAATGGCGATATTCGCGATATTGAGCCGGTTAAAATTAATCTGCAGGATATCGAAGGTATCAATCAAAATCTGAATGTTTCAGGTGTCGATTTGATCATCAGAGTCAGGGACTCCGAACCCGACTGACGCCTGACACCTGAGCCGCTCCAGCCAGCATCATCATTACGGCAACATGGAAGCCGTTAGCGGCTACTGCTCACCTTCAAGTTGCTCAAGCAACTTCTGGAACCTTGCAGCGTGTGTCTGCTCGGCTTTTGCCAGAATCTCGAACCAGTCAGCTATTTCGCTATGGCCTTCCTGCCGCGCCTGCTCTGCCATGGCCGGGTATTGTTCTGTGTATTCGCGTGTTTCTCCAGCGATCGCGGAGCGCAGATTAGCCAACGTACTGCCGAAGGGCTTACCCGTCAGTGGATCGCCGCATTCTTCCAAATACTCAAGCAAGCCATGCGCGTGGCCGGTTTCACTTTCCGAAGTTGACCGGAATGCGTTAGCGATTTCGTTATGGCCTTCGATCTCGGCTTTCGCGGCAAAATACAGGTAGCGTCTGTTTGTTGCTGACTCAGCCTCAAACGCCAGCTTTAAATTAGATTCTGTTTTACTGCCTTTTAAAGACATAGGTAATCCCGACACCGATGCAATGACGCTGATACAAAAACACTATTGCCAGCGACACTTCAGCAATGCTCACTCTGATAAAGGTTTGCTTTTTTGCGGCCACGCGGTACTCGCTGGCAGTTTCGCATCGATTTTACTACACGCTGACATTTGTGCACCTTAAGCAGCAGTTGCCAGCGGCAGCCGCCCGGTTGCCATCTGTGGCAGCTCACCTGCCAGTCCCATCGCGGCGCGCATGCAGGTTTTGTTTACCGGACCTACTCTGTCAGCAATAAAAAGAGCCGCTGACCTTGATGCCTGCAACAGGCCTTTACTCACAGCACTGCCTTGCGGCTGAAACGCCTGCTGTATTCCATCAAGCATGCGAATCATCAATTCATTGGAAGGCTTACGCCAGCGCTCGTAGCGACGCAGTGCGCGCAGCGATCCTGTGTCACCTTCTTTCGCGAACTGCTGCATCACACACTCAACAAGCACTGCGGCGTCGAGCATCCCCAGATTTACTCCCTGCCCGGCTAACGGATGCACAGAGTGCGCAGCATCGCCAACCAAAGCAAACCGAGGCTTTACATACTGCTGCGCGTGGCTCCAGCTTAGCGGGAAGCTGCCGGTCTGTTGTACTGATTCAATCCTGCCGAGTCGTTCTGGAAATTCCTCATGCATGGCACTGATAAACTCGCCTTCCTGCAGCGCCTTTAACTCAGCTATGCGCCAAGGGTCGTGATACCAGACCATAGATGCCCGATTGCCGGTCAACGGCAAAAAGGCCTGTGGCCCAGTTTCGGTAAATCGTTGCCAGGTAATGTCTTGCTGCGGTAGTTCAGTAGTTACTGTTGCGACCAGCGCCTGCTGGTCATAGCTTTCGCCATCGGTGTTGATGCCAGCCAGTTGCCGCGCAACTGAACGAGAGCCATCTGCAGCAACTACAAGACCCGTGTTTAATTGACTGCCGTTGCTCAATACCACGACTGCTTTATCGCTAAAAAACTCCAATGAGGTGAGTTCAGTTGACGTATGTATCTGTACGTTATCCAGTGTTTTCAGTTGCTGCCACAGGCTATGTTGAATCAGACCGTTTTCAACAATAAAGCCAAGCTGCTGGTGGCCAGCATTGGCGCTGTCAAAACTGGTTTTTGCATTGCTGGCAGCATCCCATACGTGCATTCGACGGTAGGGACAAACACGTACGTTTTGCATGTTATCCCAGGCGCCAACGGCCTCGAACATTTGCTGCGTCGCTGTGCTGATTGCCGAGACCCTTATATCGTGCTCTGCAGGATTGAATCTGACACTATCCTGCTTTTCAATCAATGCCACTTGCAATTCACAACGGGCAAATGCAAGTGCGGTAAGCGCACCTACCATTCCCCCACCCACAACAACCACATCAGAGGTTTGAGTCACTATTCCACCACAGCTACCTGATCAGGGCTTAAGGTTTTGCGTTGCCACTCGTTGCCGTCAAATGTGATTTCAACAGTGGGCCAGAAGTTATACTCAGGCTGCACACTAACCACTGAACGATATCCGTTCATCGCAACCACAGTCAGATTGACTGAATCAGTAGGCTCCTTGCTGGATATCTCTGTAACGAAGTCATCCAGTGAACTGATTGCTACGCCATCTACCTCAGTGATAAACCGGTTGCGATACAGGTTATCCTGAATCGATGGTGAGCCACGCAGCGTACCGGCAATGAATACACCCCTGGTGTAGTTACCACGTTGATATGCCAGCTCAAAGTGTGGTTCCTGAATTAAAGACCCGGCCCATTGGATCGCGCGCTTCGTGCCCGCTTCATTGTATTCAATGGTCGGCACCTGCAAATTAATGACACTGCCATCACGCAATATAGTGACCTCAACACTCTCTTGCTGAAAGCGTGCCTCAAGATCTCTGAAGTTACCAGGGATCTCACCATCCACTTCGAGCAATACATCACCTACCAGCAGCATACCCGATGGATCAGACTGGCCCACCGACTGCGAAACTGTCATTACCCTTCTGTGCACCGCACCAGCGGCGGCAATTTTTGCGATCCACTCATCTGGCAGACCACGCTCACGGGCGATGTCGAGTGAGTTGTACTCAAACATCGCTGGAGCAATGTAGTAGGGTTTATCGGATAAATACTGCTGCAAGGTATCCTGTACAAGTGCAGCAGGCATCGCCCACTCGCCCTGGCTAATATCATCACCATCCTGATAGGCAAAGCTTTGCCAAACGGCCTGCACAGTACCCGCGTCATCTAAAAGCACACCGCCCAGCGTCGGACCACCGAGCGTGACGTTAAGCACATCTACCGGTATCTGTTGAAAGCGTGCCAGTTGAGGGATATTAAAATATAAGGTCACCTCGTTGATGCTCGCGGCTTTTTGTTTTCTGATGGTGCCATCATTGCGATAACCAATCATTTCAAGCGGCTCTTCGATTGACGGAAATTCGGTTGCCAGTGAAGGCGTTTGTATTTCCAGATCACCCAGCAGGGCCGGGTCATATTGCAGCAACGCTATGTTGTGCAGCGGGTGCAGATAAACCACTTTACCCGGTATTTTATAAGCAGAGAAAAAAGTGATATCGAGGTCGCCAATATTGACTGGCACCGTGTTTCGATCAGTGACCACCAGACCACGCTCGGCATCAATGATCAAACCTACACCGCTGAAACTTTGAGCATAAACATTATCGATGTTGTACGGAATATCGTAAGACAACCTCACCAAAGATGGAGCCACTGCCTGTATGCGCTCATCACGGTAGCCTGGTAAAACAACATTGGCGAGCGGCTCCACCTGTTCTGCAGTTGCAGGCAGAGGAATGTCTGTGCAGTCCCAGAACCGAACATCATCACGCTTGTCGCATGATCTCGCGGCAAACCATTTTGAATTGATTTCAACCACACCAACAGATGACGTAAACTCGCTTCCCGGTGTCACAAACCGCAACCGCCACTTCTGGTTTTCACCCTGCCCGCCAGTGGCGCCGAGTATGTCATCGATTGACGTAATAGCCTGTCCGTTAAGCTCGGTGATCAAAGCACCGCGAGGCACGCCGCCGCGTGAGAAGGCATAGCCTGATTTAGCCACTACCACACCCGCCTGCGGCAGATTCATACCGCGCGCGCGCTGTATTGATACATCGTGTAATACCGATTCACCAATTTCGAGCAACCGCGACGGCTGCAACGCATTCAGATCCTGCACCGGCAGCGCCACACTCATGCGCTGACCACGACGCACCACATCAAACACCAACTCGCCACCAATGGAAGCATCCATGAGTTCTGCAAGCTTTACAAAATCACTCAACGGTTCAGAGTTGATGGAAAGCAGAATGTCGCCTTCTTCCAATGCACCTACCGCAACACCTCCAGGCAATACCTGCCCGACCAGCAACATCCCATTGCTGGTCGGAAACCGTGCCTGCATATCTGCAGCGGTTGCATCATCAAGCCCGAGCCTGCGAAGGAATCGATACGGACGCTGTTCAAAAACGGTCTGCACCGTGCCGCGCTCCACGGCTTTGTCGGCTTGCAGGTTTTCAAGCGCGTAAACAATACGATCAAGCGGCAGGAAAAAGCTGCTTGCTGTGCTGCTATTTGCAGCGGCGTTCAGGGCGATGACTTCACCTTTCTGATTCAGCACGGGTGAGCCGGATGAACCACCGGAAGTGGAAGATGCAGCCTGCAGATAGAAAGTGTTGAAATCGTTGTGGCCGTACCGGCCATAGTTGGGTGCACGCCTGTCAACTCGTGCAATCGTACCTGCCAGAATCGACAATTGCTCACCACCATCACTGCCAATCACTCTGATATCAGTGCCCACTTCGGCACCGCGCGGGTTCAGCACCAGTGACTGGGGCGAGTTACGCTTGAGGTCTTCGGGGTTGTAGCGCAGAAAACCAAAATCATGTACCGGGTCGCGGTAGAGCGGTACTACATCCACCCGCTCCAGATTCTGGAAGGTCGCTGTCATGCTGATCGGACCACTGCCAACCACATGCCGGTTGGTCAGGATAATACCCTTCTCTGCGTCGACGATAAAACCAGTTGCTGAGCTAACACCCTGATTTACCTCAACAAAGTCTCGCACATAAGAAATTTGCAGTGATACAACCTGCGGTGCAGTGTTGGCGATTACATCAGCCCATCTGGCGTTGCCATCCTGCCCATAGCCGAGCTTTGATCCGACGAGTAGAGTCAGAGTCAGGACTAATTTTGATACGATTCGCAAAGTTTTTTACCGATTAGTGTGGCTGTGCAGGGTGCGCGCACTGTATAGAAAATATGACGGGCGTCGAGCAATTCAACCGACAAGCGTAGATTTCTCTGTCGTACAAACAAGTATAGTGCGCATTACGTTTAAACCATGAAAAATGTCGAGAATTTACAGAGTCACAAAACAACTGCCTGCACCAGTGCTCAATTCATTGCATAAGCTGCTATTTGTATTGCGCCATGCACACACCCTACGCCTATGACTGACGAAATCGAAAAAGATCCCTTAACAGACTCGCCAGTGCACTGGCTGCGCCAGACTTCGCCGTATATAAACACGCACAGAGGCAAAACCTTTGTTGTCTGGTTCAGCGACTCGATGCTACGCGCCCGCCCCTTCACAACTCTGGTTCATGACCTCACGCTGCTTAGTCATCTTGGCATCAAGCTGGTTTTAGTCCATGGCATGCGGGCGCAGATAGATGCAGAGCTGCACCGGCGCAGGATTGAGCCGCAGTACGGCACCGATTCCTACAACTCGCAGACCATGCGCATCACCAACACGCAGACCCTGCCCGCCATCACCAGCGTTGCCGGTGATATTCGTTGTCAGCTCGAATCTGCATTCTCAACCGGATTGCCCAACTCACCCATGTCAGGAGCGCAGATTTCACTGGTCTCGGGTAATCTTATCGTTGCCCGACCATACGGCGTAAGAGACGGTGTTGACTATCACCACACAGGCGAAATCAGAAAACTGCGCGTTCAGCGGATTCGCGCACTGCTTGACGCCGGTATGGTGGTGACGTTAAGTCCGATCGGGTACTCGCCAACCGGTGAATTGTTCAACCTGTTATCGGAAGATGTTGCCATGCAAACCGCCATCGCTATTGCGGCAGACAAACTGATCTACCTTCACGATGATGCAGGGTCGATTGAACATGGTCTGCACGAACTCTCTGCTACAGATCAAAATCCCGCTCGATTAACTACAGATCATCAGAACCTTGAATCAATCGGCAGCACCATAGAACGTGCTAAGCATGCTTGTCGAAACGGAGTTAACCGTTGTCATATTGTTGATGCCAAGAACACTGATGCATTATTGCGCGAGCTCTTCACCCGCGACGGTAGTGGCCTGCTAATAGACCGGGGTGATTATGACCACATCCGTCCCGCCGATACCAATAGCGTTAAAGGTATTATGCAGTTGATAAAACCACTGATTGCAAATGGCACTTTGGCCAATAGAAGCGAACAGGACCTTGAGCGTGAAATAGATAACTTCTACATCACAGAAAGAGAAGGCACTGTGATATGTTGCGCCAGCCTGCAAACATACGGTGAATATGCAGAGCTTGGTTGTCTGGCAGTACACGCTGACTTCAGAGCCAGTGGTAAAGCAAAAGAGATGCTCGAACATCTGATCAGAATAGCCAGGCAAAGAAACTGTAAAAAACTAATCAGTCTGAGCACGCGCACCGGCGATTGGTTTCTTGAACAAGGCTTTTCAGCAGGTAACGCCGAACTGTTGAACGAGTTGCAACGCCCGGCAAATATTCGCGGCTCAAAACTTTATCTGATGAATCTGTAGCAGTGCGCTATTTGAAGTTATAAAGCACACTCTATTGCGTTCATTGCTACAGCAGCAATAACCAATAGTTGCCCGGGGGTGTTAGTGCTATTACTCAGGAAAAGACTTTTGTTCTACATAGTCATGCAGAATAGCGAGACGCTCTATCGGATCCTCCATCGCCACCAGCTCATGGCGCGCACTTTCAGACATTGGCAGCAACTCAACAAGGCGACAACTCAGCCACGACGCATCCGAGAAGTCGGTATCAGTGTGATCAAGGAAAGGTCGCAATTGATCAACAGCTCTTTTTAACAGATCTGACAATCCCTGATACTTTACCGGCACCGGGATTTTCTTCTCCATGGGAAGCAATTCGACTTCACCAACCAGAAGCATATCCGCCGCTGCCGCCGAGCTGACAATACGAAAACGCTGCATACCCTGCACTACTATCACCAACAAGCCGCTGTCTTCGCGATCCCAGTCTACTATTTTTACTAATGTGCCGAATGGATAAGGTGTAGCCACTGAACCGACTTCAGAACCACTGTCGATTAGACAAATTCCAAACTCGCTATCACCTTTGAGCGCTGTTGTGATCATAGAGACATAGCGAGGCTCAAATATTCTCAATGGCAACTGACCGCCTGGCATGACAATGCTCGACAGCGGAAAAAGAGGGATGCTTTTCATAGATGTGTAGCATCGTTGCTCGGTTGATAACTCAGATGGGGCATTGTGTCGGCCGTCAGAAAAATTTGATGTTACACCACCGCGTAAAATAATTGACAGGAAAATATTTATTTTATTGCTGCTACATAAGTTATCGATATACATCAGAAAAAAAAACGGGCCCTGTCAAAGGGCCCGTTTTTTTACAGCTTATGTTGCGTAATCGGCAGTTAGATACCTGTGATTACTGGGGCTTTTGCAGCACCACCTCTACCCGGCGATTCTGCTCCTTACCCGCTTCCGTATCATTGCTTGCAATCGGGTTAAATTCACCGTATCCGACAGCGGACAAACGACCGGCATCTATGCCGCTTTCATTCAGAAAGCGCACAGCAGTTGCCGCTCTGGCTACGCTCAATTCCCAGTTGCTCTTAAACGTACGCGCCAGTGCCGGGCCAATTGGAACATTGTCCGTATGACCTTCAACCTGCACATCGTATTCTGAAAAGGCGTTAACCCTGGAACCTATCTTTGTCAGCACTTCCTGACCCGAAGCACTCAGGTTTGAACTACCGGTACCGAACAACCGCGCACTGGCAACCCGAATACCAATCGAGTTGTCGGCTCTGACACCAACATCTGCATCAGTGACACCAGCGTCACGCAGGTCTTGCTGAAGTATCGCAGCAACATCCTCAGCGCGTTGTCTTTCTTCAAGCAGCGCATTTTCAGAAGACGCTTTTACAGCGACCAGCTCATCTATCCTGGTACGGGCTTCGGTTAACTCACCCTCTGCATTGCTAAGCTGAGCGCGCAGTGAATCGAGTTCGTTCTGAGCCAGGTCTCGCGACTGACTGATGGCCTCAAGCTGACCACTGAGCTCACCCATGCGCGACTGAATGCCAGCCACCTGGCCTTCAAGCTCATCGGACTGAACACTAGCTGCCTCAAGATCCGCTGTGGCAGATGCGAGCTCTTCTTCAAGAGTTGCTTTTTGGTCCGTCAGGCTACTGATCTCTGCCTGCAGCTGTTCAGTTTCGCCTGTGGCAGCAGCGGCTGCAGTGCGCTGTTCTTCAAGCTGCTCCAGAAGATAACTACGCTCTTTCGATACAAGATCACGTTGCGAAGTTAAATTCGCGACAGATGTTTTCAACTCGGCAAGCTCTGATTCCAGTGCTTCTTTTTCTGCAGTGACAGCTTCGTTCTGTGCAGTTGCTTCGTCGATCGACGCCTGTAATTCTTCAAGTCTGGCCTGCGCCTCTTTTTCGCTGTCAGCCATGGCGAGCTGCAGACTGTTGCGCTCATCAGTGATCGAATCACGTGCCAGCTTCATCTCGGATAATTGCAGATTCAGTGCATCAATCTGATCCTGAGCTTCCGTAGTGGAAGTGTTTGCAGTTGCCACATCAGACATTAAAGAAGCAATATTGTCCTGCAAAAGCCCTCTTTGATTTTCCAGAGCAGCAAGCGCTTCGGTGCTTTCAGCATTCTGCTTTTCCAGCTCACTGCGCTCTACTGTCAGTGCTTCTATCTGTGCATTCAGATCCTCAACCTGTGATTCCAGCATAGAAACCCGATCTGAACTGTCAGCACGCAATGCATTCATTGCACTGGATACGTTATCTCTCTCTGTGGTCAGTGCTGCCAGCTGTGATTCAAAGCCCGACACAGCATTAGCGCTTTCTGTCTCAAGCGTTTGCTTTTCAGCATTGAGCTCATCCATCTGTGCCATCAGCTGATCACGTCTGGCTGTCAGATCTGCAACACTGCCATCAAGCTCTGCCACCTGTGCTTCGAGTGTGACGATTTGTTCCTGCTGTGCTTCATTTGCAGCGCCCAGCTCATCCAACTGAGTGAGCAAACTATCACGCTCACCGGTCAGTGTTTCTACCTGTCCAGTCAATGACGCGACGTTGTCTTCAAGTTCTGCAGCTCTGTCACCACTGGAAACCCGCAGCGCATCCAGTTGCGATGAAAAATCATCACGCGATGACATCAGGCCCGATATCTCGGTCGCGCTGCTTTCTTTTACTTCGCCAAGCTCTGCCTCAAGCGCTGTTTTCTCTTGCTGCAGTGCATCTCTTGCTGCTGTTAGATCAGCGACCTCAGTATTCAGAGACTCAATCTGACCTTCCAGACCACTGACTTGCTCAGCGCTTGAGCTGCGCAGTAAACCTAGCTGCGATGAAAAATCTTCACGCGATGACATCAGACCGGATATCTCAGCCGCACTGTTTTCTTTTACTTCGCCAAGCTCTGCTTCA